>NZ_JBVKBW010000005.1:616410-622202 GCF_055635295.1 Streptomyces sp. NPDC111520 | reverse complement strand
TTAAGGCTCCCAGTAGACGACTGGGTTGATAGGCCGGATGTGGAAGCCCAGTAATGGGTGGAGCTGACCGGTACTAATAAGCCGAGGGCTTGTCCATAGGTTGCTCGCGTCCACTGTGTAGTTCTGAAACAACGAACCGTTGGTTCGAAAGTTTCATAGTGTTTCGGTGGTCATAGCGTTAGGGAAACGCCCGGTTACATTCCGAACCCGGAAGCTAAGCCTTTCAGCGCCGATGGTACTGCAGGGGGGACCCTGTGGGAGAGTAGGACGCCGCCGAACAATCATTCAGAGCCGTGCCCCCGGACCCAGTCCGGGGGCACGGCTCTTTGGCGTATCCACACCCGTTGTTCATGTTCAGATCAGCAACGCATCACCCGCCGCGGTGATCCTTGCCGGACCGGGTAAGTGGAGGTGAGCCTGATGCAGCAGTTCCTGGTTCAGGGTGCTGAAGTAGCCGCGTTGGAGGACGAGTTCTCGTCGGCGGTGGACGGGCGTCATACCGTTGCCGTGGATTCGGCGACCTCCGCGTTGCAGCTGGCGCTGCTCTCGCTCGGCATCGGCGCCGGCGAGGAAGTGATCCTGCCGTCGTTCGCGCCCGTGGAGACCGCGGCCGCCGTGCGGCAGGTCGGTGCGGTGCCGGTCTTCGCCGACATCGACCCGCTGACGTTCTGCCTCGACCCGGAGGCCGTCGCCGCCGCGATCACGCCCCTCACGGTGGCCATCCTCCCGGTGCACCTCTTCGGGCACCCCGCGGCCGTCGACCAGATCACCGACATCGCCGCCCGGCACGGCCTGGCGATCGTCGAGGACGCCACCCAGGCCCAGGCGGCCACGCTGGCCGGCCGCCGGGTCGGCACCTACGGCGTGCTGAGCGTGTTCTCCGTCGATGAGGGTGCCGTGGTCACCACGGAGCACCCCGAACTGGCCAGTGCCGTCAAGCGGCTTCGGGACACCGTCCACGCCCGGGCCCGCATCACCGACCGCAAGGCGGCCGTGGGCCGGGGGGCGCTGGCGAAGCTCGCCGGTGCCGTCGCCCGGCAGCGGGCCAACTGCCGCTACCTTGACTCGGCGTTGACCGGGGTCCTGGTGCCGTACGTGGAGCCCGGCGCCCACCACGTCTACCACCGCTACACGGTGCGCATACCGGGGAACGGTCGGCCGGACCGGGACGCGTTCGCGATGGCCCTGGCCGCGCGGGGCGTTCAGGCGAACGTGAGCATCCCGACGCCCGTGCACCGGCTCCCGGAGTACCGGTCGAGTTCGTACCTGCCGCGTACCGAGAAGGCGGCCGGCGAGACGCTGTCGCTGCCCGTCCACCCGGGTTTGACGGAGAAGGAGTTGGAGCGGATGGCCGCGGCGTGCAACACGCTCGGCGGCCTGCTCTGATCCCCGGCCGTTCCGGTGGGTCCGTACGTCGAGCGGATTTCCGAACCGGGACCGGGATGGGTTAAGATCCTTCACGTCGACGCGCCCCAATAGCTCAGTCGGCAGAGCGTCTCCATGGTAAGGAGAAGGTCTACGGTTCGATTCCGTATTGGGGCTCTGATGAGTAAAGGCCCCCGCCGTCACGGCGGGGGTCTTTACCTTTTCCGGGGCTCTGCGCGGACCGGCCCCGCTAGGCGGGCAGTTCCGGGACGCGCATCGAGAGGATGGCCATGTCGTCGGACGGTGCGTCCGATGCGAAGCGCTCGACGGCGCGCTGGATGCGGGCCGCGACGGCGCCGGCGGTGAGGCCCGTGCACGTCGCCAGGACGTCGGCGAGGCCGTCGTCGCCGAGCATGCGGGTGCCCTCGCGGCGTTCTGTGACGCCGTCGGTGACGCAGAGCAGGACGTCGCCGGGGTCGAGGGTGACGGTCTGCTCGACGAGTTCGAGGTCCTCGATGACGCCGAGCAGCGGCTGCGGCTCCGCGGCGGGTTCGACGACGCCGCTCTGCCGCAGGCGCAGCGGCAGCGGGTGCCCTGCGCACACCACCTTCAGGACGGCGCTGCCGTCGCTCTGCGGCCACATCTCGCCGTAGAGGAGGGTGAGGAAGCGGCTGCGGGCCCCCTCGTCCAGGATGGCCGCGTTGAGGCGCTCCAGGACGGACGGGCCGCTGAAGCCCTCACGGGCGAGCAGGCGCAGCGCGTGCCGGGCGAGACCGGTTACGGCGGCGGCCTCGGGGCCCGTGCCGCACACGTCGCCGATGGCGAAGCCCCAGCAGCCGTCGCGGATCGGGAACACGTCGTAGAAGTCGCCGCCGACCTCGTTGCCCTCGCCTGCGGCGCGGTAGACCACCTCGACCTCGACGCCGGGGATCACCGGCAGGCCGGGGGGCAGCAGGCTGCGCTGGAGGGACTGGCTGATGGCCGTGCGCTCGCTGTAGAGGCGGGCGTTGTCCAGGGCGAGGGCGGCCCGGCGCGACAGGTCCTCGGCGAGTTCCAGGATCTCCTGGCGGAAGCGCTCGTCGGCGGACTTGCCGAGGGTGAGCATGCCGATGACGCGGTTGCGGGCCACCAGCGGCAGGACGACCGTCTCGCCGCCGACGGCCGCCGCGGTCGCCAGGGCCGTGCCGGGGCCCGTGGCGGGCCGTGCGGCGTCGCCGAGGCCCAGGCTGCGCAGGGAGGCGCGCAGGGCCGTGGAGTGCGCCGCGTCGGCCGGTGCGGTCCACACCCGGGCCCCGGGGGTGGGGTCGGGTTCGGGAGGGGCGACGCGGGAGAGCAGGGCCTTGATGCCGTCGATGCGGTCCTCGTCCTCGTGGAGGACGAAGGCGAGTTCGGGCTCCGAGGCCTGGTCGGCGATCGTGTAGACGGCGCACCAGTTGGCCAGGGTCGGCACCGTCATCTGGGCCATCAGGGCGAGCGTCTGGTCGCGTTCCAGGGTGCCGGCGAGCAGGTCGGAGGCCTCCACCAGGAAGGACAGCGAGCCGCGGCGCAGCCGTTCCAGCTCGGTCAGGCGCGCGCTCTCCACCGCCAGCGCGATGCGGTCGGCGGCGAACTGCAGCCGCAGCGCCTCCTCGTTGGTGTAGCGGCCGGGGCTCTCGGCGGCGACGCCCAGCGAACCGGTGAGGCGGCCCTCGACCTTGAGGGGGACGGTGACGACGGAGCGCATGCCGGTGCCGGCGAGCAGCGGGACGGCGCCGGGCACCGCCGTGAGGTCCTCGTGGACGGCGGGCATGCGGGCGCTTCCGTAGCGGCCGGTGCCGGCCTCGACGGGGACCCGCGCGAAGCGCTGCCGCGCGGAGGGCAGACCGGTGGAGGCCCGCACCTCCAGTTCGGTCTCGTCGTCGGTGGCGAGCAGCAGGTAGGCGGCGTCGCCGTCGAGCATGTCGCGGGCGCGCTCGACGGTGCGCTGCAGCAGCCCGTCGAGGTCGTCGGGGGCGGGGGAGCCGATGAAGGACTCGAAGGGGTCCACGGCCTTGCCGCGTTCGGCGCCGCCCTCGACGGCGATCATGCCGCGGCCCGGGTTCTGCAGGACGGCCCGCTCGTCCTCGCGCACCAGCAGGCACACGGTGGACGGCTCGCCGGAGGAGTCGCGGACCCGCAGGTGCGTGCCGTAGACGGGGAGGATCCGCCCGTCGGCGCCGCGGAGGCCGTAGCTGCCCTCCCAGCGGGACAGCCGCAGGGCCTCGGCGATGCCGTGGCCGGTGCCGGGGGTCTGCGGCCAGGCGGCGAAGTCGCCGAGCGGCTTGCCGGTCACCTGGTCGCCGGCGTGGCCGAAGAGCTCGGCGGCGTCCTGGTTCCAGCGGGTGATGATGCCGCCGCGGTCGACCTGGACGACGGCGACGCGGACCCGTTCGTCGGCGAGCGGCAGCGCCTGGACGGGCAGGGCCGGGCCCGCGGAACGGGTGCCGGCGGGGCGCTGCGGGAGTTCCAGGCGGAACCAGACGTGCTTGTTGGCGGCGGTGTACTCCACGCCCCACCGGCTGGCCAGCGCCGAGCAGAGCAGCAGCCCGCGGCCGCCCTCGTGGTCGGGGTGGATCTGCTTCTTGGCGTCGTGGAGAGGAAGCTCACGTTCCGGATAGCGGTCGGCGACCTCGATCCGTACGGCGGACTCGAAGCGCAGGCACTGGACGTCCGCCGCGGTACCGGCATGGACCACGGCGTTGGTGACGAGTTCACTGGTGAGGACGACGGCGTCGTCGACGACCTCGGAGAAGCCCCAGCCCTGCAGCGTGTCGCGGACGAACGCGCGTGCGGTGGCGACCGAGCGTCCCACGGGTTCGAAGGTGGCCGCTGCCCGCGCCGTGATCACGGATCTCCTTGTTTGTCCCGGGACGTCACCGTTTGTCGTCCGCTGTACTGTCACCACCGGCCCCCACTTCGAGGTGTACGCCCGGCCCAAGGTGGGCAACCGCATGCCAGGTTACTTACCCCCGGCGACCGCGTGTGTGCCGGTTGGGGGTGTTCCTGCCCCGATCATGACGCCGGTCATATGCGATGCTGCCGAACTGTTATGGCCGGGCCCGGGCATGGTGAAACACTGGTCATGCCTGAACGAGGCACCTGCAGGTCGGTCGACCCTCCGGGAGGGACACGGTGGAGTCTGGCGCATCGGCGCGAGGCGGCGCGGCATCCGCGGCGAAGCGGGGCGGTTCCGCACGGGTCAAGAACGCGCGGTCGCGTACGGGCGGGGCCGGTACGGGGACCGTAGAGGTCGACTCGGCGGCCCTGCACCGGCTGCTGTCGGCGTTGGAGTCCATGCGGGACGGCAACTTCCGCAAGAGGCTGACGGTCACGGGCGACGGCGTCATGGCGGAGATCTCCGCCGTGTTCAACGAGGTCGCCGACCGCAACCAGCACCTGACCGGGGAGCTGGCGCGGGTGCGGCGGGTCGTGGGCCGCGAGGGCAAGCTCGCGGAGCGCCTGGAGACGGGGGCATGCGAGGGCGCCTGGGCGGCGGCCATCGACGCCTCCAACGCGCTCGTGGACGACCTCGTGCGCCCCATGTCCGAGGTCGGCCGGGTGCTGTCGGCGGTGGCGGAGGGCGACCTGGAGCAGCGGATGGACCTGCGCGCGCAGGGTGCCGACGGTTCCGGGCACCCGCTGCGCGGCGAGTTCCTCAAGGTCGGCCGTACCGTCAACGGGCTGGTCGACCAGCTGTCCACGTTCACCGACGAGGTGACCCGGGTGGCGAGCGAGGTCGGCACCGAGGGCAAGCTGGGCGGGCAGGCGCGGGTGCGCGGCATGTCCGGTTCGTGGAAGGACCTCACGGACTCGGTCAACACGATGGCGTCCCGCCTGACGGCCCAGGTGCGTGACATCGCCCTCGTCACGACGGCGGTCGCCAAGGGCGACCTGTCGCGCAAGGTCACCGTGCACGTGGCCGGCGAGATGCTGGAGCTGAAGAACACCGTCAACACGATGGTGGACCAGCTCTCCTCCTTCGCGGCCGAGGTGACCCGCGTCGCGCGTGAGGTGGGCACCGAGGGCCAGCTGGGCGGCCAGGCCAAGGTGGCCGGGGTCGACGGCGTGTGGAAGGACCTCACGGACTCCGTCAACCTGATGGCCGGCAACCTGACGGCCCAGGTGCGCGACATCGCCCAGGTGACCACCGCGGTCGCCAACGGCGACCTGTCGCAGAAGATCACCATCGGCGCGCGCGGCGAGGTCGCGCAGCTCGCCGAGACCGTCAACGCGATGACCGAGACGCTGCGCACCTTCGCCGACGAGGTGACCCGGGTGGCCGGCGAGGTCGGCGCGGAGGGCCGGCTCGGCGGCCAGGCGCAGGTGCCGGGCGCGGCGGGCACCTGGAAGGACCTCACCGATTCGGTGAACACCGCGTTCCGCAACCTGACCGGCCAGGTGCGGGACAT
>NZ_JBVKBW010000005.1:39483-616313 GCF_055635295.1 Streptomyces sp. NPDC111520 | reverse complement strand
CATCGCGCAGGTGACGACGGCGGTCGCCAACGGCGACCTGTCGCAGAAGGTCACGGTGGACGTCTCCGGCGAGATGCTGGAGCTGAAGAACACCGTCAACACGATGGTGGACCAGCTGTCGGCCTTCGGTGCCGAGGTGACCCGGGTGGCGCGTGAGGTAGGCGTCGAGGGCGAGCTGGGCGGCCAGGCGCAGGTGCCGGGTGCGGCGGGTCTGTGGAAGGACCTCACCGATTCGGTGAACACCGCGTTCCGCAACCTGACCGGCCAGGTCCGCAACATCGCGCAGGTGACGACGGCGGTCGCCAACGGCGACCTGTCGCAGAAGGTCACGGTGGACGTCTCCGGCGAGATGCTGGAGCTGAAGAACACCGTGAACCGCATGGTGGACCAGCTGTCCTCGTTCGCCGGACAGGTCACGCGCATGGCCCGGGACGTGGGCACGGAGGGCCGCCTCGGCGGTCAGGCCCGGGTCGACGGCGTCAGCGGCGTGTGGAAGGAGCTGACGGACTCCGTCAACTTCATGGCGGGCAACCTCACCTCGCAGGTGCGCCAGATCGCCCAGGTGACGACGGCGGTGGCCCGCGGTGACCTCTCCCAGAAGGTCGACGTCGACGCGCGCGGCGAGATCCTGGAGCTGAAGAACACCATCAACACGATGGTCGACCAGCTGTCCTCGTTCGCCGAGCAGGTGACCCGGGTGGCCCGCGAGGTGGGCACCGAGGGCCGGCTCGGCGGCCAGGCGCAGGTGCCGGGCGTCGCCGGCGTGTGGCGGGACCTCACCGACTCCGTGAACGGCATGGCGGGCAACCTGACCGCCCAGGTCCGCAACATCGCCCAGGTGGCGACCGCGGTGGCCCGCGGTGACCTCTCCCAGAAGATCGACGTCGACGCGCGCGGCGAGATCCTGGAGCTCAAGAACGTCCTCAACACGATGGTCGACCAGCTGTCGTCCTTCGCCGAGCAGGTGACCCGGGTGGCCCGCGAGGTGGGCACCGAGGGCATCCTGGGCGGCCAGGCCGAGGTGAAGGGCGTGTCGGGCACCTGGAAGGACCTCACGCAGTCCGTCAACTTCATGGCGAACAACCTCACCATGCAGGTCCGCAACATCGCCGAGGTCACCACCGCGGTCGCCCAGGGCGACCTGTCCAAGAAGATCACCGTCGACGCCAAGGGCGAGATCCTCGCCCTGGTCACCACCGTCAACACGATGGTCGACCAGCTCTCCGCCTTCGGTGACGAGGTGACCCGGGTGGCCCGCGAGGTGGGCACCGAGGGTCAGCTGGGCGGCCAGGCGCGGGTGCGCGACGTCTCCGGCATCTGGAAGGACCTCACCGACAACGTCAACCTGATGGCCAACAACCTGACCAGCCAGGTGCGTTCGATCTCCTCCGTCGCCACCGCCGTCGCCAACGGCGACCTCACCAAGAAGATCACCGTCGAGGCGCGCGGCGAGGTCGCCCAGCTCGCCGAGACCATCAACACGATGGTCGACACGCTCTCCGCCTTCGGTGACGAGGTGACCCGGGTGGCCCGCGAGGTGGGCACCGACGGCATCCTCGGCGGCCAGGCCCGCGTGCCGGGCGTGTCCGGCTCGTGGAAGGACCTGACCGAGTCGGTGAACAACATGGCCTCCAACCTGACCGGCCAGGTCCGCAACATCGCCATGGTCACCACCGCGGTGGCCCGCGGCGACCTGTCCAAGAAGATCGACGTCGACGCGCACGGCGAGATCCTGGAGCTGAAGACGACCATCAACACGATGGTCGACCAGCTGTCGGCCTTCGGTGACCAGGTGACCCGGGTGGCCCGCGAGGTGGGCACCGAGGGCCGCCTGGGCGGCCAGGCGCGCGTGCCGGGCGTCTCGGGCATCTGGAAGGACCTCACCGAATCGGTGAACCTGATGGCGAACAACCTGACCCGTCAGGTGCGCAACATCGCCCAGGTGGCCACCGCGGTGACCCGCGGCGACCTCAACATCCGTACGGACGTGGACGCGGCGGGCGAGATCCTGGAGCTCCAGGACTACATCAACACCATGATCGTCAGGCTCCGCGAGACCACGCTCGCCAACAAGGAGCAGGACTGGCTCAAGGGCAACCTCGCCCGCATCTCCGGTCTGATGCAGGGCCGCCGCGACCTCAACGACGTGGCGGCGCTCATCATGAGCGAGCTGACCCCGGTGGTCTCCGCCCAGCACGGCGCCTTCTTCATCGCGGAGGAGCCCTCCGGCGGGGAGGAGATCGACGAGGGCTACGAGCTGCGGCTGAGCGGCTCGTACGGCTTCTCCAAGCGGACGATGCCGACCGTCTTCCTGCCCGGTGAGGGCCTGATCGGCACGGCCGCGGTCGAGAAGCGCTCCATCCTGGTGGAGGACGTGCCGCCGGGTTACCTGAGGATCTCCTCCGGCCTCGGCGAGGCGCCGCCGGCCCACGTCATCGTGCTTCCGGTGGTGTTCGAGGACCGGGTGCTGGGCGTGATGGAGCTGGCCTCCTTCCAGCCGCTCACGCAGATCCAGAAGGACTTCCTCGGCCAGATCACCGACATGATCGCGGTCAGCGTGAACACCATCAGCGTGAACACCAAGACCGAGTACCTGCTGGAGCAGTCGCAGGAGCTGACCGAGCAGCTGCGGGAGCGGTCGGCGGAGCTGGAGAGTCGGCAGAAGCAGCTGGAGATCTCCAACACGGAGCTGGAGGAGAAGGCGGAGCTGCTGGCCCGCCAGAACCGGGACATCGAGGTGAAGAACACCGAGATCGAGGAGGCCCGGCAGGTCCTGGAGGAGCGCGCCGAGCAGCTGGCGGTCTCGATGCGCTACAAGTCCGAGTTCCTGGCCAACATGTCGCACGAGCTGCGCACCCCGCTCAACTCGCTGCTCATCCTGGCCAAGCTGCTCGCGGACAACGCCGAGGGCAACCTCTCCCCGAAGCAGGTCGAGTTCGCCGAGACGATCCACGGCGCCGGCTCGGACCTGCTGCAGCTCATCAACGACATCCTGGACCTGTCCAAGGTCGAGGCGGGCAAGATGGACGTCAGCCCGACCCGCATCGCCCTCGTGCAGCTGGTCGACTACGTGGAGGCCACCTTCCGCCCGCTCACCGCGGAGAAGGGCCTGGACTTCTCGGTGCGGGTCTCCCCGGAGCTGCCCGCCACGCTCCACACCGACGAGCAGCGGCTGCTGCAGGTGCTGCGCAACCTGCTGTCGAACGCGGTGAAGTTCACCGACAGCGGCTCCGTCGAGCTGGTCATCCGGCCGGCCGGTCCCGACGTGCCGCAGGCGATCCGGGAGCAGTTGCTGGAGTCCGGCTCGCTGCGGGGCGCGGACGAGCCGCTGATCGCCTTCTCGGTGACCGACACGGGCATCGGCATCGCCGCGAGCAAGATGCGGGTCATCTTCGAGGCGTTCAAGCAGGCGGACGGCACCACCAGCCGCAAGTACGGCGGTACGGGCCTGGGCCTGTCCATCAGCCGGGAGATCGCCCGGCTGCTCGGCGGCGAGATCCATGCCGACAGCCAGCCCGGCCGCGGCTCGACCTTCACCCTCTACCTGCCGCTCAACACCACGGAACTGCCGCCCCAGGGCTACCCGCAGCTCCCCGGCGGCGAGGCCGCGGAACTCGAAGGGGCGCCGCCCGAGCCGCTGCACGCCCCCGCCCACGGCCACGTCGCCGTACGCGGGCGGGGCGCGGGCAGCAGCCTGGCGCGGCTGCGCCGGCGTTCGGCGGCGCAGCGGCCCGCGGCGGCCCCGGGGCCGGTCGAGCGCACCGCGCTGCCCGAGTCGTGGGTGGAGGGCGCGCACAGCGACGCGTACACCGGCTTCGCGGGCGGGTTCAGCGGTGAGAAGGTGCTCATCGTCGACGACGACATCCGCAACGTCTTCGCCCTGACCAGCGTGCTGGAACAGCACGGGCTGACCGTGCTGTACGCCGAGAACGGCCGGGAGGGGATCGAGGTCCTGGAGCAGCACGACGACGTCGCGGTGGTCCTGATGGACATCATGATGCCCGAGATGGACGGTTACGCGACCACGGCGGCGATCCGCAGGATGCCCCAGTTCGCCGGGTTGCCGATCATCGCGCTGACGGCGAAGGCGATGAAGGGCGACCGGGAGAAGAGCATCGAGTCCGGGGCGTCCGACTACGTGGCCAAGCCGGTGGACACCGACCACCTCCTCGCGGTGATGGAGCAGTGGATGCAGTCCAGGTGACGCCGCGTCGGCGCCACGTTGGGTGACCGACGGGGCAACGGACGGTGAATGTCCATGACTCGGCGTGTGTGAAGAGGTGTGGGAGTGCGGGATTCTGGGAACCTTCTGGTCTCCGCTTGCGTTTCTGCTACGTGCACAGTGACATGGCGGTGACAGGGTGTGGCGGACAGCGGGGTGCGGCTACCATGACCGGCACAAGGACGGGCGGCACTCAGGAGTCGTCCATGGGGGCGGCGACCGGTGCAGTGCCGGGGCGAGGAGGGCGGGCCATGGTGCAGAAGGCCAAGATCCTCCTGGTCGATGACCGGCCGGAGAATCTGCTGGCGCTGGAGGCCATCCTCTCCGCGCTCGATCAGACCCTGGTGCGGGCATCGTCCGGGGAGGAAGCGCTCAAGGCGCTGCTCACCGACGACTTCGCGGTGATCCTGCTCGACGTCCAGATGCCGGGCATGGACGGCTTCGAGACCGCCGCGCACATCAAGCGGCGCGAGCGCACCCGCGACATCCCGATCATCTTCCTGACCGCCATCAACCACGGGCCGCACCACACCTTCCGCGGTTACGCGGCCGGCGCGGTGGACTACATCTCCAAGCCCTTCGACCCGTGGGTGCTGCGCGCGAAGGTCTCGGTCTTCGTCGAGCTCTACATGAAGAACTGCCAGTTGCGCGAGCAGGCCGCCCTGCTCCGGCTGCAGCTGGAACAGGGCGCCCGCTCCGGCGGCAACGGCGCCAAGGAGCCCGTCGGCCTGCTCGCCGAGCTCTCCGCGCGGCTCGCCGCCGTGGAGGAGCAGGCGGAGGCGCTGTCCAAGCAGCTGGACGAGTCCGCGGACGCCGCGGCGGTGGCCACCGCCGCGCACCTGGAGCGCAAGCTGACCGGGCTGCGCCGCGCGCTGGACGCGCTGGAGCCGGGCACGGGCGGCGGCGACAAGAAGATTCCCCCGCAAGAGTGAAGCGTGTGCGCCAGTTGATGCAGGGTCATCCTTGGCGCACCAGGGGCACGACACGAATGGCGGTATGCGTGGCCACACGTGTCGTGTGCGGGGCGGAACGGTAACCTCACCACCATGGCCTCACGTACGTCCGGCACCGCCAAGAAGGCTGCCGCCAAACCTGCGGCCAAGCCCGCGGCGAAGAAGGCCCCCGCGAAGAAGGCGGCGGCGGCCAAGAAGCCGCCTGCCAAGGCGGCGGCGGCCAAACCCGCGCCGAAGGCCGCGCCGTCCCCGACCGGGGGCGTCTACCGGCTCGCACGGGCGGTGTGGCTCGGCCTGGCGCACACCGTGGGCGCCCTCTTCCGCGGCGTCGGGCGCGGCGCGCGCGGGCTCGACCCGGCGCACCGCAAGGACGGGCTGGCGCTGCTGCTGCTCGGCCTCGCGCTGGTCGTGGCCACCGGTACCTGGTCGGACCTGCGCGGTCCGGTGGGCGACCTCGTCGAAATACTGATCACCGGGCTGTTCGGACGGCTGGACCTGCTCGTGCCGTTCCTCGTCGGGGCCATCGTGTGGCGGTTGATGCGCCATCCGCAGAAGTCCGAGGCCAACGGACGCATCGTCATCGGCCTGACCACCCTCAGCGTCGGCGTGCTGGGGCTGGTGCACATCGGCTGCGGTGCCCCCGGCCGCAGCCAGGGCGCCGACGCGATCCGCGACGCCGGCGGTCTGATCGGCTGGGCGGCGTCCGCGCCGCTGGACTACACCGTCGGCGCGCCGCTCGCGGTGGCGCTGCTGGCGCTGCTCACCTTCTTCGGGCTGCTGGTCACCACCGCGACCCCGGTCAACTCCATTCCCCGGCGGCTGCGCGAACTCGGCATCCGGCTGGGCCTGGTGGAGGAGGAGGGCACCACGCCGGCGGAGGACGACGCCGTGCCCTTCAGCGACCTGCTGGAGGAGGAGACCGGCTCCCGGGACGGCGGGGAGGGGTCGCGCCGCCGCTCCTCCAGGCGCCGCCAGGAGCGGACGGACCTGCCCGATCTCACGCCCGGCGACGGCCTGGACGCGGTCGGCCTCGCCTACGGTGTCGCCGCCGACCTCGACGGTGCCCTCACCTACGGTGTGCCCGGCTCCTCGGTCGTGGCGGACCTCGTCAGCCAGTCCCTGCCGCAACGCCGGGACACCGCGGAGGAAGGCGCCGGCGAGGACACCGCGGGCCCCTCCGTGCCCGACCTCACCAAGGCCGCCGCGCCCGAGCAGGGCGCGCCGCTGCCGCCGCGCGCCGAGCAACTCCAGTTGTCCGGCGACATCACCTACGGCCTGCCCTCCCTGGACCTGCTGGAGCGCGGCGGTCCCGGGCGCACCCGAAGCGCCGCCAACGACGCCGTGGTCGAGTCGCTGACGAGCGTCTTCTCCCAGTTCAAGGTGGACGCCCGGGTCACCGGGTTCACCCGCGGCCCGACGGTGACGCGTTACGAGGTGGAACTCGGCCAGGCCGTCAAGGTCGAGCGGATCACGGCGCTGGCCAAGAACATCGCCTACGCCGTGGCCAGTCCGGACGTGCGGATCATCAGCCCGATCCCCGGCAAGTCGGCGGTCGGCATCGAGATCCCCAACAGCGACCGGGAGATGGTCAACCTCGGCGACGTGCTGCGCTCGGCGGACGCCGCCGGCGAGGAGCACCCGATGACGGTGGGCCTCGGCAAGGACGTCGAGGGCGGCTACGTCATGGCCAACCTCGCGCGCATGCCGCACATCCTCGTCGCGGGGGCCACCGGGTCCGGCAAGTCGTCCTGCATCAACTGCCTGATCACCTCGATCCTGGCGCGTGCCACGCCCGACGAGGTGCGGATGGTCCTGGTGGACCCCAAGCGCGTCGAGCTGACCGCGTACGAGGGCATCCCGCACCTCATCACCCCGATCATCACCAACCCCAAGCGGGCGGCCGAGGCGCTGCAGTGGGTCGTGCGCGAGATGGACCTGCGCTACGACGACCTGGCCGCCTACGGCTTCCGGCACATCGACGACTTCAACGCGGCCGTGCGCAGCGGCAAGGCGAAGCCGCCGGAGGGCAGTGAGCGCGAGCTCTCCCCGTACCCCTACCTGCTGGTGATCGTGGACGAGCTCGCCGACCTGATGATGGTCGCGCCGCGGGACGTGGAGGACGCGATCGTCCGCATCACCCAGCTCGCCCGGGCCGCCGGCATCCACCTGGTGCTCGCCACCCAGCGGCCCAGCGTGGACGTCGTCACGGGTCTCATCAAGGCCAACGTGCCCTCCCGGCTGGCCTTCGCGACCTCCTCCCTCGCCGACAGCCGGGTCATCCTCGACCAGGCCGGCGCCGAGAAGCTGATCGGAAAGGGCGACGGGCTGTTCCTGCCCATGGGCGCGAACAAGCCGGTGCGCATGCAGGGCGCCTTCGTCACCGAGGACGAGATCCACGCCCTCGTCGCCCACTGCAAGGCGCAGTTGACGCCCGCCTACCGCGACGACGTGGTCGTCGGCTCGGGGCCGAAGAAGGAGATCGACGAGGAGATCGGCGACGACCTGGACCTGTTGTGCCAGGCCGCGGAACTCGTCGTCTCCACGCAATTCGGCTCGACTTCGATGCTCCAGCGCAAACTGCGTGTCGGCTTCGCGAAAGCGGGCAGGCTCATGGACCTGATGGAATCGCGCGGGATCGTCGGCCCCAGCGAGGGGTCTAAGGCCCGCGACGTACTGGTCAAGCCGGACGAGATGGACGGAGTGCTCGCCGTGCTCCGCGGCGAGGCCGGTTCGTAGCCATTCCGTGGCTCACTCGTAAGTGGGCTGGACGCAACCGTTGCTCCCGCCCGGACGTCAAGTTAGTGCAGGGGGAAGGCGTATGGCCGACTGTCATCGGCGCCGGGAGAGACGGCAATCCTGATGGCGGACAAACAACGCCCGCCCGCTTGCCCGTCCTTTTGCACACCCCCCTAGACTGAGTCTCCAGCAGGTGGCTACACGCTCGAAAGGCGCCCCCGTGTCCATCGGCAACCCGCCCCCCGACGACCGGATCCCGGTCGGTCGTGCCCTCGCCCAGGCCCGCGTCGCCGCGGGCCTGACCGTCGACGAGGTCAGCAACACCACGCGTGTGCGCGCGCCCATCGTGCACGCGATCGAGCAGGACGATTTCTCCCGCTGCGGCGGCGACGTGTACGCCCGCGGCCACATCCGGGCGATCGCACGCGCCGTGGGCCTCGATCCCGAGGCCCTGATCGAGCAGTTCTCGGCGGAGCACGGCAGTGCGCCCGCCCCGACCCCCGTGGCGCCGCTGTACGAGGCGGAGCGGATGCGTTCCGAGCCGCGTCGCCCCAACTGGACCGCCGCCATGGTGGCGGCGATCGTCGCCGTCGTCGGCTTCGTCGGATTCACCCTCTTCAGCGGGGGCGAGGACGGCGGCAAGGAGCCGGTGGCGGGCAAGCCGAGCGCGGCGAGCCCGGCGGCCACCCCGTCCGGTGACCGCACGAGCACCGCGCCGAGGCCCGAGGAGTCCGACAGCGCGATCGCGGCCGCCCCGGCGGACAAGGTCACCGTCAAGCTCACCGCCCCCGACGCCAAGAGCTGGATCCAGGCGGTGGACAGCAACGGAAGGCAGCTCTTCCAGGGCAGCCTGGAGGCGGGCGACTCCAAGACCTTCACCGACAAGAGCAAGATCAACCTGATCATCGGCAACGCGGGCGCGGTCAACCTCTTCGTCAACGGCAAGGACCTCGGCCCGGCGGGTGACCCCGGTCAGGTCCAGCGCCTCACCTTCACCCCCGGCGACCCGGAAGCAGGGTGACGCCCGGTTCCACGGGCGCGCACGGCACGGCGGCGCCCGGCGCGGGACACCAGTCCCCGCGCCGGGCGCCGCTGCGCGTCGGAGCCCCGTCAGGGACAAAGTAGGCTGAGCCTATGTCCGAACCCCGTACCGTCGCTCTTGTCACGCTCGGCTGCGCCCGTAACGAGGTGGATTCCGAGGAGCTCGCCGGCCGTCTGGCGGCGGACGGGTGGCAGCTCGTCGAGGACGCCGCCGTCGCAGACGTGGCCGTCGTGAACACCTGTGGCTTCGTCGAGGCCGCCAAGAAGGACTCCGTCGACGCCCTGCTGGAGGCCAACGACCTCAAGGGCCGGGGGCGCACCCAGGCCGTCGTCGCGGTCGGCTGCATGGCCGAGCGCTACGGCAAGGAGCTGGCCGAGGCCCTGCCCGAGGCCGACGGCGTGCTCGGCTTCGACGACTACGCGAACATCTCCGACCGCCTGCAGACGATCCTCTCCGGCGGCGTCCACGCCTCGCACACCCCGCGTGACCGCCGCAAGCTGCTGCCGATCAGCCCGGCCGCCCGGCAGGCCGCCGGCGAGGTCGCGCTGCCCGGCCACGCGCAGACCGCCGAGGAGCCCGCTCCCGCCCCCGAGGACCTGCCCGAGGGCGTCGCCCCCGCCTCGGGGCCGCGTGCCCCGCTCCGCCGCCGTCTGGACAGCAGTCCGGTCGCCTCGGTGAAGCTCGCCTCCGGCTGCGACCGCCGCTGCTCCTTCTGCGCCATCCCGTCCTTCCGGGGGTCGTTCATCTCCCGCCGCCCCTCGGACGTCCTCGGCGAGACCCGCTGGCTGGCCGAGCAGGGCGTCAAGGAGGTCATGCTGGTCAGCGAGAACAACACCTCGTACGGCAAGGACCTCGGCGACATCCGGCTGCTGGAGACGCTGCTGCCGGAACTGGCCGCCGTCGACGGCATCGAGCGGATCCGGGTCAGCTACCTGCAGCCGGCAGAGATGCGCCCGGGCCTGATCGACGTGCTGACCTCGACGCCGAAGGTCGCCCCGTACTTCGACCTGTCCTTCCAGCACTCCGCCCCCGGGGTGCTGCGCGCGATGCGCCGCTTCGGCGACACCGGGCGCTTCCTGGAGCTGCTGGACACCATCCGCTCCAAGGCGCCGGAGGCCGGGGTCCGCTCCAACTTCATCGTCGGCTTCCCGGGCGAGTCCGAGGCGGACCTGGAGGAGCTGGAGCGCTTCCTCGGCGCCGCAAGACTGGACGCCATCGGCGTCTTCGGCTACTCCGACGAGGAGGGCACGGAGGCGGCCGGCTACGAGGACAAGCTCGACGAGGACGTGGTCGCCGAGCGGCTGGCCCGGGTGTCCCGGCTGGCCGAGGAGCTGACCGCGCAGCGTGCCGAGGAGCGGCTGGGCTCGACGGTGCAGGTGCTCGTCGAGTCCGTCGACGAGGAGGAGGGGGCGGTCGGCCGGGGCGCCCACCAGGCGCCGGAGACCGACGGCCAGGTCGTCCTGACCTCCCACGCGGGCCTGGCGCCCGGTACGTTCGTCGCGGCGAAGGTGGTGGACACCGAAGGCGTCGACCTCGTCGCGGAGCCGCTCGGCACGACGGAGGAGGCGCGCAGATGACGGGAGTCCCGGCGTCCGCCGCCGGCGACCACCGGTCCGCACCCGCCGTCCCGGCGACCGCGGTCCGGCGGCCGTCGCTGTGGAACATCGCCAACGTCCTGACGATGGTGCGGCTGCTGCTGGTGCCGGGCTTCGTCGCGCTGCTGGTGCACGAGGACGGCCACGACCCGGCCTGGCGCTCCTTCGCGTGGGCCGCGTTCGCCATCGCCATGATCACCGACCTCTTCGACGGCGAGCTGGCCCGCCGCTACGGGCTGGTCACCGACTTCGGCAAGATCGCCGACCCGATCGCCGACAAGGCGATCATGGGTGCGGCGCTGATCGGGCTGTCCACCCTCGGGGACCTGCCGTGGTGGGTCACCGCGGTGATCCTCTTCCGTGAGCTGGGCATCACCCTGATGCGGTTCTGGGTGATCCGCTGGGGTGTCATCCCGGCCAGCCGCGGCGGCAAGCTGAAGACGCTCACCCAGGGCGTCGCCGTCGGCATGTACATCCTGGTCCTCACCGGGCCGCTGGCGACGCTGCGGGCGGTGCTGATGGGCGCCGCGGTGGTGCTCACGGTCGTGACGGGCCTGGACTACGTGCGCCAGGCGGTCGTCATGCGCCGGGCCGGGCTCGCGGCGCAGCGCACGGCCGCCGCGCGCCGGGCGGACGGGACTGCGGACGGGACTGAGGGGGAGCCCGCGGACGACGTCCCGCCGGCGCTCCCGGAGGAGCAGGGACAGGGCGCGTGAACGCCGCCGCCGAGGTCCTGGGACTGCTGGAGACGCGGCAGGAGTGGCTCGCCGTCGCCGAGTCGCTGACCGGCGGCCTGGTGGCGGCGGAGCTGACCTCGGTACCGGGCGCCTCCCGGTCCTTCCGCGGCTCGGTCACCGCCTACGCCACTGAGCTCAAGCGGGACGTGCTGGGCGTGGACGGCACGCTGCTGGCCGAACGCGGAGCCGTCGACCCGGACGTCGCGCGGGGGATGGCGGAGGGCGTGCGGCGCGTGCTGCGCGCCGACTGGGGGCTCGCCACCACCGGTGTCGCGGGCCCCGACCCACAGGACGGGCAGCCGGTGGGGACGGTCTTCGTGGCGGTCGCCGGGCCGACCGGCTCGTGGTGCGAGAGACTGCAGTTGAACGGCGACCGTGCCGCCATCCGTACCACCACCGTGAACGCCGTTCTGACCCTCTTGCAGCAGACGCTTCTGACGGGCCGGGGAACACCCGGCGAATCCCCGGCGGCGAAGGGTAGGGAAGACAGCGGGGGGCAGGGATGTTTGCAGCCCTGAGTGAACACGTCATCGCTCCCCGCACGGCCGGTGTCGGAGGCGGTACGGTGGGGCAAGAAGGTTGCGAATTCGCGGTCCGAGGAGGGAGCCACCGATGATTCTGCTCCGTCGCCTGCTCGGTGACGTGCTGCGTCGGCAGCGCCAGCGTCAGGGCCGCACCCTGCGTGAGGTCTCCTCATCCGCCCGGGTCTCCCTGGGCTATCTGTCGGAGGTCGAACGAGGGCAGAAGGAGGCTTCCTCCGAACTGCTCTCCGCGATCTGTGACGCCTTGGACGTCCCGATGTCCGAGGTGATGCGGGAGGTCAGCGACGATCTGGCGCTTGCCGAACTCGCCGAGTCGGCTGCTGTCGAGTCGGCAGCCGCGCCTATGCGGCCGCTGCTGGGCGCGGTTCCGTCCGTACCGTCCGGTCCGGACGAGCGGGTCACCATCAAGGCGCCGAAGGCGCCCACCGAGGCCGTGGACGTCGTCGCGGCCTGAGCGACACCAAGCAGTTCCCCACCGTGGCCCCGGCCGGTGCGCGAACCGGCCGGGGCCACGGCGTGTCCGCGTGCGGGCTGCGTGGGGGCTGCTGTCGGTCTGCGGCCGGTCCGCGGTCGGTGTGCGTACCCGTCTGCGTTCCGGTCCGCGTTTGGCCCGCTGATCCGGGGAAGGCGCCCTTGTGGCGGGGCCGCCGTGGAGGTGGTCCCGCGACACCAGGCAATTCCCGAGGAGGAGCAGCATGACCGTCGTGAAGAGCACGCTGCCCGAGGCCGACCGCAAGATCGTGGGCGAGGCCCTGCAGCACACCCTCAGCGACCTCATCGACCTGTCGCTCGTCGCCAAGCAGGTGCACTGGAACGTGGTCGGGGCACGGTTCCGGTCGGTCCACCTCCAGCTCGACGACGTGGTCACCACCGCGCGGACCTACGCCGACACCGTCGCGGAACGGGCGGCCGCGATCGGGGTGACGCCGGACGGGCGCGCCGGGACGGTGTCCAAGAGCAGCAGGATCGACGAGGTGCCGGACGGCTGGATCAAGGACGAGAAGGTGGTCGCGGTCATGATCGCCGGGCTCGACGCCGTCATCCGGCGGGTGCGCGAGGGGATCGTGGCGACGGAGAAGCCCGATCCCGTGAGCCAGGACATCCTGATCGGCCTCGCCGCCGAGCTCGAGAAGCACCACTGGATGTTCCAGGCCGAGAACGTCTAGGCGGTCGGGTCCGTCGGCTCCGTCGGGTCTGGCGGGTCCGTCCGTGCCCCGGTGTCCGTCGCCGTGGGTTGCCCTCGGGCCGCGGAATGTCGCAGGTAGTAGCCGTACGTGTACTCCTTCCGGGTGAACGTCGTGCGGGGTGGGGCGGCGGAGGTCTAGAGATCTTGTGGGCAGGGGATCGCACCTGTGTACGGGGAAAGCCCGGGATTGGGTCCCTGGTGATTCCCGCCGCAACCTCGGGGCTCCGAAGGAGGCGGCCATGCTTGTTCTCCGCCTGTTTCACGAGCTGTGGGCCCGGCGGCCGGTCCGCTGGGCGATCGCTTTGGTCGCGGGTGTGGTGTGGTGGTGGGCCCTGGTGAGGCTCGTCGTCCAGCCCGCGCAGGCAGGCTCCTTCGAGGGCCTGGTCGTCGCCGGGGGCTGGGGACTGAGCATCGTCCCCCTGCACACGGCGCGGTGGTCACGGGGATCGTCATCCGCCCGCTCCGCCCGCGGGGCGGCCGTCCGTGAGGTTGAGGGCCCGGTGCCGGGAGGGCTGCCGGGAAGACTCCCAGGACCCCGAAGTCAGTCACTACCAGGGCATGACGACGCCCCCGTTGGGGCGCAGGATCTGGCCGGTCGTGAAGGCTGAGGCGTCGGAGGCCAGGAAGAGCACGGTGTGCGCCACGTCCAGCGGGTCGCCCACGCGGCCCAGGGGCGCGGCGCGCACCAGCGCCTCCTCGGCGCGGGCCTGGGCACGCTCGTCGAAGCGGCCGTCCGGGCCGGTGCCGTAGTGGCTCGTCATCGGCGTGCGGACGAAGCCGGGCGCCACGGCGTTGGCCCGGACCCCGCGGGGCCCCAGCTCCGTGGCCAGGGTCCGGGTGAGCTGGACGACGGCGGCCTTGGAGACGCTGTAGCAGAGCAGCCCGCGGGCGCCGGTGTCGATGGCGCCGGAGGCCATGGTGACGATGCTGCCGGCACCGCGCTCCGCCATCGGGCGGGCGGCCTCGCGGGCGCAGTGCAGTACCCCCTTGAAGTTCACCGACAGCACCCGGTCCAGGTCGGCGTCGTCGGTCTCCAGGACGGTGCTGGAGTGCATGACGCCGGCGATGGCCGCCAGTACGTCCAGCCGGCCGTGGGCGGCCACCGTGGCCGCGACGGCCTCCGCCACCTGCGCGCGGTCGGTGACGTCCACGGTGCGGGCCTCCGCCGCGCCGCCGGCCTTCACGGCCAGCTCGGCGGTGTGCCGGACGCCGGGCCCGTCCACGTCCGCGCAGACGACGGTGGCCCCGGCCTGGGCCAGCAGCAGCGCCGAGGCCCTGCCGATCCCGCCGGCGGCGCCGGTGACCAGGGCGGTGCGCCCGGTGAGGTCGTACGCCGGTACGGTCATGCGGCGACGGTACGACCGGATCTGACGGCCCGTCAATCAGTATGACCGTGGCCCCGGGGCGGGCGCGGGCGCGGGTGCGGGACCGCGCTGGCAGCGCGGGCACCAGTACGTCACCCGGGTCTGGCCGGTCGGCCCCAGTTCGGCGGCGCGGATCGCCGTCCCGCAGCGCAGGCACTCGTGCCGGCCGCGGCCGTACACCCAGTGCGTCCGGCCGCGCCGGGTGTCGCCGGTGGTGATGTGGCCGTGCCGGGTCTTGTTGGCCTGCAGCAGTTTCCTGGCGAGCTCGACCATCCGCTCGGGCTCGGCGACCTCGCCGACCGGCATCCAGGGCGTGACGCCGCGCAGGAAGCACAACTCGCATTTGTAGACGTTGCCTATGCCGGCGAGATTGCGCTGGTCCAGCAGCGCGTCCCCGACCGGCCGCGCCGGGTCGGCGGTCAGCCGGCGCAGCGCCTCCTGCGGATCCCAGTCCGGGCCGAGCAGATCCGGGCCGAGGTGGCCGACCGCCCGGTCCTCCTCGGTGGTGCGCAGCAGCTCCAGGACGGGCAGCCGGTAACCGACCGCGACCCGCTCGGCGTTGGCGAGGACCGCCCTGACCTGGTGGTCGGGGCCGCCCCGCCAGCGCTCACCCGGCGCGTACAACTGCCAGGAACCGTCCATGCGCAGGTGCGAGTGGAGGCTCAGCCCGCCCTCGACCCGGATCAGCAGGTGCTTGCCGCGGGCCACGACCTCCTCCACACGGCGTCCCGACAGGTCGGCCGTCGCCAGCCGGGGCACGCGCAGATCGGCCCGGAGCAGCACGTGCCCCGCCAGCGCCCAGTGCAGCCGGTGCGCGGCCAGCCAGATCGTGTCGCCCTCGGGCACGGATCCCCCTGTTCCTGTCTGTGGTTCCCGGTCAGGCCCGCAGCCGTAGGCCGCGGGGTGTCGCGTGGAAGCCGGCCGCCTCCAGGGCGCGGCCGAGCACCGAGGTGAGAGCGGACTCGCCGTTGGTGCGCTCCACCGTGAGCCGGCCGAGCGCGCCGTCCCGTACGGCCAGGGCGAGCGCGTCGGCGGCCGCCTGCAACCGCTCCGCGTCCGCGCCGCCGCCTCCCCCTCCGTCGCCCTCCGCCCCGGACGGGCCGGGCCAGGCCAGCAGCGTCTTGCCGCCGCGTTCCACGTACAGCGTGAGCTCCCCGTCGACCAGGACGACCAGGGCCCCCGCCTTGCGTCCCGGCCGGTGGGTCACCCCCGCGGGCTGCTCGGGCCAGGGCAGGGCGGCACCGTAGGCGTTGGCCGGGTCGGCGGCGGCCAGCACCACGGTGCGGGCCTTGTCGTGCCGGGCGTCCTCGCGATCCCGCGCGTTGCTGATGGCCCGCAGGCGGTCCACGGCCCCGTCCATCGCGAACTGGGCCGCGCCCAGGCCCTCCACGACGTAGCCGCGGCGCGCCTGGCCGGTCTCCTCGAAGGCCGACAGCACGCGGTACGCGGCCGAGAAGCCGCCCTCCACGCCCTCGGCGGCCACCGCGCCCCGGGTGACGACGCCGTGCCGGTCGAGCAGGGTGTGGGTGAGCGCGTGCGCCCGGTGCGTCGCGTCGGACTCCACGGCCGGCACCAGGGACCAGCGACCGGCGGTCGTCGGCGGGCCGCCCCGCGAGGCCGTCACCCGGGGCGCGGGGCGGCCGGTACGCGCCGTGAAGGCGCCGTAGCGGCCGCGGGGCACCGCGCGCGGCGCCCGGTGCGCGGTGGAGCCCGCCGTACGGCCGGAGCCGAGCAGGGCGCGCAGCGGTGCGAGGGTGTCGTTGGTCAGCCGGCCCGACCAGGCCAGTTCCCAGACCACCTCGGCGAGTTCCGGATCGGACAGCTCGTGCCCGGCGGCGCGGACCTGTTCGGAGAGCTGCCGGAAGAACAGTCCGTAGCCGCCGGAGAGCCCGTCCAGGACGGCGTGGTGCACCGGGGAGAGCTCCAGGGGCTGCGGCTGGGGCAGCAGCAGGGGGGCGGTGTCGGCGAGGTACAGCGCCAGCCAGCCGTCCTTGCCCTGCAGGGCGCCGGCCCCGGCCCACACGATCTCGCCCGCCGAGGTGAGCTCGTCCAGCATCGCCGGGGTGTAGTCCGCCACGCGGGCCGGCAGGACGAGCTTCTCCAGGGCCGAGGCGGGCACCGCGGCGCCCTGGAGCTGCTCCACGGCCCGCACCAGGCCGTCGACGCCGCGCAGGCCGTGCGTGCCCACGTGCTGCCACTGCGGCAGGAAGGTGGCCAGGGTGGTCGGCGGCACGGGTTCCAGTTCGTGCCGCAGCGCCGCCAGCGAGCGCCGCCGCAGCCGCCGCAGCACGCCGGCGTCGCACCACTCGTGGCCCGCGCCGCCCGGCCGGAACTCACCCTGGACGACCCGGCCGGACGCGGCGAGCCGGTGCAGGGTGCCGTCGGCGACGGCGGTGCCCAGACCGAAGCGGTGGGCGGCCTCGGCCGAGGTGAACGGGCCGTGGGTACGGGCGTAGCGGGCCAGCAGATCCGCCAGGGGGTCCTTGACGGGCTCGGTGAAGGCCTCCGGCACCCCGACGGGCAGCGCGGTGCCGAGCGCGTCCCGCAGCCGCCCGGCGTCCTCCACGGCGGCCCAGCGGTCGGCGCCCGCGACACGGACCCTGATCGCCCGGCGCGCGCCCTCCAGCCCGGCCGCCCAGCCCGGCTCCGCTCCCCGCGCCGCCAGCTCGGCGTCGTCCAGCGGGCCCAGCACCCGCAGCAGGTCGGCGACGCCCTCGGGGCCCTTGATCCGCCGGTCCTCGGTGAGCCACTGCAGCTCGCTCTCCAGCTCCACCATGACGTCGGCGTCGAGCAGTTCGCGCAGCTCGGCCTGGCCCAGCAGCTCCGCGAGCAGCCGGGAGTCCAGCGAGAGCGCCGCGGCGCGCCGCTCGGCCAGCGGCGAGTCGCCCTCGTACAGGAACTGCGCGACGTAACCGAAGAGCAGCGACTTGGCGAACGGCGACGGCTCGGGCGTCGTCACCTCGACCAGCCGCACCTTGCGGGACTCGATGTCGCCCATCAGCTCGACCAGCCCGGGGACGTCGAAGACGTCCTGCAGGCACTCGCGGACGGCCTCCAGCACGATCGGGAACGAACCGAACTCCGAGGCCACCTGGAGCAACTGCGCGGCCCGCTGGCGCTGCTGCCACAGCGGGGTGCGCCGGCCCGGGTCGCGGCGGGGCAGCAGCAGCGCCCGGGCCGCGCACTCCCGGAAGCGGGACGCGAACAGCGCGGAACCGCCGACCTGGTCGGTGACCAGCTGCTCCACCTCGCCCTTGTCGAAGGCGACGTCCGCGGCACCGACCGGTGACTGCTCCGTGTCGTACTCGGCGCCCTGCCGGGCCGGGTCCACGTCCAGCAGGTCAAGGCCCATCAGGTCCGCGTCCGGCAGGCGCAGCACGATGCCGTCGTCGGCGTGCATCACCTGCGCGTCGAAGCCGTACCGCTCACCGAGCCGGGCGCCCAGCGCGAGCGCCCACGGAGCGTGGACCTGGGCGCCGAAGGGGGAGTGGACGACCACCCGCCAGTCGCCCAGCTCGTCGCGGAAGCGCTCCACCACGATGGTGCGGTCGTCGGGTACGTGGCCGCAGGCCTTGCGCTGTTCCTCCAGGTAGGCCAGCACATTGTCGACCGCCCACGGGTCGAGGCCCGCCGCGGCCAGCCGTGCCCGGCCCTTCTCCGGCGCCAGGGCGGCGACCTCGCGCAGGAAGGCGCCGAGCGCGCGGCCCAGCTCCAGCGGACGGCCCAGCTGGTCGCCCTTCCAGAACGGCAGCCGCCCCGGCACCCCCGGGGCGGGCGAGACCAGCACCCGGTCGCGGGTGATGTCCTCGATCCGCCACGAGGTCGTGCCCAGGGTGAAGACGTCGCCCACCCGGGACTCGTAGACCATCTCCTCGTCCAGCTCACCGACCCGGCCGCCGCCCTTCTTCGGGTCGGCGCCGGCCAGGAACACCCCGAACAGCCCGCGGTCGGGGATCGTGCCGCCCGAGGTGACCGCCAGACGCTGCGCGCCCGGCCGGCCCGACACGGTGTTCGCCACCCGGTCCCACACCACGCGCGGGCGCAGCTCGGCGAAGGCGTCGGACGGGTAGCGCCCGGCCAGCATGTCCAGCACCGCGGTGAACGCCGAGTGCGGCAGCGCCGCGAAGGGCGCGGCCCGGCGCACCACCGCCAGCAGTTCGTCGACGTCCCACGTGTCCAGCGCCGTCATCGCGACCAGTTGCTGCGCCAGGACGTCCAGGGGGTTGGCCGGGACGCGCAGCGCCTCGATGGCGCCCTCCCGCATCCGCTCCGTGACGACAGCCGACTGCACCAGGTCGCCGCGGTACTTGGGGAAGACCACGCCCGTCGAGACCGCCCCCACCTGATGCCCGGCCCGGCCCACCCGCTGCAGCCCGGACGCCACCGACGGCGGCGACTCCACCTGCACGACCAGGTCGACCGCACCCATGTCGATGCCCAGCTCCAGGCTGGACGTGGCGACGACGGCCGGCAGCCGCCCGGCCTTGAGGTCCTCCTCGACCAGGGCGCGCTGCTCCTTGGAGACCGAGCCGTGGTGCGCCCTGGCCAGCACCGGCGGCGCCCCCTGCGCCGCACCGGACTGCGCCATGATCTCCGCGGGCGGCGCCCCCTCGGGCAGGGGCTCGCCGGTGGCCCGCGCGTACGCGATCTCGTTGAGCCGGTTGCACAACCGCTCGGCCAGGCGGCGCGAGTTGGCGAAGACGATGGTGGAGCGGTGGTCCTGCACCAGGTCGGCGATGCGTTCCTCGACGTGCGGCCAGATCGACGGCCGCGGGTCGTCGCCCTCGGTGGCAGGCGAGCCGCCGAGCTCGCCCAGGTCCTCGACGGGGACGACCACCGACAGGTCGAACTCCTTCTGCGACGGCGGCTGGACGACCGTCACCTTGCGCTGCGGCGACAGGAAGCGCGCCACCTCGTCCACCGGGCGGACCGTCGCCGACAGGCCGATCCGCCGCGCGGGGCGCTCCAGCAACTCGTCCAGCCGCTCCAGCGACAGCGCCAGATGCGCGCCCCGCTTCGTCCCGGCGACGGCGTGCACCTCGTCCAGGATCACGGTCTCGACGCCGCGCAACGACTCCCTCGTCGAGGAGGTCAGCATCAGGAACAGCGACTCGGGGGTCGTGATCAGGATGTCCGGCGGGCGGGTCGCGAGCGCGCGCCGCTCGGCGGCCGGGGTGTCGCCCGAGCGGATCCCCACCCGCACCTCCGGCTCCGGCAGCCCCAGCCGTACGGACTCGTGTCGCAGACCCGTCAGCGGGCTGCGCAGGTTCCGCTCCACGTCGACGGCGAGGGCCTTCAGCGGCGACACGTACAGCACGCGGCAGCGGCGCTTGGCCTCGGCGGGCGGTGGCGTCGACGCCAGCCGGTCCAGGGCGGCGAGGAACGCCGCGAGCGTCTTCCCGGAGCCGGTGGGGGCCACCACGAGCACGTCCGACCCGCCGGCGATCGCCCGCCACGCCCCCGCCTGGGCGGCGGTGGGCGCGTTGAAGGCCCCCGTGAACCACGCACGCGTGGCGGGGGCGAACGCGTCGAGGGCCCCCGCGGGATCCTGCTCCTGCGGGGTGCCTCCGGTGCTCCGTCGCGACATGCCATCCATCCTGCCTCGCCGCACTGACAAACCGCCCCCACTCCGTGCCGGCACCGGCTTTCCGGGCGGGACCGGAGGGGACGGGCGGGGGACGGCGCAGAATGGTGCGATGGGGTCGGACGAGCGGGCGCGGTTCTGGAGGCATCCGGGGTTGCCGGACGTCGACCTCCTGCGGGCGCGCTACGTGCGCAAGACCTTCGTCCGGCACACGCACGAGTCCTTTGTGATCGCCGGCATCACCAGGGGCGTCGAGGCCTTCCACCACCACGGCAGGATCGAGCGGGCGGGACCGGGGGCGGTGGCGCTGATCAACCCCGACACCGCGCACACCGGGCACGCCGGGGTGCCCGAGGGGTGGACGTACAGCGTGCTCTACCCGGGGGCGGACGTCGTGGCCTCCGTCGCGGCGGAGACGACGGCGGTCCGCGGGACGGCGGGCTTCGCCGTGGCCGTCGCCGAGGACCCGTACGCCGTGCACCTGGTCACCCAGGTGCTGCGGGCCACCGACCAGGGCAACGCGCTCGCCGCCGACACCATGATGCGGCTCGCCATCGCGCGGCTGCTGCGCGGCCACGGGGGAGCGCTGCCGGAGCGCGTCCCGCTCACCGCGGGCGCCCGCAACGCCGAGCGCGCCCGGCAGATCCTGGAGGCGCGCCTCACCGACCCACCGCCGCTGGCCGAGCTCGCGGCCGGGCTCGGCACCAGCCCCTTCGCGCTGCTGCGCGGCTTCCGCGACCTGTACGGCATGCCGCCGCACGCCTGGCTCACCGACGCCCGGGTGCGCCGCGCCCGGCGTCTGCTGGACGACGGGACGGCTCCGGCCGAGGCCGCGGTGGCCGTGGGCTTCACCGACCAGCCCCATCTGAACCGCCACTTCACGCGGATCGTGGGGGTGCCGCCGGGCGCGTACCAGCGGGAGCGCAAGAACGTACAAGACGGCGCCGAGGGCGCGGCCTAGCGTCGGACGGGTGACCGCAGCACCCCTGGAAGCCGGAGAGCACCGGCAGCAGCCTCCACCGTCCTCCGCCAGACCGCGTTCCGCGGTGGTCCGCGACGCCCTGGGCGTGGGCGTGGCCGTCGGCCTGTCCGGCTTCGCCTTCGGGGTGACCTCGGCCGGGGCCGGGCTGAGCCTTCTGCAGACCTGCGCGCTCAGCCTGCTGGTGTTCACCGGCGCCTCCCAGTTCGCGCTCGTGGGCGCCCTGGGCGCGGGCGGCAGCCCCCTGGCGGCCGCGGCCGGTGCGTTCTTCCTGGGGGTGCGCAACGCCTTCTACGGGCTGCGGCTGTCCGGGCTGCTGCGCCTGCCGCGCGCCGTGCGGCCCCTGGCGGCGCAATGGGTGATCGACGAGACCTCCGCCGTCGCCCTGGCGCAGCCCGACCGGGCGAGCGCCCGCCTGGGCTTCACGGTCACCGGCGCCAGCCTCTACGTGCTGTGGAACCTGACCACGTTCCTGGGCGCGCTGGGCGCCGCCGCTCTGGGCGACCCGGCGGACTGGGGGCTGGACGCGGCCGGACCCGCGGTCTTCCTCGCGCTGCTCGCGCCGATGCTGCGCGGCCGCCGCGAGCGGGCCACGGCGGCGCTCGCCGTGCCGCTCGCCCTGCTGTGCCTGCCCCTGCTGCCCGCGGGGGTGCCCGTCCTGGTCGCCGCCCTGGCCGCGCCCCTCGTCCTGGCCGTGACCCGCCGCAAGGAGGCCGACCGTTGAGCACGTGGATCGCCGTCGGCGTCACGGCCCTGGGCTGCTACGCCGTCAAGCTGCTGGGCCTGTCCGTCCCCGCCGGCTTCCTGGAGCGTCCCGTCGTACGCAGGCTGGCGGCGCTGCTGCCCATCGCCCTGCTGGCCGCCCTCACCGCACTGCAGACCTTCGGGGACGGCCGCGCCCTGGTGCTCGACGCGCGCGCCGCGGGCCTGGCCGCGGCGGGCGTCGCCCTGCTGCTGCGCGCCCCGTTCCTGGTGGTCGTCGCCGTGGCCGTCGTGGTGACCGGAGCGCTGCGGACCGTCACCGGGTGACGGGTTAATGTGACCCGTCACAACACATGCGGCAAGTGGGGGTGGGACGATGGCGGCCGACGCCCTGCCGGTCCTCTCCGACGCGGCCCGGGCCCTGGCGGCGCGCTGCGAGCACAAGGTGAACGAGATCGCCCGCTCCATGACGACGCGTGCCTTCGCCGACCTCCCCGGCTACGCCGAGCTGCCGGCCGACGTCAAGGACGGGGAACTCGCCGCCACCGCACGCCACGGCCTGCGGCTCTTCCTGCGCCGGGTCGTCCACGGCACCCCCGCGGAACGGCCGGAGCGGGGCGACTTCGACCGCTTCAGGGAACGCGCCGCGCAGCGCGCCGAGGAGGGGCTGCCCCTGCACCTGGTGCTGCGCAGCCACCTGCGCGGCACCGCGGTGCTGTGGCGGGCGCTGCGCGAGGTGGCCCGGCCGGGCGAGGAGGCCGCGCTCGCCGAACTCGCCGACCTCCTCATCGGCCTCCAGGAGGGCATCGTCGGCGCCGTCTCCGAGACGTACCTGGACGAGCAGAGCACGCTCGCCGCCGAACGCCGTGAGGAACGCCGCGCCCTGGTGCGGGCGCTGCTCGACGGCACCCTGCCGCCGGAACGGTTCCCCGCCGGGCGGCTGGGCCTGGCGGACGGCGCCCTGGTGCTGGCCCTCCACTTCCCGCCCGAGGACAGCGCCGGCCGTCCCCCGGGCGCCGCGCACCGCAGGCCCCGCCGCGCCCAGGCCGCGCTCGACCGCGCCTTCGGCACCGAGGTCCCGGCCCTGCTCGACGATACCGGCGGCCACGCCGTCGTCCCCGGCCACCGGGCGCCGCCGGGCGGCGACGAAGCGCTGCTCGCCCCGTTGCGCCGCGCCTGCTCCCCGGACGTACGGCTGGCCGCCGTGACGGCCGACCGGCCGGCGGACATCCCCGGCGCGGCCCGCACGGCCTCGGAGGTGCTGCGGGTGGCCCGCGCGGGCGGGCTGCCGCCGGCGCTGCACCGGCTCGACGACGTGCTGCTGGAGTACCACCTCTCCCGGCGCGACGAGAGCAGCGGGCGCATAGCCGCCCTGCTCGACCCGATTGCGGACCGCCAGGACCTGGTCGAGACGCTGCGGACCTACCTCGGCAGCCGACAGGAACGCCGCAGCACTGCCAGGCAGTTGGGGCTGCACCCCAACACCGTCGACAACCGGCTCGCCCGGATCTGCGAACTCACCGGGCTCGACCTCGCCGCGCCGCACGGTACGGCCCTGGCGCTGGCCGCGCTGCTGCTGCGCGACGCCGCCGGGTGAGCGACCTCAGGCCAGGCGCCCGTACGCCCGCAGGGTGAGCAGCGCGTCGAGGGTGACGAGGGGCCGCCACTCGAGCAGCGTCCCGGGGGCCCACGCGGGCCGGCGGGCGGGCCAGCCGCCGTCGTCCCGCTGCGTGTCCGCCAGGAAGTCCAGCGCGCGGTCCATCTCGGCGTCCGTGAACCACTCTCGCGCCGGGGAGTCCGGGGTGCGCGCGTAGTCGTACGCGAAGCGGTGCTCGCCGTCGGGGGACTCGGACGGCGGCGTCCGCTCCCCGTACCGTCCGGGGTCCAGCACGACGAGCCGCTGCTCGCGCACGATCCGCCCCAGCCGTGCCGCGGCCTCCCGGGCCCGCGCGCGGTCGGGCGCGTGGTCCAGGAACGCCATCGCGGCCACGGCCTCGCCGGGATGCGTCTTGTCGAGCGTCTCGATCGCCGCCCAGCAGAAGTCCGTGGCCCGGAACAGCCAGGCGTGCCACACCTCGTTGCGGTGCAGGGCGCCCACCACGGGCCCGGTGGCCAGCAGGTCGCCGGGCGGGCTGTCCACCACCGGCAGCCAGGGGGCGACCGGGAAGCCGCGCAGCGAGGTGTGGAGCGCGGGCAGGGCTCCCTCCGGGGTCGAGACGGCCGTCACGTAGCGGCAGATCCGCTCGGCGCGCTGACCGGCGCACCTGCCGATCTCGTCGAGCACGCGCAGCGCGTGGGCCACGTGCAGGGGCTGGCTGACCGTCCCGCGCAGATCGGGGTCGAGGGCGTGGCCGTAGCCGTCGTCGGCGTTGCGGTACGCGGACAGCGCGGTCTCCACCGCGTCCGCCGGGCCGTTCCGGAAGTGGTACGCGAACCTGCGCTGCTCGAGCACGCGTGCGGTCAACCACACGAAATGCTCGGCGCGTTCTAGCGGGGTTGCTGGCATGTGCGCACAGTAGGCCTCCGTAAGCGCTCTGCACACAGAAGTGCGCAGGGAGCACCCTGGCGTGCGACCACGCGCCCCCCGGTACGGGTCACGAGCCGCCGGGAGTTGACGGCCCCCGGCGCATCCGGCACCCAATGCGCCGGAAAACGCGGCGGCGGGGAGATCCGGACCCCGGCGCACCCCCGTCGTGACGATGCGCGCGCGGGCCCACCGGGGGGTTGAATGGGAGGGGGCCCCATGACATCGGACGACCGGGTGACTGCACACACCGACCTGGACCACCGCGGCTCGCCGCACGACGGCAGCTGCGCCCTGTTCGTCGTCGACGGGCACGGTGACGTCCTCATGTGCACCGGGTCGGTGCGCGGGCTGACCGGACGGTCCCCCGACACGGTGTGCGGGCGCCCGGTGGCCGCACTCCTGGTGACGCCCGAGGCGTGGGCCCGGCACGTTCCTGCCACGGGCGTCGCCGAGACGGAGTGCGACGCCGAGCTGCGGCACGGCGACGGCACGGCGGTCCCCGTGCGGCTGCGGGTGCAGGCGACGGCCGCGGGCGGCGGCCCGGCCGGGGGCCTGCTGGTGACCGCCACGCGCCGCGCGGTGGCCGAACGCCGCAAGGAGGACGAGGCCTTGATCAGGGCCCTCTTCCTGCAGCGGCACGTGGGCCTCGCGATCCACGACCTGACGCTGGAGACCACCCGCTTCAACCTCGTCCCCGGCATCGACCTGCCCTCTCGAGCCGGCCCACCCATCGATCCCGTGGATTGGCGCATCGAGGACGTGCTGATCCCCAAGGACGCGGCCGCACTCCGGGAACAGCTCCGGCACGTCGCCGAGACCGGGGAGCCGCTCGTGGACTGGGTGCACAGCGCCCGGCGCCAGGAGGCGCCCGACGTGAAGCGGGTGGCGTCCTTCTCCGCCTTCCGGCTGCACGGCGCGAACGACCGGCCCGTCGGGGTCGCCGTCATCTTCACCGACGTCACCCAGGAGCAGGCCGCCCGCCAGCGCATGGAGTTGATGCACGCCGCCGCGGAGCGCATCGGCCGCAGTCTGGACGTCGCCAGGGTCGCGCAGGAGCTCGTGGACGTGCTGGTCTCCCACCGCTTCGCCGACCTGGCCGCGGTGGACCTGACCCACACCGTGCTGATCGGCCAGGAGCCCGGCGAGTTCCGGCTCGGCGCCCCCTTCCGCAGGGTCGCGGTGGCCTCCACCGACGGCTCGTGGCCCGCCGAGATCCACCCCCGGGGCGCCGGTTTCCGGCTGCGCAGCCTGGAGAGCGACCACCTGCGCCGGGGCGCCGCCGTCTTCAGGTCGGACCTGACCTCCTGGCGCGAGGGCCTGGCCGGGGACCTGGAACGCAGCCGGCTGCTGCTGCCCGACGCGGCGGCGTCCTTCCTCAGCGTGCCGCTGATCGCCCGCGGCCTGGTGCTCGGCGTCCTGATGATGTGGCGGACCGCCGACCTCCCGCCGTACGGCACGGGTGACGCCGGACTCGCCGAGGAGCTGGCCTCACGGGCCTCCCTGGGCCTGGACAACGCCCGCCGCTACACGCGGGAGCACCGCACCGTGGAGGCGCTGCAGCGCAGCCTGCTCCCGCCGTCGATCACCGAGACCAGCGGGGTGCTGACCGCGGGCAGCTACGTGCCGGCGGGCACGACCGAGGCGGTCGGCGGCGCCTGGTTCGACGTGATCCCGCTGTCCTCCAGCCGGCTGGCGCTGGTCAGCGGTGACGTCACCGGCCACGGCCTGAACGCCGCGGCCACCATGGGGAGGCTGCGCACGGCGGTGCAGACCCTGGCCGACCTCGATCTGCCGCCCGGCGAGCTCCTGGCCCACATGGACGACCTCGTCGTCAGGCTCGGCGACGTCGCCCCGCCGCACGGCGAGGAGGAGGACGGCTCCGCGCGCGGCGGCGCGGTCGGCGCCACCTGCCTGTACTGCGTCTACGACCCCGTCGAGGGCCGCTGCGAGATGGCGAGCGCCGGGCACCCCCCGCCGGTGTACGCCGCGCCCGGCGCCCCCGCCCAGGTGATCGGGCTCAAGCCCGGGCCCGCGCTGGGCGTGGACAGCCTGCCCTTCGAGCCGGTCGGCTTCGCGGTGCCCCCGGCGAGCGTGCTCGCGTTCTTCAACGAACCGCTCATCTCGCACCCCGACGGCTCCGCGCGGGAACGGCTGGGGCGGCTGTGCTCGGTGCTGGCGGCGGACCCCACCGGGACGCGCACCCCCACCCGCACCGGCCGCGCGATCCTGGAGGAACTCCTCGCCGAGCCGCCCGGCGACGACGTCACGCTGCTGGTGGCCCGTATGCGCCCGCTGCCGCCGGGGTCCGTCGCCACCTGGGAGTTCCCCGCCGATCCCGCCGTCGTGGTGCGAGCCAGGACCGCGGTGGAGAGCCAGCTGCAGATCTGGGACCTCAAGCACCTGTCGTTCACGACCGAACTCATCACCAGCGAGCTGGTCACCAACGCGATCCGCTACGGCGGCGCCCCGGTCGGCCTGCGCCTGATCCGCGACGACACCCTGGTCTGCGAGGTCTCCGACCCGAGCCAGACCCAGCCCCGGCTGCGCCGCGCCCGGCTGTCCGACGAGGGCGGCCGCGGGCTGTTCCTCGTCGCCCAGCTCTCCAGCCGCTGGGGCAGCCGCTACACCGCGGGCGGGAAGACCATCTGGGCCGAGCAGCCGCTGTCCGAGCCCTGAGGCCCGTGTCAGGCGTCCGGGCCGCCCGGGTCGCCGGTTCGGGTGGTTCCCACCGAAGCTGGGAGGACGACCGTAGGCGGCGTCCGTCCGGTGCCCCTCCGGGCGCACGCCGACGGAGGTGGTTTCAGTGGCGCACGGCGGCCCACCCGCCCCCATGGGCGAAGCGGAGGCGGCGATCCTGCGCGCCCTGTTCACCCAGTCGCCGGTGGGGCTGCACGTCCTCGACCCGGACCTGCGTGTCGTCCGCGTCAACATGGGCACTCCGGCCATGCGCGGGGTGCGGCCGGAGGACCTCCTCGGGCGCTATTTCCGCGACGCCTATCCCGTCGTCTCGCCCGACGACGTGGAGATACGCGTCCGCCGCGTGCTGGAGACGGGAGTGCCCCTGATCGAGGACGTCGTCAGGACACGCGCGGTCACCGGGAACGGCGCGGAGCACTCCTACTCGGTGTCCGTCTTCCGTCTGGAGGACCCGGACGGGACGGTCCTCGGCGTCGCGCTCGCCGTCGTCGACGTGACCGAACGGGAGAAGGGCCGGGCCCGGCTGCGCGTGCTGAACAGGGTGCGCGACCGGGTGGGCCGCACCCTGGACGTGGTGGTGACCTGCGAGGAGCTCGTCGGCGCCCTGGTGCCGGCCTTCGCCGACATCGTGGTGGTGGAGGTCGTCGACGACGTGGTGCGCGGTGACGACCCGCCGCTGTCGCCGCTGCCCCGGGGGACCCCGCTGCGGCGGGCCGCGTTCGGCAGCAGCGCGGGGGCGGGGCAGCCCCAGGCGTACCCGGTCGGAGACGTGCGGAGCCTGCCCGACCCGACCCCGTACACCCAGGCGCTGTCCGACCTGCGGCCCCGGGTGCTGCGGCTGCACACCGGACTGCCGTGGCTGGCCACCGACCCCGCCCGCGCCGAGGCGATCCGCGCCTCGGGGGCGCGGACGCTGCTCACGGTGCCGCTGACGCTGCGCGGCACCGTGCTCGGGCTGATCAGCCTCTACCGCACCGAGCGGCTGGAGCCCTTCACGGAGGACGACGTCGAGATCGCCCTGCAACTGGCCGACCACACCGCCCTGTGCGTCGACAACGCCCGCCGCTACACCCGGGAGCACACCGTCGCGGCGACGGTGCAGCGCCAACTGCTGCCCCGGCGCTCGGTGTCGCACACCGCGCTGGAGACCGCCTACCTGTCGACGGCGCGGGAGAGCGCCGCCGGGTCCTGGTACGACACCATCCCGCTGTCCAGCGCCCGCACCGCGCTGGTCGTCGGGGACGTCGCCGGGCAGGGCATCCACGCCACCGCCGGCATGGGCCAGTTGCGCACCGTGATCCGCTCGCTGAGCGCGTTCGACCTGGGGCCCGACGAACTGCTGGCCCGGCTCAACGACATCACGACCCACCTCGCCGCCGAGCGCGCCACCCTGCCGGCGGCCGACCCGCTGCACCGGGAGGCGCTCACCGCGGCCTGCGTGTACGCCGTGTACGACCCGCTGACCCGCCGGTGCACCATGGCCCGCGCCGGGCACCTGGCCCCGGTGATCGTACGGCCGGACGGCAGCGCGCGGATCGCGGAGATCCCGGACGGACCGCGGCTGGGCACCGTCGGCGGCGCGCCGTTCGCCGCCGCGGAACTGGACATCCCCGAGGGCAGCGTCCTGGCCTTCACCAGCTCCCCGGTGCTGTCCCTGCACCTGGCCGGCGGTTCCACCCCTCTCAAGGGCGTCCCGCCGGGGCGGGGACGCCCGCTCCAGGAACTCTGCGACGAGATCATGTACACCCTCCCCGTCGGCATCGACCGGGGCGTGCCCATGCTCCTGCTGGCCCGCACCCACCCCTTCCCGCCGGACCGCGTCGCCGCCTGGCCGCTCGGCGACGGCCTCACGGCGGTCGCCACCGCGCGCAGGCTCGTCCGCGACCGGCTCGCCGTGTGGGGGGCGGACGAGGACACCGCCTTCAACACCGAGCTGATCGTCAGCGAACTGGTCACCAACGCCCTCCGCTACGGCAGTCCACCGATGCGGCTGCGCGTCATCAACGACCGCATGCTGACCTGCGAGGTGCAGGACGCCAGCCCCGCCGCCCCGCACCTGCTGCACGCGCGCACCGTGGACGAGGGCGGCCGCGGGCTGTTCATCATCGCCCAGCTCGCCGACATGTGGGGCACGCGGTACGCGGAGGACGGCAAGACCATCTGGACCGAGCAGGCCCTCCCACCGCCACGGGTCTGAGGACCCCGCCGGCGCACCCGTTCAGGCGAACGGTCCCGGTCCGTTTGACGCACCGTCCGGGGCGGCGGAACGTGGCGGGTACCCCCCGCTCCCAGAAAGGCCGGACGGCGATGGCGGACACCCGGACCAAGCGCATAGCGAAGTTCATCGAGCCGCTGCGTGTCGAGCCGGGGTCCACCGTGGACCTGGCCAGGGACTTCGACCCCCGGTACAAGGGCAGCCTCAGGAAGCGGGACGGCGCCGGCCTGCTGAGCACCGGCGTGTCGCTGCTGGCCGAGTACCAGGCACGGCTGGCCGCCCAGGACACCTACGGGGTGCTGCTCTGCCTCCAGGCACTCGACGCGGGCGGCAAGGACGGCACCATCCGCCACGTCATGAGCGGGGTGAACCCGCAGGGAGTGCGGGTCAGCAGCTTCAAGGTGCCGTCCTCGGAGGAGCTCGACCACGACTACCTGTGGCGCTACGCGCAGCGGTTGCCCGAGCGGGGCGAGATCGCCATCTTCAACCGCTCCCACTACGAGGAGGTCCTCGTCGTCCGGGTGCACCCCGAGGTGCTCCGGCGGCAGAAGCTGCCGGAGCGGCCCAAGGGGGCCGGCATCTGGGAGCGCCGCTACCGGGAGATCAACGACTGGGAGCGCTACCTGACCGACAACGGCTTCAAGGTCGTGAAGGTCTTCCTCAACCTCTCCAAGGAGGAGCAGCGCACCCGCTTCCTGAAGCGGATCGACCTCCCCGAGAAGAACTGGAAGTTCTCCGCCGCCGACGTGCGTGAGCGCCGCCACTGGGACGAGTACCAGGAGGCGTTCTCCGAGATGCTGTCGGCCACCAGCACCAAGCACGCCCCCTGGTACGTCGTCCCGGCGGACCGGAAGTGGTTCGCGCGGATCTGCGCGGCGGCGGTGCTCGTCCACACGCTGATGGAGATCGACCCCCAGTACCCCACGCTCGGTGACGAGGCGCGGCGCGACCTGCTCACCGTCCGGCGGGAGTTGGAGGCCGAGGCCCCCGAAGGGGCGGCGGCCGACCCGTACGCGGCCCGGCGGCGGACGAAGGACGCGCGGCGCCCCTGACCCGGGGGCCGCCGGACGGCGACGGCCGGACGCCGTGACCGGATCGGAGGCATGAAGATGACGGTGCAGCCCACCCCGGAGGGGGAACGGCCCGCGTCCAGCGAAGGCTGGTACGCGCGGTCCCCGCAGGACGTCGCCATGGCGTTCGGGGTCGACCCGGCCGCCGGCCTGCCGGCGGCACGGGTGACCGAACTGCTCGCCGTCCACGGCCCGAACGCGCTGCCCGAGGAGAAGCCGCCGCCCGCCTGGCGGCGCTTCCTCGACCAGTACCGCAGCTACATGCAGATCATCCTGGTCGCCGCGGCCGTCGTCTCCTTCCTGATCGCACAGTGGAGCACCGGCATCCTCCTCGTCCTGCTCACCCTGCTCAACGCCGTCGTCGGGCTGCGCCAGGAGGGCAAGGCCGAGAGCGCCATGAACGCCCTCAAGTCGATGATGAAGGCGACCGCCCGGGTACGGCGCGACGGCACCGAGTCGCAGGTCCCGGCCGAGGGCGTCGTCGTGGGCGACGTCGTGCTCCTCGCCGCGGGCGACCAGGTCCCGGCCGACGGGCGGATCGTCCGGGCCAACGCCCTCCAGATCGACGAGTCCGCGCTGACCGGCGAGAGCGTCCCCGCCGCCAAGGACGCCGGCACCCTGCCCGCCGGCGCCGCCCCCGTCGGGCCCGGCGACCAGACCAACATGGCCTTCATGAACACCCCCGTCACGCACGGGAGCGGCGTCATGGTCGTCACCGGCACGGGCGCCGGCACGGAGCTGGGCAAGATCTCCGGGATGCTGTCGGCCACCGCCAAGGAGCAGTCGCCGCTGACCAAGGAGCTGGACGACCTCACCCTGTGGATCGCCGCGGCCGCGGGCCTGACGATGATCGTGATGTTCGCCCTCGGCCGGGCCCGCGGCCAGGAGTGGGACGCGCTCTTCGTCAGCGCCGTGTCCCTGGCCATCGCCGCCATCCCCGAGGCACTGCCCACGGTGACCCAGGTGATCCTCTCGGTCGGCAGCCTCAACCTGGCCCGGCGCAACGCGATCGTGAAGGAACTGCCCTCGGTCGAGACCCTGGGCTTCACCTCGGCCATCAATTCCGACAAGACCGGCACCCTGACGATGAACCAGATGACGGCCGTCGAGGTGATCAGCCCCACCGACCGCTACACCGTCTCCGGCACCGGCTACGGCCTGGCGGGCCGGATCCACCACGCCGCGGGCTCCTCCGCGGGCATCGAGGACGCGATCCTGCCGTACGTGGTGGCCAGTGACGCGAAGCTGGTGGACGGAACGGTGGTCGGCGACCCCACCGAGGGCGCACTGCTCGTCCTCGGCCACAAGGCCGGGCTGGACGTCGAGGCGACGCGGGAACGGCTGCCGCGGCTGGCCACCCTGCCCTTCGACCCCGACTACAAGCTGATGGCCACCTTCCACTCCGCCACCGACGCCTCGGGCCGCCCCATGGTGCGGTGCTTCGTCAAGGGTGCGGCGCCCGCGGTGATGGCGCGCGCCGCGACCGCCCTGTCCGCCGGAACGATCGTCCCCTGGGACGACGAGCTCAACCGGCGCGCCCATGGTGCCGTCGAACGGATGGGCGGCGAGGGACGCCGCGTCATGGCCGCCGCCACGCGCGACCTGGATCCCGCCGCGTTCGACCCCGCGGGCGATCTCCTCGCCCTCGTCACCGACCTGCGGATGACCAGCCTCGTCGGCATGATCGACCCGCCCCGTGACGAGTCCCGCGACGCCGTGGCCGACGCCCAGGCCGCCCACATCAGGGTCCGCATGGTCACCGGCGACGACGTCACCACCGGCGCGGCCATCGCCCGGCAGCTCGGCATCCCCGGCGAGGCGGTGCTCGGCGCCGACTTCGCAGCGCTGCCGGAGGAGGAGCGGCTCGCCCGGATCGACGGCATCGGCGTGGTCGGACGGGTCGCGCCCGAGCACAAGGTGCTGCTCGCGGACACCCTGAAGAAGAAGGGCGAGGTGGTGGCGATGACCGGCGACGGCGTCAACGACGCCCCCGCCATCAAGGCCGCGGACATCGGCATCGCGATGGGCAGCGGCACCGACGTCGCCAAGAACGCCGGCCGCATGATCCTCTCCGACGACAACTTCGCCACGATCATCCACGCGGTGGAGGAGGGCCGGAAGCTCTACGACAACCTCACCAAGTACATCCGCTTCGTCCTCCTGCTGCTGGTCGCCTTCGTGCTGACCTTCCTCGGCGCCACCCTGTTCAACATCGCCGCCGGCGAGCCCTTCACCCCGGCCCAGGTGCTGTGGGTGCACTTCGTCGTCAACGCACCCTTCGGCTTCGCCCTCGGGTTCGACCGGGAGAGCCCCGGACTGATGCGCCGCACGCCCCGGCCCCGCGGGCAGTCCGTGCTGACCGGGCCCGTGCTGGTCACGGTGGGGCTGAGCGGGCTGGCGATCACCGTCGTCCTGCTGGCGCTGATCAAGGTGGGGGAGAGCCACTTCCACAGCGCCGCCGTGGGCAACTCGATGGCCTTCACCGCCTTCGCGCTCTGCCTGGTCGTGGCCGCGTTCGAGTGCCGCAGCGAGACGGCGTCCGTCCTCACCACGACCACCTTCGACAGCAAGCAGATGAACTGGGCGGCGCTGTCGGAGTTCGTCCTCGCCGTGCTGGTCACCCAGGTGGACGGCTTCCGGCGGATCCTGGGCACCACCGAGATCGACCTGCGGCAGTTCGGCTGGGCCCTGCTGTCCGCCGTCGTCCTGCTGCTCCTGTGGGAGCTCGGGAAGCTGATCGCACGCCGGGCGCGGGCCGCGTCCCGCGCCCGCACGACGCCGCTTCAGCTGCCCGCGGCGGGCAGTTCCAGCCTCAGCTCGTAGCCGCCGTCCGCCGTGGGACCCGAGGTGACGGTGCCGCCGAGCAGCGCGGCGCGCTGCCGCAGGCCGACGAGCCCGTAGTGGGCGCTGGGCAGCGGGAGCGCGGGCCGGGTGGGGGCGGTGTTGGTGACCGTCACCCGGACCTTGCCGCCCTGGTGGCGGATCCGGACCCGCGCCGAGGCCCCGGGCGCGTGCTTGCGCACGTTGGTCAGCGCCTCCTGGACGGTGCGGTAGACCGCGCGCTGCACCGTCGGCGGCAGCCCGTCCGGCAGGTCCGGCTGCAGCTCCGCCTCGATGCCGCTGCCGCTCACCAGCCGTTCCAGGTCGGCGAGGGAGGGCTGCGGGGTGAGCTCGGTGGGCCGCCCGCCGGCGGCGCGCAGCACGCTGACCATGTGCCGCAGCTCGTCCAGGGTCTGCACGCTCAGCCGCCTGATGGTCGCCGCGGCCTCCTTGACCTCGGCGTCCTGCGTGCCGACCTGCAGCGCCCCGGCCCGTACGGCGATCAGGCTGACCTGGTGGGACACCACGTCGTGCATCTCCCGCGCGAGCTGGGCGCGCTCCTTGGCCAGCACGGTCTGCGCGGTGAGCAGCCGCTCGTGGTCGCGGGCCTCCGAGATCTCGGCGAGCCGCAGCGACAGGTCCCGCCGGGCCTGGACCAGCTGGCCCAGGAAGACCGGGGCGGCGGCCGTCGCCGCCGTGTAGCTCAGCGTGATCAGCGTCGAGGGCTCGGACAGGTCGAACTTCGGCGCCGGCCACGGGGCCATGTCCGCGATCGTGAAGGCCAGCGCGCACCCCGCCAGCAGCCACCGGCGCCGGGTGAACGAGGCGAGCGTGTAGAGCGCGGCCAGGGTGGCGAAGGCCGCGTCCGAGACCAGCACGGCGGGCAGCGCCAGCACGAAGGTGGTCAGCGGCAGGCGCCGGCGCAGCATCAGCGCGACCGCGCCCCCGAGGGCGCAGCCCAGGCGCTCCGGCTCCGCGGGGTCGACGTTCACCCAGATGTCGAACAGCGCGACCGCCACGACGACGAGGTCCACCACCGGAGGCGACGGACGCCGGAACCTCATCCGTCCTCACCGTCCTGTGGCCGCTTGAGCAGCCCCGCGCGCTCCGCGAGCAGCGCGGCCTGCACCCGGCTGCCCACCTGCAGCTTGGTCAGGATGGCGCTCACATGGTCCTTCACGGTGCCCGTCCCCAGGTGCATCCGCCCCGCGATGTCCGCGTTCGACAGGCCCTCGGCGACCAGCAGCAGGACGGCGCGCTCGCGGTCGGTCAGCCGGGCCACGCCGCGGGTCGCCGACTCGTGCGGGCCTGCGCCCAGGTACCCGTCGACGACCGTCCGGGTGACCTTGGACGACAGCACCGCGCCGCCGTCGGCCAGGGTCCGCACCAGGAACGGCAGTTCCTCGGGGTCGGTGTCCTTCAGCAGGAAGCCGGCCGCGCCCGAGCGGAGCGCGGTGGCCACGTACTCGTCCATGTCGAAGGTCGTCAGCATCGCCACCACCGGAGGCTGCGGCAGCCGGCGGAGCCCGGCCAGGACGGTCAGCCCGTCCACGTCGGGCATCCGGATGTCCAGCAGGACGACGTCGGGCTGGGACTCCTGCGCGGTGCGGATCGCCTGCCCGCCGGGCACGGCGGCGACGACCTCGATGTCGTCCGCCGCGTCGAGGATGCGCTGGAAGCCCGTACGGATCAGGGCCTCGTCGTCGACCACCAATACCCGGATCACGCGTGCTCCACTCACCACCGGACCCCTGTCCGATTCCTACCACGCCGCGGGCGGTCCGGCGGGGACCCGGGCCGCGTCCGGCCAGGTGACGGGGGAGCGGGGGTCAGGAGGCGGAGGCGGTTCCGGACGACTGCCGGATGGGGCGCCGCGGGCGGTCTGCACAACCCTGGAGCAATGACCAACGTAACACCGGGCGCCCCGCGGGAAGCGGCGCGCGCGGTGGGGCAGGGCCCGACCACGGGCCGTCTGGTGGGACTCGACCTCGCCCGCGGACTGGCGGTGCTCGGCATGTACGCGTCGCACGTGGGTCCCGATCCTCCCGGCGGCGGGCCCGTGGGCTGGGCGGCGGAGATGTCCCGCGGCCGCTCCTCGGCGCTGTTCGCGCTGCTCGCCGGATTCACGCTGGTCATCCTCACCGGCCGGCCCGAGCCGCGGACCGGACGGGCCGGACGGCAGGCCGCCGGCCGGGTGCTCATCCGCTCCGCCGTCCTGGTGGCCCTGGGCGGGGTGCTCACGGCCCTCGACACCTCGGTGAACGTGATCCTCGCCTACTACGGCCTGGCCCTCGCTCTCGCGCTCCCGCTGAGACGGCTGCGGAGCGCACGCGACCTGGCGCTCGTCGCGCTCGTGGCCGCGCTCGTGCTGCCGCAGGTGCTGTACCCGCTGCGCGTGGCGGCCTACGGCGGGGGATGGGCCGACGTCCTCGCCGACCACGACCCGGTGGCCGTGGTCAGCGGCGGGGACGGCCTCCTCGACCTGCTCGTCACCGGCGACTACCCGGTGCTCACCTGGCTGCCGTTCATCGTCGCCGGCATGGCGGTCGCCCGGCTCGACCTCGGCCGCCCCGGCGTACGCGCCAGGCTCGCCGGGTACGGCGGCGTCCTCACCGCGGCCGGCTACGGCGGGTCGTGGCTCGCCCTGCACCTGGTGCCGGGTGCGCTCGGCGCGGTGGGGGCCGCCACGGACGGGGGTCCGGCCGGGGCCGCCTGGTGGTCCGACGCCGTCGGCTCCCCCGGGTACGCCACACCGGCCTGGCTGCTCGTGGCCGCGCCGCACAGCCAGACGACCTTCTCGATCCTGGGCAACACCGGCGTCGCCCTCCTGGTGCTCGCCGGCTGCCTCGCCCTCGTCGACCGCTCGGCGGGCCTGCGGTGTCTGGCCGCGCCCGTCATCGCCGTCGGCTCGGTCTCGCTGACCGCGTACGCCGGGCACATCGTGGCCCTCAGCGCGTTCGACCTCGACGACCAGGACCGGTCCTACACCGGCGCCGTCGCGCTCTGGCTCTGCTTCACGGCGACGGCCGTGCTCGCCGCCCTCCTGTGGACCCGCGTCTTCCGGCGCGGCCCCCTTGAGTACGTGCTCCACTCCGTCACCCTGCCCGCCCGTCTCATCAACTGACGCCGTCCGGGGTTCGAGGGCAGGCATCCGCTCGGCGGGCGTCAGTGGTGGAGGGCCGCCTTGGCGCGTTCCAGGGCGACGCGGACCGCCGCGGAGAGGGTCTCGATGTCGTACGCACGGTAGTGGCGGCGGCCGTTGATGAAGAAGGTCGGTGTGCCCGACACGTGGCTCAGGTCCGCGGACTCGGCGTCCTCGGCGACGCGGACCGCGACGGAGCGGGTCTCCATGTCGTGCCGGAAGCGGTCCATGTCGAGCCCCACCGCCACGGCCAGCCGCTCCAGTCCGCGGACGTCCAGCGCCTGGGGGTGGGCGAAGATCTGGTCGTGCATCTCCCAGAAACGGTCCTGCTCGGCCGCGGCCTCCGCGGCGCGGGCGGTCTGGACGGCGTGCGGGTGCACGTCGGCGAGCGGCAGGTGGCGCCACACGTACCGGACGTCGCCGAAGTCGGCGAGCAGGTCGCGGATGACGGGCTCCGCCTCGCCGCAGTAGGGGCACTCGAAGTCCCCGTACTCGACGACGGTCACCAGGGCGTCGTGCGGGCCGCGGATGTGGTCGCGCTCCGGGTCCACGGGGACGGCCAGGTCCTCCAGTTGCTGCGCCTTGCCGAGCAGCGCCCGCCGCCGCACCGCCCGGGGCAGCCGGGACAGCACGAGCGTCACGCACCAGGTGAGCAGGAAGGAGAGGAGCACCGCGGTGAGGATGCCGACCTTCGCCTCGGCGAGCCGTCCGCCCTGGAACGCGCGGGCCGCGATGAGCAGCGCGATGGTGAAGCCGATGCCGGAGATGGTGCCGCCGGCCGTCACCGCGCCCCAGCCGACCGGCGGGCGCAGCCGGCCGCGGCTGAGCCGTGTGGTCAGCGCCGAGGCGCCCACGACGCCGAGGGGTTTGCCCACCACATAGGCGACGACGATGCCCAAGGTGACGGGAGAGGCGAACGCGGCCGTCAACTGCCGCGCGTCGAGGGTGATGCCCGCATTGGCCAGGGCGAAGGCGGGGACGATCAGATAGCTGGTCCAGGGGCGGAACAGCTCCTGCAGCCTCGAGTTGAGCGACACCGACAGTGCCAGGCCGCGCCGGGCCGTGCGTTCCAGCGCGGGTGTCGGCTGCTCCCTGAAGCGCAGGTAGAGCGTGCTCGCCCGGCGCAGGTCGGCGCCGCGCGCCGGATGGTCGCAGGCCATGAGACCGAGCGCCAGCCCGGTGACGACCGGGTCCACCCCGGAGCCCAGCAGCGCGAACCACACGGCCACGCCGGTCAGCGCGTAGGCGGCGCCGCGGAACTCGCCGCAGGCCCGGACGATGCACGTGGACGCGCCGAGCCCGACGACGAAGATGCCGATGGCGACGAGCAGTTCGGGCCAGGAGATGCCGCTGGTGTAGGCGAACGCGATGACGGCCAGCGCGATGAAGTCGTCGACGACCGACGCGGTCAGGATGAACGCCCGCGTGGCCGCCGGGAGTCTGCGGCCCAGCAGGGCGTACAGCCCGAGGGCGAAGGCGGTGTCCGTGGAGATCACCGTGCCCCAGCCGCGCGCGTCGGGCGTGCCGTGGGTGAAGGCGAGGTAGAGGCCGAGCGGTACGAGCATCCCGGCCAGTCCGGCCGTGGTCGGCAGGGTGATCCGGGTCCGTTCGCGGAACTCCCCGAGGTCGAACTCCCGGCGGGCCTCCAGGCCGACGATGAAGAAGAACAGCGTCATCAGCCCGCTGTTGATCCACTCCCGCAGGTCCAGCGACACCCCCTGCGAGCCCAGGGTGAACGACAGACGGGTGTGCCACACCGACTCGTAGTTCTCCGGCGCCAGGTTGGCCCAGGCCAGGGCGATGACCGTGGCCGCCAGCAGGAAGCCGGCGCCCGCCGTCTCGGTGCGCAGGAAACTCAGGCGCGGAGTGGTCACGCCGGGGCGGCGCGGAGTCTGCCCCGTTGCTTGCAGTGACGAGAACGCACCCACCCGCACATCGTGGCACGACCCCGCGGCGGCGGCCTGTCGCGCGGCCTCCCGGGCGGACCGCCGGTCGGCCCGGAGTGCCGCCACCCTACGCACGGTGACCGCTCCGGCCGTCGCGGGCCCGGCGGTTGGCGCCCCGGCGCGGGACGTCCGAGACTGCAAGGAGACGACTTCTTCCCGTACGGCCGGACACGTGCCCACGACCTCGTGGCAGCGGGCCGCTGGGTGCGCACGGTCGTGGACCCTCAGGGGATCACATGGTGGACAAACCCGCCGACGTCCGTCGGCGTGATCAGGACGAGGCCCCGACCACCGGGGGTGATCGTGCCGGTCCCCGGACCGGCACGGAGAGGATCCTCGCGGAGACCCTGGCCGGTGTCGTCCACGCCGGACAGGTCCGCGTCGACAGCCACTTCGTCGACAGCCATTTCTTCGACGACCTGGGCGCCGACTCGCTGGTGATGGCGCACTTCTGCGCGCGGTTGAGGAAGCGGCCGGACGCCCCCTCGGTGTCGATGAAGGAGATCTACCGCCATCCCACCGTCCGCAGCCTGGCCGCCGCCCTGGACGAGGCCCCTCCGGCCTTCTCCGCGGCTCCCGCGCCCGCCCCTTCCGCGCCCGCGCCGGGGCCGGCGGCGGGACCACCGTCCGGCACCCCGCACTACATGCTCTGCGGGGTGCTGCAGCTCGCCTTCTTCGTGGCGTACTCCTTCGGCGCCGCCCTGGTGCTCACCAAGGGCGTGGACTGGATCGCCGGCGCCTCGGGCCTGGTCGACACCTACCTGCGGGCGATCGCCTTCGGCGCCGTCACCTTCGCCGCGGTGTGCGTGCTCCCCATCGTCGCCAAGTGGGTGCTCGTCGGCCGGTGGCGGCCCCGGCGGATCCGCATCTGGAGCATGGACTACCTGCGCTTCTGGTGCGTCAAGACGCTCATCAGGTCGGACCCGCTGGTCTTCTTCCACGGATCGCCGCTGTACACGCTCTACCTGCGCGCGCTCGGCGCCAGGATCGGGCGGCGGGTCACCGTCCTGTCACGGCGCGTGCCGGTCTGCACCGACCTGCTCACCATCGGCGACGACACGGTCATCCGCAAGGACGTGTTCTTCTCCTGCTACCGCGCCGAGTCGGGGGTGATCCGGACCGGCCCCGTCACGCTCGGCAGGGACGTCCTCGTCGGCGAGGTGACGGTGATCGACATCGACACGGTCATGGGCGACGGGACCCAGCTCGGGCACGCGTCATCGCTCCACGCCGGTCAGCGCGTGCCCGACGGCGAGCACTGGCACGGGTCCCCGGCCCAGCCGGCCGACGTCGACTACCGGGCCGTCGGCCCCGCCCGCTGCGGCGCGGCGCGCAGGGCGGGCTACACGCTCTCGCAGCTGCTCGGAGCGGTCCTGGTCTACGTGCCGCTGGCCGTCGCCAGCACGGTGCTGCTGTTCGCCGCCGTGCCGCAGTTCGCCTCGCTCCTGGAGCCGGGCCCCAGGGCGCTGACGACCTGGGCGTTCTACTCCGACGCCCTGGTCACCTCGGTCGCCCTGTTCTTCGGCGCGGTGGTGCTCGGCCTGCTGTTCACGGTGACGGTCCCGCGCGTGCTGAACCGGGCCGTCAGACCGGACACGGTCTACCCCCTGTTCGGCTTCCGGTACGGGATGCACCGGACCATCGGCTTCGTCACCAACCGGCGCTTCTTCAAGACCCTGTTCGGCGACAGCTCGGCCATCGTCCACTACCTCGGCGGCCTGGGCTACAGGCTCTCGCGGGTGGAGCAGACCGGGTCCAACTTCGGCACGATCATGAAGCAGGACAACCCGTTCCTCAGCACCGTCGGCCGGGGGACGATGGTGGCCGACGGACTGTCGATCATCAACGCCGACTTCTCCAGCTCGTCCTTCTGCGTCTCGCGGGTCACCATCGGGCCGCACAACTTCGTCGGGAACTACGTCGCCTACCCCTCACAGGGCAGGACGGGGGACAACTGCCTCCTGGCGACCAAGGTCATGGTCCCGGTGGACGGGAAGGTGCGGCAGGACGTCGGCCTGCTGGGCTCGCCCAGCTTCGAGATCCCGCGGTCCGTCCTGCGCGACAGCAAGTTCGACCACCTCAAGGACGGCGAGACCTTCCGGAGCCGACTGGCGGCCAAGAACAAGCACAACGTCGCCACCATGGCGCTGCATCTGCTCGTGCGATGGGTGTTCTTCTTCTGGGTAGCACTCGTGGTGTCGGTGGCCGCGGACCTGTACGCCGCGCTCGGGGTGTCGGTGATCGCGCTCGCCAACCTCCTCACGCTCGCCTTCACGGTCGCCGACATGGTGCTGTCCGAACGCATCGCCACCGGTTTCCGGGGACTGAGGCCGCTGTACTGCTCGATCTACGAGCGTCCCTTCTGGCGCCACGAGCGGTACTGGAAGGTCACCAGCGTGAGCGAGGCGATCATGGTCTTCAACGGCACGCCCTTCAAGGGCGTCGTCTGGCGCTGGCTCGGCGTCCGGGTGGGACGGCGCGTCTTCGACGACGGCTGCTACTTCCCGGAGCGCTCCCTGGTCAGCATCGGGGACGAGTGCGTCCTCAACGAGGGCAGCCGGATCCAGTGCCACTCGCAGGAGGACGGCACCTTCAAGTCCGACCACACCGCCCTCGGGGCCGGCTGCACCATCGGTGTCGGCGCCCTCGTCCACTACGGCGTGACGATGGGCGACGGGACGGTCCTCGCGCCCGACTCCTTCCTGATGAAGGGCGAGGAGATGCCGGACGGCGCCCACTGGGCCGGCAACCCCGCACGCGAGATGCCGGACGAGCTGCCGGTGCCCCCGGCGCACCGCGACACCACACCCACCGCCCGGACCGGCTGAGCGCCCCGCCCCCGCCCGGGCCCGCCCGCGCCGACCCTGCTGCCGCCGGGGCGTGTTCCGTGACCGTGCGGCCACTGCGGTGGCAGGTGCGTCCGATCGGGCCAACACTGGTGGGGTACGGGCAATTCGACTACGGCGGGCGCCACTCAGCCGTTGTGTGCCCGCCGGACGGGTGGGCAAGGTGACGACTTCCCCCTTCGGGTCCGGCGACCCGTTCTCCGACCTCTTCAACCGCTTCTTCGGGATGAGCCCGGCGGCATCGCCGCCCGCCGTCCAGCGCGTCCCCATCGGGCGCCTGCTCAGCGACTCCTCGAACGAACTGCTGGCGGCCGCCGCGAGCCGGGCGGCCGCGGACGGCGCCGACCTCGACACCGAGCACCTGCTCTGGGCGGCCACCCGCGTGGCCGCGGGCCGGCAGTTGCTGGAACAGGCGGGGGTGGACCCCGACCGGCTGGCCGAGGACGTGGCCGCGGTCCTGCCCTCGGGCACCGGGAGCGGGGAGCCCGCGCTCACCCCGGCCGTCAAACGCGCCCTGCTCGCCGCGCACGCGCGCTCCCAGGCATCCGGCGCCTCCTACATCGGCCCGGAGCACATCCTCGCCGCGCTCGCCGACGACCCGCACTCCGGCCTGGAGATGCGCTCCGAGGGCGGCGATCCCACGGCCCTCGCGGGCAAGGCCGGCGGCAGCCGGTCGGCGCCGACCGACACCCCGACGCTCGACGAGTACGGCCGCGACCTCACCGAGGAGGCGCGCGGCGGACGGCTGGACCCGGTGGTCGGCCGCGGCGAGGAGATCGAGCAGACCGTCGAGGTGCTCTCCCGGCGGACGAAGAACAACCCAGTGCTCATCGGGGACCCGGGCGTCGGCAAGACCGCCATCGTCGAGGGACTCGCACAGCGGATCGTGGCCGGGGAGGTGCCCAGGTCCCTGCGGGATCGCCGGGTGGTCGGGCTGGACCTGGCCGGACTCGTGGCCGGCTCCAAGTACCGCGGCGAGTTCGAGGAACGCCTGAAGAAGGTGATCGACGAGGTCACCGCCGCGAAGAGCAGCGTCATCCTGTTCATCGACGAACTCCACACCGTCGTCGGCGCCGGGGCGGGCGGCGAGGGTGCCATGGACGCGGGGAACATCCTCAAACCCGCCCTGGCCCGCGGTGATCTGAGCGTCGTCGGCGCCACCACCATCGACGAGTACCGCAAGTACATCGAGAAGGACGCCGCCCTCGAGCGGCGCTTCCAGCCGGTGATGGTGCCCGAGCCCTCCGTCGACGAGACGGTCGAGATCCTGCGCGGGCTCCGCGACGCCTACGAGGCGCACCACCAGGTGCGTTACACCGACGAGGCGCTGGACGCCGCGGCCGCCCTGTCCGACCGCTACATCAGCGACCGTTTCCTGCCCGACAAGGCGATCGACCTCATGGACCAGGCCGGGGCCCGCGTGGGCCTGCGCTCCCTCGGCGGCCCGGGCCCGTCCGACGAGCTGGAGGAGCGCCTGACCAAGCTCCGCCGCGAGAAGGACGAGGCCGTCAGCACCGAGGACTTCGAGCGCGCCGGCAGCCTCAAGGAGCGCATCCGGGACCTGGAGCACGAACGCGCCGCGATGGCCGCGCAGCGGGAGCAGACGCCCGGCGTCACCGCCGAGGACATCGCCGAGGTGCTGTCCGCGCGCACCGGCATCCCGGTCTCCCAGCTGACCGAGACCGAGCGCGAGCGGCTGATGAAGCTGGAGGAGGCCCTCCACAAGCGGGTGATCGGCCAGGACGAGGCGGTCGACGCCGTCGCCCAGGCCGTGCGCCGCGGACGCGCGGGCATGGGCGACCCCGACCGGCCCACCGGCAGCTTCCTCTTCCTCGGCCCGACCGGCGTCGGCAAGACGGAACTCGCCAAGGCCCTCGCCGAACTGCTCTTCGGCGACCCCGAGCGCATGATCCGCTTCGACATGAGCGAGTTCCAGGAGAAGCACACCGTCTCCCGGCTCGTCGGCTCCCCGCCCGGCTACGTGGGGTACGAGGAGGCCGGACAGCTCACCGAGGCGGTCCGCCGCAAGCCGTACAGCGTCGTGCTGTTCGACGAGGTCGAGAAGGCCCACCCGGACGTCTTCAACCTGCTGCTGCAGGTCCTGGACGACGGGCGCCTGACGGACGCCCAGGGACGCACCGTGGACTTCCGGAACACCGTGGTCATCATGACCAGCAACATCGCCTCCAAGCACATCCTCGACCACGAAGGGGCGATCGACGACATCAGGGACGACCTGATGGCCGAGCTCCACGCCCACTTCCGGCCCGAGTTCCTCAACCGCATCGACGAGATCATCGTCTTCCACGCGCTGACCCGGCCGGACCTCGTGCAGATCGTCGACCTCCTGCTGGAGCGCAGCCGCCGCAGGCTCCACGCCCAGCAGGTCGGCCTCGAGGTGACGCAGGCGGCCAAGGAGTGGCTGGCCGACCGGGGCTACCAACCGGAGTTCGGCGCACGGCCGCTCCGCCGCACCATCCAGACCGAACTCGACAACAGGCTCTCCAACATGCTGCTCGACGGCACCCTCAACGCCGGGGACACCGTCGTCGCCGACGTCAAGGACGGGCAGTTGTCCCTCTCCCTCAAGGAGGGCGAGGCGCGGGAGCCGGCCGACGGGGCGGCGCCGTCGGATAGCTGACCCCGGCTCACCGAGCAGCACACGGGCGGGCATCCGCCCCCGGTCCGCGCCCACCCCGCAACCGTACGGGGCGGGCGCCAGGAGGAGACGGAAATGACCGGTCACATGTACCTCGCCTACGACTACCCGGTCCTGGGCGCGTTCTGGACGATGATGTGGATCTTCCTGTGGGTCCTGTGGATCTTCCTCATCGTCCGCGTCGTGATGGACGTCTTCCGCGACGACAGCATGAACGGATGGGCCAAGGCGGCCTGGCTGCTCTTCGTGCTCGTCCTCCCCTTCGTCGGCATCCTGGCGTACCTCCTCTTCCGCGGCTCGGGCATGGGCAAGCGCGAGGCGGAGCAGATGCACGCCCGCCAGAAGGCTTTCGACGACTACGTCCGCGAGACCGCGGGCGGCACCGGAACGGCGGCGGGCGGGGTCGACGCGCTCGCCAAGCTCTCGGAGCTGAAGGCGAAGGGCGACCTGACGGAGGAGGAGTTCCAGCGGTTCAAGGAGAAGGTCCTGCACTGAGCCGTCCTCGTCGCGCGGCGGCGCACGCCGCCGCGCGCAGCGCCGGGAGACACCATGAACGCACCGTACGGACACGCCCCGACGCAGGGGCCGGCCGACCCCGAGGAGGTGCTCGGCAAACTGGGCGGCTCCTGGGGGTGGTCGCTGGGCTTCGCCCTCGCGACGCTCGCCGCCGGGGTGATCGTGCTGGTCTGGCCGGACGAGACGCTGCACGTGCTGGCGGTCGTCATCGGCCTCTACCTGCTGGCCACGGGGGTGTTCCGCTTCGTCACGGCGTTCTCCCGGCCGGACGGCGGCAGCAGGGTGACGGCGGTCGTCGTCGCCGTCGTCGCCGTGCTCGCCGGGGTGCTCTGCCTGCGGCACCCGCTGCAGACCGCGGCCGTGCTCTCCCTCGTCCTCGGCGCGTACTGGCTGGTGTCCGGGCTGCTCGTCGGGTTCGTCGCCGTCACGGGGCGGGACATTGCGCACCGCGGCATGGCGTTCGCCGTGGCCGCGCTCGGGGTCGTCGCCGGTGTCGTCGTGCTCGCCTTCCCGGTGCAGTCGGCGGTGGCGCTCGCCCGCCTGATCGGGCTGTGGCTCGTCCTGCTCGGCCTCGCCGAGGTGGCGGCGGCGCTCGCACTGCGCTCGCTCGCCGCACGGCCGGCGCCGCCGCGCCCGCCCGGCTGATCAGGGCCCGGTGCCGTCAGGGCCCGGTGCCGCCGTCGGCCTGCGCCGGCGCCGGGGTCCGCAGCGTCTGCTCGGCCCAGATGGTCTTGCCCTCGGCGTGGTAGCGGGTGCCCCACTGGTCCGCGCAGCGGGAGATGATGAACAGGCCGCGGCCGCTCTCGTCCAGGGTGCGGGCGTGCTTGAGATGGGGCGCGCTCGCGCCCCCGTCGCTGACCTCGCAGGTCAGCGTGGCGTCCAGGACGAGCCGCAGTTGCAGGGGCGGCGCCCCGTACCGCACCGCGTTGCCGACCAGTTCGCTGACGATCAGCTCCGTGGTGAAGGCCGTCTCCTCGTCGACCCCCCACTGCGCCAGCCGGCGCCGCGCCATCGACCGTGCGATGGGCGCCGCCTCCGTGTCGCTCGGCAGCGGGCAGGTCAGCACCCGGTCGCCGGGGAACCCCCGGGTGCGGGCGAGCAGCATGAGCAGGTCCCCGGGCCGGCTGCCGTCGTTGACGGCGTACGCGAAGGCGTCGCTGAGCTCCTGCAACGGACCCCGGCCGTAGCGCTCCAGCAGGCCGTGCAGCGTCCCGGAGCGCGGGTGCAGCAGGTCCGTCAGCGAGGAGGTGCCGAACAGCAGGGTGGTGCGGTCGGGCAGGGTGACCGTGGTCGCGGTGAAGGGGGCGTTGCCCGACTCGGCCAGCAGCGGTCCGGGGGAGACGGGCAGCGCCTCGATCGCGCCGTCGGGGAAGACGGCGACCGGCTGCGGGTGCCCCGCGAGGGCGATGGTGCAGGTGAGGTCGAGCGGGTCGTAGACGGCGATGACGCACTCCGCGGTCAGCGGCTCGCGGTGCAGCGGGTCCCCGGCAGGGAGCGCCGCCCGTTCCTCCGCGAGCCGGGTCGCCGTGTCGCTCAGCCGTGCCAGCAGTTCCTCGGGCTGCAGGTCGAGCGCGGCGAGGGAGTGGATGACCGTCCGCAACTGCCCCATGGTGGTGGCGGCCTCGACGCCCCGCCCCTTGACGTCACCGGCGACCAGGGCCGTTCGTGCGCCGGGCAGGGGGATCACGTCGAACCACGCCCCGCCGCCCTCCACGCCCGGGAGGTGGAGGTGGGACGTCTCCAGCGCGATCCGCGGCGACGGCCGCTGCGGCAGCAGCCGGCGCTGCACGGTCGCGGCGATGGTGCGCTCGCGGGTGAAGCGCCGGGCGTTCTCGATGCACAGCGCCGCGTGGGTGCACACGTCCAGCGCCAGCCTCACGTCGTCCTCGTCGAAGAGGTCCTCGTCGTCGTGCCGGTAGAAGCTGACCAGGCCCAGCGCCTCACCGCGCACCGCCAGCGGCGCCACGATCAGGGAGTGCACGTTCTGCCGGCGGATCGCGTCGGCGCGGGCCGGGTCCGCCGCCAGCCACATGCTGTCCTCGTCCACCGGGACGAGCCGCGGCTTCAGATCGGCCAGCACACGGGCGAACGGGGTGCCGTACGGCAGGTGCCGGACGTCGCCCACCGGGTACGCCGACACCTTGCCGCGGTAGGCGGCCCTGCGCAGCGGCACGTCCCGGTCGACGGGGACCAGTGGCGGCACCTCGCCCCGCACGACGTCCTCCACGACCTCCACCACCACGATGCCGGCGAACGCCGGGACCACCGCCTCCGCCAGTTCCTCGCAGACCGCCACCACGTCCAGCCGCTGGCCCACCCGTTCGCGCACCGAGTCCAGCACGGCCATCCGCCGGCGGCTCGTCTGCCGCTCGGTGACGTCGGAGGCCGCGGCCACCAGTCCCAGCACCTCGCCGTGCGGGCCCTCCAGACGGAAGACGGAGGAGAGGTACATGCGCCGGTGCGCCCGCCCCTCGCCCAGCGCGCCGCGCACCAGGCGGTTGAGCACCGGTTCCCCCGTCTCCAGCACCCGCCGGGCGACCTCCTCCTCCGTCACCGGGTCGTCCAGCTGGAACACCTCGCCGAAGGGCCGTCCCGGGCTCAGCGGCGTGTCGTGCAGCGCCCGCGTCGCGCTGTTCATCCGCACCAGGCGCAGCTGGTCGTCGAGGACGTGCAGACCCACCGGGGCCTGCGTGAACATCACCTTCAGCAGCGCGGCGTCCCGCTCACCCAGGGTGTCGCCGCCGCCCGCGCGCACCTCCCACACCACGGAGGCGCCGCGTAGGAGCGGCCGGACGAGCAGCTCGCCGCGGGCCAGGGCGGAACCGGGCTCGCGCACGAGGTCGGCGACGGGACGTCCCACGGCGCCCTCGGCGGGCAGGCCGAACAACTCCTCGGCCCCCGGCCGCCACTCCACCACCCGCCCGTCCTCGTCGACGAGCAGGAGCACGTCACCGCCACCCGCCATCCGCACACACCTCCCACCTCACCCTCCTCCACCCCACCAGCCCCCGCACCCCGGCGTTTTCCCCGGGGGACGGCCCGCGGCCGGGTCCGCGTCACGAGGTGAGGAGCCGCTCGTCGGACGGTGCGGGGGAGGGCGAGGGGAACCCGTCGCCGTACCGCACCGCGATCATGGCGATGTCGTCGTCGAGCTTGACGGCGCCGCCGCCCACGTGCAGGGAGAGCCCGTCGAGCACGTGCTGGAGCAGCTCCTCCGGGCGGGAGCCCGGCCAGGCGGCCACGTGCGCCCCCAGGTCGTAGAACTGCCCGGCGTCGTTGCGGGCCTCGATGGCCCCGTCGGTGTAGAGCAGCAGCGTCGCCTCGTGGCCGAAGGGGAAGGTGTCGACGACGTAGTCGTCGGCGTTCAGGCTGCCCAGGCCGAGCGGGGGAGCGGGCACGGCCGGCGACAGCAGCAGGGTGTCGGAACGCTGCGCCATGTAGGGCGGGGGGTGTCCGCAGTTGACCATGTGGATCTCGGCGCAGTCGTCGGGGACCTCCAGGACCAGCGCGGTGATGAACCGTTCCACGGCGTCGCTGTCGGTCCGCCCGGTCTCCTCGAAGTGGCCGCGCACCGCGTGCTCCAGGTCGGCCACCAGCTCCGGGAGCGAGCCGAACTTGCGGGCGGCCCCCCGGAACGCCCCGAGCAGGGCCTCCGCGTCCTCGACCGCCGGCAGCCCCTTGCCCTTGACGTCCCCGATCAGGAAGCGCACCCCCGCGGCGCTCCTGGCCACCGCGTACAGGTCCCCGCCGATCTGCGCGTACGGATGGGAGGCGTGGTACGTCGCCCGTACGAGCAACGGCCCGATGCGCGGGGGCAACGGGCGCAGCAGGACACGCTGGATGGTGTCGGACACGATCCGCACCTCCATCAGCTCCCGGACGCTGCGGTCACGGATGCTGCGGGAGGCGATGACGAAGGCCGAGACGAGGAGGATCTCCAGCTGGTGCACGGCAGGTATGGAGGTGCCGAGCAGGTCGTCGTGCACGTCCAGCACGAAGGCGGCGACACAGGACAGCGCGGCGCTCAGGGTCGTCGTCCCCGGTCCCGCCAGCACGGCCGTGGTGGCGGGGACCACCACCATCAGCGAGGCGAGGTGCTCGGTGGGCGGCAGGATGAAGCCGGTGACGACGATGGAGCCGATCATGAACAGCGCCAGCGCCAGCGGCCCGTGGCCCTGGGTCACCTGCGTCACCCAGGAGGGGCCGGTACCGGAGCCGGGCGGAGCCGCCCGCCGCCCGGGCAGCCGCCGCAGGCGGTGCGTGAGACTGTCCTTCATCGCGGCTCCGGGTCCCCGCCGGGGCCTGGAGCCGGAGCACGAAGGTCGTCCTCCAGCGCTGCCGATCGCATACACCGAATGTACGCCCGCCAAACATCTCGGGTCATCACGGTGCTTAATGGCGCCATTCGGAAAAAGCGGACGAAACGCGGAAGGGCGACGGGCGGTCGGCCCGCGGAGGGGGCCGGGGCGACCGGGTGACGCCCGCCCTGGAAACGGCGTCCGGTGGCGCCGGCCCGGACGCCGGCCCGTGAGCGGCCCGTACGCGGGCCCGTGAGCGCCCGCTGAACCGTCAGCCCGTGAAGGCCTCGACCAGGGTCCAGGCGGCCAGGCCCGCCATGCAGACGCCGCCGACCCGCTGGATGGTCTTCAGCGGGACCTTCTTGGCGATGAACCGGCCCACCACCAGCGCGAGGGCGGAGACCGCCATCAAGGCGGCGGCCGAGCCGATCGCGGTCGGCAGCCAGCCGTTGGTGGCGGCCAGGTTGGCGGTGGTGATCTGCGTGAGGTCGCCCCACTCGCTGATGAACACGGCCGTGAAGGCGGTGGAGTACACCGGCCAGAAGCCGGTCACGGTCCTGCCGGCCTCGTCGTGGTCGTCGTCGCCCCCGCCCCGCAGCAGCACCACGGCGCCGAAGGCGAACAGGGCGGCCGAGACCAGCTTCACCGCCATGTTCGGCAGCATGCCGATCAGGCTGCCGGCGCCGACAGCGATGGCCACGTGCACGATGAAGGCGGTCGAGGTGCCGAACCAGACGTACAGCGGCCGCATGCGCGTGCCCATCGCCAGGGAGGCGAACATCGTCTTGTCCGGGAGCTCGGCGAGGAAGATCAGCCCGAAGGCGGTGACGAGCGCCAGGGGGTCGAAGGTCATTCCGGTGCTTTCTGCTGGGGCCGGACCGCGGACTCGACGGCACCCAGGGGGCGACGGGGAAGCGCCAACGGCCCGGCACGACGGAGCGGCCCGCACGGAGGCGCGGACCACGTCTTGCCTTGGCCGAAGGTCTCGTCCACCCCCGCACCAGGTGCGGCGGCCCGGTGGCCGGGACGTCCACGGACGTCCAGTGTGTCGACCAACCGGTATTGCGGGACTACTCCCCTTCGCTTCACCCAGTGTACCCAACGCTCCGGTCGGCCCCGGGCGGCGGGCGGGTGCGCCGGTGTGCGACGCCCGCACGTTCGGCCCGCGGCGCGGGATACTGGGCGCATGAAGCTGACGGTGTTCTGGGAACGGATGCGCGCGCACTTCGGGGAGGCGTACGCCGACTCCTTCGCGCGCGACCACGTGATGTCCGAGCTCGGCGGCCGGACCGTGCACCAGGCACTGGACGCGGGCTGGGCGACCAAGGACGTGTGGCGGGCGGTGTGCGCGGCCGTCGACGTTCCGGCCTCACGCCGCTGAGCACGGGTGAGACTGGGGCCGTGGCGGGAAGCGACGAGACGATAGCCGGGGCGACCGAGGGGCATCGGTCGCCGGGGGATCCCGGGGAACCGGGAAACGGAACGGGTACGGGGGAGGGGGCGGGGGGTTCGGCGATGCCGCGCTGGCTGCCGAAGGCGATGGTGCTGGCGATCGCGCTGCTGGCCGCCTTCCAGCTGGCGAACTGGGCGTTCCACCAGGTCATCGGATTGCTGGTGAACATCCTGCTGGCCTTCTTCGGCGCGCTGGCGATCGAGCCGGCGGTGGACTGGATGGCCGCGCGCGGCATGCGCAGGGGGTGGGCGACCGGGCTGGTGTTCCTGGTCGTGCTCGCCGCTGGCGGCATCTTCGTGGTGCTGCTCGGCTCCCTGCTGGTGGACCAGATCACCTCGATCGGCCGCAACCTGCCGGAGTACGTCGACGACGTGGTGGTGTGGGTCAACCAGACCTTCGGCACCGACCTGTCCGTCGGCAAGCTGCAGGAGAACGTGCTGCACTCCGACTGGCTGCGCAACTACGTGCAGCGGCAGGCGGGCAACGTGTGGGGGCTGTCGGCGACCGTCCTCGGCGGGGTCTTCCAGTTGCTGACGATCGGCCTGTTCACCTTCTACTTCGCCGCCGACGGGCCCCGGATGCGCCGCGCGGTGTGCTCGGTGCTGCCGCCGGCCCGGCAGGCCGAGGTGCTGCGGGCGTGGGAGATCGCGGTGGCCAAGACCGGCGGCTACCTGTACTCGCGGGCGCTGATGGCGCTGATCTCGGCGGTCGCCCACTACGTGCTGTTCGTGGTCATCGGAGTGCCGTACGCGCCGGCGCTGGCGGTCTGGGTCGGCGTGGTCTCGCAGTTCGTGCCGACGGTCGGCACGTACCTGGCGGGGGCCCTGCCGATGCTGATCGCGTTCACGCAGGACCCGTGGGACGCGGTGTGGGTGCTGGGCTTCGTCGTGGTCTACCAGCAGTTCGAGAACTACGTGCTGCAGCCGCGGATCACCGCGCGCACCGTCGACATCCACCCCGCGGTGGCCTTCGGGTCGGTGATCGCCGGCACCGCGCTGCTGGGGGCGGTGGGCGCGCTGGTGGCGATCCCGGCGACGGCGACGCTGCAGGGCTTCCTCGGGGCGTACGTGAAGCGGTACGCGGTCACGGACCCGCGGGCGCACGGACCGCAGCGCCGGCAGCTGCTCCGGTGGCGGTGGCGCCGGGACGGCGGGGGCAGTGGGGAAGGCGGGGACGGCGGGGACGGCCGGGGTGGTGCGGGCGACGGGGGAGCCTGAGGTTCGCGGGTCGCTTGACACGAAAATCGAACATCCATTCTCATGGATGTCGCGGGCCCGGTTCCCCGGGGGTTCCCACGGACTCCCATGGGGTTGTCCACAGGCCCGGGCGGCGTCGGGACGCATTGTCAGTGGCAGGCAGTAGCGTCATGGACGTGAAGCGAACGACTCAGACACCCAGGGTGGAACCCATGGCAGGAACCGACCGCGAGAAGGCGCTCGACGCCGCGCTCGCACAGATTGAACGGCAGTTCGGCAAGGGTGCCGTCATGCGCCTCGGCGACCGGCCGAACGAGCCCATCGAGGTCATCTCGACGGGATCCACCGCCCTGGACGTCGCGCTCGGCGTCGGCGGTCTCCCGCGCGGCCGCGTGGTGGAGGTGTACGGCCCGGAGTCCTCCGGCAAGACGACCCTGACCCTGCACGCGGTGGCCAACGCCCAGCGGGCCGGCGGCAAGGTCGCCTTCGTGGACGCCGAGCACGCCCTCGACCCCGACTACGCCAAGCGCCTCGGCGTGGACGTGGACTCCCTGCTGCTGTCCCAGCCGGACAACGGTGAGCAGGCCCTCGAGATCACCGACATGCTGATCCGCTCCGGCGCGCTGGACCTCATCGTGATCGACTCCGTGGCGGCCCTCGTGCCGCGGGCCGAGATCGAGGGCGAGATGGGCGACTCCCACGTGGGTCTGCAGGCCCGTCTGATGAGCCAGGCGCTGCGCAAGATCACCGGTGCGCTCAGCCAGTCCAAGACCACCGCGATCTTCATCAACCAGCTCCGCGAGAAGGTCGGCGTGATGTTCGGCTCCCCGGAGACCACCACCGGTGGCCGGGCGCTGAAGTTCTACGCCTCCGTGCGTCTGGACATCCGCCGCATCGAGACCCTCAAGGACGGCACGGACGCGGTCGGCAACCGCACCCGCGTCAAGGTCGTCAAGAACAAGGTCGCGCCGCCGTTCAAGCAGGCCGAGTTCGACATCCTCTACGGCCAGGGCATCAGCCGCGAGGGCGGCCTGATCGACATGGGCGTGGACCACGGCTTCATCCGCAAGTCCGGTGCCTGGTACACCTACGAGGGCGACCAGCTCGGCCAGGGCAAGGAGAACGCGCGCAACTTCCTGCGCGACAACCCCGACCTCGCCGACGAGATCGAGAAGAAGATCAAGGAGAAGCTCGGCATCGGCGTCCGGCCCGAGCCCGCGGGCGAGCAGCCCACCGATGACGCGGCCGCTCCCGCGGCGGTGACCGACCCGGCCAAGGCCGAGGCCGCGACCGTTCCGGCGCCCAAGGCCGCCAAGGCGACCAAGGCCGCGGCCGCCAAGGCCTGACGGTGGCGTCCGGGCACAAGGATCGTGGCGGCTCTTTCTTGTCGAGGGCCGAGCAAGAGCCGCCACCTGACCCCGTGGAGCAGGCGCGGGCGCTCTGCCTGCGCCTGCTCACCGGGACCCCTCGCACCCGCAAGCAGCTCGCCGACGCCATGCGCCGCCGGGAGATCCCGGAGGAAGCGGCGGAGCACGTGCTGGAGCGGTTCGAGGACGTCGGGCTGATCGACGACCAGGCGTTCGCCAACGCCTGGGTGGAGTCCCGGCACCACGGCCGTGGTCTCGCCCGGCGTGCCCTCGCCCGGGAACTGCGCACCCGGGGGGTGGACGCCGAGGCGATCGGCCAGGCCGTGGGGCAGCTCGACGCGGAGCAGGAGGAGGAGACGGCCCGCGCCCTCGTCGACCGCAAACTCCGGGCCACCCGCGGCCTGGAGAGGGAGAAGCGGATCCGCCGGCTCGCCGGGATGCTCGCCCGCAAGGGGTACGCGGAGGGGCTCGCCCTCAGGGTGGTGCGCCGCGCCCTGGAGGAGGAGGGCGAGGACCCGGAGTCGCTCGAGTACTACCTGCCCGACTGAACCTCCGTTGAGGTTCCTTGACCGTGCCTCTGAGTCGACCTAGCCTCACAACGGGTGAGGGATCGCGTCCTCAGAGATACGGGAGTTGGTGCCATGGGCATCGCGCTGGGGACCGAATCCGTGTTCACGGCCGTGGCCGTGGCGGTCACCGTGGTCGTCGCCGTCACCGCGGGCGTGCTGCTCCAGCGGCTCCGCGCCGGACGCGAACAGCTCAGGGCCGCGGCCGAGCGTGAGGCCCGGGAGATCCGGTCCGCCGCCAAGGAGGAAGTCCGCGAGATCCGGGCCGACTTGGAGCGGCGTGAGCAGCGGCTCGCCGACCGGGAGTCCCGCATCGACGCCGAGTCGGAGCAACTCCACCGGCGCCGCCGCGAACTGGCGGAGGAACGCGAGGAACTGGAGCGCCGCCGCGCCGAGCTCAACCGGCTGGAGGAGGAGCGGCGCGAGGTCCTGGAGCGCGTCGCCGCCTACACCGCCGCCGAGGCCCGCGCCGACCTCGTGCGGTCCGCCGAGCAACAGGCCAAGCGTGAGGCGGCGGTGATCGTCCGCGACATCGAGCGGGCGGCCCGCGACCGCGGCGAGGAACGCGCCCGGCGGATCGTCGCCGGGGCCATCCAGCGGGTGGCCACCGAGCAGACCGCCGAGTCCGTGGTCTCGGTGCTGCAGCTGCCGGGCGACGAGATGAAGGGGCGCATCATCGGCCGCGAGGGCCGCAACATCCGTGCCTTCGAGGCCGTCACCGGGGTCAACCTCATCATCGACGACACACCCGAGGCGGTGCTGCTCTCCTGCTTCGACCCGGTGCGCCGCGAGGTCGCCCGGCTTGCCCTCGACGCGCTCGTCACCGACGGCCGCATCCACCCGCACCGCATCGAGGAGGTCTACGAGCGCAAGCAGGCCGAGGTCGAGCAACTGTGCGTGCACCACGGCGAGGACGCCCTCACCGAGATCGGCATCACCGACATGCACCCCGAACTGGTCACGCTGCTCGGGCGGTTGCGCTACCGCACCTCCTACGGTCAGAACGTGCTCGGCCACCTCCTGGAGTCCGCCCACATCGCCGGCATGATGGCCGCCGAGCTCGGCATCGACCCGGCGGTGGCGAAGCGCGGCACGCTGCTGCACGACATCGGCAAGGCCCTCACGCACGAGGTCGAGGGCAGCCACGCCCTCATCGGCGCGGACCTGGCACGACGGCACGGCGAGTGCGAGGACGTCGTCCACTCCATCGAGGCCCATCACAACGAGGTCGACCCGCGGACCGTCGAGGCGGTCCTGACCCAGGCCGCCGACGGGATCTCCGGGGGCCGTCCCGGCGCACGCCGCGAGTCCCTGGAGAGCTACGTCCGCCGGCTCAAGCGACTGGAGCAGATCGCCGCCGCGCACGCGGGCGTCGCCAAGGTCTTCGCCATGCAGGCCGGACGCGAGATCCGGGTGATGGTGCGCCCGGAGGACGTGGACGACATCCAGGCGCAGGTCATCGCCCACGACGTGGCCAAGCAGGTCGAGGAGGAACTCACCTACCCGGGCCAGATCCGCATCACGGTCGTCCGGGAGTCCCGTGCGACGGAGTTCGCCCGCTGAGGCGTCCCCGCCCGACGGCCCGCACGGGACCGGCGGCCACAGCCGTGCGCCCGCTCCGGACCACCGCCCGGCCCCGGCCGGTCAGTGGGGGACGCGGTCCTGGACGGGGCTCGGGGGGCCGCCGCGGGCGAGGTCGGCGTAGGCGTACAGCTCGGTCGGACGGCAGCCGGTCATCACGGTCACCAGGTGGCCGTCCGGGCGGATCAGCAGCACGCTGTGCGCCGTCGACCCCGGATAGGCCTCCGTGACCAGCAGTTCCGCCCGGGTGGGCAGCGCCGCCACCGCCTTGGCCAGCCGCGGCATCAGGCCCGCGGTGAGCCAGTGGCGGCTCTCCCAGACGCCGGTGCCCGGCGCGACCAGGACGACCAGCAGGTCACGCCCGAGGCGCTCGTACAGACGCGCCCGGGAACCGTCCAGCGCCGTGACCGGCACGTCGACCACCGCACCGCCCGGGGGAGTGGCGCAGGACCCGAGCAGCGGCGACGGCGCGGCCGCCGAGGAGGCCGAGGCGGCGGCGCCCGCCCCGCGGGGCGCGGGGAGCGCGAGCGGTGAGCGGGTGTAGACCGGGGGCGCGCCGAGCGGGCCCCGGCCGAGGTGGCCGTCGGTGAGCAGTTCGGCGTACCGCCGGGCGGAGCCCGACAGCACGGAACGTCGTACGGTGTGCCAGACACCGCTGGCCCGCAGCAGCGGCAACACCTGGTCGGTGGCCCGCAGCCGCGCGCCCACCGCGCCGCGCCGCTCGGCCTGGTAGCTGTCGAGCAGGGTGTCCGAGGCCCCGTGGTGCCAGGCAAGGGAGAGCTTCCAGGCGAGGTTGTCGGCGTCGCGCAGGCCCTCCTCCAGGCCCTGCGCGCCCAGCGCGCCCATGAGGTGCGCCGCGTCGCCGGCGAGGAAGACGCGTCCGGCCCGCCAGCGCCGGGCCAGCCGCTGGTGCACCGGGTACTCGGCGGAGCCCAGCAGCTCGTACGGAGGAACGCTTCCGCACCAGGCCGTGAGGGTGCCGCGGATGCGCGAGACGAGCTCGTCGGAGGTGAGCGGCTCACCGCGCGCGGGAAGCAGCCAGTCCAGCCGCCACACTCCGTCCGGCAGCGGACGGGCCGTCACCTCCGGGCCCGCGCCCGGCCCTGGGGGCTCGCGGTGCAGCAGTGCCACGCCCTCGTCGGGCAGCGCGACCCGCAGGGCGGCCACGGCGTGCCGGTCGACCGCCGTGCGGCCGGGGAAGCGCACGCCCAGCAGCTTGCGCACGGTGGACCGCGGGCCGTCGCAGCCGATCAGATGACTCCCGCGCCACCAGGTGGCGTTGGCGCCCTTGGTGCGGACGCTGACGCCGCGCTCGTCCTGCTCGACGGCGTCGACGCGCGCCCCGGGGACGATCCGCGCCAGCGCCTGCTCGGCCAGGGCCGCGCGCAGTCCGTGTTCCAGGCGCTCCTGCCCGATGTGCAGCGGGGAGGGCCCCTGGCCGCCGGAGGCCGGGTCGCCGAACTCCACCCGGACGGTCTCCTGGCGGCGGCGCAGCGTCCGCCACGCGTCCCAGGTGGCGCCGGCCTCGTAGAGACGCCGGTGCCCCAGCCGGACCAGCAGTCCGGCGGTCTCGGGACTGAGGACGGCCGTGCGTTCCGCGGGTAGCGAGGGCGCGTGGTCGTGCTCGTCCAGCACGATGCTCGGCACGTCGTGCCGGGCCAGGCAGAGCGCGAGGGCGAGCCCGACCGGACCCGCCCCCGCGATGATCACCGGGTCCACTGCGCGGTCCCGGGAAGTTGCTCAGTCACATTGCGTATGCAACCTACTGCGCGTGCGTGCGTCAAGTGACGACACCTGCCGCGCGGTGGTGCGCCTGGCGCACCGTCACTCCGCCGCGGCCTCCACCGCCTTGATGTCACCGGCCTTCGGCGGCGCGCCCTTGCGGCTGCGGCGGCCCTGGCGCTCGATCCAGTTGGCCAGGGCGCTGAGCGCCAGGCACATCAGGATGTAGATCGGCGCCACGATGATGATCATCGGGATGAAGGGGAAGCCCGCGCTGTTCTTCGCGATGAGGTTGCCGGTGTAGAGCAGCTCCTCGTACGTGATGATGTAGCCGAGCGAGGTGTCCTTCAGGGTGACCACCAGCTGGCTGATGATCGACGGCAGCATCGCCCGGACCGCCTGGGGGATGAGCACGAAGACCATGACCTGCGTCTTGCGCAGGCCGATGGCGTAGGCGGCCTCGCGCTGCCCCTTCGGCACGGCGTTGATGCCGGCCCGGAAGATCTCGGCCTGCACCGAACCGTTGTAGAGGGTCAGCCCGATCACCAGCGCCCACAGCGGGGCCGAGGTGAAGACACCCACGTACAACGCGAAGATCATGATCAGCAGCGGCATCGCGCGGAAGAACTCCACGACGACGGTCGCCACCCAGCGCACCGGGGCGTGGTCCGACAGCCGGCCCGCCGCCAGCGCCGCGCCCAGCACCAGTGAGAAGACCGCGGAGAGCGCGAAGGCCTTCAGCGTGGCGAGCAGGCCGTCGACGATGCGCTGCTGGATGTCGGTGTACTGGAAGGGTTCCCAGAGGTACGCGGCGAACTGCCCGGAATCGTCGAGCCGCCGGTAGACGAACCACAGCAGGGCGAGGATCGCCAGGGCGGCGACCGCGCCGACGACCAGGTTGCGGACCTTGGCCCGGGGGCCGGGTGCGTCGAAGAGGACGTTCGCGCTCATCGGGCCACCGCCAGCCGGTTCTCGAGCAGTCGGAAGACCGCGCTGATGAGGAGGGTGATGATCAGGTAGGCGACCGCCACCCAGATGAAGATCGCGAAGATGTTGTAGCCCTTCTCACCGAGCGTCTTCTGCACGCTGAACAGCTCGAAGACGCTGAAGCCACCGGCGATCGCGGAGTTCTTGGTGAGCGCGATCAGCAGGCTGCCGATGGGCGGCAGCACGGTCCGGGTGGCCTGCGGCAGGATGATCAGCCGCAGGGTCTGGGTGAAGGTCATCCCGAGGCTGCGGGCGGCCTCGGCCTGCCCGAGCGGGACGGTGTTGATGCCCGAGCGCACGGCCTCGCAGATGAACGCCGAGGTGTAGCAGCTCAGGGCGAGCACGGCGAGCCGGAAGAAGCTCCAGGTGTTCAGCCCCAGGCGGGGCAGCACCAGCGCCGCGATGAAGAAGAGCAGGGTCAGCGGGGTGTTGCGCAGCAGTGTCACCCAGACCGTGCCGAAGGCGCGCAGCGGCGGCACCGGGGACACCCGGAACGCGGCCATGATCACCCCGAGCACCAGGGCGATCGCCCCGCTGAGCGCGGTCAGCTCCACCGTGCCGAGGAACCCCTCGCGGAAGAGCGCGAAGTTGTCCAGCAGTACGTTCATCGATTCTCCGAAAGGGGCGCGCCGGCGGCCGCTCCTGGCCGCCGGCGCATCAGGCTCGGGCCGTGCCGGGGAGGGAGGACGGGACCCGGGTCAGGCCGGGTCCCGGCCGCTTCAGGACTGGAGCTGCGGGATCTCGGCGCTCACGCCGGACTTGCCGAGCGTGGCGTCGTACGCCTTCTTCCAGTCGCCGTTGTCCTCGTGGTTCTTCAGGGCGTTGGTGAGGGCGTCCTGGAAGACCTTGTCGTCCTTGGCCAGGCCGACGCCGTAGGGCTCCTCGGAGAACGGCTTGCCGACGACCTCGAGGTTGGCCGGGTCCTGCGCGGCGTAGCCCTTGAGGATGGCGTCGTCCGTGGTCACCGCGTCCACCTGGCCGGAGGCGAGGTTCTGCACGCACAGGGAGTACGAGTCGTACTCGACCGGCTCGGCGCCGTAGCCGCCGTCCTTGATGCGCTGGATGGAGGTGGAGCCGGTCGCCGAGCAGACCTTCTTGCCCTTGAGGTCGTCCGTGCTCTTGATGTTGCTGCCCTTCTTGACCAGGAGGTCCTGGCCCGCGACGAAGTACGGGCCGGCGAAGGAGACGGACTTCTTGCGCTCGTCGTTGATCGTGTACGTGCCGACGTAGTAGTCGACCTGGCCACCGGACAGGGCGGTCTCGCGGTTGGCCGACTGGATCGTCTTGAACTCGATCTTGCTCTCGTCGAAGCCGAGGTCGGCGGCGATCATCTTGGCGATCTCGATGTCGAAGCCGGAGTACTTCTTGCTGCCCGGGTCCTGGTAGCCCAGGTTCGGCTGGTCGGCCTTGACGCCGACCACGAGCTTGCCGTTCTTCTTGACCCGGTCCCAGGTCTTGGACCCGGCCAGGTCCACCCCGGTCTTGACGGTGTAGGTGGGCAGCTCGGCGGCGGCCGCGCTGCTGGAGCCGCTCTTGTCGGGGGTGCTCGAGGAGGAGGGCGAGCCCTCCTTGCCGCACGCGGTGGCGGTCGCGGTGAGGGCCAGGACGGCCAGACCGGCGGCGGCAGTGGTACGGAACCTCATGGTGATCATCCTTAGGGTCGCAGAACCGTCGGTGTCGGTCTCAGTGGTGAAGGATCTTCGAGAGGAAGTCCTTGGCCCGGTCGCTCCGGGGGTTGCTGAAGAACTGGTCGGGCGTCGCCTGCTCGACGATCCGCCCGTCCGCCATGAAGACGACGCGGTTGGCGGCGGAGCGGGCGAAGCCCATCTCGTGGGTGACGACCACCATCGTCATCCCGTCGCGTGCGAGCTGCTGCATGACCTCCAGCACCTCGTTGATCATCTCCGGGTCGAGCGCCGAGGTCGGCTCGTCGAAGAGCATGACCTTCGGCTCCATGGCCAGTGCGCGGGCGATCGCCACGCGCTGCTGCTGGCCTCCGGAGAGCTGGGCCGGGTACTTGTCCGCCTGGCTGCCCACGCCCACCCGGTCCAGCAGGGCGCGGGCGCGGTCCTCGGCGGCCTTCTTCCCTGCCTTGCGCACCTTGACCTGGCCGAGCGTGACGTTCTCCAGGACCGTCTTGTGCGCGAAGAGGTTGAAGGACTGGAAGACCATGCCGACGTCGGCGCGCAGCCGGGCCAGCTCCCTGCCCTCCTGGGGCAGCGGCTTCCCGTCGATCGTGATCAGGCCCGAGTCGATCGTCTCCAGGCGGTTGACCGCCCGGCACAGCGTCGACTTGCCCGACCCCGAGGGGCCGATGACGACCACCACCTCGCCGCGGCCGATCGTGAGGTTGATGTCCTGGAGCACGTGCAGCGCGCCGAAGTGCTTGTTCACGTCCTTCAGTACGACCAGGTCGTCGGGCGCCGTCACGGCGTCCTCGGTCACCGGCACTTCGGTCATCGGCGTGTGCTCCATCCTCGTCGGTTGACCAGACCTTGGCGATCACCCTATTGACGCCCGGCAAACGGAGTCAGCACATCTGAGGGGAACTTGAGCATCACGATCCGGTCACCGACTGGAACAAATCCGGCACTGTGGGTGAGCCCGGCCGGTTGTGCAGCGTACCGGCTCCGTAACAGTCGCCACACAGGGCCGGGCGGCGCTTGACGCGCACGTGGCCCATCGGCGTGTATTCGATGGTGGAGCATGAAGGCGAAAGACGTCGAGCGCCGGGTCGCGGGAGGTGAACGGATGAGACTGCTGCTCGTGGAGGACGACCACCGGGTCGCCGCCGCGTTGTCGGCCGTACTGGCCAAGCACGGGCTGCAGGTCACCCATGCCCGCAGCGGCGAGGAGGCGCTGCACGCGCTGCTGCCCGACCACGGGCCCGGCTTCGACGTGGTCCTGCTGGACCTCGGCCTGCCCGACCAGGACGGCTTCGAGGTGTGCAGCCGCATCCGGCTGCGCACCGCCATCCCCGTGATCATGGTGACCGCCCGTGCCGACGTGCGGTCCCGGATCCACGGACTCAACCTCGGTGCCGACGACTACGTGGTGAAGCCGTACGACACCGGGGAGCTGCTCGCCCGCATCCACGCCGTCTGCCGCCGCAAGGCGCAGGAGGCGCCCGCGGGTCCGGAGGCGGAGGGCGCGGAGACGCCGGACGTGATCGTGCTCGGCCCGGTCCGGGTGGAGCCGGCCACCCGCAAGGTGACGGTCGGCGACGAGCCCGTGGCGCTGACCCGCAAGGAGTTCGACCTGCTCGCGATGCTCGCGCAGCGGCCCGGAGTGGTCTTCCGCCGTGAGCAGATCATCAGCGAGGTGTGGCGGACGAGTTGGGAGGGGACCGGGCGCACCCTCGAGGTGCACGTGGCGTCCCTGCGGTCCAAACTGCGTCTGCCCTCCCTGATCGAGACCGTCCGCGGGGTCGGCTACCGCCTCGTCGTCCCCTCCGGCTAGGAGGCCGTTCCCCCGTGCATGCCCGGCTGCTGCCGCTGCTCATCGTGCTGATGGCCGGTGTGCTGCTGGCCCTCGGCTTCCCGCTCGCCGCCAGCCTGGCCGCCACCCAGCAGCAGCGGGTCGTCGTCGACCGCATCGACGACACCGCGCGCTTCGCCGCGCTCGCGCAGTACGTCAGCACCGACGGCGGCGGCGAACGGGAGAGCACGCTGCGGGCCGAGATGCTGCAGTACCACGAGGTGTACGGCATCAGGGCCGGCGTCTTCGACCGCGACGGCAAGCCGGTCACCTCGGCCCCGGCCGGCTGGACGCTGCCCACCGGCGGCGAGGCGTACAACGCGTACAGCGAGGCACTCGCCGGGCGGCGCAGCCACGACCCCAAGCAGATCTGGCCCTGGCAGCACCGCTCCCTGCCGGTCGCCTCCCCGGTCGTCCGGGACGGCGACGTCGTCGCGGTGGTGCTCACCGACTCGCCGACCGGCGCGATGCGCTCGCGCATCCTGCGCGGCTGGCTGCTGCTCGCGGCCGGCGAACTGGCCGCCATGATCGTGGCCGTCATGGCCTCGTTCCGGCTCACCGGCTGGGTGCTGCGCCCCGTCCGGGTGCTGGACCGGGTCACCCACGACATCGCCACCGGCCGGATGAAGTCCCGCGTGGCGGTCTCCGGCGGGCCGCCGGAACTGCGTCGCCTTGCCCGGTCGTTCAACGAGATGGCGGACAACGTCGAGGAAGTCCTCGACCAGCAGCGGGCCTTCGTCGCCGACGCCTCCCACCAGCTGCGCAACCCGCTGTCCGCGCTGCTGCTGCGGATCGAGCTGCTCGGCCTGGAACTGCCCGACGGGCACGAGGAGATCGCCTCGGTCCGGGAGGAGGGCAAGCGGCTCGCCTCGGTCCTGGACGACCTGCTGGGCCTGGCCACCGCCGAGCACGCGGAGGCCAACCTCGCCCTCACCGACATCGCCGCCCTCGCCGCGGAACGCGTCGAGGCGTGGCGGCCGGTCGCCGAGCGCGACGGCGTGGAACTCTCCTACGCCGGCGCCGCCGCCGTGACCGGCTGGGCGGACCCGGTGGCGCTGTCCAGCGCCCTCGACGCGGTGATCGACAACGCCGTGAAGTTCACGCCGGACGGTGAGGGCGTCACCGTCACCACCGCGCTGCGGGGCCGCCCCGGTGCCATCGACGTCACCGTCGCCGACGGCGGCCCGGGCCTCACCGAGGACGAACTCGCCCGGATCGGCGACCGCTTCTGGCGCAGCCCGCGGCACCAGAACGTGGACGGCTCGGGCCTCGGGCTGTCCATCGCGCGGGTGCTGCTGGCCCAGGGCGGCGGCAGCATCGCCTACGCCCCGAACGAGCCGCACGGGCTGCGGGTCACCCTCACGGTGCCGCGAACGGCTCCCTGAGCCCGGGACCGGCCTGGCGGGCCAGCGGGTTGGACCCGATCGAGTTGTGGATGCTGAAGTTGACCGCGTCCGAGCGGTAGCGGTCGTCCGACCACTCCACCGGCCGGCCCTTCTGCGTGGTGGTCACCCGGCGCACCCGCAGCAGCGGGCTGCCGCGCCGCACGCCCAGCAGTCCGCTGTCCCGGGTGCCGGCCGCGACCGCGTCGATCAGGTGCTCGCCGTAGGCGAAGACCAGGCCCATGTCGTCGTAGAGCCGCTGGGTGACGGACTCGCAGTCCGGCTCTATGCGCAGCACCGCGGGGGCGATCCAGTCGGCGTAGACCGTGCGCTCCACCAGGACGCGCTCGCCGTCGAGTCCGCGTACCCGCAGCACGTACAGCACGTCCGTGCCCGCGCGCAGGTGCAGGCGCGTGGCGTCCTCCGCGGTGGCCGGCCGGGTCTCGGTGCGGACCACGGTGCCGGAGGCGGCACGGCCCATGGCCCGCGCCCACTGCGCGAAGCTGCGCAGTTCCGCGAAGCTCTGGCTGCGTCGGCTGGCCAGCACGACGCGGCGGGCCCCCTGACGGGAGCCGATCAGCCCCTCCGCGGTCAGTGCGGCGACCGCCTGGCGCACCGTGCCGCGGGAGACGCCGTACCGGGCGGCCAGTTCGGTCTCCGGGGGGAGCAGGGCACCGACCGTGTACTCCTCGTCGTCGATGGCCCGCCGGAGCTCCTCGGCGATCTCCTCGTGCCGCGCCGCCACCGCGTCCCCTTCCGTTCATGCACCGTCTGCGCACAACTTTGCCCAGCGTAGACGAGCTTGCCGCCGATCGCGCGAAGGGGTCGGCCGCTTGCCGGGCTCTTCACGAGGCCCTTGGCCGAAAAGGGACGACTGCCCTCTGCAGGCTTGCCGGGGTTTTCCCGCCGTTTACGGAAAGGCCATTGACGCACGGCCTACTGAAGGCCAACTTGTTCGGACAAGTTGAAGCGCTCCCCGACCTCCCTGCCTTTCAGCACCCACTTCCCTCCAGGAGACCTCCGTGCCCGCGTCCCTCCCGAAGGCGGCCGCACTCGCCGCCGGCCTCGCCGTGACCGCGCTGGCTCTCAGCGCCTGCGGCTCGGCCCCCACCACGCAGACCGCCGCCGACGGCAAGAACGGCAAGAGCGCGGCCACCGCGACCTCCGCCGAGGAATTCGGCGGCATGGACGCCCTGGTCGCCGCCGCCAAGAAGGAGGGCACGCTCAACGCGATCGCCCTGCCCCGCGACTGGGCCAACTACGGCGCGCTGATCGACGGCTTCACCAAGAAGTACGGGATCAAGATCCAGAACGAGACCCCGGACGCCGCCAGCCAGGACGAGATCAACGCCGTCACCTCCCGCAAGGGCCAGGACCGCGCCCCCGACGTCCTCGACCTCGGCGCGTCCTTCGCGATCAGCGGTGCCCAGCAGGGCCTGTTCGCCTCCTACAAGGTCGCCTCCTACGACGACATCCCGGCCGCCCAGAAGGACGCCCAGGCCCGCTGGTACAACGACTACGGCGGCTACGTCTCCATCGGCTGCGACGCCAAGCGCGTCAAGAACTGCCCGACCACCTTCGCCGACCTCCTCAAGCCCGAGTACAAGGGCCAGGTCGCGATGAACGGCAACCCGACCAAGTCCGGCTCCGCGTTCGGCGGCGTCTACGCGGCGGCGCTGGCCAACGGCGGCTCCTTCGACGACATCCAGCCCGGCATCGACTTCTTCGGCAAGCTGAAGAAGAACGGCAACTACAACCCCGTCGAGTCCACCCCGGCCACGGTCGAGAAGGGTGAGACCCCGATCAGCATCGACTGGGACTACCTCAACGCCGGCTACGCCGAGGAGTTCGCCAGCAAGAGCGTGGACTGGAAGGTCTCCGTCCCGAGCGACGGCCAGTACGCCCAGTACTACGCGCAGGCGATCAACAAGGACGCCCCGCACCCGGCGGCCGCCCGCCTGTGGCAGGAGTACCTCTACAGCGCCGAGGGCCAGAACCTGTGGCTCGCCGGCTTCGCCCGCCCCGTCCTGATGCCCGCCATGGACAAGGCCGGCACCCTGGACAAGACCGCCGCCGCCAAGCTCCCCCCGGTCGCCGGCACCCCGTCCTTCCCGACGGACGACCAGCAGAACAAGGCCAAGGAAGTCCTGGCCCAGGGCTGGGGCAAGGCCGTCTCCGGATGACCGACCCGATGACCGCCACCACGGCGCCCGTCGCCGCCGCCGCCGGGGCCACCGCCCCGGCGCGGCGGCGCCCGGCCGGCTGGCTCGCGGTGCTCCCGCTGCTCGTCTTCGTGGCGATCAGCTTCGGGGCCCCCGCGGTCGCCATGGTCAACGGCGCCTTCACCGTCAAGGACCCCGCGAGCGGGACCTCCTCGTACACCACGGCCAACCTGACGGCCTCCTTGCAGGGCGCGTACCTGACCGCCCTGTGGGGCAGCGTGAAGCTCTCCGGGCTCTCCGCCGCCATCGGCGCGGTGCTCGGGTTGCTGCTCGCCCAGGCCGTGGTGACCTCGCGGTTCCGCGCGCTGCGCGAAGCCGTGCTGACCGCGTCCGGCGTGCTCGCCAACTTCGGCGGGGTGCCGCTGGCCTTCGCCTTCGTGGCGACCCTGGGCAACGCCGGTGTCCTCACCCGCCACCTGGGTCTCGACGAACACGGCTGGAGCCTCTACAGCTTCTGGGGCCTGGTCATCGTCTACCTCTACTTCCTCATCCCCCTCATGGTGCTCACCGTGACCCCGGCGCTGGAGGGGCTGCGCGTCCAGTGGCGCGAGGCCGCCCAGAACAACGGCGCCACCGCCGGCCAGTACTGGCGGCACGTCGCCCTGCCCGTGCTGGCCCCCTCGCTCCTCGGTGGCCTGGTCCTGCTCTTCGGCAGCGCCTTCGCCGCCTACGCCACCGCTGCGGCGATGGTCGGCAGCTCGGTGCCGCTGATCACCCTGCAGATCGCCGACGCCATCTCCGGCAACGTCCTGGTCGGACAGGAGAACGTGGCGCTCGCCCTGAGCCTCGACATGATCGTCGTCGCCGGCCTGGTCATGGCGGTCTACCTGCCCCTGCAACGACGGAGCGCGCGATGGCTGGTCTGACGGGCACACGGATCCGGCCCTGGCGCGGTGTCGTCCTCGCCGGTGCCGGCCTCTACTTCCTGGTGCCGCTGGCCGCCTCGGTGCTCTTCACCGTGGACGTCCCCGGCAAGGGCGTCACCTTCGACGCGTACGGGCAGATCCTCAAGGCGGAGGGCTTCACCTCCAGCCTGCTGCTCTCCCTGGAGCTCGCGGCCGCCACCATCGCGGTCGTCCTGCTGCTGATGGTCCCCGCCATGGTCGCGCTGCGCCTGTCCGCGCCCCGGCTGCGCCCGCTGGTCGAGGTGATCTGCTCGCTGCCGCTGGTGGTGCCGCCGATCGCGCTGGTCGCCGGCGTCAGCAGTGTGCTGCGCTGGGGCCCCGAGCACCTGGCCAGCACGCCGTTCTTCCAGACCTTCGTGGCCATCCAGAACCCGTCCTTCCCGGTCGTCCTGGTGCTCACGTACGTCGTCATGGCGCTGCCCTTCGTGTTCCGGGCCCTGGACGCCGGGCTGCGGGCGGTGGACGTCCGCACCCTCGTCGAGGCCGCCCGGTCCTGCGGGGCGAACTGGCCGGCCGCGCTGGTCCGGGTGGTGCTGCCGAACCTGCGCGGGGCGCTGCTCAACGCCTCCTTCCTCACCCTCGCCCTGGTGCTCGGCGAGTTCACCGTCGCACAGCTGCTGGGCTTCCAGCCCTTCGCGGTGTGGATCGTCACGGTCAGCGGCTCGCAGGCCCAGCTGTCGGTGGCCGTCTCGGTGCTCAGCCTGCTGGTCACCTGGCTGCTGCTGCTCGTCCTGGCCGCCGTCGGCGGACGCCGCCCCACCTCACGTACCGCCTCCCGGAAGTGACCGAGACATGACCGACACCGTCCCCGCCCCGGCCGACGCCGCGCCCATCGTGCCCGGCGGTGCCACCGTCGAGTTCCGGGCGCTGCGCCGTGCCTTCGGCGCCACCACCGCCCTGGACGGGCTGGACCTGACCGTCCGGCCCGGCGAACTCCTCGCCCTGCTCGGCCCGTCCGGCTGCGGCAAGACCACCGCGCTGCGGATGCTCGCCGGCTTCGAGCACCCCGACTCCGGTCAGGTGCTGGTCGACGGCAAGGACGTCACCAAGACCCCCGCGCACCGCCGTGACGCGGGCATGGTCTTCCAGTCCTACAGCCTCTTCCCGCACCTGAGCGCCGCCGACAACGTGGCCTTCGGGCTGCGCATGCGCAAGGTCGGCGCCGCCGAGCGGCGCAGTCGCGCCGCCGAACTGCTGGAACTCGTCGGCCTGCCGTCCCAGGGGGACCGCTACCCCCACCAGCTCTCCGGCGGCCAGCAGCAGCGCGTGGCCCTCGCCCGCGCCCTGGCGCTGCGGCCGCGCGTACTGCTCCTGGACGAGCCGCTGAGCGCGCTGGACGCCAAGGTGCGCACCACCCTGCGCGAGGAGATCCGCCGCCTGCAGCGCGAACTCGGCATCACCACCCTGTTCGTGACGCACGACCAGGAGGAGGCGCTGTCCATGGCGGACCGCGTCGCCGTGATGAACGCCGGGCGGATGGAGCAGTGCGCCGCCCCCGCCGAGCTGTACGACCGGCCCGCCACCGCCTTCGTCGCCGAGTTCGTCGGCACCAACAGCCGCCTGCCGGGCCGGCTCTCCGACGGCGGTCAGGTCGAGGTCCTCGGCCGGCGGCTCCCCACCCAGGGCGACGTGCCCGCGGGCACCGAGGTGGACGTCCTGGTCCGCCCCGAAGCGGTACGCGTCCACGCCGACCCCACCGGCGACGCACGCGTCGTGGCGACCGCCTTCCTGGGCGCCGTCACCCGGCTGACCGTGCAACTGGCCGACGGCACCCGCGTCAAGGCCGACCTCGCCAGCGCCGAGGCCGCCGCCCTGCCCCCGGGCGCCACCGTCACCGTGTCCCTGCCCGACCGGCCCGTCCTGGTCACCGCGCGCGCCGCCTGACCCCTCCCGCACCTCCATCCCCCCACACCCCCGATGAAAGAGAGCCCCGTGACCCACCCACCGCACCACCCGCTCCAGGCTGTCCTGTTCGACATGGACGGCACGCTCGTCGAGACCGAGCAACTGTGGTGGGAGGCGGTCGCCGAGGTGGCCGCCGGGCTGGGGCACGTGCTCGGCGACGCGGACGTGACCGAGGTCCTCGGCCGCGCCGTCGAGCACACCGCCACCCACCTGGTGACCACCACCGGGACGGCGACCGGCGCCGACGAGGTGGCCGCCGTCCTGCACCGGGAGTTCGCCGCGCGGGTCCGCGCCCGCACGGTGCCCCGTCCCGGCGCGCTGGAACTGCTCGACGAACTCGCCCGGCACGACATCCCCATCGCGCTGGTCTCGGCGTCCCCGCGCGAGGTCGTCGACGTCGTGCTGGCGGTGCTCGGCCGCGAGCGCTTCGTCGTCTCCCTCACCGCCGACGACACCCCCCGCACCAAGCCGGCCCCCGACCCCTACCTGGCCGCTGCCCGCGCCCTCGGCGTGGACCCGGGCGCCTGTGTCGCCGTCGAGGACACCCCGACCGGCGTCGCCTCCGCCGAGGCCGCCGGCTGCCGGGTGCTCGCCGTGCCGTCCCTGGCGCCCATCGCCCCCGGCGCCGGCCGCGCCGTGCTCGACAGCCTCGAACGGGCCGACGTGGCCCTGCTGCGGGCCCTGGTCGCGCAACCGCCGTCCTTCCTCGTGCCCGCCTTCACCAGCCGCCGCGCCCGCGTCGGGGAGCCGTTCCGGGTCACCGTCGCCGGGCTGCTGCGCGGCGCCCCCGTCACCTGCGCCAAGGCCGCCGGCCCCGGCTGGGCCCGGGTCTCCGCCGACGGCACCGTCACCGGCACCCCCGACGTCGCCGGCGACGTGGAGGTCGCCGTCACCGCCACGGACGCCGAGGGGCGCTCGGCCACCGTCACGGTGCGCGTGCCGGTCGCGGCGGCGGGCGAGCCCATGGTGCGGCGGCTGCGCGTCATGAGCTGGAACCTGTGGCTCGGCGGCAGCCGCGTCGACGACCACCGGGACAAGCAGCTGCGCGTGCTGCTGGACGCCGACGTGGACGTCGTCGGCCTCCAGGAGACGCGCACGCACTCCGCGAAGGAACTCGCCGAGGCACTGGGCTGGGAGCACCACCAGGCGGGCGACAACCTCGGCGTCATCAGCCGCTACCCGGTCGTCTCCCGCCACGGCCTTCCCGCGAGCCCGTTCTACGGCGGCCTCGGCGCCACCGTCCGGCTCGACGAGGGCCGCGACGTCACGCTGTGGAGCGCGCACCTCAACTACACCCCGTACGGCCCCTACGACGCCCTCCACGACGGCCGGCCGGTCGAGGTGCTGGTCGAGCACGAGGCCGCCTCGGGACGCCTGGAGCAGATCCGGGACATCCTGGACGACATGGCCGCCGACCTCGCCGCCCGCGACACCACCCCGGTCGTCCTGGTCGGCGACTTCAACGTCCCCTCCCACCTGGACTGGACCGCCGAGGCGGCGCCCCTGCACGGCGGCTACGGACCCGTGCCCTGGCCCGTCACCCTCGCCGCCGAGGCCCGCGGACTGCGCGACTCCTACCGCGAGGCCCACCCGGACCCCGTGCGCGACCCGGGCACCACCTGGTCACCGGTCAACCCGGAGCCGGAGCCGCAGGACCGGATCGACTACGTCCTGTACGCCGGCCAGGCCCTGCGGGTGCTGGACTCCGCGACCCTGGTCACGGGCGATCCCCGTCCCGAACCGCACGTCGCGGGCAACGACTGGCCCTCCGACCACGCCGCCGTCGTCACCACGTTCGCCGTGTCCTGAACGGTCTCGGCGGAACGTCCGGGCCCGCGCGACCTCATCGGTCGCGCGGGCCTATTCGCACTCGCTCATCTCGTCCGGTCTCGGGCGCTGGTCGGCCACGTCCTGGGAGGCCAGCGGCTTGAGGTGCTTGACGTAGGAGGTGCGCCAGGCCCCGGAGGAGATCTCCTCCTTGATGGCGTCGCATATGGCGTGCTTCAGCTCGGGCTCGTTCTTCTGCAGCCCCACGCCGTACTCCTCCGTGCCGAACGGCACACCCAGCAGCCGCAGTTGCTGGGTGTGCTGGGCGCGGTAGCCGGCCAGGATGATGTCGTCGGTCGACACGGCGTCGACCTTGCCCGCGAGCAGTTCCTTGACGCAGAGCCCGTACGAGGCCTGCTGCTCGGTCTTTATCTGCGGGTACTCCCTGCGGAGCCGTTCCGCGGGCGTCGAGTCCGTGACGGTGCAGACCTCGCGGCCGAACAGGTCCTGCACGCTGTGGACGGGGGCGTCCGTGCGCACGAGGAAGTCCTGGCCGGCCTGGTAGTAGGGGCCCGCGAAGTCGACGTCCTTCTTGCGCGCCTCCGTTATCGAATAGCTGGCCACTATGTAGTCGACGTACCCGGCTCGCAGGAAGTACTCGCGGGACTGGGTGTCCACGACCGTGAACTGCACCTTCTTGAAGCCCAGATGCCTGGCGATGGCCCGTGCCAGGTCGATGTCGAAGCCCGTGTAGCCGTCCTCCGCGCCGCTGGAGGCCTCGCTGAGGCCCGGCTGGTCCTTCTTGACGCCCACGACGAGGTAGCCGCGCTCACGCGCCGTCCTGATGGTCGGCGAGCCGGACAGGTCCGGCCCGTCGTCCCGCATCCGGTCCACGGCGAACCACCCGCCGGCGGCGAGGACGGCCAGGCCCACCCCGCCCGCCAGGAGCGCCCGCCAGCGGCGACGCGGCGTCCGCCGCGCGGGCTCCTGCACCGGGGGCGGGTCGACGCCCGGCTCGGTCGTGCGCGGCTCCGGTACGGCGCCCGCGTCCGTCCGCGTGGCGTCCGGGTCGTAGTCCGGGTGGACGGCCACCGGGAACTGCGGGGTCTCCTGCGCCACGTGCTGCAGCAACTGCTCGGCGCGCTCCGCCGACAGCCGCGCCCCCGGCTCCTTGACCAGCAGCCCGTCGATCAGCGGGCGCAGCGGCCCCGCGTGCGCCGTCGGCGGCGGCTCGGCCGTGCGGACGGCCTCCAGCACCTCGTACGGCGTCGGGCCGCGGAAGGGGGCCCGGCCCTCGACCATCTCGTACAGAGTGACGCCCAGCGACCACAGGTCGGCGGCGGGCGTCGGCGTCAGCCGGTTGGCGAGCTCGGGCGCCAGGTACTGCGGGGTGCCGACCGTCTCGTGCAGCCGCGTCACCTGGGCGGCGCCCTCGAAGGTCGCGATCCCGAAGTCCATGAGCACCGCCCGCCCGTCCCGGCGGAACAGGATGTTGTGCGGCTTCACGTCGCGGTGCAGCACCCCGGCCGCGTGCACCGCGCGCAGCCCGCGCAGCACCTCCAGGCCGATCTGCGCCGCCTGCAGCGCCGGGATCCGGCCCCGCTCGCGCAACTGGTCCGCCAGGGAGTGCGGGTTGACCTGCTCCATGACGATCCAGACCTGGCCGTCGGCCTCGATCACGTCGTGCACGGCGACCACGTGCTCGTGCCCGATCCGGGCGATGGCCTGCGCCTCGCGGCGCGCCCGCTCCACCCACTGGGCCTGCGTCTCCGGGTCCAGCGCGCCTCGGAACAGCAGTTCCTTGACGGCGACCTGACGGCTCAGCCGGTTGTCGTACGCCTCCCACACCACGCCCATGCCGCCGCGCCCCAGTTGCCGGCGCAGCTCGTAGCGGCCGTCGACGAGGGTGTGCGGCATCCCCCCAGAACTCATGCGTGTGCCCCCATCGGTACGTGGTCCGCTACAGGTTAGGGGGCTCTGACGGGGATGAACATCGTCCTCGGGGCGCGGGACGATCACATGTCGGGCGGAATGGTCCGTACCGGCCCGGCGGAGCCTAGGGCTTCACCGAACGGTAGTAGCGCTCGGCGCCCGCGTGCAGCCGCAGCGGGTCGGTGAAGACCGCCGTCCGCAGGTCCATCAACTGGGCGGCGTGCACCTCCTGCCCGATCCGGTCGCGGCTGTCGATCACGGTGCGGGTGAGCCGGTCCACCAGCCCGGTGTCCGTCCGGTCGGTGGTGATCAGCAGGTTGGCCACGGCGATCGTCTGCACCGCGCGCCCGCCCTGGACCATCGGGTAGGCGTCCGCGGGCATGACCGCCTGCCGGTAGTACGCCGACTCCTCGCTCCCGGAGTGCAGCCGGGCCACCAGGTCGCCGAGCTGGACCAGTCTGACGTCGGTGGTCTCCGCCAGGTTCGCGATGGTCCTGGTCGGCAGTCCGCCCGACCAGAAGAACGCGTCCAGCTCCCCCCGGCGCAGCATCTCCGGCGCCCGGTCGATGCCCACCGTCCTGCGCCGCACGTCACCGGGCTCCCCGAGGTCCGCGGCCGCCAGCAGCCGCTGCGCTATCAGGTTCACCCCGGAGCTGGGCTGGCCGATCCCCACCCGCAGCCCGCGCAGGTCCTTCGCCGACCGCACGGGGGAGTCGGCGGGCACCACGAGCTGCATGTAGTCGTCGTACAGCCGGGCGCAGGCACGCAGCCGCCCCGCCCCCGGGCCGTCGTAGTCGGCGACGGCGTCGGCCGCAGCGATGGCGAAGTCGGCCTTGCCGGTCGCCACCCTCCGGACGTTGTCCACCGACCCCTCGGACCGCACCAGGCGCACCGGCACCCCGGGCAGGTCCGTGTGCAGGTAGGGCTGGAGCCGCTTCCCGTACGTGTCGTATACCCCGTTGCGCACGCCGGTGGCGAAGTCGACCCTGTCCTTGGGGTACGAGGGCCCGTCGGAGGGCAGCACCCACCACAGCAGCAGCGCGACCGCCGCCGCCACCGCCAGCACGGCCTGCACGGCCCGGCGTCTGCCGATTCGGGGGAGCTCCATCCCCGTGATGGTGCCAGGCCCGCCGCCGCCGTGGCCAGCACCCGGCCCCGGGCCCCGGCTCCACCGCGCCCCGGCTCCCGCAGGTGCCTCTCCCGCCCCACGGGGAAGACTCCTGCTGGGGCGCACCCTCCGGAGGGAGGCCCGCATGGCAGGCCCGGTGACCTGGACGGCGGGCGACCTGGTCGTCCACCGCGTCGACGAGACCACGCTGCCCCCGGGGACCGGACGGCGGCTGCTGCCCGCCGCCACGCCGCAGGTCGTGGCGGGCACGCCGTGGCTGCGGGGCTTCGCCGCCGCCGACGGCACGCTCCGCCTGGCGACCCACACCTTCGCCGTGGTGGCCGGCGGCCTGCGCGTCCTGGTGGACACCGGGATCGGCAACGGCAAGACCCGCGCCGACCCCGCGTGGGACCGCCTCGCCACCGACTACCCGCGGCGCCTGGCGGAGGCCGGTTTCCCGCCGCACTCGGTGGACCTGGTGATCCTCACCCACCTGCACACCGACCACGTCGGCTGGAACACGCGTGACGACGAGGGCACCTGGGTACCGGCCTTCCCCCACGCCCGCCACCTGGTCTCCCGCGCCGAATGGGAGCACTGGTCCGGCGCGGACCTGGACGAGGACCACCGGCAGGTGTTCCGCGACTCGGTGCTGCCGGTCCGCGACGCGGGACTGCTCGACCTGGCCGACGTCACCGCGGGTCCCGTGGAGGCGGCTCCCGGGATCCGCCTGCTGCCGGTGCCCGGGCACACCCCGGGGCAGGTCGCGGTCGAACTGCGCGGCGGCGGCCGGGCGGCACTGGTCACCGGCGACAGCTTCCACCACCCCGTGCAGATCGCCCACCCCGGGATCACCAGCACCGCCGACACCGACCCGGCTCTGGCCGTACGGACCCGCCGCGCGCTGCTCGGCGCCCTCGCGGGTACGGACACGCTGCTGCTGGGCACCCACTTCCCGCCGCCCACCGCCGGCACCGTCGTGACGTGGGAGGACGGCCACCGCCTCCTGCCCGAGCCGCCGGACACCTGACGCGGCGTACGCCGCCTGGTGCCGTCCGGACCCGCCGGGGGCCTCCGCGCGGGGGCGGGCGGGGGCACGGGCGCGCGTGGGGCGCCCTTACCCTGGATGGGTGCAGCGTGAAGAGCAGGGTGTGAAGAGCTACGAGATCCGCACCTACGGGTGCCAGATGAACGTCCACGACTCCGAGCGGCTGGCAGGCCTCCTGGAGGCGGCCGGCTACGTTCGTGCGCCCAAGGGCGAGGACGGCACGGTGGCAGCCGATGTTGTCGTCTTCAACACCTGCGCGGTCCGGGAGAACGCCGACAACCGCCTGTACGGCAACCTCGGCCGCCTGGCGCCGCAGAAGGCCGCCCGGCCCGGCATGCAGATCGCCGTGGGCGGCTGCCTCGCGCAGAAGGACCGGGACACGATCGTCAAGAAGGCCCCCTGGGTCGACGTCGTCTTCGGCACCCACAACATCGGCAGCCTGCCGGCGCTGCTGGAGCGCGCCCGGATCGCCGAAGAGGCGCAGGTCGAGATCGCGGAGTCACTGGAGACCTTCCCGTCCACGCTGCCGACCCGGCGCGAGTCGGCGTACGCGGCGTGGGTGTCGATCTCGGTCGGCTGCAACAACACCTGCACCTTCTGCATCGTCCCCGCGCTGCGCGGCAAGGAGAAGGACCGCCGCCCCGGCGACATCCTCGCCGAGGTCGAGGCGCTGGTCGCCGAGGGCGTCGTCGAGGTCACCCTGCTCGGCCAGAACGTCAACGCCTACGGCTCGGACATCGGCGACCGCGAGGCCTTCAGCAAGCTGCTGCGCGCCTGCGGGAGGATCGACGGCCTGGAGCGCGTCCGCTTCACCTCGCCCCACCCGCGCGACTTCACCGACGACGTGATCGCGGCCATGGCCGAGACCCCGAACGTGATGCACCAGCTGCACATGCCGCTGCAGTCCGGCTCCGACACCGTGCTGCGCGCGATGCGCCGCTCGTACCGGCAGGACCGCTACCTCGGCATCATCGAGAAGGTGCGCGCCGCCATGCCGGACGCCGCCATCTCCACCGACATCATCGTGGGCTTCCCCGGCGAGACCGAGGAGGACTTCGAGCAGACGCTGCACGTGGTGCGCGAGGCCCGCTTCGCGCAGGCCTACACATTCCAGTACTCCAAGCGCCCGGGCACGCCCGCCGCCGAGATGGACGGGCAGGTGCCGAAGGCCGTCGTCCAGGAGCGCTACGAGCGGCTGGTCGCGCTGCAGGAGGAGATCTCCTGGGAGGAGAACAAGAAGCAGGTCGGCCGCACCCTGGAGGTGCTGGTCGCCGAGGGCGAGGGCCGCAAGGACGACGCCACGCGGCGCCTGTCCGGCCGCGCCCCCGACAACCGCCTGGTGCACTTCGCGCCGCCCGCCGAGCCGGTCCGCCCCGGTGACGTCGTGACGGCGCAGATCAGCTACGCCGCCCCGCACCACCTGCTGGCGGAGAGCCCGGCGTTCGGCGTCCGCCGCACCGCGGCGGGCGACGCCTGGGAGCGGCGCACCTCTGCCGCCGCGGCCAAGCCCGCAGGTGTCATGCTGGGCCTGCCGACGATCGGCGCGCCCGCGCCGGCACCGGTGGCGGTCGCCCCGGGATGCGGCTGCGACTGACGGGACGGGGACACCGCGGGGGACGCGGGGACCGTGGGACGAGGGGGGACACGCAATGGCTCGTTGGGGGCTCTTCGCCGAGGAGACCGTGGGCAGCGGCGACGCCAGGCGCTGGGAGTTCGAGCTCCTCGGCCACGCCGACGGCACACGTGAGGACGCGTTGCGCAAGCTGGAGGAGGCGGCGCTCGCCTACCGTCCCAGCAAGCCCTTCAGCGTGCGCCGCAGCTGGCTGTACCGCTCGGGGGAGGGCTACGTCCAGGTCAACGAGGGTGTGACCACGACGTACATCTGCCGCTTCACGGTGGCCGAGCTGGTCCACGACAGCAAGGACCCGAAGGTCGCCGCCACGGCCGAGCCCTGGGACCGCGTGCCCGAGGGCTTCTGAGACGGCGGACGGTAGGGTTCCGATCATGCTGGTCGCCGCCGCCGTATGCCCCTGTCCGCCGCTGCTCGTGCCCGACGTCGCGTCGGGTGCGGCGCCAGAACTGGACCCGCTGCGCGCCGCCTGCGCGGACGCGCTGGCCGTGCCGGCCGCCGCGCGCCCCGATCTGCTGGTCGTGGTGGGCGCCGCCGAATCCGCCCACGTCTGGGAGGGCGGCGGCACGGGCTCGCTGCGCCCCTACGGCGTGAACCTGGCGGTGCGGCTCGGCGACGGCGGCGACCCCGAGCCCCTCGCCCCCTCGCTCACGCTCGCGGCCTGGCTCCTGGAACGCTCGGGCTCCACCGCGCCGCTGCACGCCTGCGGCGTGCCCGTGCAGGCGCCGGCGGCCCGGATGCTGGAGCTGGGGCGGGGCTTGGCGGAGCTGGCCGACCGGGTGGCGCTGCTGGTCATGGGCGACGGCAGCACCTGCCGGACGCTCAAGGCGCCCGGATACCTCGACGAGCGCGCAGAGCCCTTCGACGCCTCCGTCGCCCGCGCCCTGGGCGCCGCCGACACCGAGGCGCTGGCGGCCCTGGACGTGCCGCTGGCGGCCGAACTGGGGGCGGCGGGTCGCGCCCCCTGGCAGGTGCTCGCCGGCGCCGCCGAGGGCGCCGGGCTCGGCGGCGCGCTGCTGTACGACGAGGCGCCGTACGGCGTCGGTTACTTCGTGGCGGCCTGGTCGTAGCCGCGGCGGGCCCCGGGGCCCGGGGCCGGCCTCAGGGCGTGTCCTTGGGGCCGCTCTCCTTCAGGTGCTCCATGGCGTCCTTGGTCTTGTCCACACCCTTGTGGATCTTTCCGCTGTACTTGTGCTTGGTCTTCTCGTCGACCGTGCGCGCGACCTTGTCCAGCCGGGAGCCGATCGCCTCGCCGTGCTGCTCCATGAAGTCGCCGGCCTTGGCGCCGGCCCTGGCCCTGGCGTGCTCGGCCTTGGCCTTCAGCGTGTCCTTGAGGCTCATGCGTCACCGTCTCCCGTGGATGCCTTTGCCGGAAATGACCCTTTTCCCGTAAAGATCTTACTCGTCCACAGGTAAAACCGCCCCGCCGGAATTTGCGAAACTGTGCACGTGAGAATTGACGTCCCCCATGTGATCGCGGTGGTCGGCCCCACCGCGGCCGGCAAGTCCGACCTCGGAGTCGCCCTCGCCCAGGCCCTCGGCGGCGAGGTGATCAACGCGGATTCCATGCAGCTCTACCGCGGCATGGACATCGGCACCGCCAAGCTCACCGAGGACGAGCGGCAGGGCGTGCCGCACCACCTGCTCGACATGTGGGACGTCACCCAGGCCGCCAGCGTCGCCGAGTACCAGCGCCTCGCCCGCGCCGAGATCGACCGGCTGCTGGCTGCCGGGCGCACCCCCGTGCTCGTCGGCGGCTCGGGGCTCTACGTGCGCGCCGCCATCGACGCCCTGGAGTTCCCCGGCACCGACCCGCAGGTGCGCGCCCGGCTGGAGGCGGAGCTCGACTCGCTCGGTTCCGGCCCGCTGCACGCCCGCCTGGCCGCCGTGGACCCGGAGGCGGCCCGCGCGATCCTGCCCAGCAACGGCCGGCGGATCGTCCGCGCCCTGGAGGTCGTGGAGATCACCGGCCGCCCCTTCACGGCGAACCTGCCCGGTCACGACTCCGTGTACGACACCGTCCAGATCGGCGTCGACGTCCCGCGCCCGGAACTCGACGAGCGGATCACGCTGCGGGTCGACCGCATGTGGGAGGCCGGGCTGGTCGGCGAGGTGGCCGCCCTCGAGACGGCCGGCCTGCGCGAGGGGCGTACGGCCTCCCGGGCCCTCGGCTACCAGCAGGTGCTGGCCGCGCTGGCCGGGGAGTGCACCGACGCCGAGGCGCGCGCGGAGACCGTCCGGGCCACCAAGCGCTTCGCGCGCCGCCAGGACTCGTGGTTCCGCCGGGACGGCCGGGTGCACTGGCTCGCGGGCCGCGGCCAGGAACTCACCGGCCAGGCACTCGCCCTCCTCGGGCCCGCCCGGTCGGGCGGTCACAGCCTGATCACCTGAGGCGCCGCGCGGTCGGCGGGGCCGGGCGGGCGTGCGCTCCTCGGCGGTACGGCCGCCCCCGGCCCAAGGGGGAAGCACGGGCCCGGAGTTGACGGGAGGGGGCGGCGGGGACGGCCCCGAGGGCCGCAGAACATGTGATCCCATGGACGCATGGCGGAGGAAGTCACGTTCTTGGGCCCGTTGGAACTGACCGGCGGCATCTGGGGCGTCGGGGACGCCACACGCCCGGGCACCCATTGGGTGGAGTTCCGCCCGGACGGCCTCCACCAGGACCACGCACTGCGCTTCGACCGGCACGCGCGCCGGTACCGGTCCGTGGACGCCGTACGGCTGGACCGGATGCTGCGGCACCTCGTCGACGTCGGGAGGCTGCCGCTCCTCGGCGATCCGGAATGGGTGGGCCGTGCCGTGGCGGGCCTGGCCGGCGGGAAGCAGAGCTGGTGCACCGCTGCACTGCGGCGGGTGGTGGCGGAGGCCGTGACGGCGGGCGGACCCGGCCGCGCCTGACCGATCCCTCCCGCCGGGGCCCTGTCCGCGCCTGCCGGTCCGCTGCGGCACGCGGGCGACCGGCCGCGACGACGAGCGGCCGCTCCCCGGATGTCCCGGTCGCCGGGGACCCGCGACGCAGGACGGAGACGGCCGCGTAGATCAACAAGCGCAGGCCGGTGCCGAGCCCCGTCGGATCGGCCGGGCGGGGCGGTCACAGCCTGATCACGTGATGGCATCGGGACGCCCCAGCGGCACTTGACGCCTCTTCGAGCGTGCCATCATCGAGCATCGGAGCTACGGTGTCGGACTTCTTGGGAGGGCGCGTGGCGATGGAAGCCGGCCCTCGCAACGGACCGCAGCCGGACCGCGGCGAGCGCGCCTCCGGCGAGGAGCTCGAGTCCCGTGACCGGCTCGTGGTCGACGGCCCCCTCGATGACCCGCTGGACGAGCAGGCCCTCGCCGAGGAGGAGCAGTCCTTCCGCGAGCTGCGTCCCGAGCGGCGCCTGCGCGCCTGGCAGATCGCCCCCATCGTCGCCCTCGGTGTGCTGGGCTCGCTGATGTTCGCCTTCCCGCTGGCCTTCGAGACCGGTGACGGCGGTGCCGTCGTCGCGATGCTCGGCCTCCTGCTCGGCTGCTGCTCCGCGGGCTGGGGGATCATGGCCGCCCGCCGGGTCGGCTACACCTGGCCGGGTCTGCCGGCCCGCGGTTCCGGCCGCCGTCCGGACTGGCGTTTCGTGGCGCTGTACGCGGCGATCACCGTGGTGCTGGCGCTGCTCGCCTTCTGGCGGGTCGCCCGTCTGCGCTGACCCGTAGACTCGGCGCATGACCAGCGCAGCACCGCAGGGCCTGCCCTTCCTCAAGGGGCACGGCACGGAGAACGACTTCGTGATCATCCCCGACCCCGACGGGGTGCTCGACCTGACCCCGGTGGCTGTCGCGCGCATGTGCGACCGCCGCGCCGGGATCGGCGGCGACGGGGTGCTGCGCGTCGTGCGCTCGGCGAAGCACCCGGAGGCCGCCACCATGGCCGCGGAGGCCGAGTGGTTCATGGACTACCGCAACGGTGACGGCAGCGTCGCGGAGATGTGCGGCAACGGCGTACGAGTCTTCGCGCACTACCTCCTGCGCGCCGGGCTCACCGACGCCGGCGACGTCGCCGTGGCGACCCGCGCCGGCGTACGCCGGGTGCACATCGACAAGGACGGCGACATCACGGTCGACATGGGCCGTGCCGCCCTCCCCGCCGGCGAGGTCGAGGTGGCGGCCGGCGAGCGCAGCTGGCCCGCCCGCAACGTGAACATGGGCAACCCGCACGCCGTCGCCTTCGTCGACGACCTCGCCGACGCCGGCAAGCTGCTGGACGCCCCGCGGTGGGCACCCGCGGCGGCCTACCCGCACGGTGTGAACGTGGAGTTCGTCGTCGACCGCGGTGACCGGCACGTCGCCATGCGGGTGCACGAGCGCGGCTCCGGCGAGACCCGCTCCTGCGGCACCGGTGCCTGCGCCGTCATGGTCGCCGCGGCCCGGCGCGACGGCCGCGACCCGGCCGTCACCGGGCGCCCCGAGACGTACCGGGTCGACCTGCCGGGCGGGACCCTGGTGATCACCGAACGTCCCGACGGCACCGTCGAGATGACCGGGCCGGCGGTGATCGTCGCCGAAGGCGTCATCGATCCCGCCTGGCTCGGCGACCGCGGCTGAGGATACCCGCTCCGAGGACCTGGTATTCGCTCGAACGGGTGATGCCGATCACGCTGGGCGAGAGCGTGGCAGCGGCACGTGATGGGCTCGGTAGCATCAAGCACCGGCACGGAAGCCATCCCGCCGGTGGGTGACGCTGCCGGAGGTGCCGCATGAGACCGGACAACGCAGTGGAGACCGCCCCGGGCGCCGCAGGACGCAGGCGCATCCCCCGGGCCGCGGATCTGCGCCGGATGGGACGTGCGGCCCTGCTGGGCGCGGGCGGCCGCGCCGGCCGCATGCCGGAGTCCATCGAGCACATCGCCAAGGTGCACCGCACCCGGCACCCCGGCGCGGACCTCGCCATCCTGCGCCAGGCATACGTGCTCGCCGAGTCCTCGCACCGCGGGCAGATGCGCAAGAGCGGCGAGCCGTACATCACGCACCCGCTCGCGGTGACCCTGATCCTCGCCGAACTCGGCGCGGAGACCACGACGTTGACCGCCTCGCTGCTCCACGACACCGTCGAGGACACCGAGGTGACGCTCGATCAGGTCCGGGAGGAGTTCGGCGAGGAGGTGCGCTTCCTCGTCGACGGCGTCACCAAGCTGGAGAAGGTGGACTACGGCGCCGCCGCCGAGCCGGAGACCTTCCGCAAGATGCTCGTCGCCACCGGCAACGACGTCCGCGTGATGTCCATCAAGCTCGCCGACCGGCTGCACAACATGCGCACCCTCGGCGTCATGCGCCCCGAGAAGCAGGCCCGCATCGCCAAGGTCACCCGGGACGTGCTGATCCCGCTCGCCGAACGCCTCGGCGTCCAGGCGCTGAAGACCGAGCTGGAGGACCTGGTCTTCGCCATCCTCCACCCCGAGGACTACCTCCGCACCACCGAACTGATCCTGGAGCACGCCGCCCTGCCCGATCCGCTGGGCGCCGTCGCGGACGACGTCCGCAAGGTGCTCCGCGAGGCCGGCATCGGCTCCGAGGTCGAGGTGCGGCCCCGGCACGTGGTCTCCGTGCACCGGGTCAGGCTCAAGCGCGGCGGCGCGCTGCCCGGGGGCAGCGACTTCGGGCGGGTGCTGATCCAGGTCGCCGAGGACGCCGACTGCTACGCCGTCCTCGGCGAACTGCACACCTGCTTCACCCCGGTCATCGCGGAGTTCAAGGACTTCATCGCGGCACCCAAGTTCAACCTCTACCAGTCGCTGCACACCGCCATCCGCGACGGCGAGGGACGCGTCGCCGAAGTCCTCATCCGCACCCGGCAGATGCACCACGTCGCCGAGGCCGGCGTCATCGCGCTCGGCAACCCGTACGTCACCGCCGAGACCGCGGACTGCGACGAGGGCGAGCGCGTCGACCCCACGCGCCCCGGCTGGCTCGCCCGGCTGCTGGAGTGGCAGCGCGAGGCTCCTGACCCGGACTTCTTCTGGAGCACCCTGCGCGACGAGCTCGCCCAGGACCGCGAGATCACCGTCTTCTCCGCCGACGGCGGCACCGTGGGTCTGCCCGACGGCGCCACCTGTACCGACGCCGCGTACGCGTTGCACGGCGAGGGCGCCCACTCCTGCGTCGGGGTACGCGTCAACGGGCGGCTCGCGCCCCTCGGCACCGTCCTGCGGGACGGCGACACCGTCCAGCTCCTGATGGCCGGGGCCGGGGCCGGGACGGGCGAAGGGGACGGGAACGGCTACGGCCCCTCGCCCGAGTGGCTGGAGCACGCCCGCACCCCGGCCGCCCGCATCGCCATCGCCCGCTGGCTGGAGGCCAACCCGGGGGCCACCGCCGAGGAGGAGCCGGCCGCCCCCGCGGTCCGTGCCGCCGCCACGGCCGCCCGCAGGGCCGCGGAACCGCTCGCGGACACCGACCCGCCCGGCGCCGCCGTGCGCATGGCCCGCTGCTGCACCCCCGTGCCGCCCGACGGGATCACGGGCTTCCCCATCCGCGGCGGCACCGTCGCCGTGCACCGCGGCGAGTGCCCCGTCGCCGCGCGCATGGCCGCCTCGGGCCGTACCACGGTCGCCGTCCACTGGCGCTCCGACGCCCCCGTCACCGGCCACCGGGCCACCCTCTACGCCGAGGCGCTGGGCCGGCCCCGGCTGCTCGCCGACCTCACCGAGGTGATCGCCACCGAGGGCGTCGCCATCGTCTACGCCGCCGTGGAGCCGCCGCAGGAGCACCGCGTACGCCACACCTACACCGTCGAACTCCCCGACCCGGGCGCGCTGCCCGCGCTCATGCGCGCCATGCGCGCCGTACCCGGGGTGTACGACGTGTACCGCGCCCAGGAGACCGTGGCCGCCGCGCAGCCGTAGAGGAGTACCCGATCGGGTGGGGTACTGACGCGCCGCCGCCGGGCGGGCACGGTGCGCTGATAGCGGTATCCCATGATCGGATCCATTGCGCGCCGTGCCACCGTCACCGCGGCGGCCGTGGTGGCGCTCACCGCGGCCGCACTGCCCGGCGACACGACGCCCGCGGGGCTCGGTGACCGGCTCTACCCGGAACTGGGAAACCCCGGGTACGACGTCTACGACTACGACATCTCGTTCACCTACCGCGGCAACGACCGGCCCCTGGACGCCGTGACCCGGGTCGACGCCCTCGCCACGGACACCCTCGACCGCTTCCACCTCGACTTCCGCGGCGACGTCCGCTCCGTCGAGGTCAACGGCCGCCGGGCGGCGTTCCGCACCCTGCGCGAGGAGCTGGTCGTCACCCCCGCCGTCCCCGTCCCCCGCGGCGACCGCTTGCGGGTGACCGTCGTCCACACCAGCGACCCCGCCGCCAAGGGCGACACCGGCTGGATCCGCACCAAGGACGGCCTGGCCATGGCCAACCAGGCCGCCGCCGCCCACACCGTCTTCCCCTGCAACGACCACCCCTCGGACAAGGCCCGCTTCGCCTTCCACGTCACCGCGCCGAACGACCTCACCGTCGTCGCCAACGGCCTGCCCGAGACGGCGGTCCGCAAGGGCCCGGTGACGACCTGGAACTACCGCACCGTCCACGTGATGGCCACCGAGCTCGCCCAGGTCTCCGTCGGCCGCTCCGCCGTCCTGCGCCGCACCGGCCCCGGCGGCCTCCCGCTGCGCGACGTCCTCCCCCACGCCGACCCCGACCGGGCGGCCCTGGAGAAGCGCCTGGCGATGACCGCCGGGCAGATCGCGTGGATGGAGCGGCAGGTCGGCCCGTTCCCCTTCGAGACGTACGGCATCCTCAGCGCCGACACCGTCACCGGCTTCGAGCTGGAGACCCAGACCCTCTCGCTCTTCGAGCGGCGGGTGCTGCTGGGCCGGGAGGCCGACGCGGCGCCGGTGATGGTGCACGAACTGGCCCACCAATGGTTCGGCGACAGCGTCTCGCCCGCCACCTGGTCCGACCTGTGGCTCAACGAGGGGCATGCCACCTGGTACCAGTGGCGCTACGCCGCCGAGCACTACCGCGAGCTCACCCTGGAGCAGCTCGCCCAAGCCGCCTACGGCGCCGACGCGCGCCTGCGCCGCGACGGCGGCCCGGCCGCCGCCCCCAAACCGCCCGGCGCCGACGGCAAGCTCGGCATCTTCCGCGGCAACGTCTACTTCGGTGGGGCGCTCGTGCTGTACGCGCTGCGGCAGGAGATGGGCGCCGACGCCTTCCAGCGCCTGGAACGGGCCTGGGTCGCCCGCCACCGTGACGGCGTCGCCTCCACCCGGGACTTCATCGCCCTCGCCTCCGAGGTCGCCGGCCGCGACCTGGGCGGCTTCCTGAGTGCCTGGCTCTACGGGCCCACCACGCCCCCGATGCCCGGCCACCCCGACTGGAAGCGCTCCGTGCCCGCCAAACCGGTGCACGGTGACGCACACCGGCGCGAGGCGGGGAAAGTCGCGTGACCCGGCGGTGAAGGGCGTGCGACCATCTACCTACGGCGACGACACGCCCGGGCCGGGGAATCCTCCGGCACCGAGCGGCGTTGTTCCCTGACGAGGGGCCCGGTGCCCCCCGTCCCCGTCGACCATCCGAGCAAAGGATCCAATGACCTCCTCTTCCTCCTCTTCTTCTGCTTCTTCTGCCCGCAGCCGCCAGCGCCTCCCCGAGAGCCTTCGGGCCGACGCCCTGATGGAAGAGGACGTCGCCTGGAGTCACGAGATCGACGGAGAGCGTGACGGCGACCAGTTCGACCGCTCCGAGCGTGCGTCGCTGCGACGGGTCGTCGGCCTCTCCACCGAGCTCGAGGACATCACCGAGGTCGAGTACCGCCAGCTCCGCCTGGAGCGGGTCGTGCTCGTCGGCGTCTGGACGGACGGCACGGTGCAGGACGCGGAGAACTCCCTCGCGGAGCTCGCCGCCCTCGCCGAGACCGCGGGCGCCCTCGTCCTGGACGGTGTCATCCAGCGCCGCGACAAGCCGGACCCGGCCACCTACATCGGTTCCGGCAAGGCCCAGGAGCTGCGCGACATCGTCATGGAGAGCGGTGCCGACACCGTCGTCTGCGACGGTGAGCTCAGCCCCGGTCAGCTCATCCACCTCGAGGACGTCGTCAAGGTCAAGGTCGTCGACCGCACCGCCCTGATCCTCGACATCTTCGCCCAGCACGCCAAGAGCCGTGAGGGCAAGGCGCAGGTCTCGCTCGCGCAGATGCAGTACATGCTGCCGCGGCTGCGGGGCTGGGGCCAGTCGCTCTCCCGGCAGATGGGTGGCGGTGGCTCGGGCTCCTCGGGCGGCGGCATGGCCACCCGTGGTCCCGGTGAGACCAAGATCGAGACGGACCGGCGGCGCATCCGCGAGAAGATGGCCAAGATGCGCCGTGAGATCGCGGAGATGAAGACCAGCCGCGACCTCAAGCGCCAGGAGCGCAAGCGCCACAAGGTGCCCTCGGTGGCGATCGCCGGCTACACCAACGCCGGCAAGTCCTCGCTCCTCAACCGGCTCACCGGAGCGGGCGTCCTGGTGGAGAACGCGCTGTTCGCCACCCTGGACCCGACCGTGCGCCGGGCGGAGACCCCGGGCGGCCGGCTCTACACCCTGGCCGACACCGTCGGCTTTGTGCGGCACCTGCCGCACCACCTGGTCGAGGCGTTCCGCTCCACCATGGAGGAGGTCGCCGAGGCCGACCTCATCCTGCACGTGGTGGACGGCTCGCACCCCAACCCGGACGAGCAGCTCGCCGCCGTGCGCGAGGTCTTCCGCGACGTCGGCGCGCTCGACGTGCCGGAGATCGTGGTGATCAACAAGGCGGACGCCGCCGACCCGGTGCTGCTGCAGTCCCTGCTGCGCCGCGAGAAGCACTCCATCGCCGTCTCCGCCCGCACCGGGCGGGGCATCGCGGAGCTGCTGGCCATGATCGACGACGAGCTGCCGAGGCCCGCCGTCGAGATCGAGGCCCTGGTGCCGTACACGCGCGGCGCGCTCGTCGCCCGCGTCCACGCGGACGGCGAGGTGCTCTCCGAGGAGCACACCGGCGAGGGCACCCTGCTCAAGGCGCGGGTGCACGACGAGCTCGCGGCGGAGCTCGAACCGTTCGCCCTGGCCGCGCGCCACTAGGCCGGATCACGGTACGCACCATGAGGGCCCGCCCCCGGCCGGGGGCGGGCCCTCATGGCGTCCGGCGGCCCGGTCAGCCGCGGACGGCGTCGAAGACCTCCTCGGCCTCGGAACCCAGGTGCGGACCCGCCAGCCAGCGGGGGCTGTCCTGCGGACCGATGGAGGTGTTGCTGACCAGCGCGAGCCCGCCGCCGGGCTCCCGGGCGAACCAGCCGCCGCCGGAGGAGCCCGCCGTCATGGTGCAGCCGAGCCAGTGCATCGTCGGCGCCCCCCTGTCCAGGGCGAGGCGGACCGGATCGCCCGAGCAGTGGTACTGCTGGTAGCCGAAGCCGTCGAAGGGGGCCGCGGCCGGGTAGCCGCGGATGTCCATGGAGTCGATGGCGGCCGAGGTGGGCGCGTCGAACCAGACCGGCGCCGAGGCCCCGACCGTCTCCTCCAGCGAGGTGCCGGAGTCGGGGTTGGTCACCTTCAGCACCGCGAAGTCGTAGGGGTAGGCGGAACTGGTCTCCGAGGACTCCCCGCCCCCGTCGATCCACTGCTGGGAGGTCCCCGCCTTCGTCGCCCACCACGTGCCGTAGGGCGCGAGCTGCTCCTTGCCGGCGCTCCGCAGCGCGGCGCCGGTCAGGCCCGCGTCGTTGAAGGACGGCACGAAGACGATGTTGCGGTACCAGCCGCCCCGGGCGCCCGCGTGCACGCAGTGCCCGGCCGTCCAGACCAGGTTGCTGCGGCCCGGGTTCGCCGGGTCGCTCACCACGGTCGCCGAGCAGACCGCCTGGCCGTCGGGCATGTCGAAGAGCAGCTTGCCCGTGGCCGGGGACGCCTCGTGGTACGGGGTCGGCAGTTGCTGCGCCCGGATCGCGGCCGGCTCCGGGTCGGTGGTGCCGTCGTCCGCCTGTCCGAGGTCGGGCCGTTGCTCGTCGTCCGGGGTCCCGTCGGCGTTGCGGAGCCGGTCGGCGTCCCAGAGGTCCTTGATGATCGGGTTGATGAAGTCGGCCGCGTCGCGCAGCCACTTGTCCTTGTCCCAGTCCTTCCAGCCGCCGTTCTTCAGCGCGTCGGCCCACTTGTCCAGGTCGTCGAGGCTGGTGGGGAGGGCGGTCGGCAGTCGGAGGCCGCCGTCGCCCGCCGTAGCGGTGGGCGTGGGGCTCGGCTTGGCGTCGGCGTTGTCGTCGGACGGGCCGCAGGCCGTCGCGGTCACGGCGAGCAGTGCCGCGGCGACGGCGGCCGCGGCCAACCGGCTTATCGGTGCCATGGGTTGTGGTCCCCCTGTTGTCAACACGTCGTCAACAGTCGTCTGCCCGCTCGAGGGCGACCCCGCACCATGCCCTCACGGGGAGGACGGCGCCGGCCCCACCGACGGTTCCTCGCCACGATCTCCGCCCCAGGCAGTTGCCGGTCAGCGCGTACGTCGTTGGTAGCTCCGGGGACGCAAGCGCCGACACCGAGGAGTGAGCACGTGACCGCCATGCCGAGCGCGAGGAGCCGACCGGCGGTGCACGAGGGCGGACGCGTGGACACCGAGGGCATCCTGCGCCGCCAGTCGTCACGCGAGTCCGCCGCCCGCACGTACGCCCGCTGGCTGCCCGTCGTCCCCGTGCGCGCCCGCGGCATGACCATCGAGGGCGCCGACGGCCGCCGTTACCTCGACTGCCTCTCCGGCGCCGGCACCCTGGCCCTCGGGCACAACCACCCCGTCGTCCTCGAGGCCGTCCGCGCCGTCCTCGACTCCGGCGCCCCGCTCCACGTGCTGGACCTCGCCACCCCCGTCAAGGACGCCTTCACCACGGCCCTCTTCGAGACCCTGCCGCCCGAACTCGCCTACCGCGGACGCGTCCAGTTCTGCGGCCCCGCCGGCACCGACGCCGTCGAGGCCGCCCTCAAACTCGTCCGCGCCGCCACCGGCCGCGACGGACTGCTCGCCTTCTCCGGCGGCTACCACGGCATGACCGCCGGCGCCCTCGCCGCCACGGGCGACACCGCCGTCCGCGGCGCGGCCGCCGCCGACGCGCGGATCACCCGGCTCCCGTACCCGTACGACTACCGCTGCCCGTTCGGCGTCGGCGGGGAGCACGGCGCCGAACTCGCCGCCCGCCTGACGGAGAACCTGCTCGACGACCCCAAGGGCGGCGTCCAGCCCCCGGCGGGGATGCTCCTCGAACCCGTCCAGGGCGAGGGCGGCGTCATCCCCGCCCCCGACGACTGGCTGCGGCGCATGCGCGAACTCACCGCGGCGCGCGGCATCCCCCTCATCGCCGACGAGGTCCAGACCGGCGTGGGGCGCACCGGCGCCTTCTGGGCCGTCGAGCACAGCGGTGTCGTCCCCGACGTGATGGTGCTGTCCAAGGCGATCGGCGGCAGCCTCCCGCTCGCCGTCATCGTCTACCGCGAGGAACTCGACGTCTGGCGGCCCGGCGCCCACGCCGGGACCTTCCGCGGCAACCAGCTCGCCATGGCCGCGGGCACCGCCACGCTCGCCTACGTGCGCCGCAACGGCCTCGCCGAGCGTGCCGCGCTGCTCGGGGCCCGCATGCTCTCGCGCCTGCGGGCGCTGGCGGCGGAGCACCCGTGCGTGGGCGACGTCCGCGGCCGCGGACTCATGCTCGGCGTCGAACTCGTCGACCCGGACGCGGCCGTCGGCCCCGGGGGCGTCCCCCCGACCGCACCGCGCCTGGCCGCGGCCGTCCGGCGGGCCGCCCTGGACCGCGGGCTCATCGTCGAACTCGGCGGCCGCGACGGCAGCGTGATCCGGCTGCTTCCCCCGCTGACGATCACCGAAGAACAGTCAGAAGCCGTCCTCGACCGTCTCGCCGACGCCCTCGTCGCGGCGACCGCGGTCCCGGCGTGACCTCGTGCCCACCGGCCCCGCCCCGGAGCGGACGCCACCGGGCGCCGACCCCCCACGGAGCGAAGCGATGACCGTACGTCCCGGCGAAGAGGCCACCGTGGCCGTCCCCCAGCAGCGCGCCGCCGTGGCCGAACCGCCGGGCCGCAGCGAGCCGGCGGCCCCCGCGGAACCCGCGGAGCCGCCCGTCGCCCCGGCCGGCGCCGACCCGCTGGAGCAGGCGGACCCGTGGGCCGCCGCCGACGCCGCGGGCACGGAGGCGCTGCTGCGCTGCTGGGTCCGCGAGAAGGGGCTGCCGCCGGAGCCTGACGGCCGCACCCTGCGCGTCCCGCTGCCGGCGAGCGGTGCCGAACTCCTGGTCCCGGTACGCCACTGGTCGGCCGTCGGCCACCACCGCTTCGGCGTGCCGCGGCCCGCCTCCGCAGGCGCCCCGCTGGACGCCGTCACCCTCGCCGCGCTGCTGGCCCGCGAGGCCGCCACGACCGGCCCGGACGGTCCCGGCCTCGTCGCGCGCGTCGCCGACTCCGTACGCCAGACCGCCGCGTTCCTCACCGGGCGCCGCGCCCGCCCCGCCGCCCCCCACGGCACCCACCCCTTCCTCGACGCCGAGCAGGCCCTCGTCCTCGGCCACCCGCTGCACCCCGCGCCCAAGGGCCGGGAAGGACTCACCGAGGCCGAGGCCGCGGTGTACGCCCCGGAGCTGCGCGGTTCCTTCGCCCTGCACTGGCTGTCCGTGCACCCCTCGCTCCTGGCCGCCGACTCCGCCTGGACCGAACGCGGCCGCCCCGTCCCCGCCGGGCACCTGCTGGCGGCCCTCGCCGGACCGGAGCTCACCCGGCGGCTCCCCGCGGGCACCGTGCCCCTGCCGCTGCACCCCTGGCAGGCCCGCGAGGTCGCCCACCGCCCGGGGGTGCGCGCCCTGCTGGAGGCCGGACTCCTCCACGACCTCGGTGCCGCCGGCGAGCCCTGGCACCCCACGTCCTCACTGCGCACCGTCTACCGGCCCGGTGCTCCCGCGATGCTCAAGCTCTCGCTGGCCCTGCGGATCACCAACTCCCGCCGTGAGAACCTCCGCAAGGAGCTGCACCGGGGCGTCGAGGTGCACCGGCTGCTCCGGGCCGGCCTCGCCGCGCGCTGGCACGCCGTCCACCCCGGGTTCGACATCGTCCGCGACCCCGCCTGGCTGGCCGTCGGCACCCCCGAGGGCGTCCCCGTGCCCGGCCTCGACGTCGTCCTGCGGCACAACCCCTTCGGCCCCCGCGACGAGGTGCGCTGCCTCGCCGGCATCACGGCCCCCCGCCCCGCGCCGGACGGCGGCGGCGCCCTGCGCTCAGGGCTCGCGGAACTGCTGGGCCGGCTCGCGTCCCGCACCGGACGACCCGTCGCCGCCGTCGCCACCGAGTGGTTCCTGCGCTACCTCGACGCCGTGGTCCGGCCCGTCCTGTGGCTCGACGGCGAGGCGGGCATCGCCCTGGAGGCCCACCAGCAGAACACCCTGGTCGTCCTCGACGCCGGCGGCTGGCCGGCGGGCGGCCGGTACCGCGACAACCAGGGCTACTACTTCCGCGAGTCCGCGCGCGCCGGCCTCACGGCCCTGCTGCCCGGAGCCGGCGAGGACAGCGACACCTTCGTGGCGGATGCCGTCGCCGACGAGCGCTTCGCCTACTACCTCGGGGTCAACAACGTCCTCGGCCTGGTCGGCGCCCTCGGCTCCCAGCGGCTCGCCGACGAACGCGTGCTCCTCGCCGCCCTCCGCCGCTTCCTGGAGCGGGCCGCCCGCACCGGCCGCTCGGGACTGCCCGCGCGGCTGCTGGAGGAACCCCTGCTGCGCTGCAAGGCCAACCTCCTCACCCGGCTGCACGGCATGGACGAGCTGGCGGGCCCGGTCGACACCCAGTCCGTCTACGTCACCGTCCCCAACCCCCTCACCGCCTGACGAGAGGAGGCCGCGACCACCGTGGCGACCGCCGAACCCACCCCCGCCCCCGCAGCCCCGCCCGGGAACGCCGACGACACCCTCGACCTGGAACTTCCCCCCGAGATCCGCGCCCTCTTCGACGAGGACGTCACCGCCGACGACCGCGCCGGCGGCCCGACCCCCCTCGACGACCTCCTCGACGGCGTCGCCGACTGGGGCCCGGTCGGCACCCCCGCGGGCACCTTCCAGCTCGTCCCCGTACGGCCCGAACGCGACCTCCCCGTCATCGCCCACTGGATGAACGACCCCGCCGTGGCGGAGTTCTGGGAACTCGCGGGCCGGCCCGAGGTCGCCGAGCGGCACCTGCGCGCCCAGCTCGACGGCGACGGCCGCAGCATGCCCTGCGTCGGGGTCCTCGACGGGGTGCCCATGAGCTACTGGGAGGTCTACCGCGCCGACCTCGACCCGCTGGCCCGCTACTACCCGGCCCGCCCCCACGACACCGGCCTCCACCTGCTCATCGGCCCCGTCGCCGACCGGGCCCGCGGACTCGGCGGCACCCTGCTGCGGGCGGTCGCCGACCACGCCCTGCGCCGGCGCCCCCGCTGCACCCGGGTGGTCGCCGAGCCGGACCTGCGCAACACCCCGTCCGTCGCCGCCTTCCTCACCGCGGGCTTCCGCTTCTCGGCGGAGGTCGAGCTGCCCGGCAAACGGGCCGCGCTGCTCGTCCGTGACCGCGCGCTGCGTCACCTCCTGTGACCCGCCGGTCCCGCGGGGGGACCGGCGGACGTCCGGCGGCGACCGCGCTGTCGGTCCCGCCCCGTAGGCTGGACCCCCTATGACACAGCCCGCGAAGCCCGCCCTCACCGACCTCCTCCACGCCGCCGTCAGCGCGGTCGGCGGGGTGGAGCGGCCCGGCCAGGTCGCCATGGCCGAAGCCGTCGCCGAAGCCGTCGACAACGGCTCCCACCTGCTCGTCCAGGCCGGCACCGGAACCGGCAAGTCGCTCGGCTACCTGGTGCCCGCACTGGCCCACGGCGAGCGCGTGGTGGTCGCCACGGCGACCCTGGCCCTGCAGCGCCAGCTCGTCGAACGCGACCTGCCGCGCACCGTCACCGCGCTGCATCCCCTGCTGCGCCGCGAGCCGCAGTTCGCGATGCTCAAGGGCCGCTCCAACTACCTGTGCCTGCACCGGCTCCACGAGGGCGTGCCGCAGGACGAGGGTGACGGGCTCTTCGACCAGTTCGAGGCCGCCGCCCCCACCAGCAAGCTCGGCCAGGACCTGTTGCGGCTGCGCGACTGGTCGGACGAGACGGAGAGCGGCGACCGCGACGACCTGACCCCCGGCGTCTCCGACCGCGCCTGGCAGCAGATCTCGGTGACCTCCCGGGAATGCCTGGGCGCCTCGCGCTGCGCCTACGGCGCCGAGTGCTTCGCGGAGGCGGCGCGCGAGCGCGCCAAGCTGGCCGACGTCGTCGTCACCAACCACGCGCTGCTGGCCATCGACGCACTGGAGGGCGCGCCCGTCCTGCCCTCCCACGAGGTGCTCGTGGTCGACGAGGCCCACGAACTGGTCTCGCGCGTCACCGGCGTCGCCACCGGCGAACTCACCCCCGGCCGGGTCAACCGCACGGTGAAGCTCGCGTCCAAGCTGGTCAACGAGAAGGCCGCCGACGCCCTGATGAGCGCGTCGGAGGGCTTCGAACGGTTGATGGAACTCGCCCTCCCCGGGCGCCTCGAAGAGCTGCCCGAGGATCTGCGCTACGCCCTGATGGCACTGCGCGACGCCTGCCGCCAGGTCATCACCTCGCTCGGCGAGACCCGTGACCGCTCGGTGCAGGACGAGGACGCCGTCCGGAAGATGGCGCTGGCCGCCACCGAGAACGTCCACGAGGTCGCCGAGCGCATCGTCGAGGGCTCCGAGTACGACGTCGTCTGGTACGAGCGCCACGACCGCTTCGGCGCCTCGCTGCGGGTCGCCCCGCTCAGCGTCTCCGGGCTGCTGCGGGAGAAGCTGTTCACCGAGCGCTCCGTCGTCCTGACCTCCGCCACGCTCCGGCTCGGCGCCGACTTCAACGGGGTCGCGGCCTCGCTCGGACTGGCCCCGGAGGGCACCGTGGCCGCCGAGGGGGAGGAGGAGCCGCCCGAATGGAAGGGCCTCGACGTCGGCTCGCCGTTCGACTACCCCAAGCAGGGCATCCTCTACGTCGCCCGCCACCTGTCGCAGCCCGGCCGGGACAGCGGCCGGGAGGACATGCTGGACGAGCTCGCCGAGCTGATCGAGGCCGCCGGCGGTCGCACCCTCGGGCTGTTCTCGTCCATGCGTGCGGCCCAGTCCGCCGCCGAGACGCTGCGCGGCCGGATCGACCACCCGATCCTGCTGCAGGGCGAGGAGACCCTCGGCGAGCTGATCCGACGCTTCGCCGCGGACGCCCGGACCTGCCTGTTCGGCACCCTCTCGCTCTGGCAGGGCGTGGACGTGCCCGGGCCGAACTGCCAGTTGGTGGTCATGGACCGGATCCCGTTCCCCCGGCCCGACGACCCGCTGATGAGCGCACGCCAGAAGGCGGTGGAGGAGAAGGGCGGCAACGGCTTCATGGCGGTCGCGGCCACGCACGCGGCGCTGCTGATGGCGCAGGGTGCCGGCCGGCTGGTGCGCGCCTCCGGTGACCGCGGGGTCGTCGCGGTCCTCGACCCCCGGCTGGTCACGGCGCGCTACGGCGGCTTCATCAAGGCCTCCATGCCGGACTTCTGGCAGACGACCGACCGCAACCAGGTCCGCCGCTCGCTGGCCGCCATCGACGCGGCCGCCTCGGCGGCCGAGTGACACCACCGGGGCCGTCCCCGAGGACCGGCCCCCGGAACACACCCCCGGCAGACGTTCCCGGAACACAACAGGGCCCCGGAACCGGCGCAGAGGTCCCGGGGCCCGGTCACGGGCGGGTCCTGGCTCAGACCCGGCGCAGCACCGCCACGACCTTGCCGAGGATGGTCGCCTCGTCACCGGGGATGGGCTGGTACGCGGCGTTGTGCGGCATCAGCCACACGTGCCCGTCCTCGCGCTTGAAGCGCTTGACCGTGGCCTCTCCCTCGATCATCGCCGCGACGATGTCGCCGTTCTCCGCGACCGGCTGACGGCGCACGGTCACCCAGTCGCCGTCACAGATGGCTGCCTCGATCATCGAGTCGCCGACGACCTTGAGGACGAACAGCTCGCCGTCACCCACCAGCTGGCGGGGGAGCGGGAACACGTCCTCCACGGACTCCTCGGCGAGGATGGGGCCACCGGCGGCGATCCGGCCCACCAGGGGCACGTACGACGCGGACGGCTTGCCCGCGGTGTCCGTGGGCTGTGCCTGCGCGGAGTCCGAGGCGCGCACCTCGTACGCGCGGGGCCGGTGCGGGTCGCGCCGGAGGAATCCCTTGCGCTCCAGGGCCATGAGCTGATGGGCGACCGACGACGTGCTCGACAGCCCGACGGCCTGACCGATCTCACGCATGGACGGCGGGTATCCGCGCCGCTGGACGGAATCCCGGATCACCTCGATGACGCGCCTTTGGCGGTCGGTGAGTCCGGAGCTGTCCGCCCGGATTCCTGGAGGTCGTCCGGGTAGCGCTCGCGCGGGCTTTGGCGTCTCGTCGTTCATCGCTTCCATCGGGCGTACCCGGTCCTGGGGGCGGTCATGGGCGGTCAATGCGGCGCTGTCGGCGGTGGTGGTCACGGCGGCCCCTCTCGAGATGTTCTCCCTAGTAGGACAACGGTAGTTGCTTTCGAAAGGTTGCGCCAAACACACGTTCGAGTGAATTTGCACAGATCTACTGACGCGAGCAAGGTGTAGATGGTATTGATCGAATATGAATTCGAATTCACCGTGCATTCGGGATCCGAACGCCGTTTCCCCGGGCGGGTATTGCGGTGCCGCCCCCGTTCCCCTCGCCCGTCTCCATGATGCGCGAGCCGTGACGATCCGTACACCCAGTGTGTCACTCGCGCCCCGGCTCCCCCGGGAGGCGCCGCGTCGCGTAGGCTCCCGTCCCGTCGGCGGGCCGCGACACGCGGTCCGTGCGATGGGCGCATTTGGCCACCACGGCACCAGATCTAGTGGTTGGATGGAGTGCAGCCCCCACAAGTAGTGGTCCCCGGGTCATCAAGCCCTCCTGGATCGCCTATGCTTGTGGCTGCTTCGCGGGGCCGTCACCGGCCCCTCGGGCTCAGAAGTCGTGCGCTCACCGTGGGTGAGGGAGGGAGAGGGAAACGATGCACTGCCCCTTCTGCCGACACCCCGACAGCCGCGTCGTCGACAGCCGGACCACCGACGACGGCACCTCTATCCGCCGTCGCCGGCAGTGCCCCGACTGCGGCCGCCGGTTCACCACCGTGGAGACGGCCTCGCTGATGGTGATCAAGCGCAGCGGGGTCACCGAACCCTTCAGCCGGAACAAGGTCATCGCCGGGGTGCGCAAGGCCTGCCAGGGTCGGCCCGTCACCGAGGACGCCCTCGCCCAGCTCGGGCAGCGCGTCGAGGAGGCGGTCCGCGCCACGGGCAGCGCCGAGCTGTCGACCCACGACGTCGGACTGGCCATACTCGGCCCGCTGAAGGACCTGGACCTGGTCGCCTACCTGCGGTTCGCCTCGGTCTACCGGGCCTTCGACTCGCTCGAGGACTTCGAGGCGGCGATCGCGGAGCTGCGCGACCAGGGGCCGCCGGGCGACACCGGAGGGCGGGGCCGGGACGGAGCCGTCCCCACCGCCGCCCTCGCCGCGGAATAGCGGCGGCGCACCGGCACCGGACTTGCCGGGCACCTGGGGGTGTACCGGCCGTGAGACACATCGACGCGGGAAGACCGCGGCGCTTCAGGGCGTTTTACCTGTAATGCCTGTAATGGGAGGCGGCACATGACAGAGACGACGAGCGGCCCGGCACGGGGTTCCCGCGCCAAGGCCGGCAAGGCGGCCGCGGCGGCCCCGGCCGCCAAGGGCCTGCGCATCGAGCGCATCCACACCACCCCGGGGACGCACCCCTACGACGAGGTGGTCTGGGAACGCCGTGACGTCGTCATGACCAACTGGCGCGACGGCTCGATCAACTTCGAGCAGCGCGGCGTGGAGTTCCCCGACTTCTGGTCGGTGAACGCGGTCAACATCGTCACCAGCAAGTACTTCCGCGGCGCCGTCGGCTCCCCGCAGCGCGAGAGCAGCCTCCGCCAGCTCATCGACCGCGTCGTGACGACGTACCGCAAGGGCGGCGAGGACCACGGCTACTTCGCGTCGGCCGCCGACGCGGAGATCTTCGAGCACGAGCTCACCTGGGCCCTGCTCCACCAGGTCTTCAGCTTCAACTCCCCCGTCTGGTTCAACGTCGGCACCGCCCAGCCGCAGCAGGTCTCGGCGTGCTTCATCCTCTCGGTCGACGACTCCATGGAGTCCATCCTCGACTGGTACAAGGAAGAGGGGATGATCTTCAAGGGCGGTTCCGGCGCGGGCCTGAACCTCTCCCGCATCCGCTCCTCCAAGGAGCTGCTCTCCTCCGGCGGCAACGCCTCCGGCCCGGTCTCCTTCATGCGCGGCGCCGACGCCTCCGCCGGCACCATCAAGTCCGGCGGTGCCACCCGCCGCGCGGCCAAGATGGTCGTCCTGGACGTCGACCACCCGGACGTCGAGGCCTTCATCGAGACCAAGGTGAAGGAGGAGGAGAAGATCCGCGCCCTGCGCGACGCGGGCTTCGACATGGACCTGGGCGGCGACGACATCACGTCCGTCCAGTACCAGAACGCCAACAACTCCGTCCGCGTGAACGAAGAGTTCATGAAGGCGTACGAGAACGGCGAGAAGTTCGGCCTGCGCGCCCGGATGACCGGCGAGGTCATCGAGGAGGTCGACGCCAAGGCCCTCTTCCGCAGGCTGGCCGAGGCCGCCTGGGCCTGCGCCGACCCCGGCATCCAGTACGACGACGTCATCAACCACTGGCACACCACGCCGGAGACCGGCCGCATCACCGCGTCCAACCCCTGCAGCGAGTACATGCACCTGGACAACTCGTCCTGCAACCTCGCCTCGCTCAACCTGATGAAGTTCCTCGACGACGACGGCAAGGGCAGCCAGCGCTTCGACGCCGTGCGCTTCGCCAAGACCGTCGAACTCGTCATCACCGCGATGGACATCTCCATCTCCTTCGCGGACTTCCCCACGCAGAAGATCGGCGAGACCACCCGCGCCTTCCGCCAGCTGGGCATCGGCTACGCCAACCTCGGCGCGCTGCTCATGGCGACCGGCCACGCCTACGACTCCGAGGGCGGCCGTGCGCTCGCCGGTGCCATCACCTCCCTGATGACCGGCACCTCCTACAAGCGTTCCGCGGAGCTCGCCGCGGTCGTCGGCCCGTACGACGGCTACGCCCGCAACGCCACCGCCCACAAGCGCGTCATGAAGCAGCACTCCGACGCCAACGCGGTCGCCACGCGGATGGACGACCTGGACACCCCCGTGTGGGCCGCGGCCACCGAGGCCTGGCAGGACGTCCTGCACCTCGGCGAGAAGAACGGATTCCGCAACGCGCAGGCCTCCCTGCTGGCACCGACCGGCACCATCGGCCTGATGATGGACTGCGACACCACCGGCATCGAGCCGGACCTCGCCCTGGTCAAGTTCAAGAAGCTGGTCGGCGGCGGCTCCATGCAGATCGTGAACAACACGGTCCCGCAGGCCCTGCACCGCCTCGGCTACCAGCAGGAGCAGATCGAGGCGGTCGTCGCCCACATCTCCGAGCACGGCAGCGTCCTCGACGCGCCCGGCTTGAAGCCCGAGCACTACGAGGTCTTCGACTGCGCCATGGGCGAGCGCTCCATCGCGCCGATGGGCCACGTCCGGATGATGGCCGCGACCCAGCCGTTCCTGTCCGGTGCCATCTCCAAGACGGTCAACATGCCGGAGTCGGCGACCGTCGAGGAGATCGAGGAGATCTACTACGAGGGCTGGAAGCTCGGCCTGAAGGCGCTCGCGATCTACCGCGACAACTGCAAGGTCGGCCAGCCGCTCTCCGCCAAGACGAAGGCGGACGAGAAGAAGGCCGAGGCGACGCCGGCCGCCGCCCCCGCAGCGGTCGAGAAGGTCGTCGAGTACCGCCCGGTCCGCCGCCGGCTCCCCAAGGGCCGCCCGGGGATCACCACCTCCTTCACGGTGGGCGGCGCCGAGGGCTACATGACCGCCAACTCCTACCCGGACGACGGTCTCGGCGAGGTCTTCCTGAAGATGTCCAAGCAGGGCTCGACCCTCGCGGGCATGATGGACGCCTTCTCCATCGCCGTCTCGGTGGGCCTGCAGTACGGCGTGCCGCTGGAGACCTACGTCTCGAAGTTCACCAACATGCGCTTCGAGCCGGCCGGCCTCACGGACGACCCGGACGTGCGGATGGCGCAGTCGATCGTCGACTACATCTTCCGCCGCCTGGCGTTGGACTTCCTGCCCTTCGAGACCCGTTCCGCCCTCGGCATCCACTCCGCCGAGGAGCGCCAGCGCCACCTGGACACGGGTTCCTACGAGCCCGCCGCCGAGGAGGTCGACGTCGAGGGCCTGGCGCAGTCCGCCCCGCGCCAGACCGAGGCGCCCAAGCCGGCGGCCACCGTCGTGCCCGAGGTCGAGGCGGTCGCGGTGGCCCCGGCCCCGAAGACCGCGCACAACTCGACGGAGCTGCTGGAGATCCAGCTCGGCCTGAACGCCGACGCCCCGCTCTGCTTCTCCTGCGGCACCAAGATGCGCCGCGCGGGCAGCTGCTACCTCTGCGAGGGCTGCGGCTCCACCAGCGGCTGCAGCTGACCTGAGGCCGCCGGCCTGATCCGGCCGTCGTCCCCCCGCGTGTCCCCCCGAAGCGCTCCGCTCCGGGGGGACACGCTGCGTTGCGGGCCTTCTCCCTGCGTTCCGGAGGTCCGGGCGCCGCCGAAGCCGGCGCGCACCTTCTCTTCCGGTCCTTCCGGGCCCGCATAGGGTCGAGGGGACCGCTGTCGCATTCCCGTGAGGTGAGGCGTTTCCCCTCCCGCGGCGATCGGCGCCTTCTTCCCCGTACGCCAAGGAGTTCCCCCGTTGTCCACCGATCCCCTCGCCGGCACCGTCGCGTCGCTGATCCCGGCGGCACGGGAGGAACTCGCGGAGCTCGTCGCGTTCAGGTCGGTCGCGGACCCGGCCCTCGCGCCCCCCGAGGAATGCCACAAGGCCAGCGCGATCGGACTCCGCGGACCCGGGGCACGGATCCACTCCGTGGACGAAAGCGTGTCCGCCGGCGAATTGCGGCGCCCGGCCGTCGCCGCAGCCCATTTCATGCGCCATTCCGCGGGAACGGTCGACCGCGAACAGCGGGGCGGTGCGGGTCATGGCGGTGCGGGTCATCGGAAGTGACGTGCCCTTCCCGGGGAAGCGTTGTTGCCTTTGAGCCGCCGCGCCGTTCCCCGGTCCGTCGTCGATCCGCGTGCCGCCGCCCGTCCGGCGCCCTGCGCGACTCACCCGCCCTTTGGAGCACCCGGTGCGGAAAGCACTCGTGTCCGCCGTACTCGCCACCGCCGGACTCGGCGTGTTCGTCGTCGGGCAGCCGAGGGGCTCCGACGCGCACGGGGCGGTGGGGGGCGCCGCCTCCGCGGCGGGTCTGCGGGTCGGCGCCGTCTGCTCGTCGGGCATCGGTTACGCCACCGAGGTCTCCTGCGGGCTGGGCGAACTCGGGGACGTGCGCTTCCGGTGCCCCGAGGACACCTCGACCGGCCCCTGCCCGCGAACCCGCACCGTCACCCTGGAGAACACAGGCCGCGCGTCCCTGCGGCTCGTCACCATCAGCGGCTCGGCGCCGGGCGAGCGGCACGAGACGGTCTCCGGCCTCCTGCGTCCCGGGGCCCGGACGGCCCTGGGACCGCGGGCCGGCGACGCGTACCTCTACGACATCGTTCTGCGCTTCGACGCGGGCCCGGCCCGGGCGCGGGTCGTCGCCCTGACCTGAGCCCGGCCCGGCGACGGGCCCCGACCACGGATGACCTAGGAGTATCGCGCGATGTCCGACCTCGGACGCCTGGTGGCGGGCAGGTACCGGCTGGTCGAGCGGATCGGCCGTGGCGGGATGGGCACGGTCTGGCGGGCCGAGGACGAGCTGCTGGGGCGCGCGGTGGCGGTGAAGCGCCTGCACCCGCCGCAGCCGCACCTGCACGAGGACGAGCTGGAGACGCTGTTCGAGCGGACCCGGCGGGAGGCGCGCAGCGCGGCGCGGATCAGCCATCCCAACGTGGTGGTGGTGCACGACGTGGTGGACGACGAGGGTCTGCCGGTGATCGTGATGGAGTACGTGCCGTCGACGACGCTGGGGGATGTGCTGAAGGAGCGGGTTCCGGTGGTGCCGGGGGAGGCGGCGCGGATCGGGCGGGCGATGGTGGCGGCGTTGCGGGCGGCGCATGCGGCGGGGGTGTTGCACCGGGATGTGAAGCCGGGCGATGTGCTGCTGGCGGAGTCGGGCCGGGTGGTGCTGACGGAGGGCGCTTCGGTGACCGCGCCCGTCCCCGCCCCTGTGTCCGCCTCCTCGCCCGGGCCGCGTGCCCGCGGGCGGCGTGCCCCGCTGTGGGCCGCCGCCTTCCTGGTGCCCGCCCTCGCCGGGGGTGGGGTGTACGCCGCGGCGTTCCTGCGCGACGTGGACCGTACAGGGGCGGGCCCGTCCCCTTCCGCGTCCTCGTCCGCCGCGAGCACGCCGGACACGTCCCCCGCGGCCTCCGCCACGACCCGTCCTTCCGTACCGCCGACGCCCGCCCACACCCCGCCCCCGGTCCCCGAGGGCTACCACCTCGCCGAGGAACGGGAGCGCGGCTTCTCCGTCCCTGTGCCGGACGGCTGGAAGCGTCAGGTGAGCGACGACGGGCGGCAGTTCGTCCACGTCGACCCGACGGGGCTCGTGGGCCTGCGGGTCGCCGCGCTCGACTTCGCGGGCCCCAGTCCGCTCCGGCACTTCGAGGACGCCGAGGCACAGACGGTCCCGGACCTGCGCGCCTACGAGCGGCTGCGGATGCAGAGCACCCACTGGCGCGGGAAGCCCGCCGCGACATGGGAGTTCACCTTCCAGGGGAGCGCCCGCGGTTTCCGGGCGATCGACCTCGGCTTCGGGGAGCCCGGCGGGCAGGAGTTCACGGTCTACCTCTCCGCGCCGTCGGACCGCTGGGCCTCCTACCGGGCCGTCTTCGACAACGCCGTCGACGGGTTCCGGCAGGACACTCCCTGAGGCCTCAGCCGTCCGACGGCTCGCCGTCGTGCCCCGTGGCGACGCCGACCCGGCCGGGTCCAGCCGGCACCGAGGGCACGGCCTCCTGCGCGGCGCGGGCCGCCGGACGGCGGTCGCGACGGACGTCCCCGGCGACGAGGGCGACCACGGCCGCGGAACCGACGAGCTCCAGCAGGTCCTGGGAGGTGTCCACCAGGGTCTGCGCCGCCGCGCCCACCGCGTACGCCCACAGCTCGGTGAACGCCGAGGGCATCATGAACAGCGCCAGGCCCACGGAGAACCCGGTCGCGACGGGACGGCGCCGGGCGGCGAAGAGCATTCCGGCCCCGCACAGCACCGTCAGGCAGGCCCACTGGTACGGGGCGGAGACGCCGAGGACCGCTCGTCCCGTCCCCTTGCCCACGAGCAGGTCACCGAGCGTGCCGGGGCCCACCTGGAAGGCCGTCACCGCGTTCCTGCCGATGTAGAAGACGTTCAGCAGGGCGAGGAGCAGCCCCGAGGTGGTGGCCGTGACCTTCACCGGCCGTATCGCGCCGGCGGCCGACGCCTGCGTGGCGGCGGCCTCGTACTCCATCCGCCGGGCCAGGTACAGCAGCGCCCCGAGGACGAGGGCGAGCACCACCGCGAGCGCGGCGGTGCCCCCGACGACGCTCACCGAGGGGCCGCTCAGGCCGCCGAACCAGGGGTCGGAGGGGGAGTCGAGGAGGACGTACCAGACCGTGGGGAGGCGGAAGCCGAGCGTCGCCGCGCACGAGGCGACCAGGAGTCCGCCGGCGCCCCGGGTCCGGTCGAGCGCCGCGAGGCCGGCCGCGAGCTGCAGTGCCGCGAGACCCAGGTCCAGCGAGGTCGTCGCCGCGAGGCCTGGCGCGCTGCCGGTCGTCCACAGCGACCACGCGCCGGGCAGACCGCGAGCGGCGACGTCGTACAGGAGCCAGGAAGCCGTCTGGACGAACAGCGCGAGGCTGAGCACGGCCAGGGCGAGGCGTACCTGGCGGATCGACACAGCCGGATCCATCGTGTGCTGTCCCCTTCGACGTCCATCTGAACCGGGCGCTGATGCAAGCATTTTGAGGGATGCTCAGGCAAGTTACCGCCGTGATTCGATCGAATTGGCGCTCCCCTTCCATTCCTGGCACGGGCATTCCATTTTCCGGCCGGCGGGCGCCGCGGCGACGGCCGCCGGACGCGGACCGACGGCGATGGAATGCGGGTGCCGCGCCCTCGTCACGCGGAGTGCCGGTCCTGGCGCGGCCGTACTATTTCCGGGGACGCCGCATGGGCGACAATGCCGTGGGCCGTGCCTCGCTCCCGGGGCGGGCCGTGGGCGGCGATCCCGGTCGTGGGCGACCGGTGGGCAATGGGGCCCGGATGTCGCGTTCGCCGCAAGGGGAAAAGGAATTGCCTCAAGGGTTTCGATGACCGACCGTGGGTGGCCGTACAGGGCCGGATCCGGGGCTGGATAACGTTGTCATCCGGGTCGCGGCCTCGGTACGCACACCCGGCCGAGAGGGTGCAGGTGAAAGATCAGCGATTGGCGGGAACGGTGGACTGCGCGCAGCATCGCGGGGGCTCCATAGATTATCGGGCCGACATGAGTTTGACGGCCGAACAGGCGCAGGCTTCGGAACGGCACTTCCGGGAGTGGGAGCGCGGCCCGTTCTCGCACCTCATCCGTCTTTCCGTCCCCCATTTCGCCGTTCCCCGCGGATTCCGTTTCGTCGCGAACGGTCATCTCATCGACGGGCTGCTTTCCGCCCGGGTCTACTGCGATTCGCTGACCGGGGTGTCGGGGAACAACCTGGACCAGGACCCGATCGTCGCCGATCTGGTGACCTCGGGCTGGATCGAGTTCCAGGACGGGAAGAAGCGGCATTCCGTCAAGCCCGGGCAGCTATGCATTCGCGACACGAAGGCCTCCTGGGAGTTCTCGTGCGCGCCGGCGACGACCGCGCACGTCGTCTCGATCCCGCGGCACCTCGTGGTCCCCCGGATCGGGTCGCCCCGGGTGCTCGGTCAGGCGTACCTGTCGGACGCCGACGTCCCCGAGGTCCGCTTCCTGCTCAACTTCCTGGACGCGATCAGGAGGAGCAGCGACGACCTCGAGGGGTCGCCGGCCGCGCGGGACATGGCCCGGGAGGCCTCGGCCACACTCTTCTCCCGGATGATCTCCGAACGGCCGGGTCCGGGACTCGGCGACCACCCGCAGGCCGTCGTGGTCGCCGCCAGGAACGTCATCGAGCAGAACCTCGAGAGCGGCGAACTGTCGCCCCCGATGGTCGCCCGCAGCGTCGGGGTGTCCCTCCGGACCCTGCACCGGTGCTTCTCGGCGTCGAACGACTCCGTCATGTCGTTCGCCCGGCGCCGCCGTCTGCAGAAGGCGCACGACGAACTCCTGGTCCGCGGCAGCACGACCGGGATGTCCGAGGTCGCGGCACGCTGGCACTTCTCCGACGCCAGCCACTTCATCAGGCACTTCAAGTCGGTGTACGGGGCCACCCCGGCCGCCTACCTCCGCAGCCACAGGAAGGCGGGTTCCCCGTGACCCCCGTGCACGATCCGCTAGGGCCCATCGCGGCCGCCTACGCCGACCTCGTGGAGGCCCTGGCGACGGTCGCCACCGGGCACGCCCGAAGGGGCCGGGGCGACGCCGTGCTGGCCGTCTCGGGGGCGCCGGTCGCCTCCCTCAACGGCGTGTTCAGCCCCAGCCCCGAACCGCTCGCGGACGACCTTGCCGCGCTGGCGGAGTCCGAGCGGTGGGAGGTCCCGTGGAGCATCCAGGTCCGCGGGGTACCGGGACGGCTCGTCACCCAGGAGGCGGCACGGCACGGCCTCACCGACCTCCACCGCAGCCCGCTCATGGTCAGGTGGCCCGACCACGGCGTGCCGCCGCGGACGCCCGCGGAGTCCCTCGAGGTGCGGGCGCTGGACGCCGCCGAGCTCGGCCTGTACGCCGAGGTCATGGCGGAGGGCTTCGGGGTGCCGCGCGAGGTGTTCGGGCTGTTCGCGGATCCGGCGATGGGCCGGCTGGACGGGGTCACGTTCTACCTGGCGGAAGCCGGCGGCGTGCCGGTCGGGACGGGCATGACGGCGGTCCGCGGTGACCTCAACGGGATCTTCAACGTCTCCACGCTCCCGGGCCACCGGCGCCGCGGCTACGGGCGGGCGGTCACCATGGAGCTGGTCCGCGCGGGCTGTGCCGCCGGCGCCTCCACGGCCTACCTGTACGCGAGCGCGATGGGCGAGGCCGTGTACGCGTCGGCGGGCTTCCGCACCGAGGAGTACCTGTCGATGTTCTCGGCCCCGTCGCAGGAGTGAGGGACGGCGGTCCGGGCCCGCGGAGCCCCGCGGGCCCGGACCCCGCGGGGTCCGGGCCCGGCAGGTCGTCCTCAGGCCTGCGCGGCGGCGTCCGCTGCACGCCGCGGTCGCAGCATCACCAGCGCGAGCACGAAGGCCGCCGCGAGGAGGGCCGCCCCGGTGCCGAAGGCGAGGCGGAAGCCCCCGGTGAGGGCGGACGCCTCCTCGTGCCCCGCGGCCACGAGGTCCTGGGCGCGGGAGCCGGCGAGGGTGGACAGCACGGCGACCCCGAGGGCCCCGCCCACCTGCTGGGTGGTGTTGAACAGGCCCGAGGCGACGCCCGCGTCACGCGGCCCCGCACCCGACATGCCGAGCACGGTCAGCGCCGAGACGGCGAGGCCGAAGCCGGCCGCGAGCAGCATCGTGGGCAGCAGGTCGGCGGCGTAGCCGGCGTGCACCGGCAGCCGGGTGAGCAGGCCGAGCGCGACCACCAGCAGGGCGAGCCCCGCGAGCAGGACGCGGCGCTCGCCGAAGCGCGCGCTGAGCCGGGCGGACAGGAGCAGCGAGACGGCACCGATGGACACGGCGGCGGGCAGCATGGCCAGTCCCGTGGCCGCGGCACCGTAGCCCCGGACGTCCTGCAGGTAGAGCGCCACGAGGATCTGGAACCCGAAGAGCGCGGAGACCATCAGCACCTGGACGAGATTGGCTCCGGAGACCTCCCGCGAGCGGAACATGCGCAGCGGCAGCAGCGGGGCCGCCGCCGTCGCCTGCCGGAGCACGAAGCCCGCGAGGAGCGCGACGGACAGGGCGGCGAGACCGAGGGTGCGGCCGGAGGCCCAGCCGTGGCCACCGGTCTGGACGATCGTGTAGACGCCGGTCATCAGGCCGGTCGTGACGAGGAACGCGCCGAGCGCGTCGGCGCCCCGGGCGGCGGGCCGCGCGGGGTCGGGCTCCAGCACGCGGACGGCCAGCAGCGCCGCGGCCGCCCCGATGGGCAGGTTGATGAAGAAGATCCAGTGCCAGCTGACGGCCTGGGTGAGCACGCCGCCGAGCACCTGCCCGATCGATGCCCCGGCGGCGCCGACGAAGCTGAACCCGCCGATGGCCCGGCCGCGTTCGCGGGGTTCGGGGAAGAGCGTGACGAGCAGGCCGAGGCTGACGGCCGAGGTCATCGCGCCGCCGACGCCCTGGAGGAAGCGCGCCGCGATGAGCACGACCTGGTCGCCGGCGACGCCGCACAGGAACGAGGCGGCGGTGAAGACGGCCAGTCCCGCGACGAACATCCGCTTGCGTCCGAGGAGGTCGCCGAGCCGTCCGGACAGCAGGAGCAGCCCGCCGAAGGCGATCATGTAGGCGTTGACCGTCCAGGTCAGGTCGGCGGGGGAGAAGCGCAGGTCGCGCTGGATGGCGGGGAGCGCGACGGTGACGATGCTGCCGTCCAGCACGATCATCAGCATCCCGGCGCACAGGACCGCGAGGGCCGGCCCGCGGGAGCGGTGGCCGGGGGCGGCTTCCCCGGTTGCCTTGGTTGCCGTGGGCGCCGCGGTTGCGGCCGTGGGCGAGGTGCGTGCGCGTAAGGGCTGCGAGGTGCGTGCGCGTAAAGGCATGGCGTCGTCTCCTGGTCGTCGGGACACCCAGGTATGACGCTAGCAGATTGTTTTGTTGCGGACTATCTCTTTCGGTCTTGCTTTCCGGGGCCCGGTCAGTACGACTGGCCGGTCCTGGGGCCCGGCGAGGACGGCGGCACCGTGGGCGGTCAGCTTGCCCGCGGCCGCCTCGACGTCGTCGACCCGCAGGACGAGCATCGACGCGTCCTGCGCGGGGGCGTGCGCGGGAAGGGCGTCGGTGCCGATGGCCCTGGCGAGCGTGGCGCGGGAGAAGAGCGTGAGAGCCGCCTCACCGCCCAGGTCCCAGTTGGCGTAACCGGCCTGCGGGATCACTTGACGGGTTCCGTACCGAGCAGGTCGCGCAGGGCGGCGGTCCAGAAGCGGACGGCGGTGTCGAAGTCCTCGACGAGCAGGCGCGGGTACAGGGTGTCCATGTCGTGATCGTATTCCGCTCCCTTTCAGGGGAGTTGCTCCTCCGATGGGGCGGAAGCCCCGCCGGCGGGCCGTAGGATGGCGCGGTGCTGGTGAAGTGGATTCGCTGCGGAATCGTCGATCGCGCCGGATTCGAGCGCGGGCAGCGGAAATGGGCCAACGGGCTCATGGGCGAGCCGGGGTTCCGGGGGCAGGGCGGCGGCTGGAGCCGCAGTCAGCCGGGTGTCGCGCACCTCTTCGCGTTCTGGGAGGACCGCGACTACTACGAGGCCTTCATGGCCGGTGCGCACGACCGCCTCGCGGCCGCCCAGGCCGGCACCTACGAGAGCCTCGGCGTCAAGCTCTTCGAGCACCGCCTGGACGTCAAGGTCGGCTTCCGGCCCCGCTTCGCCGACGGCGACCTGCTGCGCCTGGCGCACTGCAAGGTGCGTCCGGACCGCGTCGAGCACTTCGTGCTGATGCAGGAGAAGGTCTGGAACCCGGCCATGGCCGGCTCCCCGGGGATGCTGCGCGGGGTCTTCGCGCAGGGCCCCGAGTCCGACTTCCTGGTGCTGTCGATGTGGGACTCGGCCTCCGAGCACGCCAAGTACCGGGACGGTTCCATCCTGCGACTGTCCGAACGGGCGGATCTCGACGCCGACGTGCTCACCGTCGCCGGGGACGTCGTCGACCTGGAACAGGCCTGGTCGATATGACGCCACGGCGACCGGGGACCGTCCCTGGCGCCGCCCGCCTCAGCCTTCCCCGCCCCGCGCGGACGGACGGGTGATCACCGAGAAGTACGCGCCGTGCGGGTCGTCGAGCACGGCGACCCGTCCGACGTGCTCCAGGTCGAACGGCGGCACGGAGACGCTGCCCCCGAGCTCGGTGGCGCGGGCGGCGGCCGCGTCGGTGTCGGCGACGGAGAAGTAGTGCATCCAGTGCTGGGGTATCTCCGGCGGCCAGGCGTCGTTCATCAGCAGGATGCCGCCGAACTTCCTTCCCGCGCCCTCCACTTCGAGCTCGGTGTAGGAGCTGTCCCCGCCGAACGGATGGGTCTCGCCCGTCCAGCCGAACACCTCGCGGTAGAAGGCGCGGGAGCCGTCCACGTCCCGGGTGTTGAGCTCGATCCAGCACAGCGCGCCCGGCTCGTCGAGCAGGCCCGCCCCGCTGAACCGGCCCGGCTGCCATGCGGCGAACTCCGCGCCGTGCGGGTCCGTGAACTGTGCGAAGCCGCCCTGGTCGAAGACCGTCATCGGCGGTACGCACACCGAGCCGCCCGCGGCCTCGACCGCCTTGGCGGTGTCGGTCACGTCGTTCGTGGCCATGTAGGTGATCCACCGCGGCCGGTCGCCCTCGGCCATCACCGGGCCGACGGCCGCCACGTGCTCGCCGCGCAGGCTGAAGAAGGTGTATCCGCCGGCCTCCGGGGGACCCGCCTGGGAGTCCCAGCCGAACAGGCCGCCGTAGAACGCGCGGGAGGCCTCGATGTCGGGACTGCTCAGATCGGTCCAGCAGGGTGTGCCGGGAACGAACGACGTGGTCTTCATGGCGGCCTCCAACCGTGGCGCGCGAACGCGCCCCCCTCTTCATGCTGAGTCTGCGGTACGCCACTGACAATCGGGGGAGACGGCGGCCGGGCGGCGGGCGGAGCGGGTGCCCGCCGCGACCCTGCTCGCGCGTACGAATTACAGTGAGGCCATGGCCCGACCGCGTCGCATAGTGCTCATCAGGCACGGAGAGTCCCAGGGCAATGCCGACGACACGATCTACGAGCGGGTGCCCGACCACGCGCTGACCCTCACCACCAGGGGCGAGGAGCAGGCCCGCGCGGCGGGCCGGGAGCTGCGCGAGCTGTTCGGCGAGGAGCGCGTGCAGGCCTTCGTCTCGCCATATCGCCGGACGCATCAGACCTTCCACCTGCTCGGCCTCGACCCGTGCCGTACCCGGGCCAAGGAGGAGCCCCGGCTGCGCGAGCAGGACTGGGGGAACTACCAGGACGCCGAGGACGTGCAGCGGCAGCGCAAGGCCAGGGACGCCTACGGCCACTTCTTCTACCGCTTCGCCCAGGGCGAGTCCGGGGCGGACGTCTACGACCGCGTCGGGTCCTTCCTGGAGACGCTCTACCGCGCCTTCGACAAGCCCGAGTTCCCGCCGAACGTCCTGCTCGTCACCCACGGGCTCACCATGCGGCTGTTCTGCATGCGGTGGTTCCACTGGACCGTCGACGAGTTCGAGTGCCTGTCGAACCCCGACAACGGCGAGACACGGATGCTGCTCGCCGAGCCCGACGGCCGGTACGGGCTCGACCGGCCCTTCTCCCGCTGGCGGACCACCGACTCCGACCTGGCGCGATATCACGGGTGAGATTGCGCACAGGACGATTGACCCGGGTGGCACCGGATGTCAGAGTTCTCCCGCCATGACCGCTGACCCGCTTGACCTCCCACGCCGCCGCGCCCTGTCCAGCCTGCGCGGTCTCGCCCTGGGCGACGCCCTCGGCTCCCAGTTCTTCGTGCCGGCCCACTACCCGGCCCTGCAGGGCCGCACGCTGCCGCCGGGAACCTGGCAGTGGACGGACGACACCGAGATGGCGTGCTCGGTCGTCGCGGTCCTGGACTCGCGCGGCACGATCGACCAGGACGCCCTGGCCGCCTCCTTCGCGGCGCACCACGACTTCGACCGCGGTTACGGGCCCGGCGTGAACCGGATGCTGCGGCTGATCCGGCAGGAGGGAGCCGACTGGCGCACGCTGGCCGCCGAGATGTTCAACGGCCAGGGTTCCTGGGGCAACGGCGCCGCCATGCGCGTGGCGCCCCTGGGCGCCTGGTACGCGGGCGAGCCGGAGAAGGCCGCCGAGCAGGCCGAACTGTCGGCGTACACCACCCACCAGCACCGCGAGGCCGTCGTGGGGGCGATGGCCGTGGCCGCCGCCGCCGCGCTCGCCGCGGACCCGGCCGGCCCCGGCGCCCCCGCCGACCTCATCACGCGCGTCGTGGCGCTGCTGCCGCGCAGCGCCGTGCACGCCGGGCTGCGCCGCGCCGTCGACATGCTCGACTACGACGACGTCGCCACCGTCGCGGCCGTGCTCGGCAACGGCCGGCGCACCAGCGCCCACGACACGGTCCCCTTCGCCCTGTGGTCCGCCGCCCGCGGCCTCGGCGACTACGAGGGCGCCTTCTGGACCACCGCCCGCGCCGGCGGGGACGTGGACACCACCTGCGCCATCGTGGGCGGGATCATCGCCGCCGGGGCCGGTGGCGAGCCCCCGCGCGAGTGGCTGGAGCGCTGCGAGGCCCTCCCGGAGTGGCTGCCCGCCGGCTGACCGTCCGCCGGTCCCGCCCCCGAGGTCCCAACCCCCTGCATTGTCACGGGCCTGTCACAGACTCGTTCGTGCGGCCCGCACCGCGTTCGCGCGGCCGGCCGGCGCGCCTAGCCTGTCGGCCACGCCGTCCGGCCGATCTTCACCGGACGGCAGTCGAGTATCCGGTCCCGCGTGCCGCCTCCGGCCGCCGTGCGACCGGCGGGGAGGGGTTCTCATGTCCGACACGCCGTCCGACGCCGCACCGGCGGCGCAGGCGTCCGCACCGCCACACCCGCAGGCACCACCGCGGAAGAACGGTCCACCCGCCCCTCCGGCGGCGCCGTACGCGCGTCCCTGGACGCCGCCACCACCGCCCCCGCCCCCGGCCTGGGTGGTCGCGAGCCGGCCGCGGACCCCGCGTGCCGTGCGGCCCGCCGCGCTGTGGGCGGCGCTGCTCACCGGCGTGCTGACCTCGGCCCTGCTGCGCGGCGGCCTGGGGATCAATCTGCTGCTGGTCACCGTTCCCGCCGTGGCCGCGGCCGCGGTCGCCGCCCGCGACCACGGACGGCGGCTGCGGCCCTGGTCGGCTCTGTGGGCGGTGGCCGGCCTGACGCTGCTGCTCGTCCCGGCGCTGCGGGACGCCTGGTGGCCGTCGTTCCTGGCCGTCGTCGCCGCCGCCTTCCTGGGCTCACTGGCGCTGCACGGCGGCCGCCGCTGGCCGGGCGTCCTGCTCGGCGGTACCGGCCTGTGGTTCGCTCCGGCGTCCTCGATCGGCTGGGCGCTGCGCGGGCTGCGGGAGCGGGCCGGGCGCGGCCGGAGCCGACTGGTGCCGATGCTGAAGACCGTCGGCGTGACCGCCGTGCTCCTGGTCGTCTTCGGCGCGCTCTTCGCGGGGGCCGACGCGGCGTTCGCCGACCTGCTGTCCGACCTCATGCCGGACGTGACCGTCACCGACGCGCCGCTGCGCGTCCTGCTCCTCGCCGTGGGCACGCTGTTCGCGCTCTGCGCCGCGTGGACCGCCGCGGCACCGCGCCGCTGGGACCGCATCGAGGTCACGCCGGGACGCGCCCGCCGGCGCGCCGAGTGGGCGCTCCCGCTGGTCGTCCTCGCCGGGCTGTTCGCCGCCTTCAACGCCGTCCAGCTGGCGGTGCTCTTCGGCGGCTACGAGAAGGTGCTCGCCAAGACCGGCCTGACCTACGCGGAGTACGCGCGGCAGGGCTTCTGGCAACTGCTCGTCGTCACCCTGCTCACCATCGCGGTGATCGGCCTCGCGCTGCGCTGGGCGCCGCGCGGCACCGACCACGACCGCCTGCTCGTGCGCTCCGTGCTCGGCACGATCTGCGTGCTGACCCTGGTCGTGGTCGCGTCCGCGCTGCGCCGCATGGACCTCTACGTGGACGCGTACGGGCTGACCCGGCTGCGGATCTCGGTGGCGGGTGTGGAGCTGTGGCTCGGGCTGCTGATCGTCCTGGTCATGGCGGCCGGGGTGTTCGGCGCGCGCTGGCTCCCGCGTGCCGTGGTGGTGAGCGCCGCGGCGTCCGTCCTGGCCTTCGGGCTGGTCTCGCCCGACGCGCTCATCGCCGGCCAGCAGGTGAGCCGCTTCGAGAGCAGCGGCAAGATCGACCTGGCCTATCTGCGGAACCTCTCCGCGGACGCCGTCCCGGAGCTGGACCGGCTGCCGGAGCCGCAGCGCTCCTGTGCCCTGGAGAAGATCGCCGAGCACCTCTACGAGGACGGCACCGAGGCCTGGTACACCACCAGCCTGGACGAGGTCCGGGCCCGGTCCCTGCTCGACGGGCGCCCGCCGCTGACCGCCGACCAGCCGTGCCGCGAGGCGGGTCTGGACGGGTTCTCCGTCGACTGGCGCGACCCCGCGTACCCGTGACGCGAACGCCGTGTGCCGCCGCCCCGGCCTCCCCTCGGGCCGGGCGGCGGCGCCGGTGTCAGGCCGCGGGCACGCCCGCGCCGCCGCTGAGCGCCTCCAGGTCGCTCCTGCGGACCCGGATCACGAACACCGCGGTGACGAGCGCCAGCGCGACCAGCCCCACGCCCGCGTAGAAGGCGGTCGAGATGCCGTGCGCCAGCACCTCGTGGCCCCACGGCGGCGGCAGTTCGTGCGTCCGCCGGAAGGCTTCCTGCTGCTCGGGCGTGGCGCGCGCGAGGAAGTCCGGGAGGAGACCGGTGGCCTTGTCGCGGCTCGCGGTGCCGAACACCGTCACCAGGATGGACAGCCCGAGCGAACCGCCGACCTGCTGCATCGCGTTGAGCAGCCCGGAGGCGGCCCCCGCCTCGTGCTGGGCGACGCCGGAGACGGCCGTCAGGGTCAGCGTCACGAAGTTGAGGCCCATCCCGAAACCGAAGAGCAGCATCGGGCCGAGGACGCCGCCCACGTAGCTGCTGCCGGGGTCGATCAGCGTCAGCCACGCCATCCCGGAACCGGTCAGCGCCGAGCCGGCGACGAGGAACGGCTTCGGCCCCAGCACCGGCAGGAAGCGGGTCGACAGCCCGGCCCCGGTCACGATCGCGGCCGTGACCGGCAGGAAGGCGAAGCCCGCCGCTATGGGGCTGTAGCCGAGCACGTTCTGCACGAAGAGGACGATGAAGAAGAACATGCCGAACATGGCGGCGGCCAGGCTCAGCATCATCAGGTAGGTGCCCGAGCGGTTGCGGTCGGCGAACATCCGCAGCGGGGTGATCGGTTCCCGGGCCCGCCGCTCGACGACCACGAAGGCGCCCAGCAGCAGGACCGCGGCCGCGAACGAGGAGACGGTGAGGGTGTCCCGCCACCCCGAGTGCGCGGCGCGGATGAAGCCGTAGACGAGCGAGGCCATGCCGAGCGTCGAGGTGACGGCCCCGGTGACGTCGAACCGCCCCGGGTGCCGCTGCGACTCGCCGATGAAGCGTGGCGCCAGGAACGCGATCAGCAGGCCGATCGGCACGTTGACGAAGAACACCCAGCGCCAGTCGAGCCAGTCGGTGAGCATGCCGCCCGCCAGCAGCCCCACGGCACCGCCGCCCGCGGAGACCGCGGCGAACACGCCGAAGGCCCGGTTGCGTGCCGGGCCCTCGGGGAAGTTGGTGGTGATGAGCGCGAGCGAGGTCGGCGAGGCTATCGCGCCGCCGACGCCTTGCAGCGAGCGTGCGGCGAGCAGTTGCCAGGGCTCCTGCGCGAAGCCTCCGAGGAGGGAGGCGAAGGAGAACAGCAGGATGCCGGAGACGAACACCCTGCGCCGTCCCAGGATGTCGCCCGCGCGCCCGCCGAGCAGCAGCAGACCGCCGAAGGTGAGCGTGTAGGCGTTGAGCACCCAGGACAGATCGGTGGTGGAGAAGGAGAGCGCGTCCTGGATGTGCGGGAGCGCGATGTTCACAATGGTGGCGTCCAGCACGACCATGAGCTGGCAGGCCGCGATCACCGCGAGTGCGATGCCCGGCCTGCCATCACGTCGCGCGGCTCCGGGCTTTCGTGGTGAGGTGAGTTGCCCAGTCGTCACGAGGTCCCCCAGTCGGTGACTTAGTGAACGGTCGCGTTCACTGTGTACGACAGTAGGGTGACGGTTGTAGTGAACGCAAGCGTTCACTAGCGAGCGATTGAGAAGGTGGCATGGCCATGTCGCAGGGAGCGGGCACCCGCCGTCGCGGGCCCGTCCTGGAGCGGGCGATCCTCGGGGCCGCCCTGGAGCAGCTGAGCACGGTGGGCTGGCGAGGGCTGACCATGGAGGGCGTCGCCGCCGGCGCGCAGACCGGCAAGGCGGCCGTCTACCGCCGCTGGCCGTCCAAGCAGGCACTCGTCGCGGACGCCCTGCAGACGGCCTTCCCCGAGGTCCCCGACGTCCCGGACCTCGGCGGCCTGCGGGAGGACCTGGTCTTCCTCGTGCTGCGGATGCGCGAGGCGATGTACTCGCGCGGCGGGCTGGCCCTGCGCTCGGTGATCGACGAGTGCGACCAGGAGGCCGCCCACTGCTTCGTCCGGCTGATCATGGAAGGGGTCGTCGAACCCACCAAACAGCGCATCCTCGACGTGGTCCGGCGCGGCATCGAACGCGGGGAGGTACGGCCCGACGCCACCGGCGACATCGTCGCCGACGTCGTGCCCGCGCTCATGATGTACCGGTCGAAGATCGGCGGCCGGGAGATCACCGAGGAGGACCTGACCGAGGTCGTCGACCAGGTGATGCTGCCCCTGCTGCGCCCCTGACGCCGTCGCCGGGTGCTTCCGTCGCCGGGTGCTTCCGTCGCCGGGTGCTTCCGGCGCGGCCACGTCGGGCCGCGTCGGGGCCGCGGCCCGGCGCGGACACCGCCCGGTCGCGGGCGGAGGCGGTTCCCGTGCGCGCTGCGCGGACCTGCTCCGGGACGGCCCAACACGGGAGCGTAGGCTAAGCCTTGCCATGGTCCACGAACCCCCCACCCACACCGTCGAGCGCTCGCTGCGCGCGACCCTCGGCGCCAAGGTCATCGCGGGCGTCGACGAGGTCGGACGGGGCGCCTGGGCCGGGCCCGTCACGGTGTGCGCGGCCGTCACCGGTCTACGACGGCCCCCCGACGGCCTCACCGACTCCAAGCTGCTCACCGTCAAGCGCCGCAGCGCACTCGCCGGTGTGCTCACCGGATGGGTGAACTCCTTCGCGCTCGGCCACGCCTCCCCGGAGGAGATCGACGCGATGGGGATGACCGCCGCGCTGCGGCTCGCCGCCACGCGCGCCCTGGACGCCCTGCCCGTGCGGCCGGACGCGGTGATACTCGACGGCAAGCACGACTACCTCGGCGGCCCCTGGCGCGTGCGCACGGTCATCAAGGGCGACGTCTCCTGCGTGGCCGTGGCGGCCGCGTCCGTGATCGCCAAGGTGCGGCGGGACGCGATGATGGCGGAACTGGGCGTCGACTATGCTCCGTTCGGCTTCGAGGCCAATGCCGGGTACCCTTCGCCGGTGCACCGGGCGGCACTGGAGGAGCTGGGGCCCACCCCGTTCCACCGGCTGTCCTGGGCATACCTCGACGCGCTGCCGCGTTGGCAGCACTTGAAGAAGGTCCGGGAGACCGTGGAGGCGGGGGATACGGGTGAGCAACTCGGGTTCGACTTCTGAGCCGAGTTGTGACCTACCCGCCGCTGCGTTGTTCCGGTGCATTTGATAGACATCAGCACATGCCTCTCACCCCCGAGGAGCCTCAGATTCACGAGAGTGTCCCGGGTCCCCGCGTAGCCCCGGCCGCCGGCCGGCCCGCGCCGACCCCCCGCCCCGTACCGGGCTCCGGCCCGCGTCCCGCGCCTCCGCGCCCCGCGCCGCCGCGTGGCGCTCCGGCGGCGAACGCCCGTCCCGGCCGTCCCGGTCCGGCCCGCGGGCCCGTCGTACCCCCGCAGCAGCGCTCGCCGCGGGACTCCGAGGCCGTCGCCTCTCCCGCCGCCGACACGTCGGCGCAGCTCCAGCTCATCCCCGCCTCGGTGGACGGCGCCCTCGACGCCGCCGACGAGGCCGTCGACCTGCTGCTGGACAGCGGGCGCGCGCCGGGTGAGGTCCTGGTGCTCACCACCGGCGAGGAGCACCCCTGGGCGGCCCACGAGCTGAGCTTCGGCGAGGCGTCGTACTGGGCCCAGCAGGACGCCGGTGACGACGTGTTCTACGCCGCCCACGACGCCGAGCGCGCCAAGGGCCGGCCCGTGGTGGTCGTGGCCGTCAACGGCGGCTCCGACGAGACCGTCGCGAGCATCCTGCCCTCCGCGCTGGCGCGGGCCGGAAAGCTGCTGATCGTCTGCGGCGACCCGCAGCGGATCAACGCGCTGCTCGGTGTCAACGCCTGATCAGCGCGCCGCCGCGCGGCGCAGGGGCGGCGTCCCGCTGGGACGCAGGCTCGCTGCGCCGCGGCTCGTGGCCGCCGACCAGGAGGCCGCGTTCGGGGTCCGTCCGGCGCGGTCCTCGCCCTGCACCCGCCAGCCGTCGTCGGTCACGGTGATGTACGACCCGGGGCGCAGTCCGTAGAGCGAGCAGGCGTCCCGCAGACCCCACATCCAGGCACCGTCCACCTCGGTCCAACCCGCTCCGCCGTCGCGGCAGACGAGCAGGACCGCGGTGCGGACCGGCCTGCGCCGACGCAGGTCGTCGGCGGTGATCCGGCGCAGGTGGACGAGGATCGCGTTGCGCCGCTCCCAGCCGTCGACGACGTGGGGGCGCTGTGCGAAGGACGCGCTGGCCGTCAGCCGTTCGTCCGGGGAGTAGACCGCGACCACGGCGGTGCCCGGTGCCGGGAGGTGCCGCTCGTGGAGGTCGGTGACCACCTCGCGCGGGTTGATCAGCAGGGGGACGCCCGCGGCCGTCCATTCGGCGGGCTCGAGGCTGCGATGGCGTCCGGCACGGCGGGAGGCATTCACGGAAGCGGTTTCCGGAGCGAAGCCGATGGCCACGGTCCTCCCTTCGGGTATGCGTCCGCGACCGGGCGTGCGCGGGCATGCCGGTCGTAGGGCTCCAAGAGCCGATGCGGGGATCCAGGTTCAATTGTTCCTGTCGCACACGCGGGCGGCAACGGTCATTTTGTCGACCTGTCTGTTATCTGACCGTCCGCCGCTTAGATCCCTTCTCTGTCTCACATGGTGACTACCGGTCAGCCCTGCAGGGCCAGGACCAGCGGAAACACCGCCGTAACACCGGCACGGCGCAACAGCCGCGCGGCGACGGCCACCGTCCACCCCGTCTCGGTGAAGTCGTCGACCAGCAGGACCGGTCCCGCGGCCTCGGCGAGGGCGTCGGAAAGGGCCGGCGGAAGCGTGAACGCCCCGTGCAGCGCCCGCAGTCGCTGTGCGCTGTTGCTGCGCGGCACCCGGGAGGGCTCCAGCTCACCGCTGTGCGCCACCTCGCCGAGCAGCGGCATGCGGCCGATCTCGGCGATGCGTGCGCCGAGCGACGCGATGAGCTGCGGCCGGGTGTGCGAGGCGACGGTGACGACACCGACGGGCCGCTGCGGGGCGTCGGGCGCACCGCTCGCCCAGCCGCCCGGGCCCTTCGCCCAGTCGGCCAGCACCTGCACCACGGCCTGTGCCACGTCGTCCGGAACGGGCCCGTCCGCCGCGTTCTCGGCGAAGAGCGGGCGCAGCCGGTTGCCCCAGCCGATGTCGGAGAGCCGTCCCAGGGCCCGGCCGGTGGCGGCCTGTTCGCCTGCCGGGATCTTCCCCTTCAGGTCGATGCCGATCGCGGGCAGGCCCGTCGGCCACATGCGGCGGGGCTCCACCTCGACCCCGGGGCGCCCGAGGGCGGCCCGCGCCGCCTCCAGGGCCTCGCGGGAGACCTCCGCGGTGAACCGGGGCCCGGCGCAGTTGTCGCAGCGGCCGCAGGGGGCGGCCTCCTCGTCGTCGAGCTGACGGCGCAGGTACTCCATGCGGCACATCGACGTCGTGGCGTACTCGCGCATCGCCTGCTGCTCGGCCTTGCGCTGCCGGTCGACCCACGCGTACCGCTCGGTGTCGTACGTCCAGGGCGTGCCCGTGGCCGTCCAGCCGCCACGCACCCGGTGCACGGCGCCGTCCACGTCGAGCACCTTGAGCATGGTCTCCAGCCGGTTGCGGCGCAGGTCCACCCGCGTCTCCAGCGCGGGGACCGACATCGGGCCCCCGGCGGCGGCGAGGGTCTCCAGGGTGCGCCGCACCTGCTCCTCGCGGGGGAAGGCGAGCGAGGCGAAGTAGCGCCAGATCGCCTCGTCCTCGGGCCCGGGGAGCAGCAGCACCTCTGCGTGGTCGACACCGCGCCCGGCGCGGCCGACCTGCTGGTAGTAGGCGATGGGGGAGGAGGGCGAGCCCAGGTGCACCACGAATCCCAGGTCCGGCTTGTCGAAGCCCATGCCCAGCGCCGAGGTGGCGACCAGCGCCTTGACCTCGTTGTTCAGCAGCGCGGATTCGGCGGCCCGGCGGTCGGCGTCCTCGGTGCGCCCCGAGTAGGCCGCGACCCGGTGACCGCGCTGCCGGAGGAAGGCGGTGACCTCCTCCGCCGCCGCCACCGTCAGGGTGTAGACGATGCCCGAGCCCGGGAGGTCGCCGATGTGATCGGCGAGCCAGGCGAGGCGGTGCGCGGCGTCGGGCATGCCCAGCACCCCGAGCGACAGGCTCTCGCGTTCCAGCGGCCCGCGCAGCACCAGGGCGCCCTCGTGGTCGCCGGTGCCCAACTGCTCGGCGACGTCGGCCGTCACGCGCGCGTTGGCCGTGGCGGTCGTCGCCAGCACCGGGACACCCGGGGTGAGGTCGGCGAGCATCGTCCGCAGCCGGCGGTAGTCGGGCCGGAAGTCGTGGCCCCAGTCGGAGATGCAGTGGGCCTCGTCGACGACGAGCAGGCCCGTGGTGGAGGCCAGTTTGGGCAGCACCTGGTCCCGGAAGTCCGGGTTGTTGAGCCGCTCCGGGCTCACCAGCAGGACGTCGACCTCCCCCGAGGCGACCTCGGCCTGCACCGTGTCCCATTCCTCGGGGTTGGCCGAGTTGATTGTGCGGGCACGGATGCCGGCGCGGTCGGCGGCGTCGATCTGGTTCCGCATCAGCGCCAGCAGCGGGGAGACGATCACCGTGGGACCGCTGCCCCGCTCGCGCAGCAGCGCGGTGGCCACGAAGTACACGGCCGACTTGCCCCAGCCCGTGCGCTGCACCACCAGGGCCCGGCGGCCGTGCGCGACCAGCGCCTCGACGGCGCGCCACTGGTCTTCGCGCAGGCGTGCGGTGCCCGTCGGGTCCCCGACGAGCCGGCTGAGGATCGTGTCGGCGGCGGTGCGCAGTGCGGTGGTCATGCCCCCATGCAACCCGATGGCACCGACACGGCGCCAACCGTACGGAGGCGACCTGTGGATAACTCGCCCCCGATGAATGTGATGATATGCGCGAGTTATCCACAGGTTTTGGAGGGGTCTGGCGGAGATCCATGGCGTGCGGGACCTTCGGATCATGACTCAGCCCACCGAATCCCCCCGTCCCTCGGACGACCCGAAGGTCACGCTGCGCAGCCCGGCCGAACTCGCCGCCGCGCTCCCCTACCTGTGCGGCTTCCACCCCGACGACAGCATTCTGATGATCGCCCTGCACGGCGAGCGCGGCCGCTTCGGCGGCCGGGCCCGGCTCGGGATCCCCCGGGACGCCGCCGAGTGGCCCGGCGCCTCCCAGCAGTTGGCGGAGTGCCTGGTGAACGGCAGCGAGCAGCGCGGCGCACGGCCGGACGCGATCGTGCTCTTCCTCGTCCAAGAACCCGCTCCCGGCGAGGAACCCCACCAGGTCATGGAACGGCTGCGCCCGCTGGCGCAGCGGCTGCGGATCGCCTGCGGCACGCTCGACGTGCCCGTCGTCGAGGCGCTGTGCGTCTCCTCCGGCCGCTGGTGGTCCTACTGCTGCCCGGAATCGGAGCGGTTCCCGCGCGAGGGCATCGGCATCACGCAGTCCGGAGACTCCGTGATGGCCGCGGCAGCCGCCTACGCGGGCCTGCGGGTCACCGGCTCCCTCAAGGAGATGGAGGAACGCCTCACCCCGCCACCGCCGGGCGCGCCGGCGTCCGCTGCCCGCGCGGACGCCCTGGACGCGGCGGCCGCCGCACTCGTCCCGCGCATGCTGGAGCGGGACGACTCCGACGAGGTGCGGCGCACCACCCTGCGCCTGCTGCGGGAGGCGCTCGACCGCTTCCGGGCCACCACGCCCGTGGGGGACGGGCCGGAGGCCGACAGCAACGACGACGCGCTGCTGGACGACGACGAGGCCGCGTCGATGATCCTCGGGCTGCAGGACCGCGCCACCCGCGACGAGGCGGCCGAGTGGATGGACCCGCCGCACACCGACCCCGCGGTGCGCCTGTGGCGGGCGCTCGCCCGGCGCTGCGTCGAGCCCTACCACGAGCACGCCGCGGCGCCCCTGACCCTCGCCGGATGGGTGGCCTGGTCCGCCGGGGACGAGGCCACCGCCCGCGTGGCCTTCGGCCGCGCCCTGGACCTCGCCCCCGACTACACCTTCGCCCGGCTGCTCCACGCCGCCGTCAACAACGGCCTCTCACCGGAGCCGCTCCGCCGCTACCTGCGCCGGCAGAGCGTCGCGCGCGCCCGCCGGGCAGCGTTGTTCACAGCTCGCCGCGGGCCAGCCGGATCAGCCGGTCGAGGACCCGGCCGCCGCTCACCCGGAGCCCGTCGTGCTCGTACTCGTCGGTGACCCACGTGCGAAGGCCGTGGACGGAGCGCGCGGTGGCCAGGGAGTCGGCCGTGTCCACGTACATGTCGTCGTGGTAGACGGCCGCGGCCACCGGGACCTCGTTGCGCGCCAGCTGAGCCGGGTCGTACAGGTCGGACCACTGCTCGTGCTGCGCCAGGTGGTGCGCCGTCTCGCGCAGCGGTGCCAGCGCCGGATCCGTGGCGAACATCCAGGGGTAGATCATCTCGCCGGTGAGCAGCACCGGCGCGTCGTCCGCCAGCGGCTTGTCGACGTCGAACTGCGGGAATTCGGCCCGGACCGATTCGGCGGCCCAGCCGGTGGCCCGCGGCGAGACCGACTGCTGGCCGTAGATCGACTCGTGCAGCACCGCGTAGAGCGGATTGCCGGCGAACGACAGATGGCCCTGGACCTCGGAGAGGAAGGAGTCGGAGAGCTGGAGGCCGGAACCCCCGGTCACGAAGGCGTCCTCGAGCAGGTAGTGCAGCGTGTGCGAGCCGGTGCCGGTGCCGAGAAGTATCCCGGTGGCCTGGAAGGCCTCCGCGGTCAGCAGACCCCCGTCCGGGAGCCTGACCTCGCGCTCGCGCAGGTGCCGTACGACCGCGCGGACCGTCTCGACGTCCTCCGGGTAACGCGCGTAGTGCGCCGCGGTCTTCCGCTCCACGCGGGGATAGGCGGCCCGGTAGACGTCCTCGGCCGTGCTGCGCAGGCCCGCGAGCCCGCCGGTCACGAAGGCCTCGCGGACGCCCTCGGGGGCGAACGACAGATAGGTGAGCGTGCAGAACCCGCCGTAACTCTGGCCGAGCAGGCTCCACTGCTCGTCCTCGCCGAGCAGCTCGCGGCGGATGAACTCGCAGTCGCGGACGATCGAGTCGGCCCGGAAGTGCTCCAGGTAGCGGGCCTGTGCCGAGGCGTCCCCGCGCAGCGGCAGGGTCTGCCGGTTCGCCGGGGTGGAACGGCCGGTGCCCCGCTGGTCGAGCAGCAGCACCCGGTAGTCGTCCAGCGCACGGGTGAGCCAGCCGTCGCGGCCCAGCGGCCGCGGCGACCGGCCGCCCGGCCCGCCCTGGAGGAACAGCAGCCACGGCAGCGGATCTCGTTCCTTACCGGCGGCCACGACCTCCCGTGCGTACACCTCGATCCGCTCACCGCCGGGGTCCGCGTGGTCGAGCGGCACCTGGAAGGTGTGGTCGGTGATGACGGTTCCCGGCTGGCGGTAGACGGCCATGGCTCTCTTTCCGGTGATACGGACGGCTTCCCGATCAGGAACGGTAGACGGCGCGTGACCCGAATGCCCACACGGCCGTTCTCGTGGGTAGTGGCGGCAGCGCCCGAGCGACCGATCCGACGTGGAGGTGGCATGAGCCCGCAGCCGGTCAACCGGCCGCCCCGGCAGGACCGGGGGCCGCAGCCGGTGCACGACGCCGTGATGTGCGTCGCAGCCCCGGCCCTCGCGGTCTCGCCGGAGCACGGACAACTGGACGGAGGCGGCCTCGCCGGCTTCTACCAGGGCGGCCGCCGGGTACTGGCCCGTTGCGAGCTGCGCGTCGCGGGGGTGCACCCGGTTCCCGTGCAGGGCGGGCTCGTCACGGCGGGGCGGGCGCGGTTCACCTCCGTCGCCCGCGTCCCCGGCGACACCGCGCCCGACCCGGCCCTCACCGTCGAGAGGCTGCGGACGGCGGGGGGCACCGAGCGCATCACCGTGCACAACACCGGATCCCGCGCCCTGCGTATCCCGTTCGAGGTGGCGCTGGCGACCGACCTCGCCGAACTGGCGGCCATCGCGGCCGGATCCTCCGGGCCGGAGCTGCAGTCCAGCGTGTGCGACGCGGGACTGCAGTGGTCGGCGGAGGGCCTGCGGGCCCGGGTCACCGCCGTACCGGCACCCGAGAGCGCCATGGCCTCCGCCGGGCTGCTGTGCTGGGAGCTGGCGCTGCCGCCCGGTGCCTCCCGCACGATCGAACTGCGCGCGACGCTGGAACCCGCCGTGGCCGGCGTCAACGGTGGATCCGCCCCGGCGGTCCCCGTGCCCTGGTCGGCCCCGGAGATCCGCGGCGGCGACGGCCGGGCGGAGACGCTGCTGCGCGCCGCCCTTGACGACCTGCGGGCGTTGCTGCTGCGTGACCCCGGGCACCCGTTGGACGTCCATGTGGCGGCCGGTGCCCCGTGGCGGCTCGGTCCCGCCCCGGCCGACGCGCTGTGGGCGGCCCGCATGCTGCTCCCGCTGGGCACCCGCCTGGCAGCCGGCACCCTGCGGGCCTTCGCCCGCCGCCAGGACCCGGAGACCGGCGGCCTGCCGGGCCCGCTGCGCCATGCCGGCCCGCATCTGCCGCCGACCTGTTCGGGGGTGGAGGCGGGGCTGCTTTTCGTCACGCTGCTCGCCGAGGCACGCCGCTGGGGTCTTCCGGAGCGGGACACCGAACAACTGCTGCCGGCCGTCGAGCGGAGCCTGTGGTGGCTGCGTTCGGTCGCGGGCGAGGGCGGATTCGTCCCCGACCCCGCGCCGGGCGGGCCGCTGCGCTGCGACGTGCAGGCCCATGCCCACCGGGCCATGCTGCACGGCGCCGATCTGCTCCAGGCCCACGGACGACCGGGCGCGGAGGAGTGGCGGGAGCGGGCCGAGGCCCTGCGCCGGAGGTTCCGGGAGGAGTTCTGGCTGGACGACCCCGCCGGCGGGAGCCCGGCCGCCGCGCTCACCCCCGACGGCAGACCGGTGCCGCATCTGGGCTCGGCCGCCGCCCACCTGCTCGACACCGGCCTGTCGGGCGGCTGCGAACTCGCTCCCGGCCTGCTCGACAAGGTGCAGACCGAACAGCTCGCCCGTCTCCTCGCGGCACCGGAGCTCGACTCGGGGTGGGGGCTGCGGACCCTGTCGGCCAGGGCTCCCGGCCACAACCCCTTCGGCCACCGCGGCGGAGCGGTACGGGTGCACGAGACGGCCGTCGCGGTCGCCGGACTGGCGGCGGCCGGCCACGAGCGCGAGGCCGGGGCACTGCTGCTGGGCGTGCTGGACGCGGCAGCCGCGTTCGGGTACCGGCTGCCTGAGATGTACGCGGGGGAGCAGCGCGACGACTCGCGCCGTCCCGCCCCGCACCCGACGGCCTCCCGGCCCGCCGCGGTGGCCGCCGCGGGCGCCGTCCACCTGCTGATGGCGCTCGCCGGGATCCGCCCCGACGCCCCCGAACGCATGGTGGCCGTACGCCCGCTTGCCGCCGCCCCGCTCGGCGATCTCCACCTCGCCGGGCTGCGGGTGGCCGAGGAGCCCTTCGCCCTGCGGATCGGGGCGTCCGCCACAGCCGTGATCGAGGAGGCGGCCCCCGGGCTCCAGCTCGGTGCCTGAACCCGCCGGGCGGCGGCAGCGGCCGGGCCGCCGCCCTGACGTCGGACAACAGGCCGAGAGCGAGTCGCGTCATCCCGTCAACCCGCTGTTTATCGTCAGGCAGACGACTATGATCGCGGGCATGGCGCCCTACGACCCGTCAGCTTTCCCGCCCTTCGCCGTCACTGTCGATCTCGTCGTGCTCACAGTGCGCAGCCACGCCCTGTGCGCCCTCGCGGTCCGCCGCGGTGAACCGCCCTACCAGGGCCGGTGGGCGCTGCCCGGCGGCTTCGTACGCGGCGACGAAGACCTCTCCGGGGCGGCGGCCCGCGAGCTGGAGGAGGAGACCGGTCTGCGCGCGGGCAGCGGGGTCCACCTCGAGCAGCTGGCCACCTACGGCGACCCCAAGCGCGATCCGCGGATGCGCGTGGTGAGCGTCGCCCACCTGGTGCTCGCCCCGGACCTGCCCGCGCCCCGCGCCGGGGGCGACGCGCGCAGCGCCCGCTGGGCCCCGGTCGAGGAGTTGCTGCGCAACGGGGAGGAGGGCGCCCTCGCCTTCGACCACGCGCGCATCCTGGCCGACGGAGTGGAGCGCGCCCGTTCCAAGCTCGAGTACTCGGCGCTGGCCACCGCCTTCTGCCCGCCCGAGTTCACCGTCGGCGAGCTCCGCCGGGTCTACGAGGCGGTGTGGGGCGTCGCCCTGGATCCGCGCAACTTCCACCGCAAGGTGACGGGGACGGTCGGCTTCCTCGTCCCCTCCGGCGGTACGACGACCCGTCAGGGCGGCCGCCCCGCACAGCTGTTCCGCGCGGGTGGCGCAACCATCCTGAATCCGCCCATGTTGCGACCAGAGGTGTAAATTCCGGGCCAATTGCGCGTTATGGTGCAAGGGTGATCCAGGCCATCGGATTGACCAGTGCGTCCCGGGGTGAAGAGCCCCCTGCCGTCGACGACCTCACCTTCGACGCCCGCCCCGGCGAGATCACCGTCCTGCTCGGCGACAGCGGCGCGGGCAAGTCCACCGTCCTGCGGCTGATGCTCGAACTCGAACCGGGCCGCGGGATCACGCTGTTCGGCGGGCGCCCGTTGCACCGCCACACCCATCCGGCGAACGCGGTGGGCGTACTCCTCGGCGACGTCCCCGGCCATCCCTCCAGGACCGCGCGCGGCCACCTGCGCATGCTCGCCGCCGCGGCCGGGGCCCCGGCCGAACGCGCCGACCACGTCCTGGAGATCGTGGGCCTGGGCGAGACGGCCGGACGCCGGCTGTCGACCTTCTCCCTCGGCATGGACCGCCGCCTGGGCGTCGCCGCGGCCCTGCTCGGGGATCCGCCCGCGCTGCTCCTGGACGACCCCGCCCAGGGGCTTTCACCGCACGACACCGCCTGGTTGTACGGCCTGCTCAAGGCGTACGCGGCCCGCGGCGGCGCCGTCGTGGTCACCTGCGCCGACGCCAAGGTGGCGGGCCGGCTCGGGGACCGCGTCGTCACCCTGGACAAGGGCCGCCTCGTCGCCGACCAGTCCGCCCACGAGTTCGGCCGCCGCCGGCTGCGCCCCTACGTGGCGGTCCAGTCGCCCCAGGCCGAACGCCTGGGCCTGCTGCTGACCGACGACGGGACCGAGATCACCCACGAGAGCGGCAGCCGCATCCGCGTGCACGGCCGGACCACCGCCCAGGTCGGTGAGGCCGCCTTCCGGAACGGCATCCTCCTGCACCGCCTCGCGGACGAGGTCGCCGACACCGGCGCCCCGGAAGCACCCCACGGCGACCGGCCCGCCGCACCCCTGGCGGTCGCGCGCGCCGCCGTGCCGCCCGCCGGTCCCGCCCGGCCCGTGCGCTACGAACTGCGCCGTCTCACGGGCGTCCGCGGCCCCTGGCTGATCGCGCTGGTCTCCGTCCTGGTCTCGGGGCTGGCCACCCTGACCCTGCTGCGCACCGGGCACCACGCCTTCTCCCTGCGCCTGCTGACCGGCTGGTCGCACTCCCTGCCGCTGCCGCCCGCCGCGTTGGGCGGCGGGCTCCTCGGGGCCCTCGCCTACGGCCAGGAGTTCCGCTACCCCGCTCTGGCACCCGCGCACGCGCCCGTGCCGCGCCAACTCCGCCTGCTGCTGACCAAGCTCGTCGTCAACGGCTGCGCGGCGGCGCTGATCTCCCTCCTGGGAGCGGCCCTCGGCCTCGTGGCGATGCACCTCGAACCCCCGGCGGGCGGGCTGCCCTCGCCGTTCGCGCCGGCCTCCGCCGCGGCGGCGTCGGCGGGTCTCGCGCTCGTCTGCTGCTGGGCCGGTGTGCTGGCGGCCGGGGTGTTCCGCACCACGGCGCTCGGGCTGGCCGGTGTTCTGGCGATTCCCCTGCTGATCGCCCCGGTGGTGCGCCGGGCGGCCTCCGCCCCAGCGATCGACGTGACGCGTCTGGCGACCCAACCGGTCCGCTATTCCTTCGCTTTGTCGCTCTTCGCTCTCTTGTGTGCCTATGTGGCAACGGTCTTGCGCCGGAGAAACCCCATTTCCTTCCGATAAAGCGTCAATTATCAGGTGATGAGTGCTCACCCTTTCGTGTGCTTTTCAGGAAAGCCCTCAAGGCCTCGCGCGCCATCGCCGACAAATGATGCGTGAGTACCCTTGCGCACACCATGATGACCGCGGCCCGCCCCGCCGACCCGAGTCTCGGCGGCGGGGACATCGACCGCTATCCGTACGCCGACGCGCCCGCCGGCCTCGACCGCCCGGGCGGCGCACCGTCCTGGGACGGCGGCGAAGCCGACATGGGCCGTGTCGGCCGTCGCGCCGGCGGGAGCCGTGGCCGCGGGCTGCACGGCCAACTCGTCCAGCAACTCGGCCAGATGATCGTCTCCGGCGATCTCGGTGCCGACCGCCCGCTCGTCCCCGAGGAGATCGGCCAGCGTTTCGAGGTCTCCCGCACCGTCGTCCGCGAATCGCTGCGGGTGCTGGAGGCCAAGGGCCTCGTCAGCGCCCGGCCCAACGTCGGCACCCGGGTCCGCCCGGTCAGCGACTGGAACCTGCTCGACCCCGACATCATCGAATGGCGGGCCTTCGGCCCGCAGCGCGACGACCAGCGTCGCGAGCTGTTCGAACTGCGCTGGACCATCGAGCCCCTGGCCGCCCGCCTCGCGGCGGGTCACGGACGCGAGGACGTCCAGCAGCGGCTCATCGACATGACCGACATCATGGCCCACGCCGCGGGGCAGGGCGACGGCCTCACCTTCGCCCGGGCGGACGCCGAGTTCCACGCCCTGCTGCTGCAGGTCGCGGGCAACCGGATGCTGGAGCACCTGTCCGGCATCGTCTCCGCCGCCCTGCAGGTCTCCGGCGGCCCCGTCACCGGCTGCGAGCGCCCCGGTGAGCACTCGGTGGCCCTGCACACGCGGGTCGTCGAGGCGCTGGCCGCCTCCGACGGTGCCGAGGCGGAGACCGCCATGCGCCAGCTGCTCGCCGTCCACCCCGACGCGGGTCCCGGCGGCCCGGCGGACCACGTCGTCCCCGCCCCCCGCGAGCACTGACCCGCCCCGAGCAGCACGAGACGGCACAGACTTCCGCCGCCGGCCCACGCCCTCCGGGCCCGGCGGCGGAGCCGTCCGTCATGTTTGGCGCCCGTATCCGACCGGGCATGGTCGTGGCGTGCACGGGAAGTGTCCTGCTATCGACGCTTTGGCGCCGATCCGGGGTGTGACTCGGACCACGTACGGCCGGGCGTAACGCTCTCGGCGGCAGCGCGATGAGCTTAGAGGTGGCGGCCGTGCGTGGAATATCCGCGACGAACATGACGCTGAGTTGCAGCGCGGTTCCCACCGTAGTCGTTTTCCATCGTTCCGAGAGGTTGTTCGTGTCGGCCAGCACATCCCGTACGCTCCCGCCGGAGATCGCCGAGTCCGAGTCTCTGATGGCGCTCATCGAGCGGGGTAAGGCTCAGGGTCAGATCGCCGGCGACGACGTGCGCCGAGCCTTCGAAGCGGACCAGATCCCGGCAACCCAGTGGAAGAACGTTCTGCGCAGCCTCAACCAGGTCCTCGACGAGGAGGGTGTGACGCTGATGGTGAGTGCCGCCGAGGCGCCCAAGCGCACCCGTAAGAGCGTCGCAGCCAAGAGCCCGGCGAAGCGTACTGCCACCAAGACCGTCGCCACCAAGGCCGCCCCGGTCAAGAAGACCGTCGCTGCCAAGGCCGCCGCGGCCCCCGCCCCCACCGTGGCGGCGGAGTCCGTGGGGGATCCGGAGGACGAGGCCGTGGCACCCGCGAAGAAGGCCGTCGCCAAGAAGACTGCGGCGAAGAAGACCACCGCGACCGCCAAGAAGACCGCCGCCAAGAAGACCACCGCGACCAAGGCCAAGAAGGACGACGAGCTCGTCGAGGGCGAGGAGCTCCTCGAGGACGTCGCCCCCGGCAAGGACGAGGACGTCCCGGCCGCCGAGGCCGAGGCGGAGAGCTTCGTCCTGTCCGACGACGACGAGGACGACGCGCCCGCGCAGCAGGTCGCCGCGGCCGGCGCCACCGCCGACCCGGTGAAGGACTACCTCAAGCAGATCGGCAAGGTCCCGCTGCTCAACGCCGAGCAGGAGGTGGAGCTCGCCAAGCGCATCGAGGCCGGTCTGTTCGCCGAGGACAAGCTGGCCCAGGCCGACAAGCTCGCCCCCAAGCTCAAGCGCGAGCTGGAGATCATCGCCGAGGACGGCCGCTGGGCCAAGAACCACCTCCTGGAGGCCAACCTCCGTCTGGTGGTCTCGCTGGCCAAGCGCTACACCGGGCGCGGCATGCTCTTCCTGGACCTGATCCAGGAGGGCAACCTCGGTCTGATCCGTGCCGTCGAGAAGTTCGACTACACCAAGGGCTTCAAGTTCTCGACGTACGCGACCTGGTGGATCCGCCAGGCGATCACCCGCGCGATGGCCGACCAGGCCCGCACCATCCGCATCCCGGTGCACATGGTCGAGGTCATCAACAAGCTGGCCCGCGTCCAGCGCCAGATGCTCCAGGACCTGGGCCGCGAGCCCACCCCGGAGGAGCTGGCCAAGGAACTCGACATGACCCCCGAGAAGGTCATCGAGGTCCAGAAGTACGGCCGCGAGCCCATCTCGCTGCACACCCCGCTCGGCGAGGACGGCGACAGCGAGTTCGGTGACCTCATCGAGGACTCCGAGGCGGTCGTGCCGGCCGACGCGGTCAGCTTCACGCTGCTGCAGGAGCAGCTGCACTCGGTGCTCGACACGCTCAGTGAGCGCGAGGCGGGCGTGGTCTCCATGCGCTTCGGCCTCACCGACGGCCAGCCGAAGACGCTGGACGAGATCGGCAAGGTGTACGGGGTCACCCGTGAGCGCATCCGCCAGATCGAGTCCAAGACCATGTCCAAGCTGCGTCACCCGTCGCGTTCCCAGGTGCTGCGCGACTACCTGGACTGATCAGGACGGAAGCCCGGACGGGCCCGCGACCGCCACGGCGGTCGCGGGCCCGTCGGCCTTTCCGGACAGTTCTCCGGATGCGGCCCCGGTCCCGTCAGGTCACTGTGGGTGCTCAGGGGAATCCGGACGGTGAGGAGAATGCATGCGTTCCTCGATCCGCACGCTGGTCGGCGGGCTCATAGCCGGGTCCGCGCTCGCGCTGTCGCTACCCGCCTCCGCCACGGCGGCCGCGGCCGCGGTGGGGTACGCACCCGGCGCCCCGGGCGCCGACAACGGTGTCATAGGCGGCACGCCGGTCACTACGGAGCAGTACCCGTGGGCGGTGGTCCTGTCGAGCCGCTCCCGCTACGGAGCGGGCCGCTCGGGGCAGTTCTGCGGCGGCGCGCTCGTCGGGCCGAACACCGTGGTCAGCGCGGCGCACTGCTTCAGCCCGACCGCGCTGGGCGGGTACTGGAACCAGGTGCCCGACCTGCGCATCATCGCCGGGCGGACGGACCTCGCCGGCTCGGCCGGCAGGGAGGTGGCGGTCCGCAAGGTCTGGGTCAACCCCGCGTACGACCCCACGACGAACAGCGGTGACGTGGCGGTCGTCACGACCGCGGAGCCGTTCCCCGCGGGGAGCGCGATACGCATGGCGACACCGGGGGACGTGAACTCCTACGAAGCGGGCACGCCGGCGCAGGTCTTCGGCTGGGGGGACACGGCGGGACTGGGGGCCTACTCGAACGTCCTGATGGCCGCGAACGTCTCGGTGCTCGCCGACTCGGTCTGTGAGCAGGCCTATCCGGGCAGTGCGGAAGGCAAGTACCGGAGGGGCGACATGGTCTGCGCCGGCGACCTTGCCGGCGGGCACGATTCGTGCCAGGGGGACAGCGGCGGTCCGCTGGTGGCGGAGGGGCGGCTGATAGGGCTCGTGTCCTGGGGCGCCGGATGCGCCCAGGCGGGGCATCCCGGTGTGTACACCCGGGTCTCGACGCTGGCGGGACTGGTCGGCCTGCACTCTTCGTGACGTGCGGCGGACAAGCCGACGGGCGGCCTCCCTCGCGGGGGGCCGCCCGTCGTGAGCTCGTCGCAGTGCTACGCGTCAGCGTTCGTCATCGGCCGCGACGGTCGGGGTGGCGGTGAGCCGACCGGTCTCGTCCTGTATTTCCGCAGCGATCTTCTTCAATTCGGGCTCGAACTTACGCCCGTGGTGCGCGCAGAAGAGCAGCTCGCCGCCACTGATGAGTACAACGCGCAGGTAGGCCTGGGCGCCGCAACGGTCGCAGCGGTCCGCCGCAGTCAGCGGGCTCGCGGGGGTCAGAACAGTAGTCACGTCGCCTCTTCTCTAGCTCGACGAGCTGTCGTACCAGGGTCAACATCCAACCAGGCCGAAACTGTTCCCGCTCAGGTCTTTTCCTTGGAAACCGTTGTTGTAGCGGCCGGATGCTACCGATTGGCGGCGAATGATCCTCTGGCGTCTTATCTGTCGGCTTCGGGTCGTTCTGGCAGATCTGGTCAGATTGTTCGGTTATGTCCCCCCGGCCCTGCGGCCGGTTGTTGAGGAGGACGTGCCCCGAGCCTAAATGGTTCATGCCTCCAGGGGAACGTGACATGTGTATCACTCAAACGAGGGATCGAACATGTCTTCGAAAACGGGCTAGCATGGTGCCCAGACCGGGTCGCGGCGAAACGGCCGCGCGCGACCTCGGTACCCTCTCACCGATACGGCTGAAGAACTTCATGAGGAGACGTTCGCGTGACCGCCGAAACATCCGTGCCGTCCACCGCGTTGCTGACCGGTGCAGATCGTGACGGCTCCAACTACACCGCGCGACACCTGCTCGTACTCGAGGGCCTCGAAGCGGTCCGCAAGCGTCCCGGCATGTACATCGGTTCCACCGACAGCCGCGGTCTCATGCACTGCCTCTGGGAGATCATCGACAACTCGGTGGACGAGGCCCTCGGCGGGCACTGCGACCACATCGAGGTCGTCCTCCACGCCGACGCCTCCGTCGAGGTGCGGGACAACGGCCGCGGCATCCCCGTGGACGTCGAGCCCAAGACCGGCCTGTCCGGCGTCGAGGTCGTCATGACCAAGCTGCACGCCGGCGGCAAGTTCGGCGGCGGCTCCTACGCGGCCTCCGGCGGTCTGCACGGCGTCGGCGCCTCCGTCGTCAACGCGCTCTCCGCCCGGCTGGACGTCGAGGTCGACCGCGGCGGCCACACGCACGCGATCAGCTTCCGCCGCGGCGTCCCCGGCGGCTTCGCCAAGGCCGGTCCCGAGGCGCCCTTCGAGCCGGGCAACGGGTTGGACAAGGTCAAGAAGGTGCCGCGGGCCCGCACCGGTACGCGCGTGCGCTACTGGGCGGACCGTCAGATCTTCCTCAAGGACGCCAAGCTCTCCCTGGAGACGCTCCACCAGCGGGCCCGTCAGACCGCGTTCCTCGTCCCCGGGCTCACGATCGTCGTCCGCGACGAGCGCCCCGACAACGGCTCGGAGGACGGGAAGCCGGTCGAGGACACCTTCCACTTCGACGGCGGCATCAGCGAGTTCGCCGAGTACCTCACGCCGGACAAGCCGATCTGCGACGTACTGCGGCTGACCGGCAGCGGCACCTTCAAGGAGACCGTCCCGGTCCTCGACGACCGCGGCCACATGACCCCCACCGAGGTCACCCGGGAGCTCGGGGTCGACGTCGCGCTGCGCTGGGGCACCGGCTACGACAGCACGCTGCGCTCCTTCGTGAACATCATCGCCACCCCCAAGGGCGGCACCCACGTGCGCGGCTTCGAGGGCGCCGTCACCAGGACGTTCAACGAGGTGCTGCGCGCCACCAAGCTGCTGCGCGTCGCCGAGGACGACATCGCCAAGGACGACGCCCTGGAGGGCCTGACGGCGATCGTCACCGTCCGGCTCGCCGAGCCGCAGTTCGAGGGCCAGACCAAGGAGGTGCTGGGCACCTCCGCGGCCAACCGCATCGTGGCCAACGTGGTGTCGCGCGAGCTCAAGGCCTTCCTGACCTCCACCAAGCGGGACGACAAGCAGCAGGCCCGTGCCGTCCTGGAGAAGGCCGTCGCCGCGGCCCGCACCCGGATCGCCGCCCGGCAGCACAAGGAGGCCCAGCGCCGCAAGACCGCGCTGGAGTCCTCGTCGCTGCCGGCGAAGCTGGCCGACTGCCGCAGCGACGACGTCGACCGCAGCGAGCTCTTCATCGTCGAGGGCGACTCGGCGCTGGGTACGGCCAAGCTCGCGCGCAACTCGGAGTTCCAGGCGCTGCTCCCGATCCGGGGCAAGATCCTCAACGTCCAGAAGTCCTCGGTCTCGGACATGCTGAAGAACGCCGAGTGCGGCGCCATCATCCAGGTCATAGGAGCGGGTTCGGGCCGCACCTTCGACATCGACCAGGCCCGCTACGGCAAGATCATCATGATGACGGACGCCGATGTCGACGGCAGCCACATCCGCTGTCTGCTGCTGACGCTCTTCCAGCGCTACATGCGGCCCATGGTCGAGGCGGGCCGGGTCTTCGCCGCCGTGCCGCCGCTGCACCGGGTCGAGCTCAGCAACCCGCGCAAGGGCCAGGACAAGTACGTCTACACGTACTCCGACCGGGAGCTGCGCGAGACGCTGCTGGAGTTCGAGCGCAAGGGCATCCGCTACAAGGAGTCCATCCAGCGCTACAAGGGCCTCGGTGAGATGGACGCCGACCAGCTGGCCGAGACCACGATGGACCCGCGCCACCGCACCCTGCGCCGGATCAACATCAGCGACCTGGAGGGCGCGGAGCTCGCCTTCGACCTGCTGATGGGCAACGAGGTCGCGCCGCGCCGCGAGTTCATCGCCAACTCCGCCGCCACGCTGGACCGTTCGCGGATCGACGCCTGACGCACCGGGCCCCGTCGCCGGAGCTCTCCACGGTCACCCGCCCGTGGAGGGCTCCGGCGCCTCCCCACCCCCAGGAGTGGGGCACCGTCACCCGATGAGGTGAAGGTTTCTGCTTGGAGGCTCCCGGGTCTTCCCGCAATGTCCATGCTTGGGCGCACGGCCGATCGGCCCGTGAAGCGAGGAGAGTTCGTGAAAGAGCACGACCGGGCGGAAACCGGAGGGCTGCGGGTGGACGACCCCTGGTACGACGTCCTGGCCGCGGGGGAGTGGGAGGGCCCCGAACCCACGGCCGTCTCCCTCCCGTCGCAGGCCCGCCCGGCCGACGACCACGCCGGGGTCTACCGGGAGGTGCAGGCCAGCGGCCCCTTCCAGGAGGTGCGTTCCCGGTACCGGCGGTTCGCCTTCCCGGCGGCCGCCGCCTTCCTCACCTGGTACCTGCTCTACGTCGTCCTGGCGACGGCCGCACCGCGGCTGATGGCCCGGCCACTGGTCGGCGAGCTCAACGTGGCCATGGCCCTCGGCCTCGCCCAGTTCGCCACGACCTTCATCCTGACCTGGGCCTACGCCCGGCACGCCCGGCTGCGCCGGGACCGGGCCGCCCTCGACCTGCGCTGGGACACCCAGGAGCGGATGCGGTGACCGGCAACCACCAGGGCCTGGCGCTGGTCCTCTTCACGGTCTTCGTCTCCGTCACCCTCGCGATCACCGCCTGGGCGGGCCGGAGGCGCAGCTCGTCCGTGGAGTTCTTCGCCGGCGGCCGTCTCTTCTCCCCCCTGGAGAACGGATTCGCCATCGCGGGCGACTACATGTCCGCCGCCTCCTTCCTCGGCATCTCCGGGCTCATCGCGCTCTTCGGCTACGACGGCATGCTCTACTCCGTCGGCTTCCTCGTCGCCTGGCTGCTGGTGCTGCTGCTCGTCGCCGAACTGGTCCGCAACTGCGGCCGCTACACCCTCGCCGACGTCCTGACCGCCCGCATGCGCCGGCGCCCGGTCCGGATCGCGGCGGGCACCTCCTCGGTCATCGTCTCCGTGCTCTACCTCGTCGCGCAGATGGTCGGCGCCGGAAGCCTGGTCTCCCTGCTGCTCGGCGGTCAGGGATCGGCCGCCCGCACCTGGACCGTCATCGGCGTCGGCGCACTCATGGTCTTCTACGTGGCCTTCGGCGGCATGCGTGCCACGACCTGGATCCAGATCGTCAAGACCGTGCTCCTCATGGGGGGCACCGTCACCCTCACCGTCCTCGTGCTCCTGCGCTTCCACGGCGACCTCGGGGCCCTGCTGCGCTCGGCCGCCGACGGCAGCGGCCACGGGCGGGAGTTCCTCGGCCCCGGCCTGCTGTACGGGCAGAGCTGGACGGACCGGCTCGACTTCATCAGTCTCGGCCTCGCCCTCGTCCTGGGCACCGCCGGGCTGCCACACATCCTGTCGCGCTTCTACACCGTGCCCACGGCACGGTCGGCACGGCGGTCGGTGGTCTGGGCGATCGGCCTCATCGGCGGCTTCTACCTGATGACGATCGTGCTGGGCTTCGGCGCCGCGGCGCTGGTCGGCTCCCACACCGTGAGCGCCTCCAACGCCGCCGGGAACACGGCGGTGCCGCTGCTCGCCCTCGATCTGGGCGGGGGAGCGGGCTCGACGGGTGGAACGGTGCTGTTCGCGGTCGTCGGGGCGGTCGCCTTCGCCACGATCCTGGCCGTCGTCGCCGGGATCACCCTCGCCTCGTCCGCCTCGGTCGCGCACGACCTCCATGCGACGCTGCGCCGCCGGAGCACCGAGCGGGGCCGCAAGCGCCGGGAGAACCATGACGTCCGGGTGGCCCGGGTGGCCGCGGTCGGCATCGGCGGTGTGGCCATCGCGCTGAGCCTGTTCGCACAGGGCCAGAACGTGGCCTTCCTCGTCGGGCTCGCCTTCGCGGTGGCGGCGTCCGCCAACCTGCCCGCGCTACTGTTCACGCTGTTCTGGCGGAGGTTCACGACCCGCGGCACGGTGTGGGCCATCTACGGCGGGCTGGTCCCGGCGGTCGCACTGGTGGTGCTGTCCCCGGTGGTGTCGGGCAGCCCGCAGTCGCTCTTCCCGGGCGTGGACTTCCAGTACTTCCCGCTGGAGAACCCGGGCCTGGTGTCCATCCCGCTGGGCTTCGCGGCGGGCTGGCTGGGCACGGTCCTGTCGCGCGAGCGCGCCGACGAGGACAAGTTCGCCGAGGTCGAGGTCCGTTCGCTCACCGGGGCCGGGGCGGTGTGACACCCGTTCCGCCGTGCGGAACGTTCTGATTGCCGCGGGCCGACGGCGTCTCCACGCTGTGCGGCATGCCATCGAGCCGTCTGCGTTGGTTGCTGCGCGACGAGACGGGCGTGGCAGCGGTCCTGGTCCTGCCGGTGCCCGTCGTGGGCCCTCGCCGAGCCCGACGTTCTGACCCGGTCGAACCTGACCTGGACCGCCCACCGTGCTTGCCACGTGGGCCTGATGGCGGCCAGCACGATCTTCGCCCTCGCCGTGCGTGACCGTTGGTGTGGTTTGCATGCGTGACGGCTGGTCCCTGTGCACGGCGGCCGACGCCGTTCTGGTGCTGTCGGCGCTCCTCGGGGCGGGCAACGCGATCACCGCGACGTACGTGGGGCTGCCGATTTTCATCGTCCCCCTCGCCACCGCCATGCTGTTCCGCGGCATCGCCCTGGCCGAGGGCCGGCAGGTCAGCAGGATGACTCCGGAGCACGCCTTCTTCCGGGCGCCGGCGGTGACGGGCACCCCTCGTGCGGACGCGGATCAAGGCCATGGCGCTGTCCGGGACGGCCGCGGGTCCGGCGGCCGTCCTGGCCCTGGCGTTCTTCATCTCCGGGGACCCGGCGATCGGCCAGGGGTACGAACTCGCCGCCTTCGCCGCCGACAGCGCCCTGCGCCGTGTACACGGCCGCCAAGCACGCTCAGGTCGGGCTGATGCGCGGCGCGGCACGCGAGTGCGCCGCCGGCGGCATCCGCGTCGACACCCTCCACCCGGGCTCCACCGACGTCCCGTTCGTGCGGCGCATCGAGACCGCCGCCACCGGGCAGCCTTCCGAACATGCGGCCGGGGCGTTCGACGCGATGACCCCCCTGGGCCGGCACGCGGCACCCGAGGAGTTCGCCCGCATCGTGCTCCACCTCGCGGGCGACGACGCGAGCTTCACCACCGGAGCCACCGTCGTGGTCGACGGCGGCATGACCGTACGAGAGGCGTCCCCGCCATGACGACCGCGCTGAAGGCCCTGCTGGAGATCCTCGCCGACGAAGGGGTGGACCGGGTCTTCGGAAACCCGGGCACCACCGAACTGCCCTTCCTGGAGGCGCTGTCCGGGCCGGGGCCGGTGCCCGGGTACGTGCTCGGTGTCCAGGAGGGCTCGGTCGTCGCGATGGCCGACGGGTACGCCCGTGCCACCCGGCGTCCCGCCTTCGCCAGCCTGCACATCGCCGCGGGCACGGCCAACGGCCTGATCGGGATGCTCAACGCCCGGCGTTCCCGTACCCCGCTGGTCGTCATGGCAGGCCAGCAGGACCGGCGGCACCTGCTCCAGGACCCCATGCTCGCCGGGGACCTGGTCGCCCTCGCCTCCGGAGCGGCCAAACGGGCGGAGGAGGTGCACCGGCCCGAGGACCTGCCGCTGGTGTTGCGGCGCGCCTTCGCGCTGGCCCGGCAGCCGCCGCAGGGGCCGGTGTTCCTCTCCGTGCCCATGGACGTGCTGGAGGACGCCTCGCCCGTGGAGGTCCCGGCGCGCTCACCGCTCGCGCCGCCCGGACCGGCCGGGGGACTCGACCGGGCGGCGGCCCTGCTCGCCGCCGCCGAACGGCCCGCGGTCGTCGCCGGTGACGGGGTCGGCAGGGACGGCGCCGTGGCGGCGCTGGTCCGGGTCGCCGAGGCGCTCGGCGCCGTCACGTACCACCAGCCGATGAACGACCACCTGGACTTCCCCGGCTCCCACCCGCTCTACGCCGGGCCGCTGCCGCCCGTCAACGCCCGCATCCACGAGCGGCTGAAGGGCCACGACGCACTGCTCATCGCCGGCTGCCGCGCCTTCACCCCGCACCACTACAGCCCCGGCCCGCCCGTCCCGGAGCACCTGACGGTGGTCCAGATCGACGCCGACCCCGCCGAGCCGGGCCGCAACTTCCCCGTGAGCCTCGGCCTCACGGGCCCGTTGGAGTCCTCGCTCGCCGCGCTCGCCGGCCACGTGGCCCGGCTGGTCCCCGAGGACACCGCACGCGAGCGGGCACGGGAGGCGGGCGCACGGCACTCGGAGGCGCGGGAACGGCTCGCGCGGCGCGCCCGGTCGGCGCGGGGCAGCTCACCGGTCGACCCGCTCGCCGCAGCGCACGCCCTGGCCGGCGCGCTGCCGGAGGAGGCGGTGCTCGTCGAGGAGTCGATCACCGTCGGGGTGCACCTGCGCGGTGTGCTGCACAGGGACCGGCCGGGCGGCTTCGTCCACACCGTCGGCGGAGGCCTCGGCTGGGGCATCGGCGCGGCCGTCGGCCACCGGCTCGGTGCGCCGGAACGCCCGGTGGTGGCCGTGCTGGGGGACGGCTGCGCCATGTTCGGGCTGCAGGGGCTGTGGAGCGCGGCACACCACCGGGTGCCGGTGCTGTTCGTCGTGATGGCCAACGGCCAGTACCGCACCCTGAAGGAGACCCTCGACACCCGGGGCGGCAGCCCCGCCGTCCCCCACCCCGGCCTCGACCTCGGCGAGCTCGATTGGCGCCTCGCGGCACGCTTCTTCGGCATCCCCGCGGTGCGCGTGGCCGGTACGGAGGAACTGGCGGAGACCGTGGCGGCGGTGCGCGGGCTCGACGGCCCGCTGCTGGTCGAGGTCCCCTTGCGCGGGCACGCGTGAACGCCGGCGACGCTAGCCGGTCCGAGAGCCGTTCGACGCCGGCCCGCGGGGCCGCGCGGCTCGACGCCTTCGCCGCGGGCGAGGACGGGATCCCGTTCGGCGAACTCGCCGCCCGCACCGGCCTGCCCGAGTCCACGGTGCACCGACTGCTCGCCGAACCGGCCGCCGTCGGCCTCGTCGAGCGCGGGGTCGGACGGCTACCGGCTCGGCCTCGCCCTCTTCGAACCGGGCCGGCGGGTGCCGCACCGGCCGCCGCTCGATGCAGATCATCTCCCAGGTCGGCGGCCGCATCTCCGCGTACGGGACGCCGCAGGTGCCGGCCGCGGTGGTCGGCGTCTCAGCCGTCGTCGCCGTCTCCGTCACCGCGGCCACGCGGGGGCTGCGGCCCGACCCGTGTCGCGCCCGTGGTGTGCGCTGCGGCGCGAGCGCTGGCCGTGGACTCGCCCGTCGGTGAGCGGTGAACGGGCTCAGCCGGTCCGCGCCCACGCGTAGCGGTGCTCGGGGCGGCCGGTGTCGCCGTACTTGAGGGTGAGGCTGATCCGGCCCTCGCGCTCGAGGAACTTGAGGTAGCGCTGCGCGGTGGAGCGGCTGATGCCGGCGCGTTCGGCGACCTCGTGGGCGGAGAGCGGGCGCGCGGCCTCGGTGAGTACCGTGCGTACCAGGTCGGCGGTGGGCGCCGAGTGGCCCTTGGGCAGCTCCGCCGGGGCCGCACCGGTGGTGCGCAGCGCGCCGAAGATGCGGTCCACCTGCTCCTGGCCTGCCTCGCCGCGGCCCCCGACGCCGTCGAGCGTGCGGCGCAGCGCCGCGTAGGCGTCCAGCTTGCCCCGCAGCCCGGCGAAGCTGAACGGCTTGACCAGGTACTGCAGCGCGCCGGAGCGCATCGCCGCCTGCACGGTCGCAACGTCGCGGGCGGCCGTCACCATGATGACGTCCGCGCTGTGGCCGAACTGCCGCATGCGCCGCACCAGGGTGAGGCCGGTCTCGTCCGGGAGGTAGTGGTCCAGCAGGACGAGGTCGACGTGCGTGCGCTCCAGCGTCGCCAGCGCATGGGCCGCGGTGTGGGCGCGGGCGGTCACCCGGAAACCGGGCACCTTGGCGACGTACGCCGCGTTGATCTCGGCGACGCGGAAGTCGTCGTCCACGACCATGACGTCGATCACCGGGCTCCCCCCAGGGACGCGGCGGACTCGGCGGATGCCGTGGGCGCGGAGGGTGCGGTGGACGCCGTCGTGGTGAGTTCGGTCCCCGCCAGCGCCTCCGGCAGGACGACGGTGAAGACCGCGCCGCCGCCCGCGCGGGCGGTGACCCGGGCCATGCCGCCGTAGCGTTCGGCGAGCCGCCGTACGAGCGCGAGGCCGAGCCCGCGGCCGCGGTGGGCCGGGGACCGCTTCGTCGTCCAGCCCTCGGCGAAGATCCGCTCGCGCGCCTCGGGCGGCACCCCGGGACCGTCGTCGGACACCCGCAGCACGACCGTCGTCCCCTCCGCGCGCAGTTCCACCTCGACGAGCGAACGGGCCGCGTCCAGGGCGTTGTCGATGAGGTTGCCGAGCACGGTGACCAGGTCGCGGGGGTCCACGACCCGGTCGGGCAGCAAGGTGCCGGGGGAGACCGAAAGAGCCGCGCCCCGCTCGGCGGCGATCGCCGACTTGCCGACGAGCAGGGCGGACACCAGCGGGTCCCTGACCCGTTCGGCGACCTGTTCCGCGGAGGCCCGCTGGGCGTCGGCGACCTCGCCGACGAAGTCCACCGCTGCGTCGTACAGGCCGAGTTCGAGCAGCCCGAGCAGGGTGTGCAGCCGGTTGGCGTGCTCGTGGTCCTGGGCGCGCAGCGCGTCCAGCAGGCCGTGCGTGCTGTCCAGCTCCCGGCCCAGCCGTTCCAGTTCGGTGCGGTCGCGCAGGGTGGCCACCGCCCCGCCGTCCCCGGTCGGCATGCGGTTGGCGACGAGCACCCGCGCCCCGCTGACGGTGAGCAGGTCGGTGCCCGCGACCCGGCCGGCCAGCACGTCGGTCGTCCGCCCGGGTGGCAGCACCGCGTCCAGCGCCCGCCCCTCGGCGTCCGGGCCGAGGCCCAGCAGCCGCTGCGCCTCGTCGTTGAGCAGCCGCACCCTGCCGTGGGCGTCCAGGGCGATGACACCCTCCCGGATGCCGTGCAGCATCGCCTCGCGCTCGTCGAGCAGCGCGGAGATGTCGGCGAAGGCCAGCCCGTGCGTCCGGCGCTGCAGCCGCCGCGACACCAGCAGCGCCGCCAGCACCCCGACGCCGAGCGCGGCGCCCGCGTACAGCAGCAGCACGGGAACGGTCGCCAGGAGCCGTTCGCGCACGCTGTCGTACGCGATGCCGACCGACACCGCGCCCACAATGTGCCCGCCGTCGTCGCGCAGCGGCACCTTGGCGCGCGCGGAGCGGCCGAGGGTGCCCCGGTCGATCTGCATGATCTCCCGGCCCGAGAGGGCCACGCTGGGGTCGGTGGAGACGTGCCGGCCGATCTGGGTGACGTCCGTGTGCGACCAGCGCACGCCCCGGGTGTCCATGACGACGATGTACAGGGCGCCGGTGGCACGGCGGATCCGCTCGGCCTCCTCCTGCACGGGCCCGGTGACGCTGGGCCGGGTGCCGAGCAGGTCGCGGGCGAGCCCCGGGGTCGCGGCGGTGGTCTGCGCGATGGACAGCGCCTGCCGCATCGCCTGCTGGTCCAGCTGCGAGCTGAGCGGCGCCAGGAACAGCCCGGTGGCCAGGGTGATCACGCCGGTGGTGAGGACCACCTGGACGAGCAGCACCTGCGCGAAGACACGGCGGGGCCAGCGGATGCGCATGTACGTCACCCCTGTCCTCCCCGGTGTTCCGCGTCCTTGCGGAACCCGCTCGTCCGTTCGCCCGGCTGTGAACGCAACGTAGACGCGGCCGGCACCCGCTGCCCAGCCCCCGTGGCCCTTTCGTTGCCGGAGCGCGAGCAAAACGAGCAGAACAGCGGGTTGTGGGCACAAGGCGGAGTTGTGACCGCAAGGGTGCCGCCGTGACCCGGCCCGCACCTACCGTCCCGGCGCATGAGCACACACACCAGCCCCGCCATCGAACTGCGGGGTGCGAGCAAGGCGTTCCGGACCCCGTCCGGGGCCCTCCACACCGCCGTCCGCGACCTCGACCTGACCATCGGGCGTGGGGAGTTCGTGGCCGTCGTGGGCCCCACGGGCTGCGGCAAGTCCACGACGCTGACCCTGGTCAGCGGGCTGGAGGAGCCCACCGAGGGCGAGGTGCTGGTCGCCGGTGAGCCGGTGCGCGGCATCGGCGGCAAGGTCGGCTTCGTCTTCCAGCAGGACGCCGTCTTCCCCTGGCGGACCGTGCTGTCCAACGTCATGGCCGGCCCGCGCTTCCGCGGCGTGCCCAAGGCCGAGGCGAGGGAACGGGCCCGCGAGTGGCTCGCCCGCGTCGGCCTGTCCGCCTTCGAGGACCGCTACCCGCACCAGCTGTCGGGCGGCCAGCGCAAGCGCGTCGCGCTCGCCGCGACCTTCGTCAACGACCCCGAGATCCTGCTCATGGACGAGCCCTTCTCCGCGCTCGACGTGCAGACCCGCGCGCTGATGTCGGACGAACTGCTGGAGCTGTGGTCCGGCACGGGCGCCTCGGTCGTCTTCGTCACCCACGACCTGGAGGAGTCCATCGCGCTCGCCGACAAGGTCGTCGTCATGACCGCCGGGCCGGCCACGGTCAAGGAGGTCTTCGAGATCGACCTGCCGCGCCCGCGCCGGGTCGAGTCCGTGCGGCTGGAGCCGCGGTTCATCGAGATCTACCGGGAGATCTGGGCCTCGCTCGGCGAAGAGGTCCGCATCACCCGCGAGAGGGGTGCGGCCGATGTCGCCTGAGACCGTGGCGGCCCCCTCGGCCGCGGCCGTCAAGGACCCCGCGGGCGGCGACCGCGCCCGCTCGCGCGCCCGTGCCGCCCGCAACCGCGGCTACCTCGTCCAGGGCAGCCGCGTGCTGCTCCTGGTCGCCGTCCTCGGGCTGTGGGAGTGGCTGGCCAGGGCCGGGGCCGTCGACCCCTTCCACTTCTCGATGCCCTCCCGGATCTGGGAGCAGATCCGCACCTGGGCCGTGGACGGCACCGCGCAGGGCTCGTTGTGGGAGCAGATCTGGTACACGCTCTACGAGGCCCTGCTCGGCTGGGCCATCGGCGTCGTCGCGGGCGTGGTGCTCGGCATCGCCCTCGGGCGGGTCCGCTTCCTCGCCGACGTGCTCGGGCCGTACATCAAGGTGCTCAACGCGCTGCCGCGCATCGTGCTCGCCCCGATCTTCCTGATCTGGTTCGGACTCGGCCCTGCCTCCAAGGTGGCCTCGGCGGTCGTCCTGGTCTTCTTCCCGGTCTTCTTCAACGCCTTCCAGGGCGCCCGCGAGGTCGACCGCGACCTGGTCGCCAACTCCCGCATCCTGGGCGCCCGCGACCGCCAGGTCACCCTCCAGGTCGTCGTACCCTCGGCCACCTCGTGGATCTTCACCAGCCTCCACGTGAGCTTCGGCTTCGCCCTCATCGGCGCGATCGTCGGCGAGTACATCGGCGCCACCAAGGGCCTCGGGCTGCTGGTCGCCGCCTCGCAGGGCACCTTCAACTCCGCCGGCGTGTATGCCGCGATGGCCATCCTCGCGGTCGTCGCGCTGCTCGCCGAGGGCCTGCTGACCTTCCTGGAGAAGCGGCTCTTCCGCTGGAAGCCGGCCGAGGCCGGCTCCGCCCGCTGACCCCGCCACCGCCTCCCGCCCACCCCCTCCACAAGGACGTGAACCAGATGCGCACGCCCCTCAAGGCCGCGGCCGCCCTCGCCGCCTCCACCCTCGCCCTGACCGCGCTCACCGCCTGCGGCGGCGACTCCACCGCCTCCGGCTCCGGGGGCGATGGCGACAAGGTCAAGATCATGGTGGGCGGCCTGGACAAGGTCATCTACCTGCCCGCGATGCTCACCGAGCGGCTCGGCTACTTCGAGGCCGAGGGCCTGGACGTCGAACTGCTCACCGAACCGGCCGGCGTGCAGGCCGAGACCGCGCTCGTCTCCGGCGACGTGCAGGGCACCGTCGGCTTCTACGACCACACGCTCGACCTCCAGGTGAAGGGCAAGCAGGTGGAGTCCGTGGTGCAGTTCTCGCAGGCGCCTGGCGAGGTGGAGATCGTCTCCAACGCGGCGGCCGGCGAGCTGAAGGGCGCCGCGGACTTCAAGGGCAGGAAGCTGGGCGTCACCGGCATCGGCTCGTCCACGGACTTCCTCACCAAGTACCTCGCCGTCAGCAACGGCGTGAAGACCAGCGAGTTCACCCCGGTTGCGGTCGGTGCCGGCCAGACCTTCATCTCCGCGATGGAACAGGGCTCGATCCAGGGCGGCATGACCACGGACCCGACCGTGGCGACGATCCTGGACAAGGGTCTCGGCAAGGTGCTCATCGACATGCGCACGCCGGAGGGCTCGCGGCAGGCGCTCGGCGGGCTCTACCCGTCCTCCAGCCTGTACATGCAGACGGAGTGGGTCGACGGGCACAAGGAGACGGTGCAGAAGCTCGCCAACGCCTTTGTGAAGACGCTGCGCTGGATGTCCACGCACAGCGCCGCGGAGATCGCCGCGAAGATGCCCGCCGACTACGCGCAGGGCGGCGGGCAGGACCTCTACGTCAAGGCGATCGAGAGCACGCTGCCGATGTTCACCAAGGACGGCGTGATGCCCGAGGGCGGACCGGAGACGGTGGAGCGGGTCCTCAAGGCGTTCAACCCCAACCTGCAGAACACCAAGGTGGACCTGGGCAAGACCTACACGACGGAGTTCGTCAAGAGCGCCGGCTGAATGCCGCTGATCTCCATCCGCAGCGGCGCCCCCAGGGCCGCCCCGCAGCTCTCGGGCCGGGGCGGCTCCGCCGCGACCGGCGTCACCTCGACGTCCCAGGCCCGGCCGTCGAGGTGCCGCACGCGGGTGCCGTGCTCACCCTCCACGGTCAGTGCCTCGGCGCGCAGTTCGCCGGTCAGGCGCCGCACGGCCAGTTCGGCGGCCTGGCCCGGACGCTCCCAGGCGGAACGCCCGCGGCAGCCCTCCAGCACCATGTCGCCCTCGCGGGCGGCCGTCAGCACCTGCCGGGCCAGCTCGGCGTCGACGCGGCCGTAGGCGTAGCCGTACGGCAGCACCAGCATCGTCGGTGAGAACCGGTGCCCGCCCAGGTGGGTCACCTCCCACACCTCGCCGAGCCCCGAGGCGGCCAGCTCCGCGGCGAGGGGCCGGCCCTTGAGGGCGCAGCAGCGGTCCCGCTTGCCGTTGGTGCAGACGAGGGCGAGCGGGTCGCCCTCGTACGGCATCCCGAAGCCGCGGTGGTCGCCGCGGCCCAGTGCCCCGAAGTCCAGGCCCAGCAGCGTGCCCGGTTCCTCCACGACGGCCTCCCGCACCCATGTGCCGCCCGGCACGGTGTGCGCCACGTACGCCGTGCGTCGCCGCAGGTCGCGCCGGTCCGCGTGCCGCCCGGGCCGCCGGATCAGCCCGACCCGCACCCCGGTCCCGGCCGCCGCCCGCTCCAGCGCCCTGCCCACCCGCGGGTCCAGATGGCTCCCGGTCAGCGCCTTGGGACCCCAGGGGCCGGGCTGCTCGAGCAGCAGCCAGGTCCGCGCGGTGGCGGCCGTCGCGGCGACGGGCTCCGACAGCGAGCTGGACGCGGAGGTGCAGGTGCTCATGAAGGTAAGCCTAACCTTCCGCATCACCCCCGGCTCTCCAGCCCCACCTGTCGGCGCCGGGAAGGGTCGTGAATCCTGCCATTCAGGACCGGCGGTCGCTGTATTGGGGCAGGTTGGGGACGAGGCGCCGCTTGTGTCCCGGCTGTCCCGGCGGCATGACGGTACCTCCCGGGTCCCGATGGACTTGCGCAAGAGCGCAAACCACTTGCATGTCATGTCGTATGCTTGCGCGCATGACGCGACGGCTTGCCGAAGTAGCGAAGAAGGTCGGGGTCAGTGAGGCCACCGTCAGCCGTGTGCTGAACGGGAAGCCGGGGGTGTCGGAGGGCACCCGGCAGGCGGTGCTCACGGCGCTCGACGTGCTGGGGTACGAGCGGCCGACGCAGCTGCGGGGGAACCGTGCCCGGCTGGTCGGGCTGGTGCTGCCGGAGCTGCAGAACCCGATCTTCCCTGCCTTCGCCGACATCGTGGGCGCGGCCCTCGCCCAGCAGGGCCTGACCCCGGTGCTGTGCACCCAGACCGCGGGCGGGGTGTCGGAGGCGGACTACGTCTCGCTCCTGCTCCAGCAGCACGTCTCCGGCGTGGTCTTCGCCGGTGGCCTGTACGCGCAGGCGGACGCGCCGCACGACCACTACCGCCTGCTGGCGGAGCGGAACCTGCCGGTGGTGCTGATCAACGCCGCCATCGAGGACCTGGGCTTCCCCAGGGTGTCGTGCGACGACGCGGTCGCCGTGGAGCAGGCCTGGCGGCACCTGTCCTCGCTCGGCCACGAGCGGATCGGCCTGCTGCTCGGGCCCACCGATCACATGCCGTCGCGGCGCAAGCTGACCGCGGCGCGGGCCGCCGCGGCGGCGGGCGGCGGGTCGCTGCCGGACGAGCACGTCGGGCGGGCGATGTTCACGCTGGAGGGCGGCCAGGCCGCGGCCGCCAAGCTCTGGGAGCGGGGGGTCACCGGGATCATCTGCGCCAACGACCCCATGGCTCTGGGCGCGGTGCGGGCGGCGCGCCGGCTGGGGCTGTCCGTGCCCGGTGACGTGTCCGTGGTCGGCTACGACGACTCCGCGTTCATGACCTGCACCGACCCGCCGCTGACCACGGTGCGCCAGCCCATCGAGGCGATGGGCCGCACCGCCGTCGAGCTGCTCGCGCTGAAGATCGCGGGCAAGCAGGTGGCCTCCGACGAGCTGCTGTACGAGCCGGAGCTGGTCGTCCGGGGGACGACGGGGCCCGTGCGCGGCTGACGGCCGCACGCCCACCGGACCGGGCGGTTCCGACGACGTCGGAACCGCCCGGTCCGCGTTTGCGGCCTCGGGCTTCGTGCTCCGTCCCCGGCGTTCGCGGCTTCGTTGCCGAGCTGCGCAAGGCGGTCAATGTTTTGCGAAATCTGCGCGAGATATTGCGGTCATCTGTTTGTGGTGCTTGAGTGTGCGACGCCCCCGCTGCGTGTGGTCGGGGGTCTTCCACGCTCATGCCCGAAGGGGACCACCGATGAGAAGCTCCTGGTTCCGCCCCGCCCGCCGTGCCACCGCGGCCACGCTCGTCTCCGCGCTGGCCCTGGCCGCCCTGACCGCCTGCGGTACCAGCAGCAGCGCGGACAACGACAACAACGCGGGCGGCGGTTCGTCCGACCCCACCGCCCCGCTGGACCCCAAGGCCAAGGTCACGCTGACCATCGACTGCATGCCGCCGGCCGCGAAGAAGGCGGAGCTCAAGGAGTGGAAGGAGGACGTCGCCACCTTCAACAAGCAGTACCCGAACGTGACGATCGACGGTAAGTCGACGCCCGGTCAGTGCGAGGAGCCGGCGCGCTTCACGGCCGCGCTGAAGGCCAAGTCGCAACCGGACGTGTTCTACACGTACTTCACCGACCTGCAGCAGGTGCTCGACAACGACGGCGCCGCCGACATCAGCGCGTACGTCACCGACAAGACCGTCCCGGCGCTCGCGGACATCGACTCCAACGTGCTCGACGTGCTGAAGAAGGACGGCAAGCTCTACGGCCTGCCCACCAGCAACTACCGCATGGGCCTGCTGATCAACCGCAAGCTCTTCGGCCAGGCCGGCCTCGACCCCAACAAGCCCCCGGCCACCTGGGACGAGGTGCGCACCGCGGCGAAGGCCATCGCGGGCGTCGGCAAGGGCGTGTCGGGCTACGGCGAGTACAGCGCGCAGAACACCGGCGGCTGGCACTACACCGCGACGATGTACGGCCTGGGCGGCGACGTCGTGTCCGCCGACGGCACCAAGGCGGCCTTCAACACCGACCTCGGCAAGGAGATCGTGCAGAACCTGCACGACATGCGCTGGACCGACAACAGCATGGGCCAGACCCAGCTGCTGAAGTGGGGCGACCTGCAGAAGCAGATGGCCACCGACAAGCTCGGCATGTTCCTGGCCGCGCCCGACGACATCACGTACATGGTCCAGCAGCTCGGCGCCGACTACGCCAACTTCGGCATGGGCCCGATCCCCGGCGGCAAGGCCACCCTCTTCGGCGGCAACGACTACATGATCAAGAAGGGCAGCTCGCCCGACAAGATCAAGGCCGCCATCGCCTGGCTGAACTTCAAGACCCTCACCCCCGGCAAGGGCCAGTTCGACTACGCCCGCAGCAAGACGGACGGCCTCCCCGTCGGCCTGCCGCAGCCGGCCTTCTTCACCGGCGCCAGCAAGACGAAGGACGACCAGCTGAAGGCCGCCAGCGCCACCATGCCGGTCGAGAACTTCCGCGCCTTCATGGACAACCCGGTCCCCGGCAAGGCCGAGCCGCCGAAGGCGCAGGAGATCTACAAGGTCCTGGACAACGTGATGTCCGGCGTCCTGACGAACAAGAACGCGGACGCCGCCAAGCTGCTGTCCACCGCGGAGACCCAGGTCAACCAGGTCCTCGCCAACCAGTAGCCCAGGCCCCCTCGGCCCCCGGCACCCAGGAGCGACGATGTCGGCCCCCAGCGCCCCCACCCTGCCCGCCAGCACTCCCGCGAAGAGCCGGTCGCGCCGTACGGTGCGCCGCCCCGCCCCGGACGGCCGACGTCCGGGGCGGGCCGGCCGCGCCCTGCGCCGCAACCTCACCGCGCACGCGTTCCTGATCGGCGCCGTGCTGTGCTTCGCGTTCTTCTCGTGGTACCCGATGGTGCGGGAGTTCCTGCTGGCCTTCCAGAAGACCGAGGGCGGGCAGGCCACCTGGGTCGGCTGGTCCAACCTGAACTACGTCTTCCACGACCCCGCGTTCTGGCAGGCCTGGCGCAACACCCTGCTCTTCACCGGCCTGGCCCTGCTGCTCGGTTTCGCGGTGCCCTTCTTCGTGGCACTGCTGCTCAACGAGATGCGGCACACGCGGGGTTATCTGCGGCTGCTGGTGTACCTGCCGGTCATGCTGCCGCCGGTGGCCTCGGTGCTGCTCTTCAAGAACTTCTACAACCCCGAGTACGGCCTGTTCAACCGCATCCTGGAGACGCTGCACCTGCCCACCCAGCAGTGGCTGCAGTCCACCGACACCGCCATGCTCTCGGTGGTCATCGCCTCCACCTGGATGAACATGGGCGGCGCCACCCTGATCTACCTGGCCGCCCTCCAGGGCATCCCCGGCGAGCTGTACGAGGCCGCCGAGCTCGACGGCGCCGGACTGCTGCGCAAGATCTGGCACGTGACGATCCCGCAGACCCGGCTCATCCTGTCGCTGATGCTGCTGATGCAGATCATCGCCACGATGCAGGTCTTCACCGAACCCTTCCTGCTGACCGGCGGCTCGGGTCCGGAGGGGTCCACGACCACCGTCGTCTACCTGATCTACCAGTACGCCTTCAGCTTCAACAACTACGGCGGTGCCGCGGCGCTCGGCCTGGTGCTGCTCGTACTGCTGGCGATCTTCTCCGCCGGCTACGTGCGGCTCAGCCGCGCCGCGGACGAGTAGGACGGGACACACCGATGAGCAGCAGCACCCGAACGCTGATATCGCCGACGCAGCTGGCGAGCCGCCGCGGCAAGATCGTCTACCGGACCGTCCTCGCCCTGGTTCTGGTCGCCTTCACGCTCGTCTTCCTCGGCCCGCTGTACTGGATGGCCTCCAACGGCCTGAAGTCCACCCAGGAGTTCGCGCAGATCCCGCCCACCGCCTTCCCGCACGCGATCCAGCCCGAGAACTACAAGAGCGCGTGGGACGTGATGGACCTGTCCCACCTGCTGCTCAACACCCTGTGGTACGCCTTCGGGGCGCTCGCCTTCCAACTCCTGTTCGACGTGGCGGCCGCCTACTCGCTGTCCAAACTCCGTCCGGTGCTCGGCAACGTGATCCTGGGGATGATGCTCGCCACGCTGATGATCCCGGCCACTGTCCTGGTCGTACCGCAGTACCTGACGGTGTACGACGTGCCGATCTTTGAGCGCAACCTGCTCAACTCGCCCTGGGTGATCTGGCTGCCGTCGGTCACCAACGCCTTCAACATCTTCCTGCTGAAGCGGTTCTTCGACTCGGTCCCGCAGGAACTGCTGGACGCCTCCGCCATCGACGGAGCCTCCCCGCTGCGCACCCTGTGGTCGATCGTCCTGCCGATCTCCCGCCCGATCCTCGGAGTGGTCTCCATCTTCGCGATCGTCGGGGTCTGGAAGGACTTCCTCTGGCCGATGCTCACCCTGCCCGACCCGACGAAGCAGACGCTCAACGTCGGCATCTACTCGCTCGCCAGCGGGGTGCCGGAGAACTGGCTGCTCGCGGCCATCGCGATGGCCTCGGTGCCCACCCTGCTGATCTTCCTGATCTTCCAGCGCAACATCATGAGCGGCCTCACCGCCGGCGGCCTCAAGGGCTGAGACCCGGCCCCGGCGGTCTCCGGCCGCACCCGTCCAGTACCACGCCGCCCGCCACGGGGCGGGCGGCGCGGTCCCAGCTGCCCGAAAGGACCAGTCACGTGGCAGACACCCACCCGGCCGAGGCCACCGACGCGTGGTGGCGCGGCGCCGCCATCTACCAGGTGTACGCACGCAGCTTCGCCGACGGAGACGCGGACGGCACCGGCGACCTCGCCGGGGTGCGGTCCAGACTGCCGTACCTGGCCGCGCTGGGCGTGGACGCGCTCTGGTTCAGCCCCTGGTACCCCTCGCCGATGGCCGACGGCGGCTACGACGTCGCCGACTACCGCGCCATCGACCCGGCGTTCGGCACCCTGGCCGACGCCGAGAAGCTGATCGCCGAGGCGCGCGCCCTCGGCATCCGCACCATCGTCGACATCGTCCCCAACCACGTCTCCGACCGGCACGTCTGGTTCCGGGCGGCGCTCGAGGCCGGGCCGGGCAGCGCCGAGCGCAAGCTGTTCCACTTCCGCACCGGCCGCGGCGAGGACGGTGAACTGCCGCCCAACGGCTGGCGTTCGCAGTTCGGCGGCTCCGCCTGGACCCGGCTCCCGGACGGCGACTGGTACCTGCACCTGTTCGCCCCGGAGCAGCCGGACCTCAACTGGGCCCACCCCGCGGTGCAGCGGGAGCACGAGGACGTCCTGCGCTTCTGGTTCGACCGCGGCGTGGCCGGCGTGCGCATCGACTCGGCCGCCATGGTCGCCAAGGACCCGGACCTGCCCGACTTCGTGGAGGGCACCGACCCGCACCCCTACATCGACCGCGACGAGCTGCACGACATCTACCGCTCGTGGCGCGCCGTCGCCGACTCCTACGACGGGGTGCTGATCGGCGAGGTGTGGCTGCCGGACACCGAGCGCTTCGCCCGCTACCTGCGGCCCGACGAGCTGCACACCGCCTTCAACTTCGACTTCCTGGCCTGCCCCTGGGAACCGGAGCGGCTACGTGCCTCCATCGACGGGACGCTCGCCGCGCACGCCCCGGTCGGGGCGCCGGCGACCTGGGTGCTGGCCAACCACGACGTCACCCGTACCGTCACCCGGTACGGACGACGCGACACCGGCTTCGCCTTCGCCACCAAGGCCCACGGCATCCCCACGGACCTGGAGCTGGGCACCCGTCGTGCCCGCGCCGCCGCCCTGCTCACCCTGGCCCTGCCCGGCTCGGTCTACCTCTACCAGGGCGAGGAACTGGGGCTGCCCGAGGTCGAGGACATCCCGGCCGAACTGCTGCAGGACCCGATGTACTTCCGCTCCGGCGGCACCGACCCGGGCCGTGACGGCTGCCGGGTGCCGCTGCCCTGGTCGGGCGACGCGCCGCCGTACGGCTTCGGGGGCGACCGGCCCTGGCTGCCGCAGCCGGCGGACTGGGCGCGCTGCACCGCCGAGACGCAGGAGACGGACGCCGGCTCGATGCTGAGCCTGTACCGGACGGCGCTGCGGCTGCGCCGCGCCGAACCCGGCCTCGGCGAGGGCCCGATGGCATGGCTCGACGGTCCCGGCGACGTGCTCGCCTTCCGCCGCGAGGGCGGCTTCGCCTGCGTGCTCAACCTGTCCGCGGACGCCGTCGGGCTCCCCGCGCACCGGCAGCTCCTGCTGGCCAGCGGACCGCTCGCCGACGACGGCCGGCTGCCCCGGGACACCTGCGTGTGGCTGCGCCTGGACGAACCGGCCTGATCCGGCGGGACGGCGGCGTACGCGCCCTGACACCGCGTACGCCGAGGGGCGCGGCACCCGCACCGGGTGCCGCGCCCCTCACCGCTTCGGGCCGGCCGGTCAGACCGGTCCGGCGACCACCGAGACGCGCTTGGTGAGGGCCACGCCGGAGCCGTCCCGGCGCGGGTCCTTGGGCGGGAGGTCGGCCGGCGCGCCCGTGGAGGTGGCGGCCCGGGCAGGGGTGCCACCGGCCCAGGCGAGCAGCAGCATGTCCTCGCCCTTCAGGAAGCGCTGGCAGCGCACACCGCCGGTCGCCCGTCCCTTGCGCGGGTACTGGTCGAACGGCGTGAGCTTGGCCGTGCCCTCCTCGGCCCCGGCGAGTGCCTCGCGGGTCCCGGCGAGGGTGAACACCACGGCGTCGGCCGAGGGGTCGACCGCGGTGAAGGAGATCACCTTGGCGCCGTCCGTCAGCTTGATGCCGGCCATGCCGCCGGCCGGGCGGCCCTGCGGCCGCACCTGGCCCGCGGGGTAGCGCAGCAGCTGGGCGTCGTCGGTGATGAAGACCAGGTCCTCCTCGCCGGTGCGCAGCTCGACGCCGCCGACGATGCGGTCGCCCTCCCGGAGCGCGATGACCTCCAGGTCGTCCTTGTTGGCCGGGTAGTCCGGCACGACGCGCTTGACCACGCCCTGCTCGGTACCGAGCGCGAGGCCCGGGGAGGACTCGTCGAGCGTGGTCAGACAGACCACCTGCTCGTCCGCCTCCAGCGACAGGAACTCGGCGAGCGGCGCCCCGCCCGCCAGGTTCGGCGCGCCGGAGGGCTCCGGCAGGATCGGCAGGTCGATCACGGCGATCCGCAGCAGGCGCCCGGTGGAGGTGACCACGCCGATGTCGGCCCGTGCCGTCGTCGGGATCGCCGAGACGATCACGTCGTGCTTGACCCGCTTGCCGTCGAGCGGCGCCAGGGCCTCCCCGTTCGCCGTACGGGCCAGCAGCCCGGTGGAGGAGAGCAGCACGCGGCACGGGTCGTCGGCGACCTCCAGCGGCACGGCCGCGACGGGCGCCGCGCCCGGCTCCATCAGCAGGGTGCGGCGTTCGGTGGCGTACTTCTTGGCGACCGCCGCCAGCTCCGCGCCGACCAGCTTGCGCAGCTCGGCGTCGGACTCCAGGATCGCGGTCAGCTCCTCGATCTCCGCGGTGAGCCTGTCCCGCTCGGACTCCAGTTCCATCCGGTCGAAGCGGGTCAGCCGGCGCAGCGGGGTGTCGAGGATGTACTGGGTCTGGATGTCCGACAGCGCGAAGCGCTCGATCAGGCGCTCCTTGGCCTGGGCGGCGTTGTCGCTGGAGCGGATGATCGAGATGACCTCGTCGATGTCGACCAGGGCGACGAGCAGGCCCTCCACCAGGTGGAGGCGGTCGCGGCGCTTGCCGCGGCGGAACTCGCTGCGCCGCCGGACGACCTCGAAGCGGTGGTCGAGGTAGACCTCCAGCAGTTCCTTCAGGCCCAGCGTGAGCGGCTGGCCGTCGACCAGCGCCACGTTGTTGATGCCGAAGGACTCCTCCATGGGGGTCAGCTTGTAGAGCTGCTCCAGGACGGCCTCGGGGTGGAAGCCGTTCTTGATCTCGATCACCAGCCGCAGGCCGTGCTCGCGGTCGGTCAGGTCCTTGACGTCCGCGATGCCCTGCAGCTTCTTGGAGCCGACCAGGTCCTTGATCTTGGAGATGACCTTCTCCGGGCCGACCGTGAACGGCAGCTCGGTCACCACCAGGCCCTTGCGGCGGGCCGTCACGTCCTCCACGGACACCGTGGCGCGGATCTTGAAGGTGCCGCGGCCGGTCTCGTACGCGTCCCGGATGCCGTCCAGGCCCACGATCCGGCCGCCGGTCGGCAAGTCCGGGCCGGGGACGTGGCGCATCAGCGTCTCGAGGTCCGCGTTCGGGTGGCGGATCAGGTGGCGGGCGGCGGCGATGACCTCGCCGAGGTTGTGCGGCGGCATGTTGGTCGCCATGCCGACCGCGATGCCGGAGGCGCCGTTGACCAGCAGGTTCGGGTAGGCGGCCGGCAGGGCCACCGGCTCCCGCTCCTGGCCGTCGTAGTTCGGCGTGAAGTCGACGGTGTCCTCGTCGATCGACTCCACCATCAGCATCGCGGCGGGGGTCGTACGGCACTCCGTGTAACGCATCGCGGCCGGAGGGTCGTCGTTGCCGAGCGAGCCGAAGTTGCCGTGGCCGTCCACCAGCGGCACGCGCATCGAGAACGGCTGCGCCATGCGCACCAGCGCGTCGTAGATCGAGGCGTCGCCGTGCGGGTGGAGCTTGCCCATCACCTCGCCGACGACGCGGGCGCACTTCACGTAGCCGCGCTCAGGGCGCAGCCCCATCTCGTTCATCTGGTACACGATCCGGCGGTGCACCGGCTTGAGCCCGTCGCGGGCGTCGGGGAGCGCACGCGAGTAGATGACCGAGTAGGCGTACTCGAGGAAGGACCCCTGCATCTCGTCGACGACGTCGATGTCGAGGATGCGCTCCTCGAAATCGTCCGGCGGCGGGGTCTTCGTGGTGCGGCGGGCCATCAGGGCGCTGCTCCTTCGGCTGGACCTCATCGGATAAGGACACGGGACTGACGCGGACCATTGTGGACCGCCCCACCGACAGCCCGGACCACCCCCCGGCTCATACGTGGCGGTGACGGGAACTTCGCGGGCCGTTTGTCCGCTGCCTAGAGTGGCAGGTCTCAGCACAAAACAACGAGTACGCGACCGGAAGGACAGCTTGCCCATGGGTCACACGGCCACGCCGGAGGCAGATTCCGGCGGCCTCACCGCGACCGAGCACCGCCTGGCCAACGGCCTGCGCGTCGTGCTCTCCGAGGACCACCTCACCCCGGTCGCCGCGGTCTGCCTCTGGTACGACGTCGGTTCCCGCCACGAGGTGAAGGGCCGTACCGGACTCGCCCACCTCTTCGAGCACTTGATGTTCCAGGGTTCGGAGAACGTCAAGGGCAACGGCCACTTCGAACTGGTCCAGTCCGCCGGCGGCTCCCTCAACGGCACCACCAGCTTCGAGCGCACCAACTACTTCGAGACCATGCCGGCCCACCAGTTGGAGCTCGCGCTCTGGCTGGAGGCCGACCGCATGGGCAGCCTGCTGTCCGCGCTGGACCTGGAGAGCCTGGACAACCAGCGCGACGTGGTCAAGAACGAGCGCCGTCAGCGTTACGACAACGTCCCGTACGGAACCGCCTTCGAGCGCCTGACGGCGATGGCGTACCCGGACGGCCACCCGTACCACCACACCCCCATCGGTTCGATGGCGGACCTGGACGCCGCCTCCCTGGAGGACGCGCGCGCCTTCTTCCGGACGTACTACGCGCCGAACAACGCCGTCCTCTCGGTCGTCGGCGACATCGACCCGGAGCAGACGCTGGCCTGGATCGAGAAGTACTTCGGCACCATCCCGTCCCACGACGGCAAGCCGGCGCCCCGGGACGGTTCACTCCCGGGGGTGATGGGCGGGCAGCTCCGCGAGGTCGTCGAGGAGGACGTCCCCTCGCGCGCGCTGATGGCGGCGTACCGGCTGCCGCACGACGGCACCCGGGAGGCCGACGCCGCGGACCTGGCGCTGACCGTCCTCGGCGGCGGTGAGTCCTCGCGGCTGCACAACCGCCTGGTACGCCGGGACCGCAGCGCCGTCGCGGCCGGGTTCGGGCTGCTGAGGCTGGCCGGGGCGCCGTCGCTCGGCTGGCTCGACGTGAAGACGTCCAGCGGCGTCGAGGTGCCCGCCGTCGAGGCGGCCGTCGACGAGGAACTGGCCCGCTTCGCCGAAGAGGGCCCGACGCCCGAGGAGATGGAGCGAGCCCAGGCCCAGCTCGAGCGCGAGTGGCTGGACCGGCTCGCCACCGTCGGCGGCCGCGCCGACGAACTGTGCCGCTACGCCGTGCTGTTCGGCGACCCGCAGCTGGCGCTGACGGCCGTCAGGCGCATCCTGGACATCACCGCCGACGAGGTGCGCGCGGTCGCCGCGGCCACCCTGCGGCCCGACAACCGCGCCGCGCTGGTCTACGAGCCCACCGGCTCCGCGGCCGCCGCGGGCGAGGACTCCGACGAGGACGAGGAGGGCGCGGACCAGTGACCGACGTCCACACCACCATGACGTTCCACCCGCAGCCCCGGCCGGGGCAGCCCAAGCCCTGGGACTTCCCGGCCCCCGAGCGCTCCACGCTGCCGAGCGGGCTTACGGTGCTGCGCAGCCGGCGGCCCGGCCAGAAGGTCGTCGCCGTGGAGGTGCTGCTCGCGGCGCCGCTCGACGCCGAGCCCGAGGGCCTCGACGGCGTCGCCACGATCATGGCGCGGGCGCTGTCGGAGGGCACCGACAAGCACAGCGCGGAGGAGTTCGCCGCCGAGCTCGAGCGGTGCGGGGCCACCCTCGACGCCCACGCCGACCACGCCGGGGTCCGGGTCTCCCTGGAGGTCCCCGTCTCCCGGCTCGACAAGGCCCTCGGCCTGCTCGCCGACGCGCTGCGCGCCCCGGCGTTCCCGGACGGCGAGGTCGAGCGGCTGGTGAACAACCGCCTCGACGAGATCCCGCACGAGCTGGCCAACCCGGCCCGGCGCGCCGCCATGGCGCTGTCCAAGGAGCTCTTCGCCGCCGAGCTGCGCTGCTCCCGGCCGCGCCAGGGCACCGAGGAGACGGTCGCGCGCATCGACGCGGAGGCCGTCCGCGCCTTCTACGACACGCACGTGCGCCCGTCCACCTCCACGGTCGTCGTGGTCGGCGACCTCGCCGGCATCGATCTGGACGCGCTGCTGGCGGGCACGCTGGGGGAGTGGAGCGGCAAGCCCGGCGAGCGCCGCCCGCTGCCGGCGATCACCGCGGACGACACCGGACGCGTCGTGATCGTCGACCGGCCCGGGTCGGTACAGACCCAGGTGCTCATCGGACGCGCCGGGGCGGACCGCCACGATCCCGTCTGGGCCGCCCAGGTGCTCGGCACGTACTGCCTCGGCGGCACGCTGACCTCGCGCCTGGACCGCGTCCTGCGCGAGGAGAAGGGCTACACCTACGGCGTGCGGGCCTTCGGGCAGGTGCTGCTCTCCACTCCCGAGGGCACCGGGGCCTCCCTGCTGGGCATCAGCGGATCCGTGGCGACCGACGTCACCGCGCCCGCGCTGGCCGACACCTGGCAGGTGCTGCGCACCCTGGCGGCGGAGGGGCTCACCGACGAGGAGCGCGACGCCGCCGTGCAGAACCTGGTGGGCGTCGCCCCACTGCGCTACGAGACCGCGTCGGCGGTGGCCGGCACCTTCGCCGACCAGGTCGAGCAGTCCCTGCCGGACGACTTCCAGGCGCGGCTCTACGAGCGCCTGGCCGTCACCGGCACGGTCGAGGCGACGGCGGCGGCCGTCAACGCGTTCCCCCTCGACCGGCTCGTGGTCGTCCTCGTCGGCGACGCCTCCGTCATCGCGGACCCGATCCGCGAGCTGGGCATCGGCCCGGTCGAGGTCGTCACGGGCGGCTGACCGTTATCGCACACCGCGGCCCCGGGCGCCCTCGCGGCACCCGGGGCCGCGGTGTGCGGGTGGCCGGGGACGGCCGCGCCGGTGGTCCGTGACGCCGGTCACCCGGTCCGCACCGCGTCCCCACCCCTCCTCGCCGCCGCAGCGCGGGGGCCTTCCGCGGGCGCGCGGACCGCCGCGGAGCTGCGGCGTCGCGGTATTGCGGACGGTTGCGACCGGTTGGCGGCCGGTGTGGCATCCCGCACATATTGCCGGATTTTTTTGGAACGGGAAGCAACGCCTGGTTAACGTCCTCGGGTTGCCCGGCGGAAGCAGCCGCCTCCCGCGGCACCGGAGCAACGATCGCCGAGTCCCCGTCGGGCGTGAGCCTGGGGAGCCGGGGACCCACACGAGAAGTCCCTGGGGTGAATCGGGCGGCGTGCCGTCGCCCGTAGGAGACCTTCCTGCTCCGAACCCGTCAGCTAACCCGGTAGGCGAGAAGGAAGGAAAGGATCTCCGCCTGCCCATGGCGTCGTTCTCGATACGTTCCACCCTGGCCGGCGCCGCCGCGCTGACCACCGTCACCACCGGCGCGTTCGTCGTGCCCGCCGCGGCTGCCGACGCCGGCACCGCGGGGTCCGCCTTCGCCCGTTGCGCGGCCGTCGCCGACGACCTCGCCACGCACCTCGCCGACCAGGCCTCGGCCCAGCACCGGGCCGCCGTCGTCGCCCAGAAGCGCCATGACGCCAAGGTCGCCAAGGCCAGGCGCGCCGCCCGTGAGCGTGCCGCCGAGGAGGCCGCCGCCAAGGCGGCCAAGGCCAAGGCGGCGCGGAGCGGCACCGCGCACGCGTCGCGGAGCGCCGCGGCCGGCCGGGGCACGCTCGGTGGCTGGACGCTGCCGGTCGCCGGTTCCATCGGCACGCCGTACCACGCGACCAGCAGCCTGTGGTCCTCCGGCTACCACACCGGCGTCGACTTCGTGGCCTCCGTCGGCACCCCGGTGCACGCCGCCGGTGCGGGCACCGTCGTCGAGGCCGGCTGGGGCGGCTCGTACGGCAACAACATCGTGATCCGCCACGCGGACGGCATGTACACCCAGTACGGCCACCTGTCCTCGCTGGGCGTGTCCGTGGGTCAGACCGTCTCCGCGGGCCAGCGGATCGGCCTGTCGGGCGCCACCGGCAACGTGACCGGGCCGCACCTGCACTTCGAGGCCCGTACGGCCCCGTCCTACGGCTCCGACGTGGACCCGCTGGCGTACCTGCGCTCCAAGGGCGTCCGCGTCTGAGCGACCATCCGACCATTCCCCTCCCCCCACCCGAAGGCCCCGGTCCCCCCGCCGGGGCCTTCGGCATGCCGGCGTTTCCCGGCCGCGGGTGTGTCCGAAAACGCTCCATGAATTCAGGACGCCCGTCGGAATCGACGCCGCGCTGGAATAGAGTCGCGGCAGAAACGCCGGCTCCTCCGTTGCGCGCGGATCAAAAGGACGGCCGTCGGCGCGCACCGGAAGGAATCTGCGATGTGGGGTCGGACGTGAACGGGAGCGGCGCTGCGGGCCGCCGGATTTCCGCCGCAGCCGTGTGCGCGGCGATCCGTGACGACATCGTCAGCGGGTTCTTCGCGCCGGGCAGCCGGCTGACCGAGGAGCAGTTGGCCAAGCGCTACGGGGTGTCCCGGGTCCCGGTGCGCGAGGCGCTGCGCACCCTGGAGTCCGAGGGCTTCGTGCGCACCCGCCGGCACGCCGGGGCGTCCGTCGCCGAGCCCACCGACCAGGAGGCCGCCGACCTGCTGGACATCCGTGCCCTGCTGGAGCCGCTGGGCGCCGCCCGGGCGGCGCAGCGGCGCACCGAGGCCCATGTGAAGGTGCTGCGCGGACTCGTCCGGCTGGGCCAGGAGCGTTCACTGCGGCGCCAGTCGTCGGACCTGCCCGCCCTGGACGGCTGGTTCCACGAGACGCTGGCCCAGGCGTCCGGCAGCCCGACTCTGGTGGCGCTGCTGACCCAGCTGCGGCACAAGATCGCCTGGGTGTACGCGGTGGACACCCCGGACCGCGCCGTGGAGTCCTGGGCGGAGCACGGGGCGGTCGTCGACGCGGTGGCGCGCGGTGACGCGGAGCGGGCCCGGCGGCTGACGGCGGACCATGTGGAGCGGGCGACGGCGGCACACCGGTTGCGCCGTCCGCAGAGCACGGGGCGCGGCGCCGCGGCGCGGTGAGGAATCCGAAACACGCCGTACACATGTCGAGTGGCCGGGTTTAACAGAAGTGCCGTATACAAAGCGGGGAATGGTGTGCGGAGGTATTTCCGCGTTCCCCGCGCAGTGCGCCGCCGGGAATTCCCCCGGAATGACGGAGGGGCGGGTCCCGAACGAAATCCGGCCGGATTTCGTTCGGGACCCGCCCCTTTTGCCGTACCGCGCTGCCGCGCGTGTGTCAGACGGTCTCGGGGAGCTCGTCCAGCCCCTCGGAGACGAGCTTGGCGAGGCTGTCCAGAGCGGCGTCCGCGCCCTCGGCGTCGGAGGCGAGCACGACCTCCTCGCCGCCGGCCACACCCAGGCTCAGCACGGCGAGCATCGAGGCGGCGTTGACGGGGGCGCCGTCCGCCTTCGCGATGGTGACGGGCACACCCACGGCGGTGGCGGCGCGGACGAAGATCGAAGCGGGACGTGCGTGCAGGCCCTCGGCCCAGCCGATGGTGACGCGGCGCTCAGCCATGGTGTTGCCCTTCGGGATCGTTCCTAAGGAGGTCTAGACCAGTCTGCCATGCCTCGGACACCGGTCCGTCCCCACATCGTCGCACCGGTTCCGCGGCGGGCGGCGGCCCGTACGCTGGGGCCATGACGACGCCGTCCGACGCAGAGCGCGACTACCCGGTCCACTGGGAGGCGGACGTGGTCCTGCGCGACGGCGGGATCGCCCACGTCCGGCCCATCGCGCCGGACGACGCGGGACGGCTGGTGAGCTTCTACGAGAAGGTCTCCGACGAGTCCAAGTACTACCGCTTCTTCGCGCCCTACCCCCGGCTCTCCGACCGGGACGTGCACCGCTTCACCCACCACGACTACCGCGACCGCGTCGGCCTGGCGGCCCTGGTCGGGGGCGAGTTCATCGCGACCGTCCGCTACGACCGCACCGACGACCGCGAGGCCGAGGTCGCCTTCCTGGTCCAGGACGCGCACCAGGGCCGCGGCGTGGCCTCCGCCCTGATGGAGCACGTCGCCGCGGTGGCGCAGGAGCGCGGCATCCGCCGCTTCATCGCCGAGGTGCTGCCCGCCAACCGAAAGATGATCAAGGTCTTCACCGACGCGGGCTACACCCAGCAGCGCAGCTTCACCGACGGCGTCGTCCGGCTCGAGTTCGACCTGGAGCCCACCGAGCGGTCCCTCGCCGTCATGCGTGCCCGCGAGCAGCGCGCCGAGGCCCGTTCCGTCCAGCGGCTGCTCGCCCCCGCCTCGGTCGCCGTCATCGGCACCGGACGCCGCCCGGGCGGCGTCGGCCGCGGCATCCTGCGGAACATCCTCGCGGGCGGCTACACCGGGCGCGTCCACGCCGTGAACCGCTCCTTCCCCGAGGACCGGCACACCCTCGAACCCGAGGGCGTCCCCGCGCACCGCTCCGTCGCCGAGATCCCCGACGGCGTCGACCTCGCCGTGATCGCGGTACCCGCCGACGAGGTCGCCGAGGCCGTCGACGCGTGCGGCCGGCACGGCGTCCTCGGCCTGCTGGTGATCTCCTCCGGATACGCCGAGTCCGGCGCCGAGGGCCGCCGCAGGCAGCGCGACCTGGTACGGCTGGCGCTCGCCCACGGCATGCGGGTCATCGGCCCCAACGCGTTCGGCATCCTCAACTCCGCCGAGGACGTCCGGCTCAACGCCTCCCTGTCGCCCGAGACCCCGGACGCCGGCCGGCTCGGGCTGTTCACCCAGTCCGGGGCCATCGGCATCGCCCTGCTGTCCGGGCTGCGCCGCCGCGGCGCCGGGCTGTCGTCCTTCGTCTCGGCGGGCAACCGGGCGGACGTCTCCGGCAACGACATCCTGCAGTTCTGGTACGACGACCCGGCCACCGACGTCGCCCTGCTCTACCTCGAAACCCTCGGCAACCCGCGGAAGTTCTACCGCCTCGCCCGGCGCACCGCCGCTGTCAAACCGGTCGTCGTGGTCAAGGGCGCCCGGCATTCGGCGGCCGCCCCGCCCGGACACGCCGTGCCCCCCGCCCGCATCCCCGACGGCACCGTCTCCGCCCTGCTGCAGCAGGCCGGCGTCATCCGCACCGACACCGTCACCGAGCTCCTCGACACCGGGCTGCTGCTGTCGTGCCGGCCGCTGCCCGCCGGACCCCGCGTCGCGATCCTCGGCAACTCCGAGTCCCTCGGGCTGATCACCTACGACGCCTGCCTCACCGCGGGCCTGGAACCCGGCCTCCCCCTCGACCTCACCACCGCCGCCGGACCGGAGGACTTCCGGGCCGCCCTCGCCGCGGCCCTCGCCGACCCCGCCCACGACGCCGTCGTCGTCACCGCCATCCCGCGCGTCGGCTCCGAGCTCGCCGAGGTCCCCGCCGGCAGCGACGACCCCGCGCTGGCCGAGGCCCTGCACGCCGCCGCGGACGGGCCCGGCGCCGGCAAGCCCGTCGTGATCGTCCACACCGCGCTGGAGGCCCTGGCCACCCGCCTCGCGGCCGTCCGCATCCCCGCCTACGGGGCCGCCGACCGCGCCGTGAAGGCCCTGGCCCGGGCCGCCGCCTACGCCCGGTGGCGCAGGGACGCCCAGGAACCGGGCAGGGTGCCGGAGTTCGAGGACGTCGACGAGGCGGGTGCCTGCCAGGACGTCACCCGGCTGCTCGACGCCGCCGGGGAGCCCGCCGCCGTCAGCCGGGGCGTCACCCTCGACGACCGCGCGGCAGCCGGCCTGCTGGGCCGCTACGGCATCACGGTGCGGCCCACCCTGCCCGCCCCCGGGATCGACGCGGCCCTGGAGGCGGCCCGCCGGCTCGGCTACCCGGTCGCCCTCAAGACCACCGCACCCCACCTGCGGCACCGCGCCGACCTCGGCGGCGTACGCCTGGACATCGCCGACCCCGACGACCTCAGCCGCGCCTTCGGGGAGCTGACCGCACGGCTGGGCAAGCCCGAGGAGCTGCACCTGGTCGTCCAGGCCATGGCACCGCGCGGGGTCGACACGGTCGTGCGCGCCACCGTCGACCCGGCCGCGGGCGCCGTGCTCTCCTTCGGCATCGCCGGGGCCCCTTCCGAGCTCCTGGACGACATGGGGCACCGGCTGGTCCCGGCCACCGACCGGGACGTCGCCGAGCTGGTCCGCTCCATCAAGGCGGCCCCGCTGCTGTTCGGCTGGCGCGGCGCGGAGCCGGTGGACACCGGGGCCCTGGAGGAACTGCTGCTGCGGGTGTCGCTGCTGGTCGACGACCTGCCCGAGGTGGTCTCCGTCGACCTCGAACCGGTCGTGGTGGCCCCCGCGGGCCTCACCGTGCTCGGCGCCTCCGTCCGCCTCGCGCGCCCCCCGGCCCGCACGGACCTCGGACCCCGCGCACTGTCGTCCTTCTGAACACGTGCTCCGCACTAGGATGGTCGCCATGGCGAAGACCGGTACGACGACCCAGGGGCTGCGCGCGGCGATCGAGCGCAGCGGCTACTACCCCGCCCTCGTGGCAGAGGCCGTGGAGGCCTCCGTCGGTGGGGAGCCGGTCGCGTCGTACCTGGTCCACCAGGAGACCACCTTCGACGCGAACGAGGTCCGCCGGCACGTCACCGTCCTGGTCCTGACCAGCACCCGCTTCATCGTCAGCCACACCGACGAGCAGAGCGCCGACGACACCTCCCCGAGCCCCTACGCCACCACTTCCACCGAGTCGGTCAAGCTCGAGCGGATCTCGTCGGTCGTGTTGAGCCGGGTCGTCGCCAACCCCGAGTCGTACACCCCCGGCACCCTGCCCCGCGAGGTCGTGCTCACCATCGGCTGGGGCGCGGTCAGCCGCATCGACCTGGAGCCCGCCGCCTGCGGCGACCCCAACTGCGAGGCCGACCACGGCTACACCGGCTCCTCCACCGCCGACGACCTCAGCCTGCGGGTCAGCGAGGCGGGCGACGGCCCGGAGACCGTCCGCCAGGCCCTCGCCTTCGCGCAGGCGCTCTCCGAGGCGACCGCGAGCACCGCGAGCGCGGCCTCCTGATGGTCCATCCCGCCCCGTCCTACGAACCGCTGGACCCGTACGCCGCCCCCGCCCCGCGCTACGGCACCGGCTCGCTGAGCGACCTGCTGCCCGCGGTCGCCGCCGGGCTCGGCATCACGGGCGTCCCGCCGACGGCGCTCGACCTCGCGCCCGCGGACCGGGTCTGCGTGTTCCTCGTCGACGGCATGGGGTGGGAGCTGATCCGCCGGCATCCGGACGAGGCGCCGTTCCTCACCTCCCTGATGGCCGGCTCCGCCACCGGCAGCGGCCGGCCGATCACCGCGGGCTTCCCCTCCACCACCGCGACCTCGCTCGCCTCCGTCGGCACCGGCCTGCCGCCCGGCGCGCACGGCCTGGCCGGCTACACCGTGCTGAACCCGGACACCGGCGAGCTGATGAACCAGCTGCGCTGGCAGCCGTGGACCTCCCCGGCCGAGTGGCAGCCGCACCCCACCGTCTTCCGGCTGGCCCAGGAGGCCGGCGTGGAGACCTGCCAGGTCACCTCGCCCACCTTCGAGCACACCCCGCTGACCAAGATCGCCCTCAGCGGCGGCACCTTCCACGGGCGGCTCACCGGCGAGGAGCGCATGGACCTCACTGCCGAGCGGCTCGCCGCGTCCGACCGCGCGCTGGTCTACACGTACTACAGCGAGCTGGACTCCATGGGCCACCGGCACGGCGTCGACTCCGACGCCTGGCGCGGCCAGCTGATGATGGCCGACCGGCTCGCCCAGCGGCTCGCCGAGCAGCTCCCGCCGCGCAGCGCCCTCTACGTCACCGCCGACCACGGCATGATCGACATCCCCTTCGACCCCGAGTCGCGGATCGACTTCGACGAGGACTGGGAGCTGCGCGCCGGCGTCGCCGTCCTCGGCGGCGAGGCCCGGGCCCGCCACGTGTACGCCGTGCCCGGCGCCGCCGGCGACGTCCACGCGGTCTGGAGCGAGGTGCTCGGCGAGCAGATGTGGGTGGCCTCCCGCGAAGAGGCGATCGCCGCGGGCTGGTTCGGCCCCGTCGTGGAGGACCGGGTGCGCGGCCGCATCGGCGACGTCGTCGCCGTCGCCCGCGACGACATCGCGATCGTCGCCACCCGCTCCGAGCCGGGGGAGTCCACCATGGTCGGTCTGCACGGTTCGATGACCCCCGTGGAGCAGTTGGTGCCGCTGCTCGAGGTCCGCACCTGACGCGGCGCCGACCGCTCGCACAGCCCCCCTCGCACCACCCACCGCCCCGCCCCGAAAGGCCGCCGCCTCCTCATGCCTGAGCTCGTGTTCTTCTCCGGAACGATGGACTGCGGGAAGAGCACCCTCGCCCTGCAGATCGAGCACAACCGCTCGGCACGCGGCCTGCAGGGCCTGATCTTCACCCGCAACGACCGCGCAGGCGAGGGCGTCCTGTCCTCCCGGCTGGGCCTGGAGACCAAGGCCGTCGAGGCCACCGACGACTTCGACTTCTACGGCTACCTCGTCACGCACCTGTCCGGCGGCGCCCGCGCCGACTACGTCATCGTCGACGAGGCCCAGTTCTTCACCCCCGGCCAGATCGACCAGCTCGCGCGCATCGTCGACGACCTGCGGCTGGACGTCTTCGCCTTCGGGATCACCACCGACTTCCGCACCAAGCTCTTCCCCGGCTCCCAGCGGCTGATGGAGATGGCCGACCGGATAGAGGTGCTCCAGGTCGAGGCCCTGTGCTGGTGCGGCGCCCGCGCCACGCACAACGCCCGTACGGTGGGCGGGAAGATGGTCGTCGAGGGCGAGCAGGTCGTCGTCGGCGACGTCAACCGCCCGGGCACGGAGATCGGCTACGAGGTGCTCTGCCGCCGCCACCACATCCGGCGGATGACCGCGGCCGCGGCGCGTGCGGCGGCGATCTCGCCGGACGTCCTGCCGGTCGACTAGCTCCCGCTGCTCCCGCCGCCCTGCTGCGGCCGGGAGCGGATCACGGTGAAGACGGCGCCCTCGGGGTCCGCCACGGTCGCCAGCCGGCCGTGCTCGGAGTCGCGCGGGGTGCGGAGGACGCTGCCGCCCAGGTCCAGCACACGGCGCGCGGCGGCGTCGGTGTCGGCGACCTCGAAGTACGTCATCCAGTGCGCCCCGCGGTCGCGCGGCAGGGCCCGGCCGACGCCGTGGACACCGGCGACCGGACGGCCGGCGAGGTGGAGCGTCAGGTAGTCGAAGTCGGTGGAGACGACCGCGTCGGTCTCAAGACCGAAGACCACCGAGTAGAACGTACCGACCAGCGAGGTGTCGCGGGTGACCAGCTCGTTCCACACCGGTGCGCCCGGCTCGCCGGTGACCTCGGTCCCGCGGTGCCGCTTGGCCTGCCACACCCCGAACACCGCGCCCATCGGGTCCGACGCGACGGCCAGCCGTCCCGCGTCGTCCGCGTCGAGCGGGCCGACGCCCACCGTGCCGCCGCAGGTCCGGATCAGCTCGGCGGTCTTGTCGGCGTCGTCCGCGGCGAAGTAGGTCGTCCAGGCGACCGGCAGGTGCCGGTCCCCGGGCAGCTCGCCGATGCCGGCCACGCTCCTGCCGCCCAGCGTGGCGCGGACGTACGGGCCCAGGGAATGCGGACCGGGGTGGAACTCCCAGCCGAACAGCCGGCTGTAGAACTCCTGCGTGGCCTCGACGCTGTGGGCCAGCAGGCTGACCCAGCACGGGGTGCCGTGCGGGTGGCGGTTCCCTACCTCGGTCATCAATTCTCTCCTGGGGAGCAACGCTCGGGCTTGCAGGGGAAGTGCCACAGCGATGCTCGCACCACCGGGTGTGCCGCGGAACGGGGCCGTGCCGCGGGTTTCCCGCGCCGGGTGACCACAATGGGCTTATGCATCCTGTCATTACCGTAACCGAATTGGCCGCATTGCCGAAGGGCTCCCCGGGAGGCGCCGTCCTTCTGGACGTCCGCTGGCAACTGGGCGGCCCGCCCGGCCGTCCCGCCTACGAGGCCGGTCACCTGCCCGGCGCGCACTACGTCGACCTGGACACCGAGCTCGCCGGGACGCCCGGCGCGGCCGGCCGCCATCCCCTGCCGGACCTCGCGGTGTTCACCGCCGCCATGCGCCGCGCCGGCGTCGGCCCGGACCGCGACGTGGTGGTCTACGACGGGGGACTCGGCTGGGGCGCGGCGCGCGCGTGGTGGCTGCTGCGGTGGGCCGGCCACGAGCGGGTGCGCGTCCTGGACGGCGGGCTCGCGGCGTGGACGGCGGCGGGGCTGCCCCTGGAGACGGACGTCCCCGCCGACGAGGAGGGCGACTTCACCGCCACGCCGGGCGCGCTCGCCGTGCTGACCGCCGACGAGGCGGCGGCGCTGGCCCGCCGCGGTGTCCTGCTGGACGCCCGGGCGGCGGAGCGCTACCGGGGCGACACCGAGCCCATCGACCCCGTCGCCGGTCACATCCCCGGCGCGGTCAACGCCCCGACCACGGAGAACGTCGTCCCGGGCACCGGTGTCTTCCGCGCCGCCGGCGAACTGGCGGCGCGCTTCGGCGAGGCCGGCGCCACGCCGGAGACCGAGGTCGGGGTCTACTGCGGCTCCGGTGTCTCCGGCGCCCACGAGGTGCTGGCCCTGGCGATCGCCGGCATCCCCGCGGCGCTCTACGTCGGTTCCTGGAGCGAGTGGTCCACGGCGGGCCGCGACGTCGCGACCGGGCCGCAACCGGGCTGACGCGGCGCCGGCGCCCGGCCCGTCCGGAGGAGGGCGTGAGGACGGCGCGGAGGACGATACCGGGGCACCCCCTGCGGGGCGCCGTGCCCCGGTCAGTCCTGCTTCTTGCGCCGGCTCCCGAAGACGATCTCGTCCCAGCTCGGTACCGTCGCCCGCCGCCCCGGCCGCACCCCGTCCGCCTCGGCCTGGCGGTCGGTGGACCCGACCAGCCGGTCGCGGTGGGCGCCGACCGAACGCGGCATCAGGACGTCGGCGTACGCGGAGCCCGCGCCGGCGCTCGCGGCGGGGGCCGGCGGTGCCTCCTCCTCGGCGGGCGCCTCGGGGGCGTCCTCCGCGACCGACGCCGCGGCCGGCGTGTCGGGCGTGGTGGAGGGCGGGCCCGCCTGGGCGGGCACCACCATGTCGCCGCGGAAGCTGGGGACCGCCTCCAGGAGGCTGGTCAGGGAGTCGCGCTCCTCCTCCGCCCGCTCCTCGGCCGTGCGTTCGGCCCGCTCGGGCCGGTCCAGCGCGCGGTCGCGCGGCAGCCGTGCGATCCGCGGGACGAAGGGGTAGCTCGGCTCCTGCGCGGGCTCCTGGGTGGTCTCCCCGATGAGGGCGCGCGCCTCGTCGTCCACGGCCTGCACGAGCCGGCGCGGCGGGTCGTACGTCCAGCTCGCCGAATGCGGCTCACCGGCCACCCGGTAGACGAGGAGCACCTCCCAGGTGCCGTCGTCGCGGCGCCAGGAGTCCCACAGGACGCTGTCCTTCTCGGCGCCGCGCAGCAGCAGCCGTTCGGCGACGGCCTCACCGAGCTGCGGACCGGTGCTCTCGCCCTGCCGCCGCACCGCGGTCTTGCGGGCCCGCTCGGCCATGAAGGCGCGCTCCGCGAGGACGGGGCCCTCGAAGCGCCGGACGCGTTCCACCGGGATCCCGGCGAGCTGGGCGACCTCCTCCGCGGTGGCACCGGCTCGTATCCGCGCCTGGATGTCGCGCGGGCGCAGATGGCTCTCGACCTCGATCTCGATCTGGCCGAGCCGCGCGCGGTCGTTGCGGATGGCGGCACGCAGGCGTTCGTCGATCGGAAGGGTGTACTCCGTGCTGTCGGCAGCCTTGAGCACCAGTCGTGTGCCGTCGTTGCTGACAGCCACGACACGCAGTTCGGGCACGGTTACCTCCCGGGTGGTGCCTGCCGACGTCACGTGCGTCGCTGCTCCCGATGGACGAGTGTGACCTGCCCGGGTGCAGCCTGCCACAACCTTGCTGAGTTTCCCGGCGTGTCGGGCATGTGCCGTGACGCGCCGTTATGGCACGGTTACCTATTTGCAACGCTGAGTGACCGAACGAACCACTCGGCGTCACGTGTCTCCGGTTCGATCGACGGCACCCCGGGACGAGTGCGCCGTCTCCCCCCGGAGCCAGGATTTGTCACAGTACTCCATTTGGGCCACGTCGGTGGGGCGCCGCGCCGTCGAACTTCGCGCACGCCAAGGGAGTTGGGGCGGGATCTTTACAAAAACCCCACAAGTGGAACTATTCGCCCAGCACCCGCCGCAGGTAGTCGTTCCGGAACAACCGGTCCGGGTCGAGCCGGTCGCGCAGGGCGGTGAACTCCGCGAAGCGGGGGTATGCCTTCGCGAAGTAGTCCGCGTCCCGGGTGTGGATCTTCCCCCAGTGCGGCCGCCCCTGATGGTCGGTCATGATCTGCTCGACCGCCGTGAAGTACTCCTGGTACCGGCTGCCGCGGTACATGTGCACCGCGACGTAGGCGGTGTCCCGGCCCGAGGCCGTCGACAGGGCGATGTCGTCCGCCGGGGCGACCCGCACCTCCACGGGGAAGCTGATCCTGAAGCCCGAGGACTCCACCATCGACTTGAGTTCGCGCAGCACCTCCGCCGCGGCCTCGCGCGGCACCGCGTACTCCATCTCCACGAAACGCACACGTCGCGGGTGGGTGAACACCTTGTACGGGACGTCGGTGTAGCTGCGGGCCGACAGCGCCCGGCTGGAGACCTGCGCGATGCCCGGGATGAGGGAGGGGGCCGCCCGGCCCACGGCGCAGGCCGCCTGGAAGACCCCGTTGGAGAGCAACTCGTCGTCGATCCAGCCGCGTACCCCGGGGACCGGTGCCGCGGGACCCTGGCTGCGGTTGTTCCGCTTGGTGTTGCAGCCGTCGGTGTGCGGGAACCAGTAGAACTCGAAGTGCTCGTTCTCCTCGACCAGTTGGTCGAACTCGGCGACCACCCGGTCGAAGCGCATGGGCTCCTCCCGCGCGGTGAGCAGGAAGAGCGGTTCCACCGCGAAGGTGATCGCGCTGACCACGCCGAGCGCGCCGAGCCCGATCCGGGCGGCGGCGAACACCTCGGGGTTCTCCTGCGCCGAGCAGGTGAGCAGTGATCCGTCGGCGAGCACCAGCTCCAGCGCCGTGATCTGGGCGGCTATGGAGCCCGAGTCACGGCCCGTGCCGTGCGTGCCGGTGCTGGTCGCGCCGGCCGCCGTCTGCTCCATGATGTCGCCCATGTTCGTCAGCGACAGGCCCTCGGCGGCGAGCATCGCGTTGAGGTGCTTGAGCTGGACGCCCGCCTCCACCGTGATCGTGCCGGCCTCGCGGTCGATGCCCCGCACCGCGGTCATCCGCTCGGGCCGGATCAGCACGCCCGAGGTCGCCGCCGTCGAGGTGAAGGAGTGCCCGGTGCCCACGGCCTTGGCGGGGAGCCCGTCGGCGGCCGCCCTGCGGAGCGCGGCCGCCAGTTCGTCGGCCGAGGCGGGCGACTCGGTCCGCGCGGGCAGGGCCCGTACGTTGCCCGCCCAGTTACGCCATGTGGTCTTCCCGGTGGTTCTGTTCGTCGTAGCCATGCGCACGCGTCCCCTCCAGCTCCGGCGCCGGCTCCAGCCGGCGGTACCCCAGGAAGGCCGCCACCACGGCGAGCGCCGCGGCGGAGGCGGGTACCGCGAACGCGGCCCGGGCCCCCGCCGCGTCGATCACCCACCCGGCCAGAGAGGCGCCCAGCGCCACGCCGACCGCGAGTCCCGTGCTCGTCCACGTCATGCCCTCGGTCAGCTTCGCGCGCGGTACCAACTGCTCGACGAGGGCCATGGTGGTGACCATCGTCGGTGCGATGGACAGGCCCGCGACGAACAGCGCCACGGCCAGGAACGGCAAGTTCCCGACCAGTAGTGGCGGGATCATACTCACGCCCATGGCCGCCACGCCCAGCAGGAAGCGGCGGGAGGCCGTTCCGGCCGGCTTCATCAGGCCGAAAAGCACCCCCGCGAGGCAGGAACCCGCCGCGTACACCGCCAGCACCACGCTCGCCGCGGCCTTGTGGCCCTGCTCCTCGGCGAAGGCCACGGTGGTCACGTCCACGGCGCCGAAGATCGCCCCGGTCGCGACGAAGATCAGCACGAGGACCTGCAGCCCGCGGGAGCGCAGCGCGGAGCCCGGGGTGTGCTGCTCGCGCGGATGCGGCGCCGGCTCGGTGGCGCGCTGCGCGGTCAGCAGCCACGCCCCGGCCGCCAGGAAGAGCACCGCCAGCAGCGGCCCCGCCTCCGGGAACCAGATCGTGCACAGCCCGATCGACAGGATCGGGCCCACGATGAAGCAGACCTCGTCGACGACGGACTCGAAGGAGTAGGCGGTGTGCAGCAGCGCTGGCGATCCCCGGTGGATCATGGCCCAGCGCGCCCGGACCATGGCGCCCAGGCTCGGCGTCGTCCCCGCCAGCGCGACGCACACGAAGAGCGTCCAGTCCGGGGCCCCGGCTCGTACGCACACCAGCAGCGCCGCCACCGCCAGCACCGTGACCGCGGTGGCCGGGCGCAGCACCCGGCGCTGGCCGTAGCGGTCGACCAGGCGGGACACCTGGGGGCCCAGCGCCGCCGCGGCAAGCGCCAGGGTGGCGGCGAGCCCGCCCGCGATCCCGTAGCGGCCGGTGACCTGGGACATCATCGTCACGATGCCGATGCCGAGCATGGACAGCGGCATCCGGCCGATGAAACCCGCCGCCGAGAAACCCCTGGTCCCGGGAGTGGAGAAGATCGCGCGATAGGGACTGGACACAGGCGCTCCACGGCTTCGTCGCCGACGTCTCAAGGGGCGGGAGTAAGGAATGTGACTGCCCCACACAGCTTACAAAGGGAGCGCAAGCGGTTTTCGCCGGTTCCCCTGCCGTCACCGCCGGGTGGCAGGATCGGAACATGTCCGATCACACCGAGGCCGGCGCCGCTCCGTACGACGCACTGCTCCTGCTGTCCTTCGGGGGCCCCGAGGGGCCCGACGACGTCGTCCCCTTCCTGGAGAACGTCACGCGCGGCCGTGGCATCCCCCGCGAGCGCCTGAAGGAGGTGGGGCAGCACTACTTCCTGTTCGGCGGGGTCAGTCCGATCAACGCGCAGAACCGCGAACTGCTGCAGGCGCTGCGCAAGGACTTCGCCGAGCACGGCCTCGACCTGCCGGTCTACTGGGGCAACCGCAACTGGGCGCCCTACCTGACCGACACCCTGCGAGAGCTGGCCGGGGACGGCCACCGCAGGGTGCTGGTCCTGGCCACCAGCGCGTACGCCTCGTACTCGGGCTGCCGGCAGTACCGCGAGAACCTCGCCGACTCCCTGGCCGCCCTGGAGGCCGAGGGCCGTGAGGTGCCCCGCGTGGACAAGCTGCGGCACTACTTCAACCACCCCGGCTTCGTCCGGCCCATGGCCGATGCGGTGCTAACCGCGCTCGCCACGCTGCCCGAGGACGTCCGCGACGGGGCGCACCTGGCGTTCACCACCCATTCGATCCCCACCGCGGCCGCCGACACCTCCGGCCGGCCCGAGGACCACACCCGGGACGGAGCCGGCGGCGCCTACGTCGCCGAGCACCTCGACACGGCCCGGGTGATCGCCGACGCGGTGCGCGAGGCCACCGGCACCGACCGCCCGTGGAAGCTCGTCTACCAGTCCCGCAGCGGCGCCCCGCACATCCCGTGGCTGGAGCCCGACATCTGCGACCACCTGGAGGAGCTGCACGCCTCCGGCGTCCCGGCCGCCGTCATGGTGCCGATCGGCTTCGTCTCCGACCACATGGAGGTCAGGTACGACCTCGACACCGAGGCGACCGCCAAGGCCGCGGAACTGGGCCTGCCCGTCGCCCGCGCCGCCACCGTGGGCGCCGACCCGCGGTTCGCCGCCGCCGTCCGCGAGCTGGTGCTGGAGCGCGCCGCCACCGAGCGGGGCCTGGCCCCCGAGCGCTGCGCGCTGGGCGCCCTCGGGCCCAGCCACGACGTGTGCCCGGTGGGCTGCTGCCCGGCGCGCAGCCCCCGGCCCGCAGCCGCCGGCGCCGAGTGACCGACCGACCCGAACGCACGAGGAGTGCCGTGACCGACCACCTCAAGGACGAACTCCTGGCCGTGGCCCTCGAGGCCGCCCGCAGGGCCGGTGAGCTGCTGCGCGACGGCCGGCCCGCCGACCTCGGCGTGGCCGCCACCAAGAGCAGCCCCATCGACGTCGTCACCGAGATGGACATCGCCGCGGAGAAGCTGATCGCCTCCTTCATCACCGAGCGCCGCCCCGACGACGGCCTCCTCGGCGAGGAGGGCGTCAGCGTCCCGGGCAGCAGCGGCGTCCGGTGGGTGATCGACCCGCTGGACGGCACCGTGAACTACCTGTACGGCCTGCCGTCGTGGGCCGTGAGCATCGCGGCCGAGCTGGACGGCGAGACGCTCGTCGGGGTCGTCGAGGCCCCGATGCGCGCCGAGAGCTACCGCGCGGTGCTGGGGCGGGGCGCCTGGGTCAACGACCGGCAGGCGGCCGTCCGCCCGGCGCCGCCGCTCGACCAGGCGCTGGTCGGCACCGGCTTCGGCTACCTGAAGGAGCGCCGGGAGGGCCAAGCGAGGGTACTGCGCGAGCTGGTGCCGCAGGTGCGGGACATCCGCCGTGGCGGATCCGCCGCCATCGACCTGTGCGACGTGGGCTGCGGCCGCCTCAACGCCTACTACGAGCGCGGCCTCAACCCGTGGGACTACGCGGCGGGCGCCCTGTTCGCCCGCGAGGCCGGCGCCCTGACCGGCGGCCGTCCGGGAGTGCCGGAGTCCACGGAGCTCACCGTCGCGGCCCCGCCGGGGCTCTTCGAGCCCCTGCAGCGGCGGCTCGACGAACTCGGCGCCTGGCACGACTGAGGTCCGCCACCGCCCCCTCCCCGCGAAGGCCCGCCGCCCGGCACGGATCCGGCGGCGGGCACGCGAACGCCCCGGCACCCGTGCAGGTGTCCGGGGCGCGGCGTTCGGCTGTGCCGCCCGGGGGATCTCAGGCGATCTTGGGCAGCACCTGGACGCCGTGCTCGGCGGCGAGGCGGCGCAGGTCGGCCAGTTCCGCCTCCTCGACCTCGGCCAGGAAGTCGTCCCCGTCCTCGCGGGCGCGCAGAAGGTCGGATTCGGTGCTGTGTATGCGCTGCAGGATTCCAGTGGTGAATGCGTCCATCAGGTGGCGCCCCCTCGTCGTCGTGGGTTGACACAGGGATATTCGTCTTCGTGCGATGTGCGGGGTCGTGCACAGGTCTTGTCGGGGGACCCCTCGGACCGCACAGCGGCTATTGCCACGGGAGTTGCGGACGCCCTGCGGGCGTGATCGGGGGTGTGCAGTCGTCCTCCCCAGGCCCGCCGGAGGGGAAACCTCCGGGACGCGGAGAATTCGGCGCCGGGTCCTCTTACCCCTGTTTTACGGCCGTCCGGTGCAGGATGGAGGGGCGTTCGGCCTGCGCGGGCGGGCCGTGCACGGCTCTTTGAGACACGGCTCTTCGAGAAGTGCCTAGGGAAGGAACAGCGCCTTGCGCGTACTGGTCGTCGAGGACGAGCAACTGCTCGCCGATGCGGTAGCCACCGGACTGCGCCGTGAGGCCATGGCCGTCGACGTCGTCTACGACGGCGGTGCCGCCCTGGAGCGGATCGGGGTCAACGACTACGACGTCGTGGTCCTCGACCGCGACCTGCCGGTCGTCCACGGGGACGACGTGTGCCGCAAGCTCGTGGAACTCGGTCTGCCGGCCCGCGTGCTGATGCTGACCGCCGCCGGCGACGTCAGCGACCGCGTGGAGGGGCTGGAGCTGGGCGCCGACGACTACCTCCCCAAGCCCTTCGCCTTCACCGAGCTGACCGCCCGCGTACGGGCCCTCGGGCGCCGTACGACCGCGCCGCTGCCGCCCGTGCTGGAGCGCTCCGGGATCAAGCTGGACCCCAACCGCCGCGAGGTCACCCGGGAAGGCCGGCAGGTGCAGCTGGCGCCCAAGGAGTTCGCGGTGCTGGAGGTGCTGCTGCGCAGCGAGGGGGCCGTGGTCTCCGCGGAGCAGTTGCTGGAGAAGGCCTGGGACGAGAACACCGACCCCTTCACCAACGTCGTGCGGGTCACGGTGATGACCCTGCGCCGCAAGCTCGGCGAGCCCGCGGTGATCGTCACCGTCCCGGGCTCCGGATACCGGATCTGACCCGCCGTGCCCGCGCCCTCGTCGTCGCCGACGACCCCGCCAACGTCGCAGGCCATCCCGCCCAGGCCCACCTGGGACCCGAAACCGGCCGCCCGGCCGATGCCGCTGCTGCGTCCCACGATCCGGATAAGGCTCACCCTGCTCTACGGCGGCATGTTCCTGATCGCCGGGGTGATACTGCTGTGGATCATCTACATGCTGGCCGCCCAGGCCATCCGCCAGGGCACCGAGGCGCAGTTCCACGTCGAGGCGGGCCGGCTGTCGCTCACCGGGCTGTGTCCGGAGCTGCCCACCGGCCCGACCAACCCGGACGCCTTCAACAAGGCCTACGTCCACTGCCTGGCCGTGCAGCGCGAGACCGCGCTGAACGTCCTGCTGAAGCGCTCCCTCTTCGCGCTCGTCGGCCTCGCGGTGCTCGCCTTCGCCTTCGGCTACCTGCTGGCCGGCCGGGTGCTGGCGCCGCTGGGCCGGATCACCCGCACCGCGCGCGGCGTGGTCAGCTCCGACCTGACCCAGCGGATCCACCTGACCGGCCCGGACGACGAGCTCAAGGAGCTCGCCGACACCTTCGACGACATGCTGGAGCGCCTGGAGCGGTCCTTCGACGCCCAGCGCCGCTTCGTCTCCAACGCCTCCCACGAGCTGAGAACGCCGCTGGCGATCACCCGCACGCTGCTGGAGGTCCAGCTCGCCGACCCCGACGCCTCACCGGACATGGAGCAGCTGGGCAAGAACCTGCTCGCCACCAACACGCGCAGCGAACAGCTGGTGGAGGGTCTGCTGCTGCTCGCCCGCAGCGACAACGAGATCGTCGACCGCAAGCCGGTGGACCTCGCTGAGGCGGCCACCCAGGCGCTGGAACAGACCCGCGCCGAGGCCGACGCCAAGGGCGTGGAGCTGCGCGCCGCGCTGGGCGAGGCCGTCGTGCAGGGCAACGGGGTGCTGCTGGAGCGCATCGCGCTGAACCTGGTGCAGAACGCGGTCCGGTACAACGTCGCCGAGGCGGGCCGGGTGGAGGTCACCACGGGCGTCGAAGCGGGCTCCGCGGTCCTGACGGTCGCCAACACGGGACCTGTCGTCCCCGCGTACGAGATCGACAACCTGTTCGAGCCCTTCCGCCGGCTGGGCACCGAGCGCACCGGCAGTGACAAGGGCGTGGGCCTTGGCCTCTCGATCGCCAAGTCCGTCGCCCGGGCCCACGGAGGCACGATCTCCGCGGTCCCGCGCGAGGGAGGTGGCCTGGTCATGCGGGTTGTCATCCCCGTGTGACCCGTCACACGACACCCCCGGGGGCGTGTTCGCTTTGCGCTGAATTTTGCGGTCTGCGCGCCTCGGGGGCATGCTGTGAGCGATCACACATACGATTCCGGCCTCGGGTACTCTGCGTGATTGCGACCTCCGGGAAAAGACCGGAAAAATCCATGTTTCCGCAGGTCATGATCACGGGAAGTACACGTGGAGGCGCGAGCAAGGTGCGACAAGTGGGCCGTTTCCGGTCATCACCGGCAGCGGATGGGATCACCTCTTCGGGGGTGCGGTTGGGTGTCGATTGAGTAACGGCACTTGATGTAAGGCAAAATCTCCGCTTCGGGCCGGGCACAAGACCGGCCTCCCATGCGTTACGAGCGCTGGAGACACCGCAGACACCCAGAGGGGGAGAGCGATACATGGCTACTGATTACGACACCCCACGCAAGACCGACGATGACGTCAACGAGGACAGCATCGAGGAACTGAAGGCCAGGCGGAACGACAAGTCGACCTCCACGGTCGACGTGGACGAGTACGACCAGGCCGAGTCCCTGGAGCTGCCCGGAGCCGACCTCTCCAACGAGGAGCTGTCGGTCCGGGTGCTGCCCCGGCAGGCGGACGAGTTCACCTGCATGAGCTGCTTCCTCGTGCACCACCGCAGCCAGCTGGCCACGGAGAAGAACGGCAACCCGATCTGCCGCGACTGCGCGGCCTGACGGGCAGCCGGACCGTGGCGAGCGACGACGAGCGAGGCCATGAGGCCTCGCTCGCGGGCGCATCGGAGGGACCGGCGGGCGATCCCGTCCCGTTCCGTCCCCCCGGCCGTGCCGCACGGGCACGGGCACGCGCCAAGGCGGCGCTGAACACCTTCGTCGACGGGCTCGTCGAGACGGCCCCGAGGGTCCCCGTGCGGGACCTGGAGACGCTTCGCCGGCAGTTCCCCGGGCTCGGGCCCGAGGAGCTGGCCGACAAGCTGGTGAACGCCGCCACGGTGGGCACCGCGACGGTCGGCGCCGGCATCGGCGCCGCCGCCATGCTGCCGACCCCGCCGGCCATGCCGGCGGAGCTGGCCTCCGAGACGCTCGGGGTCGCCCTGGTCGAGTACAAGCTCATCGCCGAACTGCACGAGGTCTACGGGCTGCGCGCCCCGGGCACGCTGCGGCAGCGGTCGATGATGTACCTGGCCGAGTGGACCGAGCGGCGCGGCATCGACTTCTCCAAGCCGTCCACCCTGAACATCGCCCTCGGCGGCAGGATGAAGCGGGAGCTGCGCCAGCAGCTGCTGAAGCGCACCATGCGCAACCTGCCGACGCTGACCCCGTTCATGGTCGGCGCGGCCGTCGGTGCCGTGATGAACCGGCGCGACACCAAGAAGCTCGCGGAACAGATCCGCAAGGACCTGCGCCTGCGCCAGGTGCCCTGGGGCCTGCTGTCCGCGGAGGAGGAACCCCCGCCCGCCCTCGGGCCCGGCGGCTGAGCCGCCAGGCCCCGGGCGCCCCGTGCCGGAGCGATCAGGCGCGCACGTCCCGCAGGGCCGCGGCCAGGCGCTCGGGGGAGCGGGTCGACAGGTACAGGTACGGCGTCGGGTCGTCCGGGTCGCTGACCTCGACCTTCAGCGCCGTCGGCACGTAGGCGCGCAGCAGCATGAAGGCCCGCGGATCGGCCTTGTGCGACCGCCAGGCCAGCGCCTCGTCCCGGTCCAGCACGGTGGCCTCGCCGAGCGCCGTCACCGGGATCTTCGCGTCCCCGGCCACCAGCGAGCCGGCGACCACCCGCAGCCGCGGGGAGCCGTAAGCGCTGACCAGGGCCGCCCCGACGGCCGTGCCGCCGACGAGCCCGCCGAGCAGCGCCAGGGGCCCGAGGGGCAGCAGGATCAGCGCCAGCGAGACGCCCGCGCCGACGGCGAGGCCCCACCACGAACGCGGCGCGGTCAGCCGCTCCTCATAGCTCATGACGGTCATGACACCCAGCTTGTCATGCCGCCCTGTCAGCGCCCGCCCCGGGACCGCAGCCTCGTGAGCGCGTGCGCGGCGCGCGGGGGACGCCGCAGTCCCGTGGCGACCTGCTTGGCCCAGTCGGTCGCGGCCGTCGGCAGGGCGGCGTCCAGGACCGCGGAGGACCGGGCGTCGGTGCCCACCAGGTAGCGGGGGAGCGGACGCGGCGCCGAGAGCGCCTTCAGGACGGTGCGCGCCACCGGACGCGGCGAGGGCAGCTCCCGCTTGATCATCTCCTCCGCGGCCTCGTACTGGTGCCGGTAGGCCGAGTTGCGGCGCTGCGGCAGCCGGCTCGCGCCGCGCTGCCAGATGTCCGTGCCGTACGGGCCAGGCTCCACCAGGACGACCTTGACCCCGAACGGGGCCGCCTCCATCCGCAGCGCGTCCGTCATCGCCTCCAGGCCCTGCTTGCTGGCGCAGTACCAGCCGAGCAGCGGCATCGAGACCCGCCCGGAGATCGACGAGATGTTGACGATCCGCCCCGCCCGCCGGGCCCGCATCGTGGGCAGCACCAGCCGGGCGATGCGCGCCGGGGCCACCAGGTTGGTCTCCAGCTGCTGCCGCACCTGCTCGTCGTCCACGTCCTCGATCGCACCGGGCTGGGCGATCCCCGCGTTGTTCACCACCGCCCAGGGGCCGCCGTCCGTCATCGTGGCGATCTCGGTGAACGCCCGGACGGAGGAGGTCGCGTCCGTGACGTCCAGCAGCACGGTGCGCACCGACGCGCCGGTGCGCCCGACCGCCTCCCGCAACGCCTCCGCCTTCTCCTCGCTGCGTACCGTCCCGATGACGTCGAAGCCGGCGTGGGCCAGTTCGAGGGTGGTGGCGAGGCCGATCCCGCACCCGGCTCCTGTGACGACGACGGACCTGGGGGTCATGTGGTGCTCCAAGGGAGGGTGCTCCGGTGATGGGCGGGCCGCGGGGCCGGAAGGACAACGGCCGGGCGGCGGGAAACGATCCCGCAGGAGGGTAGGGTCTCCCGCGTGAGTGGAGCTACGACCGACGCAGGCCCGGACCGTCCGGGCCTGACACCGCCGCGCGACGCCGTCGCGCCGGAGCGGCACCCCGACGCCCCCGCCCCCGGTGAACCGCTGGGCGCGCACTACGACCACTGCTTCGGCTGTGGCGGGGCGCAGCCGCACGGCCTGCACCTGGAGGCCACGGCCGGGGAGGGCGTCAGCGTGACCGCCGAGTTCACCGTCCAGGCCGCCCACCAGGGCGCGCCGGGCCTGGCGCACGGTGGTGTGCTGGCCACGGCCCTCGACGAGACGCTCGGCTCACTCGCCTGGCTGCTGCGCACCATCGCCGTGACCGGCCGCCTCGAGACCGACTTCGTGCAGCCCGTGCCGGTCGGCGCCACCCTCCACCTGGAGGCCCGCTGCACCGCCGTGGCCGGGCGCAAGATCTACTCCACCGCGGTCGGCCGGATCGGCGGCCCGGACGGCCCCGTCGCGGTCCGCGCGGACGCGCTGTTCATCGAGGTCAAGCTGGAGCACTTCACCGACAACGGCCGCCCCGAGGAGATCCGCGCCGCGATGGCGGACCCCGACCAGGTCAAGGTCGCGCGCGCCTTCGAGGTGAACCCGTGACCGGCGGTCCTCGCCCCCCGGTCGACGTCCTCATCCACCGTTTGCACGAGGGCGTCCCGATTCCTTCGTACGGGCACCCGGGCGACGCCGGGGCCGACCTCGTCACCACCGAGGCGGCCGAACTGGCCCCTGGCGAGCGCACCGTACTGCCCACGGGGGTGTCGATCGCGCTGCCGGACGGCTACGCCGCCTTCGTGCACCCCCGCTCGGGCCTCGCCGCGAGGTGCGGAGTGGCCCTCGTGAATGCCCCGGGAACGGTTGATGCCGGGTACCGTGGGGAGATCAAGGTGATCGTGGTCAACCTGGACCCGCGCGAGAGCGTACGGTTCGCAGAAGGGGACCGGATCGCCCAACTGGTCGTCCAGCAGGTCGAGCGGGTCCGCTTCCACGAGGTGGCGGAGCTGCCCGGCTCCGCACGGGCGGCGGGGGGCTTCGGCTCCACGGGGGGTCATGCCGCGGTGGATGGCTCGCCGGTCGGTCCGTCCGGCAATGGATACGCATCGGTCATCGCTGACCGGGAAGGACAGTGACGTGTTCCGTCGTCGTCGCAAGGAGCGCGGAGACGCCCTCGACGAGCTCGAGGCCGAGAGCCCTGACGAGCTGGCCGAAGACGCCGAGGAGTCGGACGACTCCATGGAGTCCCGTCGGTACAACCTTCCGCCCGCCCCCAGGCCGGACGGTCCGTGGGACGTGAGCGAGGTCAGGGACCCGGCCGAGGGCCGGGTCGACCTGGGCGGCCTCTTCGTGCCCGGTGTCCAGGGCATGGAACTGCGCGTCGAGGTGGCCGGGGAGTCCATCGTCGCCGCGACCGTGGTGCTGCGCGAGAGCGCCGTCCAGTTGCAGGGCTTCGCCGCCCCGAAGTCGGAGGGCATCTGGGGCGAGGTCCGCGACGAGATCGCGTCCGGCATCACCAAGCAGGGCGGCATCGTCGACGAGGTCGAGGGCCCGCTGGGCTGGGAACTGCGCGCGCAGGTCCCGGTGCAGCTGCCCAACGGCGCCAACGGCGTGCAGGTCGTGCGCTTCGTCGGCTGTGACGGCCCGCGCTGGTTCCTGCGGGGCGTCATCTCCGGGCAGGGCGCCGTCCAGCCCGAGACCGCCGGTCTGCTGGAGCAGATCTTCCGCGACACCGTGGTCGTCCGCGGGGAGTCGCCGATGGCACCGCGCGACCCGATCGTGCTGAAGCTGCCCAACGACGCCCAGATGGTGCCCGAGGGCATCGCCCAGGAAGAGGCCGGCCGCTTCTCGGACGGCATCGACCCCATGCGCCGCGGACCGGAGATCACCGAGGTGCACTGAGCCCGGGGGCCCAGCGCCCCGGCCACGCCCGACGCCCGTGGGCCGACCTGTGAGAACAGGTCGGCCCACGGGCGTTTTCGCAGGTCAACGGGGGTGAACGTCAAATGCCCGTCAAGGCGCCGCAAGGGCCCGTATGGAAGCCGTCAACGGTGTCCGCGCACGGCGGGAACGGAGGTTTCCTGGGCTTGGTCGACGTTCCGTCAAGAGCTGGGAGCACACGATGGACGACCTGGCCTTCCTGCTCGTCACACTCGCGGTCTTCGCGCTGATCGCGCTCATCGCCAAGGGGGTGGCGAAGCTGTGAGCGCCGAGAACATCACCGGTCTCGTCGTCGCCGCCGGCCTGCTGGTCTACCTGATCGTGGCGCTCGTGCGGCCCGAGAGGTTCTGAGGTACGGCCATGGGCCCCGTCACCGCCGACGTGCTCCAGGTCACCGCCCTCGTCGTGGCCCTGGCCCTGGTGTACCGACCCCTCGGCGACTACATGGCCGCTGTCTACGCCTCCGACCGGCACCTGCGCGTCGAGCGGCTGGTCTACCGCTGTCTCGGCGCCGACCCCGACGCCGAGATGCGCTGGCCGTCCTACCTCAGGGCGGTGCTGGCCTTCTCCTTCGTGGGCGTGCTGTTCCTCTACCTGCTGCTGCGGGTGCAGAACCACCTCCCACTGTCCCTGGGCTTCGCGGCCATCACCCCCGACCAGGCGTTCAACACCGCGGCCTCGTTCGTGACCAACACGAACTGGCAGTCGTACATGGGCGAGAACGCCATGGGCCACGTCGCCCAGACCGCGGGCCTCGCCGTGCAGAACTTCGTCTCGGCGGCGGTCGGCATGGCCGTGGCCGTGGCGCTCGTCCGCGGCTTCGTCCGGTCCCGGACCGGTGAGCTGGGCAACTTCTGGACCGACATGGTCCGCGGCACCGTCCGCATCCTGCTGCCCATGGCGTTCGTCGCCGCGATCGTGCTGGTGGGCTTCGGGGCGATCCAGAACTTCGCCGGCTGGCACGAGATCACCACCCTCGCCGGCGGGCACCAGACGCTGACCGGCGGCGCGGTGGCCTCCCAGGAGGCCATCAAGGAGCTCGGCACCAACGGCGGCGGCTTCTACAACGCCAACTCCGCGCACCCCTTCGAGAACCCGGACGCGTTCACCAACCTCTTCGAGATCTTCCTGATCCTGGTGATCCCGTTCTCGCTGACCCGCACCTTCGGGAAGATGGCCGGCAACCTGAAGCAGGGCTACACGCTCCTGGCCGCGATGGGGCTGATCTGGGTCGGCTTCGTGACGCTGATGACGTGGGTCGAGACGGTGCACCCCGGCTCGGCGAACCAGATCGCGGGTGCCGCGCTGGAGGGCAAGGAGCAGCGCTTCGGCGTGGGCGCGTCGTCGCTGTTCGCGGTGAGCACCACCTTGACCTCGACCGGCGCGGTGGACTCCTTCCACTCGTCCTTCACCGGTCTCGGCGGAGGCATCGCCCTGCTCGGGATGATGCTGGGCGAGATCGCCCCGGGCGGCGTCGGCTCCGGCCTCTACGGCATCCTGATCATGGCGATCATCGCGGTGTTCATCGCGGGCCTGATGGTCGGCCGCACCCCGGAGTACCTGGGCAAGAAGATCGGCACCCGCGAGATCAAGCTCGCCGCCCTGTACATCCTGGTCACCCCCGCCGTCGTGCTGGTCTTCACGGCCCTGGCGATGGCCCTGCCGACCCCGCCGCACTCCATTCTCAACAGCGGGCCGCACGGCTTCTCCGAAGTGCTGTACGCCTACACCTCCGCCGGCAACAACAACGGCTCCGCCTTCGCGGGCCTGAGCGCCAACACGCGGTGGTACAACACCACGCTCGGCCTCGCGATGCTCCTCGGCCGCTTCGTGCCGATGGTCTTCGTCCTGGCCCTCGCCGGCTCGCTCGCCCGCCAGCAGCCGGTGCCCGCCACCGCCGGCACCCTGCGCACCGAGAAACCGCTCTTCGCGAGCCTGCTCGTCGGCGCGATCCTGATCATCACGGGCCTGACGTACTTCCCGGCGCTCGCCCTCGGCCCGCTCGCGGAGGGCCTGTCATGAGGCGTACGACCACCCCTGCCGCCCGTCCCGCGGAGGAAACCATGTCCACCGGCACACCCGTGCGCGCTCCCGGGGGAGGACCGGCACCGCACGCCCCGGACGCGGGCCCCCGCGCCCGTGTCTCGGGCGGCCTCTTCGACCCGGCGCAACTGCTGCGGTCCCTCCCGGACGCACTGCGCAAGCTCGACCCCCGGGTGATGGTCAAGTCGCCCGTCATGTTCGTCGTCCTGATCGGCTCGGTGCTCACCACCGTGCTGGCGGGGCTCTCCCCGGCCGACTGGTTCGGCTGGGCGATCACCGCGTGGCTCTGGCTCACCGTGGTCTTCGCCAACCTGGCGGAGGCCGTCGCCGAGGGCCGCGGCAAGGCGCAGGCCGACACCCTGCGCCGGGCCAAGACCGACACCGTGGCCCGCCGGCTCACGGACGGCGCCGAGGAGCACGTGCCCGGCACCGCGCTGCGCGTCGGCGACCGCGTGGTCTGCGAGGCGGGCGACGTCATCCCCGGTGACGGCGACGTCGTCGAGGGGGTCGCCTCGGTCGACGAGTCGGCGATCACGGGGGAGTCGGCGCCGGTCATCCGGGAGTCCGGCGGTGACCGCAGCGCGGTGACGGGTGGCACGAAGGTGCTGTCGGACCGGATCGTCGTGCGCATCACGACCAGGCCCGGTGAGACCTTCATCGACCGGATGATCGCGCTGGTGGAGGGCGCGGCCCGGCAGAAGACGCCCAACGAGATCGCGCTGAACATCCTGCTGGCCTCGCTGACCATCGTCTTCCTGCTCGCCGTCGTCACCCTGCAGCCCTTCGCCATCTACGCGGGCGCCCGGCAGTCGCTGATCGTCCTCGTGGCGCTGCTGGTCTGCCTCATCCCGACGACGATCGGCGCCCTGCTGTCGGCGATCGGCATCGCGGGCATGGACCGCCTGGTGCAGCGCAACGTGCTGGCCATGTCCGGCCGTGCCGTCGAGGCCGCCGGAGACGTGTCCACGCTGCTGCTCGACAAGACCGGCACCATCACCCTCGGCAACCGCCGGGCCGCGGAGTTCGTGCCGGTCGGCGGGACCGGTGAGGCGGAGCTGGCCGACGCCGCGCAGCTGTCGTCGCTGGCCGACGAGACGCCCGAGGGCCGTTCCGTGGTCGTCCTGGCCAAGGAGATGTACGGGCTGCGCGAGCGTCGCGAAGGGGAGCTGGGCAACGCCGAGTTCGTGCCCTTCACGGCGCAGACCCGCATGTCCGGCGTCGACGCCGACGGCCGCCAGGTCCGCAAGGGTGCGGCCGGCGCGATCGCCGCCTGGGTCACCGGTCACGGCGGCACCGTCGTCCCCGACGCACAGCACGCGGTCGACACGATCGCCGCGGCCGGCGGCACCCCGCTGCTCGTCGCGGTCAAGGACGCGCACGGCGCCCGGGTGCTCGGCGTGATCCACCTCAAGGACGTCGTCAAGGAGGGTATGCGGGAGCGGTTCGACGAGTTGCGGCGGATGGGCATCCGTACGGTCATGATCACGGGTGACAACCCGCTGACGGCCAAGGCGATCGCCGACGAGGCGGGGGTCGACGACTTCCTGGCGGAGGCGACGCCCGAGGACAAGATGGCGCTGATCAAGCGGGAGCAGGCGGGCGGCAAGCTCGTCGCGATGACCGGTGACGGCACCAACGACGCCCCGGCGCTGGCCCAGGCCGACGTGGGCGTGGCCATGAACACCGGCACCTCGGCCGCCAAGGAGGCCGGGAACATGGTGGACCTGGACTCCGACCCCACCAAGCTGATCGAGATCGTGGAGATCGGCAAGCAGCTGCTCATCACCCGCGGCGCGCTGACCACCTTCTCCATCGCCAACGACGTCGCGAAGTACTTCGCGATCATCCCCGCGATGTTCGCGGTCGTGTACCCGGGCCTGGACAGGCTCAACATCATGCAGCTGTCCTCGCCGCAGTCGGCGATCCTGTCCGCGGTCGTCTTCAACGCGCTGATCATCGTCGCCCTGGTGCCGCTCGCGCTGCGCGGCGTGCGCTACCGGCCGACCGGCGCGGGCCGGATGCTCCGCCGCAACCTCGGGATCTACGGACTCGGCGGCCTGGTCGCCCCGTTCCTCGGCATCAAGCTGATCGACATGCTCATCTCCCTGATCCCCGGCATCCACTGACGCGAGGCGTGCACAACCATGAACACTCCCGTACGCAACTCGGCCCGGCTGCTCTGGAGCGCCCTGCGCGCGTTGCTGGTGCTGACCGTCGTCCTCGGCGTCGCCTACCCGCTCGCGGTGTGGGGGGTGGCGCAGACGGCCTTCCACGACCAGGCCAACGGGTCGGAGGTGAAGGTCGGGGGCAAGGTCGTCGGCTCCGCGCTGATCGGCCAGAACTTCACCACCGGCAAGGACTTCGCCCCCGACCCCACATGGTTCCAGCCGCGTCCCTCGGCAGCTGACGCGGGCGCGGGCGCCGGGCCGTACGACCCGACGTACACCGGGGCCTCCAACCTCGCGGTCACCGGCAAGCCCCTCACCGACCTGGTGAAGGAGCGCAAGAAGGAGGTCGCCGCCTTCAACGGCGTCCCGCAGTCCGCGGTCCCCGCGGACGCGGTCACGGCCTCCGGCTCCGGCCTGGACCCGGACATCTCCCCGGCGTACGCGGACATCCAGACCGCACGCGTCGCCAAGGCCAACGGCCTGAGCACCGCCCGCGTCGCCCGGCTGGTGGCGGAGCACACGGACGGACGGCAGTTCGGCATCCTCGGCGAGCCGACGGTCAACGTCCTGGAACTCAACATCGCCCTGAAGCAACTGGCCGGCTGACCCGCCGCCCCGCCTTGCCCCTGGCTCCCCGAGCAGGGGCGATGCCGACCGATTTTCGGTCGCTGACCAGTGAAGATGCCGACATGCGCGGCTCGCTGCGGCGGGGCCCGACCGCGGTCGCCCCTCCGCTGTGCCGTCGGCTCGTGACGGCCTCGGGCATCCGTCGCCCTGAGCGGGGGGCGTCAAAGAGGCGTCAAGCGCCGGGGGCCCGCCGTCAGAGGGCCGCCAACGGTGGGCCCGGAAGCGGCCGGCGGGGAGAGGGTGGAGGCACGGAGGGAGGCCTGCGCAGGCCGCTCGGCGGTGCGGAGGGGGGCGGCGGAATGACGCACACCGTCACCGCTGAGCAGCGGCGGCAGGCGCCATCCCGGTCCGGGCCCGGAAGGCGGTGGGGATCCGGGCCGGGGAGACGGCACCGCGTCGCGCGAAGGCCTCCCTTCCGTGTGGGGGATCACCGGGGTGGCCGTGCCGCACGTTGACGGCGTCGCCGCACGGCCGCCCCGGGACCGTCGCCCTTGACCGCCGTACTGGCGAGTGCGCGCCGGACAGCCTCCGGAACGTGCGGCTCACGGGTCCTGCCCGGCAGACGGGCCGACCGGGCCGTCGTCGACCTGTACCGCCCCGTCCCGAGGGCGACACATTCCGGACCCCAGTGCCCCGCGAGGCCGCCGCCTGCCGCCGCCGCGCACGACACCTCTCCGCCCCGGCGAGGCAGGCGTCAAGGACGCGTCAACGTGTTCCCCGGGGGAACACGGCGCCCGATTTGTCCGCTGCTGGGACCATAGGATTCTTAGTGTCGGACGCGCCCGGAAGGGGCACGCCACGAGGCGGAACGTGGAGCCATGGCACGCGGGACTTTGCGGATATACCTGGGGGCGGCCCCGGGAGTGGGCAAGACCTACGCGATGCTCTCCGAGGCCCACCGGCGCATGGAGCGGGGGACCGACGTCGTCGTCGCCTTCGTCGAGCACCACGACCGCGCCCGGACCGAGGTCATGCTGCACGGCCTGGAGGTCGTGCGGCGCAAGGAGATCGGGTACCGGGACACCGTCTTCACCGAGATGGACGTGGACGAGGTGCTCGCGCGCCGCCCCGAGGTCGCCCTCGTCGACGAGATGGCGCACACCAACATCCCCGGCAGCCGCAACGAGAAGCGCTGGCAGGACATCGAGGAACTGCTCCAGGCCGGCATCAACGTCATATCGACGGTGAACATCCAGCACCTGGAGTCGCTCGGCGACGTCGTCGAGTCGATCACCGGTGTGCGCCAGCGCGAGACCGTGCCCGACGAGGTCGTCCGGCGGGCCGACCAGATCGAGCTGGTCGACATGTCGCCGCAGGCGCTGCGCCGGCGCATGGCGCACGGCAACATCTACGCCTCGGACAAGGTCGACGCGGCCCTGTCCAACTACTTCCGGCCCGGCAACCTCACCGCGCTGCGCGAGCTGGCCCTGCTGTGGGTGGCCGACCGGGCCGACGAGTACCTGCGGCAGTACCGCACCGACCACCGGATCTCCGCCACCTGGCAGGCCCGCGAGCGCATCGTGGTCGGTCTCACCGGCGGCCCTGAGGGGCGGACGCTGATCCGGCGCGCCGCGCGGATGGCCGCCAAGGGGGCGGGCGGGGAGATCCTCGCCGTCCACATCGCGCGCAGCGACGGCCTGACGGCCGGCTCGCCCAAGGAGCTCGCCGTCCAGCGCACCCTCGTCGAGGACCTCGGGGGCTCCTTCCACCACGTCGTCGGCGACGACGTCCCCGGCGCGCTGCTGGACTTCGCACGCGGCGTCAACGCCACCCAGGTCGTGCTCGGCACCAGCCGCCGCCCCGCGTGGCAGTACGTCTTCGGGCCCGGTGTCGGCACGACCGTGGCCCGCGAGTCCGGCCCCGACCTCGACGTGCACATCGTCACCCACGAGCACGCCGCCAAGGGCCGCGGACTGCCCGTGGCGCGTGGCGCGCAGCTCGGCCGCTCCCGGGTGATCGCCGGCTGGCTGACCGGGGTGCTCGGCCCCGCGCTGCTCTGCCTTGTCCTCACCCAGCTGCACCCCTCCCTGGGCATTGCCACCGACATGCTGCTGTTCATGACCCTGACGGTCGCGGCGGCCCTCATCGGCGGCCTCTACCCGGCACTGGTCTCGGCGGTCGGCGGCTCCCTGCTGCTGAACTACTTCTTCGCCCCGCCCCTGCACACCTTCACCATCGCCCAGCCCGAGAACCTGATCGCCATCGTGATCTTCGTGGTGGTCGGCGTCGCGGTGGCCTCCGTGGTGGACCTGGCCGCACGCCGTACCCACCAGGCCGCCAGACTCCAGTCCGAGGCCGAGATCCTGTCGTACCTGGCCGGCAGCGTGCTGCGCGGCGAGCACTCCCTCGACGCCCTGCTGGAGCGGGTCCGGGAGACCTTCGGCATGGAGGCCGTGTCCCTGCTGGAACGGGCCAGCGAGCACGACGCGTGGACCTGCGCCGCCGGCGTCGGCAACCGGCAGTGCCTGCGTCCCGAGGACGCGGACGTGGAGGTGCCGGTCAGCGACAACCTCTCCCTCGCCCTCGTCGGCCGGGTGCTGCCCGCCTCCGACCGCCGGGTGCTGTCCGCCTTCGCGGCCCAGGCCGCCGGCGTCCTGGACCGGCAGCGGCTGGAGGACGAGGCCGCCAGGGCCCACAAACTCGCCGAGGGCAACCGCATCCGCACCGCGCTGCTCGCCGCCGTCTCCCACGACCTGCGCACGCCCCTGGCCGCCATCAAGGCGGCCGTCAGCTCGCTGCGCTCCGACGACGTCGCCTGGTCCGAGGAGGACGAGGCCGAGCTGCTGGAGGCCATCGAGGAGGGCGCGGACCGGCTCGACAACCTGGTCGGCAACCTCCTCGACATGTCGCGCCTGCAGACCGGCACCGTCACCCCGCTGATCCGCGAGGTGGACCTCGACGAGGTCGTCCCCAAGGCCCTGCGCGGCGTCCCGGACGGCAGCGTCGCCCTGGACGTCCCGGAGACCCTCCCGATGGTCTCCGTCGACCCCGGGCTCCTGGAGCGCAGCGTCGCCAACATCGTCGAGAACGCCGTCAAGTACAGCCCGGCCGGCACCCAGGTGCTGGTCGCCGCGAGCGCGCTGGGCGCCCACGTCGACCTGCGCGTCGTCGACCGCGGCCCCGGTGTCCCCGACGCCGCCAAGGAACGGATCTTCGAGCCGTTCCAGCGGTACGGCGACGCCCCCCGCGGCAACGGGGTGGGCCTCGGCCTCGCCGTGGCCCGCGGCTTCGCCGACGCCATGGGCGCCACCCTGCAGCCCGAGGACACCCCGGGAGGCGGTCTGACGATGGTGCTCACCCTCCCGGCCGCGCCCGGCAGCGCTCCCGCCGCCCCGGACCTCCCGGCCGAGGCGACGACCTGACCGTGCCCGCACCGCACCCCCGCTCCACCCCCCTCACCGTGAAGGAAAGGCAGGCTCCATGAACCGGGTGCTCGTGGTCGACGACGAGCCGCAGATCGTGCGCGCTCTCGTGATCAACCTGCGGGCCCGCAAGTACGAGGTCGACGCCGCCCACGACGGCGCGACCGCGCTGCAGCTCGCCGCCGCCCGTCACCCCGACGTCATCGTGCTCGACCTGGGCCTGCCCGACATGGACGGCGTCGAAGTGATCCGCGGGTTGCGCGGCTGGACCCGGGTGCCGATCATCGTGCTCTCCGCCCGCCAGGCCTCCGACGAGAAGGTCGAGGCCCTCGACGCGGGCGCCGACGACTACGTCACCAAGCCCTTCGGCATGGACGAGCTGCTGGCCCGGCTGCGGGCCGCCGTCCGCCGCGCCACGCCCGGCGGCCCCGAGGACGGCGCCGCGACGGTGGAGACCGAGTCCTTCACCGTCGACCTCGCGGCCAAGAAGGTCAACCGCGACGGCGCCGACGTCCGGCTCACCCCCACCGAGTGGCACCTGCTGGAGGTCCTGGTCCGCAACACCGGCCGCCTGGTCAGCCAGAAGCAGCTGCTCCAGGAGGTCTGGGGCCCGTCCTACGGCACCGAGAGCAACTACCTGCGGGTCTACATGGCCCAGTTGCGGCGCAAGCTCGAGGCCGACCCCGCACACCCGCGGCACTTCATCACCGAGCCCGGCATGGGGTACCGCTTCGAGACGTGATCGGTGATCCGTTCACCCGGGCCCGGTACCCTTCCAGGTATGAGTGGTACCACCCGTTCGGACCGGCCGGCCGGCCGCTTCCGCAGGATGCTCGACCGACTGTCCAGTTCCCAGGAGGAACTGCACTCCGACGAGCTGCGGCAGGACACCGCGGACGTCGGGTGCACCCGGATCTGCGACTGCTCCGACCGCGACATAGTGACCGTCACCGGTACACTACGCGCTGTCACCCTGCGGCCGCGGGCCGGAGTGCCCGCCCTGGAGGCCGAGTTGTTCGACGGTTCCGCACCGCTGGACGTGGTGTGGCTCGGCCGGCGCAGCATCGTCGGCATCGAGCCGGGCCGCAGGATCATCGCGTCGGGGCGGATCTCCATGAACCGCGGCCGTCCGGTGCTGTTCAATCCCAAGTACGAGTTGCGTCCGGTCGGACAGGAGTAGCCGGTGGCGTCGATCGACAAGCGGACCGGGGCACAGCCCACGACCGGGGCCGGACAAGGGCCGGAGCACGACGCGGCCGCCTCCAAGGCGGCCGCCGACCACGCGCTCCTGGAGGCCTTCGGCGGCGTCTGGGGCATGATCGACACGACGGTGCCCGGCCTCGTCTTCGTCCTGTTCTACACGATCAACCGGGACATCCACACCTCGGCGATCGCCGCACTGGGCCTCTCCCTGGTGCTGGCGCTGGCCCGCCTGGTGCGCCGGCAGACGCTCAAGCACGCCTTCAGCGGCGTCTTCGGCGTCGCCTTCGGCGCGGTGTTCGCGATGATGTCCGGCGACGCGAAGAACTTCTACCTGCCGGGCATGCTCTACACCCTCGGGCTCGCGGTCGCCTACGTGGTCTCCGCCCTGGCGAAGTACCCGCTGATCGGACTGCTGCTGGGCCCGATCCTCAAGGAGAACCTGTCCTGGCGGACCCGGAACCCGGGCCGGCTCGTCGCGTACACCAAGGCCACCTGGGCCTGGGGCATCATCCTGCTCGTCAAGTCGGCGATCCTCTTCCCGCTCTACTTCTGGGGGAACGCCACCCAGCTCGGCTGGGTCAAGGTCGCCCTCGGCATCCCGCCGTTCCTGCTCTGCGTCTACCTGACCTGGATCTTCCTGGCGAAGGCGCCGCCGCCGATCGACGTGATCGCGGAGATGGAGGAGGCCGAGCGGGCCGAGAAGGCGGAGCACGCCGCCAAGGAGGCCGCCGGCAACTGACCCCGGCGCCCCGCGCCGCCGGCGAACGCATGAGGGGCGGCCGGAACCCACGGGTTCCGGCCGCCCCTCGTCGTACGTCCCGCTACGCCCCGGCCTCGCCGCTGCGCACCGAGAGCAGGTCCTCCAGCTGCTCCTCGCGGTGCGGGGCCGCGACGAACAGCAGCTCGTCGCCCGCCTCCAGCGCGTCGTCCTTGGACGGGGTGAGCACACGGTGGCCACGGATGATCGTGACCAGCGAGGTGTCCTCCGGCCAGGAGACCTCCCCGACCCGGGTGCCCACCAGCGCGGCCTCCTCGGGGAGGGTCAGCTCGACCAGGTTGGCGTCGCCCTGGCTGAAGCGCATCAGCCGGACGAGGTCGCCGACGCTCACCGCCTCCTCCACCAGGGCCGACATCAGACGCGGGGTGGAGACGGCCACGTCCACGCCCCAGGCCTCGTTGAACAGCCACTCGTTCTTGGGGTTGTTCACCCGGGCGACGACGCGCGGGACGCCGTACTCCGTCTTGGCCAGCAGTGACACGACCAGGTTGACCTTGTCGTCACCGGTCGCCGCGATCACCACGTTGCAGCGCTGCAGCGCCGCCTCGTCCAGCGAGGTGATCTCGCAGGCGTCGGCCAGCAGCCACTCCGCCTGGGGGACCCGCTCCACCGAGATGGACGTCGGGTTCTTGTCGATCAGCAGGACCTCGTGGCCGTTCTCCAGCAGCTCGCCCGCGATCGAGCGGCCGACCGCCCCGGCCCCGGCAATGGCGACCCTCACAGCGCTACCTCGTTCTTCCCCGGGGCTGCCGCCCGGGAGGGGCCCCCATCTCCGCCCGCGCGGCGAAGTCGCGCGTCGTCCGTCGTGTGCGGCCCGTCGGCCGTGCGTGCGCCGCTCACCGGTGGGCCTCCTCGGGCCCCTTGGCGAACGCGGCCTCGACCTGCTCGACCTCGCCCGTGCGCATCATCACGTGCACCAGGTCGCCTTCCTGCAGGACGGTCTCCGAGGTGGGGAGCATCGCCTCGCCCAGCCGGGTGAGGAACGCCACGCGCACGCCGGTCTCCTCCTGGAGCCTGCTGATCTTGTGCCCCACCCACGCGGTGTCCGTGTGCACCTCGGCGAGCTGCACACCCCCGCTCGGGTCGCGCCACAGCGGCTCCGCGCCGGACGGCAGCAGACGGCGCAACATCTGGTCGGCCGTCCACCGGACGGTGGCGACGGTGGGGATGCCCAGACGCTGGTAGACCTCGGCACGCCGGGGGTCGTAGATGCGGGCGGCGACGTTCTCGATCCCGAACATCTCCCGGGCCACCCGGGCCGCGATGATGTTGGAATTGTCACCACTGCTGACGGCCGCGAACGCGCCCGCCTCCTCGATGCCGGCCTCGCGCAGCGTGTCCTGGTCGAACCCGACCCCGGTCACGCGGCGCCCGCTGAACCCGGAGCCCAGGCGCCGGAACGCCGTCGGGTCCTGGTCGATCACGGCCACTGTATGACCTTGCTGCTCAAGGGAGTGCGCGAGAGTGGAACCCACTCGCCCACACCCCATAATCACGACGTGCACGACCGTCCTTCCGGCTGCCAACAATTCCGGGCCGATCCCTCTCAGGGTCTCAGACCGCGCCCAAAGCTACACACGCACGTAACCCCTCGATAGGTGGGCGGGGGATCGGAAATCTTGACGATCCTCTAACATCGCGGGGTGTCCAAACTGACCGACCTTCCGAAACGGATCCTGATCGGGCGGGCGCTCCGCAGCGACAGGCTCGGAGAGACGCTCCTCCCCAAGAGGCTGGCGCTCCCCGTCTTCGCCTCCGACCCGCTGTCCTCCGTGGCGTACGCGCCCGGAGAGGTGCTCCTGGTCCTGTCGATCGCGGGAGTGTCGGCCTACCACTTCAGCCCCTGGATCGCGGTCGCGGTCGTCGTGCTGATGTTCACCGTCGTCGCCTCGTACCGGCAGAACGTGCACGCCTACCCCTCCGGCGGCGGCGACTACGAGGTCGCGACGACCAACCTCGGGCCGCGCGCCGGGCTCACCGTCGCCAGCGCCCTGCTGGTCGACTACGTCCTCACCGTGGCCGTGTCGGTCGCCTCCGGCGTGGAGAACCTGGGCTCGGCCGTGCCGTTCTTCGTCGAGCACAAGGTGCTGGGCGCCATCGGCATGATCGTCCTGCTGATGCTGATGAACCTGCGCGGCGTGCGCGAGTCGGGCACGATCTTCGCCATCCCCACCTACGCCTTCGTCTTCGGCGTCTTCTGCATGCTGGTCTGGGGCATCATCCGGATCGCGCTGGGCGACCAGATGCACGCGCCGACCGCCGGCTACACCATCAAGGCCGAGCACACCGGACTGGCGAGCTTCGCGCTCGTCTTCCTCCTCCTGCGGGCCTTCTCCTCCGGCTGCGCCGCGCTCACCGGAGTCGAGGCGATCAGCAACGGCGTGCCCGCCTTCCGCAAGCCGAAGTCGAAGAACGCCGCGACGACCCTCGCGCTGATGGGCGTCCTCGCCGTCACCATGTTCTGCGGCATCATCGCGCTCGCCCTCAACACCAACGTGCGCATGGCCGAGAACCCGGCCGCCGACCTGCTGGTGAACGGCAAGCCGGTGGGCCCCGGCTACACCCAGGACCCGGTGATCGCGCAGGTCGCCTCCGCGGTCTTCGGCGACGGGTCGATCCCCTTCATCTTCCTCGCCGGCGCCACCGCGCTCGTCCTGTTCCTCGCGGCCAACACCGCGTACAACGGCTTCCCCGTGCTCGGCTCGATCCTCGCCCAGGACCGCTACCTGCCGCGCCAGCTGCACACCCGCGGCGACCGGCTGGCCTTCAGCAACGGCATCGTGCTGCTCGCCGCCTTCGCCTGCGTGCTGGTCTACATCTACGGCGCCGACTCGACCCGGCTGATCCAGCTCTACATCGTCGGCGTCTTCGTCTCCTTCACGCTCAGCCAGATCGGCATGGTCCGGCACTGGAACCGGCACCTGGCCACCGAGACCGACCCGGCCGTGCGCCGCCACATGGTCCGCTCCCGCGCCATCAACACCTTCGGCGCCTTCTTCACCGGGCTCGTCCTCGTCGTCGTGCTGCTGACCAAGTTCACGCACGGCGCCTGGGTCGCGGTCCTCGGCATGGTCCTCTTCTACGGCATGATGACGGCCATCCGCCGCCACTACGACCGCGTCTCCAGCGAGCTCGCGGCCGCCGAGGAGCGCAGCGAGGAGGAGGTCAAGCCCTCCCGCGTGCACTCCATCGTCCTGGTCTCCAAGGTGCACAAGCCCACGCTGCGGGCCCTGTCGTACGCCAGGCTCTTCCGGTCGGACACGCTGGAGGCGCTCAGCATCAACGTGGACCCGGCCGACACCAAGGCCCTGCAGGCCGAGTGGCACCGGCGCGGCATCGACGTACCGCTGAAGGTGCTGGACTCCCCGTACCGCGAGATCACCCGGCCGATCATCGACTACGTCAAGGGCCTGCGCCGCAGCAGCCCGCGCGACGTCGTCTCGATCTTCATCCCGGAGTACGTGGTCGGGCACTGGTACGAGCACCTGCTGCACAACCAGAGCGCACTGCGGCTCAAGGGCCGGCTGCTGTTCACCCCCGGCGTGATGGTCACCTCCGTGCCCTGGCAGCTGGAGTCCTCCGAGCGCGCCAAGCAGCGGGCCCGCAAGGGCGCCGAGTGGAACGCGCCGGGCTCCGTGCGGCGCGGCGAGGTGGGCCCGGCCAAGCGGCCCCGGGAGGCCGGCAGCCGGCGGTGAACCGGGGACGGCGGCGGGCCGTAGACTGGTCAGCTGCTCGCTCTTCGCCGTCCCTTCGCCGTCCCCGTGACCCCTCGTGATCCAGGAGCCCTCCCCGCCATGCAGCACCGTACGAAGGCCCCTGAGGCCGACGCCCTTGTCGGCGAGCGCTACGAGGTCGAGGTCGGCCCGGTCGCGCACGGCGGCCACTGCATCGCGCGGACGGTCCTGCCGGGCCACGACCGCCCGCAGGTGATCTTCGTCCGGCACGCGCTGCCCGGTGAGAAGGTCGTCGCCGAGATCACCGAGGGCGGCCCGGACTCGCGCTTCCTGCGCGCCGACGCCGTGGAGGTCCTGGAGGCCTCCCCCGACCGCGTCGAGGCGCCCTGCCCGTTCTCCGGTCCCGGCAAGTGCGGCGGCTGCGACTGGCAGCACGCCGCCCCCGGTGCGCAGCGTCGGCTCAAGGTGCAGGTGATCACCGAGCAGTTGCAGCGGCTCGCCCACCTCACCCCCGAGGAGGCCGGCTGGGACGGCACCGTCGAGCCCGCCCCCGGCGACAAGGTCGCCAAGGGCGAGGTCCCGGCCTGGCGCACCCGCGTCCAGTACGCCGTCGACGCCGAGGGCCACGCGGGCCTGCGCCGCCACCGCTCGCACGAGGTGGAGCGCGTGGACCACTGCCTGATCGCCGCCCCCGGCGTCTCCGAGCTGGGCGTCGAGTCCCGCGACTGGTCCGGCATCGCCACGGTCGAGGCCATCGCGGCCACCGGCTCCTCCGACCGCCAGGTGATCCTCACCCCCCGTCCCGGTGCCCGGCTGCCCATCGTCGAGCTGGACCGTCCGGTCTCCGTGCTGCGCGTCGACGAGCAGGGCGGCGTCCACCGGGTGCACGGCCGTGGATTCGTGCGCGAGCGTGCGATCGACCGCACCTGGCGGGTCGGCTCCGGCGGCTTCTGGCAGGTCCACCCCATGGCCGCCGGACTCCTGGTCGAGGCCGTGATGCAGGGTCTCATGCCGCGCAAGGGCGAGACCGCGCTGGACCTCTACTGCGGCGTGGGCCTGTTCGCGGGCGCGCTGGCCGAGCGGGTCGGCGAGACCGGTGCCGTCCTCGGCATCGAGTCCGGCAAGCGCGCCGTGGAGGACGCCCGGCACAACCTCGGCGACTTCGACCGCGTCCGCATCGAGCAGGGCAAGGTCGAGTCCGTGCTGCCCCGCACCGGGATCACCGAGGCGGACCTCGTCGTCCTCGACCCGCCCCGCACCGGCGCCGGACGCGCCACCGTGGAGCACGTCGCCTCCCTCGGCCCCCGCCGCATCGCCTACGTCGCCTGCGACCCCGCCGCGCTCGCCCGCGACCTCGGCTACTTCGCCACGGCCGGGTACGCGCCGCGGCGGATGCGCGCGTTCGACCTCTTCCCGATGACGCACCACGTGGAGTGCGTGGCGATCCTGGAGCCGGCGAAGCAGGGCGACTGACCCGCGCCCGGCGGGGGACCGACAGGCACTAGAGGTACGCCGTGATCACCGTCACCGAGACGAGCGCACCGGCGGCGTCGCGGCCGAGCCACACCGGCCACGTCCCGTCGCCGCCCGTGCAGAACGCCACCAGGTCGCTTCCGGTCGTCTCGTCGACGGCACGCAGGTGGCCCTCGCCGATGGACTCGCAGGAGACGTCGTCCTGCTCCTCGTAGTGGCGACGGACCTTCCCGGACAGCGTCTCCCAGGCGCCGGCGTCCGCGAAGCCGCCGGTCGCCGTGTCGGTGCCGAAGCCGTAGGCGTGGCCGTCGAGGAGCAGCCGGGGGTCCTCGCCCTCGCCCAGCGCCAACTCCCAGCTGACGGCGGGCTTTTCGCGTATGACGAGGCGCACGGCCGGCTCCTCGGTGACCGGGAACCGTTCCCCGCCGTACTCGCCCTCGCCGACGACCACGGCGGTCTCCAGCGCGTACGCGCCGGGGGGTATGCGCTCGACGAGTTCCCTGGGCTCCCTCGCGAGCGGGTCGCAGACGGCCAGGCGCCCGGTCGGGACCCGCAGCATGGCGATGTGCCGCGGTTCGGCCGTCACCATCTCCTCCCAGGGCTCCACGGGGAAGGGAGTGCCGGGCCGGAACAGGTCGTCGAACGGCACGTCCATGCGCAGGGGCTTCGGAGGGCGCCACAACGACGCGGGCTCTTCGCCGCCGGCGCCGCCGGCCGCGGCGTCCCCCGGTCCGGGCTCCTCCGCCGGCCGGGGCGTACCGGAGGCCCGAACGCCGAACCCGGCCCGGTCGAACCACCGTTGCTCCTCCGGCACATCGGCCGCGGTGTGGGACGAACCGCCGCTTCGGCCGCGTTCCTCCACCACCTGCCTGCCGCTGCGGCCGGGGACGAGCTCCAGCGTGAGCCGCCACGCGTCGGGCGCCAGATCCGGCTGCTCCGGTGAGGCGTACCGCCGCTCCACGTACCGCCGCAGGAACAGCCGGTCGTCCTCCAGCAGCCGCAGGTCGACCTCGTGGGTGCGCCGGCCCGACTCGTCGTGGACCCACCGCCCGACGAAGAGGTCACGCCACGCGACGAGGTGCACCTCCGCGGGGACCGCGCGCCCCGGGACCCGGTGCAGCACCACGTACGGGTCACCGGCGGTGTCCCGCTCCGCCGCCTCCGCCCGCGTCAGCGGTCGGAAGGCCCGGCGGGCGTCGGCGTCCCAGCCCTCGGCGTAGGAAACCGTCACCAAGTCCTCGTCCACGGCCCGCCCCTTCCGACCGGTCCCCGTCACCCGCGGGCGAACCGCACAGGTGTCGATCACATTTCGGACAGCGTAATCCCCGCCTGTGACAACGGCCTTGCCGCGCGCTTCGTGGGCACCGCCGGCGCGGTACGATCGCGCATGGCGTGATGGAAGTCAGCGCCTGTGCAGCACCGTGCGGATCGGGTCCGCGTGCCCCCGCCGGTCCGGCCGCGCGTGCGAGCACTGCCCCGCCGGGTGCGCCCGCTCTCGGGACCTCCAGAGTGCGTCCTTCCGACAGTGCGTGACCGGCCGGCGTCGACCCGCACTGCCCGCACGAGCCCCGCCGGTCCGTCGTTGACCGGTGCGCAGGCTTCTCTCCTGGAGACGACGTGAAGATCCTTCCCGAGATTTCCCGCACCCTCAGCGAGTACCTCCTCATCCCCGGCCTGACCACGGAAGACTGCACGCCGGACACGGTGGATCTCGGGGCGCCGCTGGTGCGTCACCGGGTCGGTGAGGAGCCGCGGATCAAGGTCGCCACCCCCATGGTGAGCGCCATCATGCAGGCGGTGTCGTCGCCGGGGCTGGCGGTGGCGCTCGCGCAGGTCGGCGGGCTGTCGTTCATCCACCAGAACCAGCAGATCGAGGACCAGGCCGCGGACGTGCTGGCGGTGAAGCGCCACAAGGCCGGCTTCCGGACCGGCGACGTCACCGTCGCGCCGAACACGCCGCTCGGGGAGGTCGCCCGGCTGCTCGCCGACACGGAGCAGGGCGTCGCCGTGGTGACGGAGGACGGGGAGGCGGACGGCGGGTTCCTGGGCATCATCAGCCTCGACGACTTCCACCTGGAGCGGCACGGGGCCGACGAGCCCGCCGCCCACCGGATGCGCGGCCGGGACGTACTGGTCACCGCGCCGGCCTCGGTCTCGCTCTCCGAGGCGAACGAGCTGATCTGGCAGCACCACTTGGACGTCCTGCCGGTGGTCGAGGGCGACCGGCTCGTCTCCCTGGTCCTCAAGCGGGACTACCAGGCCCACAAGACGTACCACCGCGCGAGCGTGGACGGCGAGAAGCGCCTGCGGGTGGGCGCCGGCATCAACTCCCGTGACTTCAAGGACCGCATCCCCGCCCTGGTGGAGGCCGGTGCGGACGTGCTGTGCCTGGACTCCTCCGACGGCTACTCCGTCTACCAGGCGAGGACCCTGGAATTCGCCCGGGAGACGTACGGAGGGGACGTCTTCGTCGGCGCGGGCAACGTCGTCGACGGCCGTGCCTTCCGCTATCTCGCCGACGCGGGCGCGGCGTTCGTGAAGGTCGGGATCGGAGGCGGTGCCATCTGCACCACCCGGGAGCAGAAGGGGATCGGCCGCGGGCAGGCCTCCGCACTGCTGGACGTGGTCCAGGAGCGCGACGCCTACGCCGCGGAGACCGGGGTGCACGTCCCGCTGTGCTGCGACGGGGGCCTGCTCAACGACTCGCACATGGCGATGGCGCTGGCGATGGGGGCGGACTTCATCATGCTCGGCCGCTACTTCGCCCGGCTCGACGAGAGCCCGTCGCGGAAGCTGCAGATCGGCGGCCAGTGGTACAAGGAGTACTGGGGCGAGGGCTCGCGGCGGGCGCAGAACGCGGCCCGCTACGGGCAGCGCGGGCAGATGGCCTTCGAGGAGGGCGTCGACGGCTACGTGCCCTACGCCGGCAGCCTGTACGACAACGTGGAGCGGACCCGGGCCAAGATCACCTCGACGATGATCAGTTGCGGGTCGGTCAACCTCCGTGACTTCCACCGCGACGCGGTGCTCGTCCCGGTGTCCGCGGAGTCCTTCAAGCAGACCGGGGCCGAGGTGCAGTTGCGCCGGCCCACCGTCGCCTCGGGAGAGTGATCCGGCGGGGCCGGGCGGGGTTCCGGTGCCGTGCGGCACCCCGCCCGGCCCCCGAAGCGGGGGGCGGGCGAGGGCTGGCCTGAAGCTCTGAACGGTGCTTCACTTGTTGGCATGGCCTACCGGAAGACGCCCGCGGTGCAGGACCGCCTGGCCGCCGCCAGGGAGCACCTGGTGGCGCGGGCCACGGCCGTCGTCGCCGAGGTGGGCTGGGCGAACGCGTCCGTCACGGCGGTGGCGGCCGCGGCCGGCATGTCGGTGGGCACCGTGTACCAGCACTTCCCCTCCAAGGGCGCGCTCGCGGTCGAGGTGTTCCGCCGGGCCTCGGGCCGTGAGGTCGAGGTGCTCGGGGAGGTGCTGCGCGACGGCGGCGGCGATCCGGTGCGGCGGCTGACCCTAGGCGTCACCGTCTTCGCCCGTCGCGCGATGGAGAACCGGGGGCTGGCCCACGCCCTGCTCGCGGCCCCCGCGGAACCCGCGGTCGGCGCGGAGCGGCTGGACTTCCGGCGCCGCTACCGTGCCGTATTCGCCGAGGTGGTCCGCGAGGGGATCGCCGCCGGACTGCTGCCCGCCCAGGACCCCGAGGTCACCGCGGCCGCGCTGACCGGGGCCATCGGCGAGGTCCTGGTGGACCCGCTGTCCGTCCCCGCCGACGACGTCGCCGCCGACCACCTCGTCACCGAGCTGGTGGCGGTGTCCCTGCGCTGCGCGGGCGCCGCGCCCGCCGTCCGCATCCCCACGACCACGAAGGGCCCGACGCCATGACCGCGAGCGCAGATGCCGCGCCCCGCAGCGACCCCGCCGGTCGCACGCACGAGGTGACCAACCAGGCCCCGCCGCTGGTCGGCCACGACGTCGCCGAAGACGCCGTGCTGCTGGAGGGCCTGCGCCGCGAGGGCGCCGGATGGTACGCAGACGACCTGCACCGCCTCGGGCGGCTGGCCGGTTCCGAGCAGGTGCAGCGCTGGGCGGAGGAGGCCAACCGCTACGAGCCGGTGCTGCGCACCCACGACCGGTACGGCAACCGTGTCGACGAGGTGGACTTCCACCCCTCCTACCACGCGCTCATGGAGGTCGCCCTCACCGAGGGCCTCGCCGGAGCGCCCTGGGCCGACGAGCGGCCCGGCGCGCACGTGGCCCGCGCGGCCGGCTTCATGGTGTGGAGCACCGCGGAGGCCGGCCACGGCTGCCCGGTGTCCATGACCTACGCCGTCGTCCCGGCGCTGCGCGCCGCACCCGACCTGGCGGCGGTGTACGAGCCGCTGCTCACCAGCCGCGTCTACGACCCGGGGCTGCGCGCGCCCGCCGGCAAGCGCGGGCTGCTCGCCGGCATGGGGATGACCGAGAAGCAGGGCGGCACCGATGTGCGGGCCAACACCACCACCGCCACCGAGCGGCCGGACGGCACCTGGCGGCTGCGCGGGCACAAGTGGTTCACCAGCGCGCCCATGAACGACCTGTTCCTCGTGCTGGCCCAGGCCCCCGCGGGGCTGTCCTGCTTCCTGGTGCCCCGGGTCCTGCCGGACGGCAGCCGCAACACCTTCCGCATCCAGCGGCTGAAGGACAAGCTCGGCAACCGCAGCAACGCCAGCAGCGAGCCGGAGTTCGACGACACCGTGGCCTGGCTGGTCGGTGCCGAGGGCCAAGGGGTGCGGACCATCATCGAGATGGTCACCATGACCCGGCTGGACTGCATCCTCGGCTCCGCCTCCGGCACCCGCGCCGCACTCGCCCAGGCGGCCCACCACGTCCGGCACCGCTCGGTGTTCGGGGCGCGGCTGATCGACCAGCCCCTGATGCGCAACGTCATCGCCGACCTCGCCCTGGAGTCCGAGGCCGCCACCACCCTCGCGCTGCGCGTCGCCGGAGCCGTCGACCGGGCCCGGGGTGGGGACGAAGGGGAGCGGGCGTTCCTGCGCCTGGCCACCGCCGTCGGCAAGTACTGGGTGTGCAAGCGGCAGCCCGCCGCTGTCGCGGAGGCCCTGGAGTGCCTGGGCGGCAACGGCTACGACGAGGCGTCCGGCATGCCCCGGCTCTACCGCGAGGCTCCCCTGAACGGCATCTGGGAGGGCTCCGGCAACGTCAACGCCCTGGACGTGCTGCGCGCCCTCGCCCGTGAGCCGGAGTCGCTGGAGGCCTTCCGCGCCGAGGTGGAGGCCGCCACGGGCGGCGACGCCCGCTTGGACGACGCCTGGCGCCGGGTACGCGGCGAGCTGGTGCTCACCGAGGACGCCCCGCTGCGCGCCCGCCGCCTGGTCGAGCGCCTGGCGCTGGTCCTGCAGGGCTCGCTGCTCGTCCGCCACGCGCCGCCCGCCGTCGCGGACGCCTTCTGCGCCTCCCGCCTGGCCGGCGACCGGGGCCTGGCCTTCGGCACCCTCCCCGCGGGGACCGACCTGGCCGCGGTCATCGAACGCGCGCCCGGCGCGGCGGGCTGAACGGGCCGGGCGTCCGCGGCCGCCCACGGCGGCCCGCGGCGGCCGCGGAGCCGTGCGGGTCAGGCCGTGCCGCTGATGCTCTCGGCCTCGATCACGAACAGCACACGTACCTGGTCACGGCCGCCGTACCAGGGGTAGGGCGCGCCGGTGTACTTGTGCGCGAGCTTCTCGATGTGGTCCTCCGCGCCCTCCGTGACCACCTCGCGCACCCGCCCGCGGACCTGGAAGTAGCGGGAGGGGTCCTCCGGATCGGAGACGGCGACGGCCACCCGCGGGTCCCGTGCGATGTTCCGCGTCTTCACGTGGCCGCGCACACTGTTGACGAGCACGTGCTCGCCGTCGGTGTCGACCCACGTCTGGGTCAGTTGCGGCGAGCCGTCCGGCATGGTGGTCGCCAGGAAGCACAGGCTCGGGCGGTGCAGGAGGTCGAGCAGGTCGGCGGGCAGTTTCATGATCGTCCCTCGGTCGGCTGGGCGCAGCCTACGCCCCTCGCCGACGGGCCCGGCGACCGGTGTCCGGCGCGAGAAAACCCGGCCCGGGGGTCACGATGGGTGCGACGGGCGCTACGCGCCGCAACCCCTCACACAGCGGACGGGCAATGAACTCCATGCGCGTGGCCCAGGTCTCCGAACCGGGCGGAGAATTCGAGATCGTCGAGCGCGAGTTGCCGGAGCCCGCGCCCGGCCACGTCCGTATCGCGGTGGAGGCCTCGGGCGTCTGCCGCAGCGACGCCGGCTTCGTGCACAACGCCTTCCCCCACATCACCTTCCCCCTGGTGGTGGGCCACGAGGTCGCCGGACGCATCGACGCCCTCGGTGAGGGCGTGCGGCACTGGACGGTGGGCGATCGCGTGGGGGTCGGCTGGTTCGGCGGTCACTGCGGGCACTGCCGGCCCTGCCGCGAGGGCGACTTCGTCGACTGCCGGAACCTCCAGGTGCCCGGCTGGGCGTACGAGGGCGGCTACGCCACCCACATGGTCGCCCCCGTCAACGCGCTGGCGCACGTCCCCGACGCGCTGACCGCGGTCGACGCTGCTCCGCTCGGCTGCGCGGGCGTCACCACGTACAACGCCCTCAGGAAGAGCTCCGCCCGGCCCGGTGACCTCGTCGCGGTGATCGGCATCGGCGGTCTCGGGCACCTGGCGGTGCAGTACGCGGCCAAGTCCGGCTACGAGACGGTCGCCGTCGCGCGCGGCGAGGACAAGCGGGAGCTGGCACGGCAACTCGGCGCCCACCACTACGTCGACAGCTCGGCGAGCGACATCGTCAAGGAGCTGCAGGCACTCGGCGGGGCCAAGGTCGTGCTCGCCACCGCCTCCAATTCGCAGGCCATGGCGGCGGGCGTCGAGGGGCTCCGGACCCGGGGCGAACTGATCGTGGTCGGCATCGCCCCCGACCCCATGCCGATCACGCCGGCGCAGCTGATCCTGACCTCCCGCACCGTCGTCGGCCACCCGTCGGGGACCTCGCGCGACGTCGAGCACACCATGGACTTCAGCGCGCTCGCCGGGATCCGCCCGATGACCGAGACGGTGCCGCTGGAGGAGGTCAACGAGGCCTTCGCCCGCATGATGTCCGGCGCCGCGCGCTTCCGCATGGTGCTCGTCCCCTGAGCCGTGCCGGCGCCGCCGGCCGGGGTCCGGTTGCCCCCGGCCGCCGTCTGCCCGCCCTGACCGGCGGCGAGGGCGCCCTGGAGTACGCCTTCGACCACTACCGGGAGGTCCGCGGCGAACCCCCGGTGCCGCCCGGGTACCGGCGCGGCTGAGCGGTCCGGGGCACCACGCGCGGCCTCCGCGTTGTGGTGCCCCGGGCCATGTCGCGGGCGTCGCGGCGCTCCTACCGTCCGGCGCATGACCTCACTCAGAGCCGCATTCCAACGGGGCCGCCCGCGTGCCGCCCTGCTCGCCGTCCTCGTGGCGCTCCTCGCCGCGCTCGTCCCCGTCCGACCCGCCCACGCCGCCGGGACGATCGAGGAGGTGACCGGCTTCGGCGGCAACCCGGGCGGGCTGCGGATGTACCGCTACGTCCCCGCCGGGCTGCCGCAGGGCAGGCCCGTCGTCGTCGCCCTCCACGGCTGCACCCAGAACGCCCAGGGATACGGCACCCAGAGCGGCTGGACCGCGCTGGCGGACCGCTGGGGCTTCTCCGTGGTGCTGCCCGGGCAGACCGCGGCCAACAACCTCAGCCAGTGCTTCAACTGGTTCCAGACCGGCGACATCGCGCGCGGCCAGGGCGAGGCCGCCTCCATCCGGCAGATGACCGCCCGCCAGGTCGCCGACACCGGTGCCGATCCGTCGCGGGTGTACGTCACCGGGCTCTCCGCGGGCGGCGCCATGACCGCGGTGATGATGGCGGCCTACCCCGACGTCTACGCCGCGGGCGGCGTGGTCGCCGGCCTGCCGTACGGCTGCGCGCAGGCGGCGGGCTCGCCGTACGTGTGCATGTACGTCGGCGCGACCCAGACGCCCGGGCAGTGGGGCGACCGGGTCGCCGCCGCCTTCCCCGGGTACACGGGTCCGTGGCCGCGGCTGACCGTCTTCCAGGGCACCGCCGACTACACGGTCAAGCCCGTCAACATGGACGACCTCGTACGGCAGTGGACGGACGTGCACGGCACCGACCAGACCGCCGACGCCTCCGACACCGTCGCGGGCTTCCCGCACCGGACGTACAGGGACGCCTCCGGCGCCGCGGTCGTCGAGACGTACAGCATCACGGGCATGGGCCACGGCCAGCCCGTCGACCCGGGCAGCGGGGCGGCCCAGTGCGGCACGGCCGCGGCCTACATGCTGGACGTCAACCTGTGCGCGGCGTACCGGCTCGGGACGGGCTGGGGCCTGGGCTGAGTCCGGCGCGGCGGCGCCGGCCGGTACCCGGGCGGCGCCGGGCAGCGGTGGTGACGGGGCGCACGCCGGCCCCGCCCCGTCACTCCGCGGCCATCGCCGCCAGGCGGGTCACGGTGTTCCAGTTGCGGGCGGTGGCCGTCAGCCCCAGGTGCTTCTCCCACAGCGCGTGGGAGAGCCGGGTCTTCTGCACCCCGCCGGGGCAGTGCACGTAGATCTCGCGCTCGCCCGGGCGGAACTCGTCGGGCGCGAAGCCGGCCGGGTCCAGGCCGGCGATCCGGTCGGGCTCGACCGGCCCCGACAGGAAGGTGACCAGGAAGCGCGCGGGGTCGACGCCCGTCATGTCGAAGGGGTTGCGCTCGACGACCCCCGCGAGTCCGGCCGCCTCACGGACGAGGCACGGTACCTTCCGCCCGTCGAACGCGGCGGCGATCCCCGCCTCCAGCGCCTCCGCGAGCTTCCCGGGATCGTCCCGCTCGTGTTCGAACAGGGCGTTGCCGCTCCGCAGATGGGTGCGCACGGACGTGCCGCCGATCTCCTCCAGCAGCCGGCGCAGGTCCTGCATCGGGAGCATGGTCGTCGGCCCGACGTTGATCCCGCGCAGGAGCGCCACGTATCCGGTCACCCCGCCACATTAACCGTCGCCTCGCCGGGCTTACCCACTTTCGGAGGACCGCCGGCCCGGCGGAACGGTTCGGCACCGCGCGCCGCCGCTACGTTCGCGTCCATGAGCACGAAGCGTGACCGGCCGGTCGTCACCGAACTGCGGCTCTCCGCCTTCAAGTCGCACCGCGGCGCGAGCTTCCCGCTCGGGCCGCTCACCCTGCTGGCGGGAGCGAGCGGCACCGGCAAGTCCAGTGTCCTGGAGGGGCTGGGGCTGCTCGGCCGGCTGGCCGCCGGCGAGGAACTGTCCATGGCGTTCGAGGGCGTACGCGGGGGAGTGGCGGCCTGCGTGCCCCACGCGGCCAAGCCCGACGCGGAGGGCCGCCGAGGCTTCCGCATCGGCTGCACGGTCGACGGCGCGATCGGTCCCGTCGTACTCGACGTGGCCGTGCAGACCGAACCGGAACTGCGCATCGTCGGCGAGCGGTTGACCGGCGGCGGGGAGACCCTGCTCGCCACCGCGCTGCGCGACCCGGGACGGCGTACGGTCCAGGCGGCCTGGCACACGGCCGGGCTCGTCCCGGTGACCCGGGCCCCGCTTCCCGACGACCGGCTGGCCACCTCCCTGCTGCCGCTGCGCGTGGCGGGCACCACGGAAGGGCAGCGGCTGGTCCTCGCCGCCGCCGAGCAGGTGGTGCTCGCACTGCGCGGGGTGTTCCCCGTCGACCCCCGTCCGCACACGATGCGGGAGCCGGCGCGCGTCGCGGACGGCCTGCTGCGCGGCAGCTGCGACAACCTCTCGGCGGTGCTGCGGCGCACCCAGGGCGAGTGCCGTACGCGGCACGCGGCGCTGGTCGGTGCGCTGCGGGCGGTGTGCAGCCCGCCCGTCGAGGGCCTGACGGTGATCCCCGCCGGAGAGCCGGGGACGGGGGCCTACGCGGAGTCCGTGGTGGCGGCCGTCGACCGGGGGCCGCTGGGGCTCGTGCCGGTGGACCGGCTCGGCGACGGGGAGTTGCGCTTCCTCGCGCTGGCGCTGGTGCTGCTGACCGGTCCCGGCGTGCTGGAGGTGGACACCAGCGGGGAGGTGCCGGACGCCGTGCAGGTCCTCACCGTGCTCGCGGACGGCCTCGACACCGGCCTGGACCGGGCGCAGTCGCGGCAGTTGCTGGCGCTGGCCGCGCTGGTCGCCGAACGCGGCCACATCAGGCTGCTCGGCACGGTGCACGATTCCGCCGTCGCCGACGGCGCGGAGGGGCTGACCCTGCTGCGCCTGGGGAGCGCCGCGGCCGACCGGGAACGGGTGCCGGCGCAGGGCACCGGCCCGGAGGCGCCGGCCCCTGTGGCCCCGCCGGCCGGGCAGACCCCGCCGCAGCACGCGGCGGCGATGGGGTAGACCTGCGGGTGTGACCGAGGATCTGCACGCGCTGCAGCGCAGGCTGGCCGCCTTCGCGGCCGCACGCCGCTGGGAGCCGTACCACACGCCCAAGAACCTGGCCGTGGCCCTGAGCGTCGAGGCGTCCGAGCTGCTGGAGATCTTCCAGTGGCTCACGCCCGAACAGGCGGCCGGGGTCATGGAGGACCCCGACAGTGCGCACCGGGTGCGGGACGAGGTGGCGGACGTGCTCGCCTACCTGCTGCAGTTCTGCGAAGTGCTCGGTGTGGACGTGCTCGAGGCCCTGTCCGCGAAGATCGACCGCAACGAGCTGCGCTTCCCGCTGCCGGGCGCCGGGGACTGACCCCCCCCGCACGCCGGCGGGCCGAGGGCCGTCGCGCAGGCCTCCGCACGCGGTTCACACGGACAGGTGACCGCGTTGTCCACAGGCGGGAACCGGCCACTTCCCCATCGCGTCACGATCGGTCACTCTGAGTGAGGAACGATCGACGGGGCGAAGACGGGGCGGAGGTGCGTCGTGATGGACGCGGTACGGCTGATCCGGGCCACGCGGGAGGCGCTGAGGGGCGGCGGGACCGAACGTGAGCTGATGGCGGAGGCCTGGCAGGTGCAGGCGCTGACGGAGGCCATCGGCAGCCATCTCGCGCTCCACGGGGCGCCCGAGCTGCGCACACCCGGCTTCTCCGTCTGCGAGGCGGGCGGCCGGGCGTGCGGCGCCACGGGACCTCCGGGGGTGCCGTCCGGGCCGCTGCGCGCGTCCCTGCTCACCGGAGTGCGCGAACCGGCCGGGACCTTGCGTGAGCTGCGCGAACTGCTGTCGGAGCTGGGCATGGCCCTGGTCTCGGTGGCCTGCACCGCCGAGAGCGAGACGGAGTACTGGCAGTGCATCGAGGCGGTCGACGCCGCCGACGAGTCCAAGGACCGGGTGGGTGTGCTCCTGCGCGCGGTCGAGGCACGGCAGCGGGAGGGCGCATGAGGACCAAGCCGACGCAACGGAAGCGGAGTTGGCGGATTGCCGCCGCCCCGGGCCCGCGAGGGGGCCACACAGGGCGGCTTGCCGGTCGATCCGGAGCCGGGAGGTGCAGGATGGAGTCATGGATCTTCGAATCTTCACCGAGCCCCAGCAGGGGGCCTCGTACGACACTCTGCTCTCCGTCGCCAAGGCGACCGAGGAGCTCGGGTTTGACGCCTTCTTCCGCTCCGACCACTACCTCAAGATGGGCGACGTCGACGGTGTGCCGGGGCCGACCGACGCGTGGATCACCCTGGCCGGCCTCGCCCGCGAGACCAAGCGGATCCGGCTCGGCACCCTGATGACGGCGGCCACCTTCCGGCTGCCCGGTGTGCTCGCCATCCAGGTCGCGCAGGTGGACCAGATGTCGGGCGGCCGCGTCGAGCTGGGCCTGGGCGCCGGGTGGTACGCGGAGGAGCACGCCGCCTACGGCATCCCCTTCCCGAAGGAGAAGTTCGCCAGGTTCGAGGAGCAGCTCGCCATCGTCACCGGGCTGTGGGGCACCCCGGTGGGGGAGACCTTCGACTTCAAGGGCACGCACTACACGGTCGAGAACTCCCCGGCCCTGCCCAAGCCCGCCCAGGCGAAGGTCCCCGTCCTCATCGGCGGCAGCGGAGCCAGGCGTACCCCGCGGCTCGCCGCCCGCTACGCGGACGAGTTCAACCTGCCGTTCGGCTCGCTGGAGGACACCGCCACGCAGTTCGCCCGCGTGCGGGAGGCCGCCGAGGAGCACGGCCGGGGCAAGGACGAGATCGTCTACTCCAACGCCCTCATCGCGTGCGTCGGCAAGGACGACGCCGAGGTCGCCCGCAGGGCCGCGGCCATCGGCCGTGAGGTCGACGAGCTCAAGGCCAACGGCCTCGCGGGTTCTCCCGCCGAGGTCGTCGACAAGATCGGCCGCTACGGCGAGCTCGGCGCCACCCGTTTCTACCTGCAGATCCTGGACCTGAGCGACCTCGGGCACCTGGAACTGATCGCCTCCCAGGTCCAGTCGCAGCTCGGCTGAGCCCGGCACACCACACGAGGAGCACCCGCGATGCCCGCACCCGCCCGGCCCCTGGCACAGGCCCTCGCCGAGGGCACCGTCGTCCTCGACGGCGGGCTGTCCAACCAGCTCGCCGACCAGGGCTGCGACCTGGGCGACGCGCTCTGGTCCGCACGGCTGCTCGCCGACGCGCCGGAGCAGATCGAGGCGGCCCACACCGCCTACCTGCGCGCGGGCGCGCGGGTGCTCATCACCGCCAGTTACCAGGCCACCTACGAGGGCTTCGCCGCGCGCGGCATCGGACGGGAGGAGGCGACCGCCCTGCTGCGGCGCAGCGTCGCCCTCGCCCGCTCCGCCGCCCGCGACCGAGACGACGTGTGGGTGGCGGCCTCCGTCGGACCGTACGGCGCGATGCTCGCGGACGGCAGCGAGTACCGGGGCCGCTACGGGCTGGGCGTCGCGGAACTGGAGCGCTTCCACCGGCCCAGGATCGAGACGCTGGCCGGTGCCGGCCCGGACGTCCTCGCGCTGGAGACCGTGCCGGACACCGACGAGGCGGAGGCGATGCTGAGGATCGTCGAGGGCCTCGGGGTGCCGGTCTGGCTGAGCTACACCGTCGCGGGCGGGGGGACCCGGGCCGGGCAGCCGCTGGAGGAGGCCTTCCGGATCGCGGCGGACACGGAGGCGGTGATCGCCGTCGGCGTGAACTGCTGCGACCCGGCGGACGCCGCCCGCGCCGTGGAGACGGCGGCGGCGACCGTGGACCTGCCCGTGGTCGTCTACCCCAACAGCGGTGAGGCCTGGGACGAACGGGCCCGCGCCTGGCGCGGCGGTCCGGCCTTCGACCCGGCCCTGGCCTCCGGGTGGCAACGGGCCGGTGCCCGGCTCATCGGGGGATGCTGCCGGGTCGGTCCCGCGCAGATATCCGCCCTCGCCCGCTCGCTCGCCGCGGGGCCGGGGAAATCCGCTGTTCGGGGCGGTGGCGGTCAGGCGATACTCAGGCGGTGTTCCTGACGATAACGACCACCGGCAGTGGCGGCGTGCCCGCCACGGACCTCGGCTTCCTGCTGCACAAGCATCCGGACAAGGCCCAGGTCTTCTCGACCTCCTACGGCGACGCCCACGTCTTCTACCCCCTGGCGTCCGAGCAACGGTGCACCGCAGCGCTGCTGCTGGAGGTGGATCCGGTGGCGCTGGTCCGGCGCGGCAAGGGCAAGGGCCGGGGCGGAGCTCCCGACTCGGCGCTCGGCCAGTACGTCAACGACCGGCCGTACGCCGCCTCCTCACTGCTGGCGGTCGCCCTCCGTACGGTGTTCGCCAGCGCCCTGAGGGGCGTCTGCGACGCGCGTCCCGAGCGTGCGGCGCAGCCCCTGCCGCTGCGGATCGAGATCCCCGCCGTGCCCGCGCGCGGTGGCGCCGCGCTCGTCCACCGGCTCTTCGAGCCGCTGGGCTGGACGGTAGAGGCCGAACCGGTCGCGCTGGACGAGCAGTTCCCCGCCTGGGGCGACTCGCGCTACGTGCGGCTGGCCCTCGAGGGCGAGCTGCGGCTGTCCGCGGCCCTGCGGCACCTGTACGTGCTGCTCCCGGTCCTGGACGACGCCAAGCACTACTGGGTCTCGCCCGACGAGGTCGACAAGCTGCTGCGCATGGGCGACGGATGGCTCGCCGACCACCCGGAGCAGCGGCTGATCACCAGCCGTTACCTGGCCCGCCGCTGGTCGCTGACCCGGCAGGCCATGGAGCGGCTGGAGCTGGCCCGGCTCGCCGAGGCCGACGACAGCGAGGCCGAGGAACTGGACAACGCCGTCGACGAGGAGGTGGACACCGAGGAGAAGCCGCTGCCGCTGGCGGTGCAGCGCCGCGAGGCGATCCTGGCGGAGCTGCGCGGCGCCGGCGCCAACCGGGTCCTCGACCTCGGCTGCGGACAGGGCCAGCTGGTCGGCGCCCTGCTCAAGGACGTCCGCTTCACCGAGGTCCTCGGCGTCGACGTGTCGTCCCGAGCCCTGGGCGAGGCGGCGCGGCGGCTGCGGCTGGACCGCATGGGCGAGCGGCAGTCCTCCCGCGTCCGGCTGGTGCAGGGTTCCCTGACGTACACCGACGCCCGGCTCAAGGGCTGGGACGCCGCGGTGCTCAGCGAGGTCGTCGAGCACCTCGACCTGCCCCGGCTGCCCGCCCTGGAGTACGCCGTCTTCGGCTCGGCACGCCCCGCGACGGTGGTCGTGACCACGCCGAACGTCGAGTACAACGTGCGCTGGGAGACGCTGCCCGCCGGGCACGTGCGGCACGCGGACCACCGCTTCGAGTGGACCCGCGAGGAGTTCCGCTCGTGGGCCGGGCAGGTCGCCGGACGGCACGGCTACGACGTCCGCTTCGTCCCCGTCGGCCCCGACGACCCCGAGGTCGGCCCACCCACCCAGATGGCCGTCTTCACCCTGACCGCCACGGCCATGACATCCACCACGCCCACCACGACCACCACGACCACCACGTCCACCACCACGACCGCGAAGGAGGTCACGTCCGCATGACCGGCAAGCGCACCCTCCCGGTGACCGACCTGTCCCTCGTCGTCCTGGTCGGCACCACCGGCTCCGGCAAGTCGACGTTCGCCCGGCGCCACTTCAAGCCCACCGAGGTGATCTCCTCGGACTTCTGCCGCGGCCTCGTCAGCGACGACGAGAACGACCAGGCCGCCACCGGTGACGCCTTCGACGTGCTGCACTACATCGCGGGCAAGCGGCTCGCCGCCGGCCGGCTCACCGTCGTCGACGCCACCAGCGTGCAGCAGGAGAGCCGCCGCCAGTTGCTGCGGCTCGCCCGCGAGCACGACGTGCTGCCCATCGCGATCGTCCTCGACGTCCCCGAGCAGGTCTGCATCGAGCGGAACGCCTCCCGCCCCGACCGCGCGCACCTGCCCCGGCACGTCGTGCAGCGCCAGCAGCGCGAGCTGCGCCGCTCGCTGCGGCAGCTGGAGCGCGAGGGCTTCCGCAAGGTGCACATCCTGCGCGGCGCCGAGGAGGTCGACGCGGCCGAGGTCGTGCTGGAACGCCGCTACAACGACAAGCGCGAGCTCACCGGCCCGTTCGACATCATCGGCGACATCCACGGCTGCAGCTCCGAGCTGGAGACCCTGCTCGGCAAGCTGGGCTACGTCGACGGCGCGCACCCCGAGGGCCGCACCGCCGTCTTCGTCGGCGACCTCGTCGACCGCGGCCCCGACAGCCCCGGCGTGCTGCGCCGCGTCATGGCCATGGTCGCCTCCGGCGACGCCCTGTGCGTGCCCGGCAACCACGAGAACAAGCTGGGCCGCTGGCTCAGGGGCAAGCAGGTCCAGCACACCCACGGCCTCGCCGAGACCATCGAGCAGCTGGAGCAGGAGGACGAGAAGGACCCCGCCTTCCGGGAGCAGGTGCGCGAGTTCATCGGCGGACTCGTCAGCCACTACGTGCTCGACGGCGGCAAGCTGGTCGTCTGCCACGCCGGCCTGCCCGAGAAGTACCACGGCCGCACCTCCGGCCGGGTCCGCTCGCACGCCCTGTACGGCGACACCACCGGCGAGACCGACGAGTTCGGCCTGCCCGTGCGCTACCCGTGGGCCGAGGACTACCGCGGCCGCGCCGCCGTCGTCTACGGCCACACGCCGGTGCCGAGCACCTCGTGGATCAACAACACGATCTGCCTGGACACCGGCGCCGTCTTCGGCGGCCGGCTGACGGCACTGCGCTGGCCCGAGCGCGAGATCGTCGACGTGCCCGCCGAGCGGGTCTGGTACGAACCGGCCAAGCCGCTGGCGAGCGAGGCCCCCGGCGGCCACGACGGGCGGCCGCTCGACCTCGCCGACGTCAGCGGCCGCCGTGTCGTGGAGACCGTGCACCACGGCAGGGTCGCCGTCCGCGAGGAGAACGCGGCCGCCGCGCTGGAGGTGATGAGCCGCTTCGCGGTCGACCCGAGGCTGCTGATGTACCTGCCGCCGACGATGTCGCCGTGCGCGACCTCGCAGCTGGAGGGTTACCTGGAGCACCCGCACGAGGCGTTCGCCGCCTACCAGGCGGACGGCGTCGGCCAGGTGCTCTGCGAGGAGAAGCACATGGGCTCCCGGGCCGTGGCGCTGGTGTGCCGCGACGCGGAGGCCGCCGGCGAGCGTTTCGGGGTGACCGGCGGCGTGACGGGCTCCCTGCACACCCGCACGGGCCGTCCGTTCTTCGACGACCCGGCCGTCACCGAGCAGGTCCTGGAGCGGCTGCGGGCCTCCGTCACCGCCGCCGGGCTGTGGGAGGAGCTCGGCACGGACTGGCTGCTGCTCGACGCCGAGCTGATGCCCTGGTCGCTGAAGGCCTCCGGCCTGCTGCGCAAGCAGTACGCCGCGGTGGGCGCCGCCTCCGGCGCGGTCTTCCCCGGCGCGCTCGCCGCCCTGGAGTCCGCCGTCGCGCGGGGCACCGACGTGGCGGCCCTGCTGGAACGGCAGCGCGGGCGGTCCGCGGACGCGGCCGCCTTCACCGAGGCCTACCGGCGCTACTGCTGGACGACGGAGGGCCTGGACGGGGTCCGTCTGGCGCCCTTCCAGATCCTGGCCGCCCAGGGCCGCAGTCTCGCCGCGCTCCCGCACGACGAGCAGCTGGCGCTGATCGACCGTCTGGTGGCGAACGACCCGACGGGGCTGCTCCAGGAGACCCGCAGGCTGGTGGTCGACACCGGCGACGAGGAGTCGGTGGCGGCCGGCACGCGGTGGTGGCTGGAGATGACGGAGGCCGGCGGCGAGGGCATGGTCGTCAAGCCGCTCGGGGCGCTGGTGCGCACCGAGGACGGCAACCGGCTGGTCCAGCCCGGCGTGAAGTGCCGGGGCCGGGAGTACCTGCGGATCATCTACGGTCCCGAGTACACCCGGCCGGACCAGCTGGTCAGGCTCCGTTCCCGGGCCCTGGGCCACAAGCGCTCCCTCGCGCTGCGCGAGTACGCGCTGGGCCTGGAGGCGCTGGACCGGCTCGCCGGCGGCGAGCCCCTGTGGCGCGTCCACGAGGCGGTCTTCGCCGTCCTGGCCCTGGAGTCCGAGCCGGTGGACCCCCGCCTGTGACGGATGAGGGGCGGGCACCCGCGTGCCCGCCCCTCCCTGGCGGTAAACCCCTGCCAAGTGGGAATGTCTAGCTCCATGGCATTCCATGTGGACTCCGAGGCCGGGCGGCTGCACCGCGTCATCCTCCACCGCCCCGACCTGGAGCTGAAAAGGCTCACGCCGTCGAACAAGGACGCCCTGCTCTTCGACGACGTCCTGTGGGTGCGCCGGGCGCGCGCCGAGCACGACGGCTTCGCCGACGTGCTGCGCGACCGGGGCGTGGCCGTGCACCTCTTCGGTGACCTGCTGCGGGAGACGCTGGACCTGCCCGAGGCGCGGCGCATGGTGCTGGACCGGGTGTTCGACGAGAAGGAGTACGGCCCGGTGGTCACCGACCACCTGCGCGCCGCCTTCGACGAGCTGTCCGCGGCCGAGCTGACCGAGGCGCTGGTCGGCGGCATGACCAAGCGGGAGTTCCTGGGCCGGTTCGCCGAGCCCACCTCGGTCCGCTTCCACGTGATGGACCTGGACGACTTCCTGGTCGACCCGCTGCCCAACCACATCTTCACCCGGGACACCTCGGCCTGGGTCTACGACGGGGTCAGCATCAACGCGATGCGCTGGCCGGCCCGCTGGCACGAGACGATCCACTACGAGGCGATCTACCGCCACCACCCGCTCTTCGCGGGCGGCTCCTTCCACGTGTGGTCCGAGGGGCAGGCGGCCTACCCGTCCACCATCGAGGGCGGCGACGTCCTGGTGATCGGCAACGGCGCCGTCCTCATCGGCATGAGCGAGCGCACCACCCCGCAGGCCGTGGAGATGCTGGCCCAGCGGCTGTTCAACGCGGGCTCGGCGACCACGATCGTGGCCCTGGACATGCCCAAGCGCCGTGCCTTCATGCACCTGGACACCGTGATGACCATGGTCGACGGCGACACCTTCACCAAGTACGCGGGCCTGGGGATGCTGCGCTCGTACACCATCGAGCCCGGCGCGGGTGAGCGTGACCTCAAGGTCACCGACCACCCGCCGGAGCACATGCACCGGGCGATCGCCGCGGCCCTCGGCCTGGACGACATCCGCGTGCTCACCGCGACGCAGGACGTCCACTCCGCCGAGCGTGAGCAGTGGGACGACGGCTGCAACGTCCTCGCCCTGGAGCCGGGCGTCGTCCTGGCCTACGAGCGCAACGTCACCACCAACACCTTCCTGCGCAAGCGCGGCATCGAGGTCATAGAGATCCCCGGGAGCGAGCTGGGGCGCGGCCGCGGCGGCCCGCGCTGCATGAGCTGCCCCATCGAGCGGGACCCTGTCTGACGGACGGACGGGGGGCCGGCGGACGGAGGGGGCCGGGACGGGGACGGACGGCCGGGACCGGGGGGCGCTGGGGCCTGTATAAGGATGCGTCGATTCGTATAGACTTCCATGGTCCCGGCGCACTCATGTTCGGCACCCGGCCGACCCCGACCTAGGAGCCCCCATGGCCATCGACCTCACGGGCCGCCACTTCCTCAAGGAGCTGGACTTCGCCCCCGAGGAGTTCCGCGGGCTGGTGGAGCTGGCCGCCGAACTGAAGGCGGCCAAGAAGGCGGGCGCCGAGGTCCGGCGGCTCACGGGCCGGAACATCGCCCTGATCTTCGCCAAGACCTCCACCCGGACCCGGTGCGCCTTCGAGGTCGCCGCGGCCGACCAGGGCGCCTCCACCACCTACCTGGACCCGGCCGGCTCCCAGCTCGGCCACAAGGAGTCGGTGAAGGACACCGCCCGGGTGCTCGGCCGGATGTTCGACGGCATCGAGTACCGCGGAACGGGCCAGGAGGTCGTCGAGGAACTGGCCGCCCACGCCGGGGTGCCGGTGTGGAACGGCCTCACCGACCAGTGGCACCCGACCCAGATGCTCGCCGACGTGCTCACCATGGCCGAGCACTCCGCCGCCCCGCTGGAGGAGACCGCGTACGCCTACCTCGGCGACGCCCGCTCCAACATGGGCAACTCGCTGCTGGTCACCGGCGCCCTCCTCGGCATGGACGTACGCATCGTCGCCCCCGAGCAACTGTGGCCGGACGACTCCGTCGTCGCCGAGGCCCGGCGCCTGGCCGAGGCGAGCGGCGCCCGCGTCACCCTCACCGAGGACGTCACCGAGGGCGTCGCCGGCGCCCGGTTCGTCCACACCGACGTCTGGGTGTCGATGGGCGAGCCCGCCGAGGTCTGGGACGAGCGGATCGCGCTGCTGAAGCCGTACGCCGTGACCGCGGACGTGCTGCGGGCCACCGGCCTCGCCGACGCGAAGTTCATGCACTGCCTGCCCGCCTTCCACGACCTCGGCACGACCCTGGCCCGGGAGATCCACGAACGGCACGGGCTGACTTCGCTGGAGGTCACCGACGAGGTCTTCGAATCGGCGCGGTCCATCGTCTTCGACCAGGCCGAGAACCGGATGCACACCATCAAGGCCGTGCTCGTCGCCACGCTGGGAGGCGCGTGAGGCGCCGCACGTATCGCGCACTCGTGACGGCGGTCACGAAGGAGTGATAACTTCGCGGTGTTGGCAAGCCTGCCTCCCCCGTGAAGGAGGACGTGCCCCATGAGCCCCTACCGAGGCTCCGCAGGCCGTACCGAGGAATGGCGGCACCTGCGGGTCGAGCGCGCGGACGGCGTCGTCACCGTCACCCTCGACCGCCCCGACAAGCTCAACGCGCTCACCTTCGGCGCCTACGCCGACCTGCGCGACCTGCTCACCGAACTGCCGCACCACGGTGACACCCGCGTGCTGGTGCTCGCCGGGGCGGGCCGCGGCTTCTGCTCCGGCGGGGACGTCGACGAGATCATCGGCGCCACCCTCGCCATGGGCGCCGGTCAGCTCCTGGACTTCACGCGCATGACCGGACAGGTCGTCCGTGCCATCCGCGAGGCCCCCTTCCCCGTCGTCGCCGCGGTCCACGGCGTCGCGGCGGGCGCCGGCTCCGTCATCGCGCTCGCCTCCGACTTCCGGATCGTCGAGCGCTCGGCCCGCTTCGCCTTCCTCTTCACCAAGGTCGGCCTCGCCGGCGCCGACATGGGCGCCGCCTACCTGCTGCCGCGCATCGTCGGGCTCGGCCACGCCACCCGGCTGCTGATGCTCGGCGACACCCTGGGCGCCGAGGAGGCCGACCGCATCGGCCTCGTCAGCGAACTCGTCGGCGACGGCACGGCGGACGCGAGCGCCGCCGCCCTCGCCAAACGCCTGGCCGCAGGCCCCGCGCTGGCGTACGCGCAGACCAAGGCGCTGCTCACCGCGGAGCTCGACATGCCGCTCGCCGCCGCCGTGGAGATGGACGCCGCGACCCAGGCGCTCCTGATGACCAGCGAGGACTACGCCGAGTTCCACGCGGCGTTCACCGGGAAGCGCAGCCCCAACTGGAAGGGCCGGTAGCCGTGCGGGTGGCCATCATCGGCGGCGGCCCCGGCGGGCTCTACGCCGCCGCGCTGCTCAAGCGAATCGACCCGGAACGCGAGGTCACCGTCTGGGAGCGCGGCGCGCCCGAGGACACCTTCGGCTTCGGCGTCGTGCTCTCCGACGAGACGCTCGGCGGCATCGAGCACGCCGACCCGGTCGTCTTCCGCGCCCTGCAACGGGAGTTCACCCGCTGGGACGACATCGACGTGCACCACCGCGGGCGTGCCGTCACCTCCGGCGGCCACGGCTTCGCGGCGGTGGACCGGCGCACGCTGCTGGCGATCCTCCACGACCGCTGCCGCGACCTCGGCGTGCGCGTCCGCACCCGCGAACTCGCCCCGGCCGCCGAACGGCTGGCCCGCGACCACGACCTCGTCGTCGCCGCCGACGGCGCGGGCAGCGCCACCCGCGGCGCCCACGCCGCCGTCTTCCGGCCCATCCTCACCGGGCACCGCTGCCGCTACATCTGGCTCGCCACCGACCTCGCCCTGGACGCCTTCCGCTTCGAGATCGCCGAGACCGAACACGGCGTGATGCAGGCCCACGGCTACCCGTTCCGGCCGGACGGGAGCACGTTCATCGTCGAGATGCACGAGGACGTCTGGCGGCGCGCCGGCCTGGACCGGCTGGACGAGGCCGAGTCGATCGCCCGCTGCGAGAAGATCTTCGCCGACGCCCTGCACGGCCACAATCTGCGCGGCAACGGCTCCCGGTGGATCGCCTTCACCACCGTCGTCAACGAGCGCTGGCGCCACGGGAACATCGTGCTGCTCGGCGACGCGGCCCACACCGCGCACTTCTCCATCGGCTCCGGCACCAAGCTCGCCATGGAGGACGCCCTCGCCCTCGCCGCCTGCCTGCACGAACAGCCCGGCGTGCCCGAGGCGCTCGCCGCCTACGAGGCCGAGCGCAAGCCCGTGGTCGCCAGCACGCAGCGCGCCGCGCGGGCCAGCCTGGAGTGGTTCGAGCACCTGGAGCAGTACGCCGCCCAGCCGCCCCGGCAGTTCGCCTTCAACCTGCTCACCCGCAGCCGCCGGGTCACCCACGACAACCTTCGGCTGCGCGACGCGGACTTCACCGCCTCGGTGGAGCGGGAGTTCGGCACCGGTCCCGACACCCCGCCCATGTTCACCCCCTTCACCCTGCGCGGCCTGACGCTGCGCAACCGGGTCGTCGTCTCGCCGATGGACATGTACTCCGCCACCGACGGCACCCCCGGCGACTTCCACCTCGTCCACCTCGGCGCCCGCGCCCTCGGCGGCGCGGGCCTGGTCATGACCGAGATGGTCTGCGTCAGCCCGGAGGGCCGGATCACCCCCGGCTGTGCGGGACTGTGGAACGACGGGCACGAGGCCGCCTGGCGCCGTGTCGCCGACTTCGTGCACGCCCGGCCCGGCGCCGCACTCGGCCTCCAGCTCGGCCACAGCGGCCGCAAGGGCTCCACCCGGCTGATGTGGGAGGGCATCGACCAGCCGCTCCCCGAGGGCAACTGGCCGCTCGCGGCTCCCTCCCCGCTGCCGTACCACCCCCACGTCAGCCAGGTCCCGCACACCCTGGACACCGCCGGGCTCGCCGCGATCCGCGAGCAGTTCGCCGCCTCCGCCGCGCGCGGTGCCCGCGCCGGGTTCGACCTGCTGGAACTGCACTGCGCCCACGGCTACCTGCTGTCGTCCTTCCTCTCGCCGCTCACCAACCGGCGCACCGACGCCTACGGCCGCGACCTGGCCGGACGACTCCGCTTCCCGCTGGAGGTCTTCGACGCCGTCCGCGAGGTCTGGCCCGACGACCGCCCGATGACCGTCCGCATCTCCGCCACCGACTGGGCCGAGGGCGGCACGACCGCCGACGACGCGGTGGAGATCGCCAGGGCCTTCGCCGCCCGCGGCGCCGACGCCATCGACGTCTCCACCGGCCAGGTGGTCCCCGACGAGGCCCCCGACTTCGGCCGCTCCTACCAGACCCCCTACGCCGACCGGATCCGCAACGAACTCGGCGTGCCCGTCATCGCGGTCGGCGCCATCTCCTCCTGGGACGACGTCAACTCCCTGATCCTCGCCGGCCGCGCCGACCTGTGCGCGCTGGCCCGCCCCCACCTCTACGACCCCAACTGGACGCTGCACGCCGCGGCGGAACAGGGCTACTCCGGCCCCGGCGCCCCCTGGCCCCTCCCGTACCAGGCCGGCAGCCGCCGCCCGCCCACGGGCCGCACCGACGCACCCCGGCCCCGGCTCACGCTGGACGTGTGAGGCGCCCCTGGGCGCGGGTCAGCGGAAGGCGGAGGTGTCGAGGGTGAACGCGAACGGCTCCGGGAGGTCGAGCTCCTTGCCGAACAGCACGCGGACGTCCTGCCGGTAGTCCTCGGCGTCCGGCTCGCCGTACAAGGTGACCGTGCCCTCGGTGCGGTCCACCAGCAGGTAGAAGGGGATGCCGGCGGCCGCGTAGCCGCGTCGTCGCGGGCCGCGGTCCCTGGCCGGACGCGCCGTCGTCACCCGGACCGCCATCACCACGCCGGCCGGGTCGGCCCAGGGCGGCTGTCCGCGGAAGTGCCCCTTCGGGGCGACGACGGCGTCGGGGACGAAGCGCCCCAGCGGGCTGACCAGACCCTTGGTGAACGCGACGTACAGATCGGCGGCGGACTCCGCGACGACCGCACGGGCCAGCCGGGCCACCGCGTCCTGGTGGTCGCCGTCGGGTGGCGGCGCGACGACGATCTCCCCGTCGATCAGCTCCGCGCGGTAGCCCTCGGGCAGGGTGAGTTCGAGGAACGCCGCGAGTACGGCCGCCTCGCCCGCCGTGGCGGGGCTCTGCCCGGGCGGAGCCGTCATGTGCGTTCCCCCGGATCGCCGTACGGGCCTGCGTCCTGCCGACGATCACCCGGGGAGGCCGGTCACGCCGCGGGGTCGGCGGAGTACGCGAACTCCGCGCCCGCGTCGCGCAGCCGGGCGTGCAGGCCCTCGAAGACCGCCGCCGCGCGGCCGCCGGGCCAGCCGGAGGGGAGGAGGGCGGGCGGCAGGCCCGGGTCGGCGTAGGGGAGCCGGCGCCAGGAGTCGAGGGCGCGCAGGTAGTCCGCGAAGGCCTCCTGCGGCGGGGTCGTACGGCGGGCCGCCCAGGCGCGCAGCACGGGCTCGTGGGCGTCGAGGAAGGCGAGGTGGCGCTTGGCGACGGCGTCCAGGTCCCACCAGCGGCGCACGGCCGCGACGGTCGGCTCGAAGCCGTCGTGGGTGCCGGTGAAGAGGTCGACGTAGCCCTCCAGGCCGAGCCGGCGCAGGGTGTGCCCGGCCTCCTCGTGGAGGCGGGCGGGCGCGATCCACACGCCTGGCGCGGCCGTTCCGAAGCCCAGGCGGGCCAGGCGGGAGCGGAGCAGGTGCCGCTTGTTGCGCTCGCTCTCCGGTACGGAGAAGACGGCGAGCACCCACTGCCGGTCCTCCGTTGCGCCGGCCGGGTGACCGTAGATGCGCCGGTCGCCGTCGGCGAGCAACTGCCGGGCGTCCTCGGACAGCGCGTAGCCGGCGGCGCCGCCGACCCGGTCGGGCTCCAGCAGGCCGCGGCGCTTGAGCCGGGAGACCGCCGAGCGCACCGACTGCGGGTCCACGTCGACGGCGCCCATCAGCCGGATCAGCCCGGCGACGGGTATCCGCCCGTCCCAGCCGTCGGCCCGGCCGTAGGCGCCGAAGAAGGTCAGGATCAGTGAACTGGGGGTGTGCTCGGTCACGCGATCACTGTAGGTCGCGCAGCCGGAAGCGCTGCAGCTTCCCCGTGGGCGTGCGGGGCAGGGCGTCAAGGAAGACGACCTCGCGCGGGCACTTGTAGCTCGCGATCTCCTCCCGGGTGAAGGAACGCAGCGACTCGACCGTGTGCTCGTCGCGCGGCGGGCCGTCCCGCAGCACGACGAAGGCCCGTACGATCTGGCCGCGCTGCTCGTCCGGCACGCCGATGACCGCCGCCTCCCGCACGTCGGGGTGGCGCAGCAGCGCCTCCTCGACCTCGGGGCCCGCGATGTTGTACCCCGACGAGATGATCATGTCGTCGGCGCGGGCCACGTAGCGGAAGTAGCCGTCGGCCTCGCGCACATAGGTGTCGCCGGTGATGTTCCAGCCGTCCCGCACGTACTCCCGCTGCCGCTCGTCGGCCAGGTAGCGGCAGCCCGTGGGGCCGCGCACCGCCAGCAGCCCCGGTTCGCCGTCCGGTACGGGGGAGAGCGTCAGGGGGTCGACGACCCGGGCCCGGTAGCCCGGCACCGGCAGGCCCGTGGTGCCCGGGCGGATCAGGTCGTCGGCGGCGGAGATGAAGATGTGCAGCAGCTCCGTCGCCCCTATGCCGTTGATGATCCGCAGCCCCGTCGACTCGTACCAGGCGTGCCAGGTCGACTCGGGCAGGTTCTCGCCCGCCGACACGCAGCGGCGCAGCGAGGACAGGTCCCTGGAGCCGTGCGAGGCGAGTATGGCCCGGTACGCGGTGGGCGCGGTGAACAGCACCGTCACCCCGTGCTCCGCGACGGCCCGGGCGAGCTGCTCGGGCCCGGCCTGCTCCAGGAGCAGCGCCGACGCCCCCACGCGCAGTGGGAAGACGACCAGGCCGCCCAGCCCGAAGGTGAAGCCCAGCGGCGGGCTGCCGGCGAACACGTCCGCCGGGGTGGGGCGCAGTATGTGCGCTGAGAAGGTGTCGGCGATCGCCAGCACGTCCCGGTGGAAGTGCATGCAGCCCTTGGGCCGTCCGGTCGTGCCGGAGGTGAAGGCGATCAGCGCGACGTCGTCCGACGAGGTCTCCACCGCGGCGAAGGAGTCCGGCCGGCCGGCCGCGAGCCGCAGCAGGTCGTCCGGCGCCTCGCCGCCGTAGGTGGCGACGCGCAGCCCGGGCGCCTCGCACTTGGCGAGGTCGTCGAGCGCGCGGATGTCGCACAGCGCGTGCCGCACGGAGGCGATCTCGCAGATCGTCGCCAGTTCGTGCGGGCGGTGCGCCGCGAGCACCGTCACCGCGACCGCGCCCGCCTTCATGACGGCGAACCAGCAGGCCACCAGCCACGGTGTGGTGGGCCCGCGCAGCAGCACGCGGTTGCCGGACACCACCCCGAGGTCGTCGGTCAGCACGTGCGCGATGCGGTCGGAGGCGGCACGCAGGTCGGCGTACGACCAGACCTCACCGTCCGGCGTCCGCAGGCAGGGCGCCTCGGGCCGTCCGGCGGCGAGGAGTTCGGTACCGCAGTTGAGCCGGCCCGGATAGGCCAGCTCGGGGAGGTCTTGGGTCAGGACGGGCCACTGGTCACGCGGCGGGAGGTGATCCCGCGGGAAAGTGTCCACGTGTGCTGACGGCAGCAGGTCCATGGCGGGTTCGCCCCTCGTTGGGCCCTGGTTGCGGACGGATTCAGCGTAACGTGTTTGTGACGGCAGTCAACGGTACGCGATACGGGAGGTGCCGCGTGGCATCGTTCGCGCTCGACCCGGAACAACTCAAGTGGTGTGCGCAGGTGCGCGATTGGGCCGCCGAACGGCTCCGGCCGCTGGCGGCGGCCGGTGAACCCGGGCGGGTCAACCGCCCGCTGCTCGCCGCCCTCGGCGAACTCGGCCTGCTGGCCCGCCTCTTCCCCGGCACCGCCCTCGAGCTGTGCCTGCTGAGGGAGTCCCTGGCCCGCGAGTGCACCGAGGCCGAGACCGCGCTCGCCCTGCAGGGGCTGGGCGCCCACCCCCTGCTGGAGTCCCCGGAACTGGCCGCCCGCTGGATCCCGCGGGTCGTCTCCGGAGAGGCCGTCGCGGCCTTCGCGCTCACCGAACCGGGCGCCGGCTCCGACGCCGCCGCCCTCGAACTGGCGGCGGAGCCCGCACCCGGCGGCGGCTGGCGGCTCACCGGCGAGAAGTGCTGGATCTCCAACGCCCCCGAGGCCGACCTCTACACGGTCTTCGCCCGGACCACCCCCGGCGCCGGTGCCCGCGGCGTCACCGCCTTCGCGGTCCCCGCCGACCGCCCGGGCCTGGCCGGCGAACCCCTCGACATGCTCTCCCCGCACCCCATCGGGCGGCTGCGCCTCGACGCCGTACCGGTCGGCGAGCAGGACGTGATCGGCGAGGTCGACCGGGGCTTCCGGGTCGCCATGACCACCCTCAACCGCTTCCGGCCGAGCGTCGGCGCCTTCGCGGTCGGCATGGCGCAGGCCGCCCTCGACGCGGCCACCGCCCACGCCGCCTCCCGTACCGCCTTCGGCGCGCCCCTGAAGGAGCTCCAGGCCGTCTCGCACACCCTCGCCGAGATGGCCACCCGCACCGAGGCCGCCCGCCTGCTGGTCTACGCCGCCGCCGAGGCCTACGACTCCGGCGCCGCGGGGACCGCCCGCAGCTCCGCCATGGCCAAGCTCTTCGCCACCGAGACCGCCCAGTACGCGGTCGACTCCGCCGTCCAGATCCACGGGGCCCGCGCCCTGGAGCGCGGCCACCTCCTCGAGCACCTCTACCGCGAGGTCCGCGCACCGCGTATCTACGAAGGCGCCACCGAAGTCCAGCGGTCGATCATCGCCAAGGAGCTCTTCGCATGACCCTCAACCGGATCAACCCGCCCGAGCTCTCCCCGCCCACCGGTTTCAGCCATGCCGTCACCGCCACCGGCCGCACCCTCGTCCTCCTCGCGGGCCAGACCGCGCTGGACTCCGAGGGCAAGGTCGTCGGGGACACGCTCCCCGCCCAGTTCGAGCACGCGTTGATCAACCTGCTCACCGCCCTCCAGGCCGCCGGCGGCACCCCCGCCGACCTCGCCCGGCTCACCGTCCACACCACGGACGTCGCCGCCTACCGCGACCACGCCCCCGAACTCGGCCGCATCTGGCGCGCCCTGGCCGGCCGCGACTACCCGGCGATGGCGGTCATCGGCATCACCCGCCTGTGGGACGAGGAGGCCATGGTCGAACTCGACGGGCTCGCCATGCTGACCTGATGCACAGTCAGGAGATGTCCGGACTGCGGGGCCCGGACCCTGCGCGCGGCCGTGCGTTCCGGCGCGGCGCCGTGCCGGCGCGGACGGGGCGTTGTGCCGGGCCCGCGCCCCAGCGGCGGGGGTGGACGTCCGCCCGGCCCCCGAAGGCCCCCGCGGGGCCGTCACTTCGGGGTGCCGAGCGCCGCACGTCTGCGCCGCAGGAAGTCGCGTTCGGCCCGGTTCTCGGTGCGGGCGGCCGCGGCGTCGTAGGCCTGCGCGGCCTCGGCCGTACGGCCCAGGCGGCGCAGCAGGTCGGCGCGGACGGCGTGGAACGCGGGGTAGCCCGCCAGGGGGAGGCCGTCGACGGCGGCGAGCGCCGTGGCGGGGCCCTCGACCTCGGCGAGGGCGACGGCGCGGTTGAGGGTGACCACGGGGCCCGGTGCCAGGGCCGTCAACCGGTCGTAGAGGGCGAGGACCTGCCGCCAGTCCGTCGCGGCGGCGGACGGGGCGTCGCTGTGCACGGCGCTGATCGCCGCCTGGACCTGGTACGGCCCGGGCCGGCCCCGACGCAGGCAGCGGCGGACCAGTTCCTGCCCCTCCGCGACCAGGTCCCGGTCCCACAGGGCGCGGTCCTGCTCGGCCAGCGGCACCGCGGCGCCGTCCGGGCCGGTACGGGCCGGGCGGCGCGACTGGGCCAGCAGCATCAGGGCGAGCAGCCCCAGCGCCTCGGGCTCGTCGGGCATGAGCCCGGCCAGCAGCCGGCCCAGGCGGATCGCCTCGGCGCACAGCTCCTCGCGGACCAGCCGGTCCCCGGAACCGGGCAGGTAGCCCTCGTTGAAGACCAGGTACACCACCGCCAGCACCGCGCCGAGCCGTTCCGGCAGGTCGGCCTCGTCCGGGACGCGGTACGGGATCCGGGCGTCGCGGATCTTGCCCTTCGCCCTGACCAGCCGCTGCGCCATGGTGCTCTCCGGGACGAGGAAGGCCCGGGCGATCTCGGCGGTGGTCAGGCCGCCCAGCAGCCGGAGCGTCAGCGCCACGCGCGCGGCCGGGGCCAGCGCGGGATGGCAGCAGGTGAAGAGCAGACGGAGCCGTTCGTCCCGCACGGGGCCCTCCTCGCCGCTTCCGTGGACGTCGTGGACGTCGCCGGCGTCCTGCGGCAGGGCCGCCCGGGCCTGCCGGTCCGCGCGGGACGCCTCGCGGCGCAGCCGGTCGATCGCGCGGTTGCGGGCGGTGGTGACGATCCAGCCGGCCGGGCTCGGCGGCGGGCCCGTCCGCGGCCACCGCTCCACGGCCGTGGTGAAGGCCTCCTGGACCGCCTCCTCCGCGAGGTCGATGTCGCCGAAGCGGCGGACCAGGACGGCGACCGCGCGCCCGTACTCCTCGCGGAAGATCCGTTCGACCTCGGGCGCGCCCGGCTCCGGCACGCCGGCCGTCAGTCCTCGACCTCGTGCGCGAAGGGCCGGACCTCGATGGGCAGCGTGGTCACCCGGGCCAGCCTGCGGCCCCACTCCAGCGCGGCGTCGAGATCGGCCGCCTTCACGATCGTGAAGCCGCCGAGGTACTCCTTGCTCTCCAGGAACGGCCCGTCGGTGACGAGCACGTCCCCGTCCCGCGGCCGCAGCACCGTGGCGGTGTCCGGGGCGTTCAGCCCCGCCCCGAAGACCCAGGCCCCGGCCTCCTTCATCTCCCGGTTGAGGACGTCGAGTTCGGCCATGATCCGGGCCAGGGCCTCGGGCGGCGGTGGGGTCCCCTCGGGCTGGTACACGCTGAGCAGGTAGTGCTTCATGTCGGCCGTCCTCGCTCTCCGGGCCGGTCCTGCGCCGGCGTTCCACCCTCTACACGAACGGCGACCGCCCGGATCGACACCCCGCGCCCCCGGTTCCGGGGGAGGGGGCGCCGAGGGCGGTCGCCACGTTCGTACCACGGGTGTCAGCCCTGGCGGTGTGAGGACACCTCCTCGCCGACCCGGGAGAGGATCGCGACCGCCTGGTCCAGGCCCGCCTCGCGGCAGCGGGTGATCGCGGCGCGCAGCCGTGCGAGGGCCGCGTCCGGTCGCTGCAGTCCGTTCGCCTCGACCAGGGCGGCGACCCGGACGGCCTCGGCGCGCGGCGCCTCGCCCCGCGGCCCGCCCTCGTCGTGGGCGGCGATCGCCCGCTCCAGTTCGGCGAGCGCCTCGGCGAAGCGCCCGGCGCCGGCGTACGCCCGGCCGCGCTGGTAGTGCGTGGCGCCGGTCTCGTACCAGAGGGCGATGTCCTCGTCCTCGCCGGGCACGGCCGCCAGCAGCTCGTCCGCCTCGCGCAGGTGGCCCAGTGCCTTCTCCAGGCCCTCGGCGCCCTCGGCCGACACCGCGTGCGCCGCGAAGTCCCGCATCATCTCCGCCACGGCGTGCGGGTTCGGGCCCTTCCCGTGCGAGGCGACCGCGCGGTCGTAGGCGGAGCGCGCCGCCTCCTCACGGCCGGCCGCCAGCAGGGCGGTGGCGGCCTCGGCTGCGGCGAGCGTGTGCGTGACCTGCTCCTCCCACGACTCGACGGCGTCGGCCAGCAGCAGGAACTGCTCGGCGCTCGCGCGGTGCTCCGCCAGCTCCCGCAGGCCCCGCGCCAGCAGCAACCGGGCCTGGGCCAGGGCGCGTTCGTCCATGCCGGCCGCGGCCTCGTCCGTGACCAGCGACTCCAGCACGGCGACGGCGTCCGCCGGGCGGTCGGCGCGCACGAGGACGTCCGCCAGCTCCACCCGCATCTCGGCGGCGCCGGCGGCCTCGCCCTCGCGGTCCAGCCGCGCCGCGCCGTCGGACAGGTGACGTACGGCGGCGCCCAGGTTGCCCGCGTGGTCGGCGGCGTGGCCGAGCAGCGCGTAGGTGCGCGCCACCGGGAACGCGGTGTCGCCGTGGGCGCGGGCCGAGGCCAGCGCGCCGTGGAACTGCTCCATCGCGTCCTCGGGGCGGTGCTGCTGCAGCAGCACCTGGCCGAGCAGCCCCCGCGGACGCGTCGCACGCCAGGGGGTCCCGGCCGCCTCCACGACCCGCAGCACGCTCCGCAGCTCCTGCTCGGCGCGGTCCAGGTCACCGGTGCGGGCCGCGAGGTCGGCCGCGTACACGCGGGTGTTGACCGTGCGCTCCGGCGCGCCGAGCCGCTCCGACTCGGCCACGGCCTCGGCGACGGCGCTCTCGAAGCGCTCGCGCAGCTCCGCCGGGACGTCCGGCAGCGCGGCCATCGTTTCGGTGTGCGCGAGGTAGGCACGGCACTGCAGCACGACGAACCAGGCACGCAGGACCCCGGGGGTGGCGGTGCTCGCGTCCACCAGCGCACGGGCCTCGGCGAGCACCGCGTCCAGCTCCGCCCGGCCCTCGTCGGCCTCCGGGCCGGGCTCCACGCCGACCGATGCCAGCCGTGCCCGGGCGGTCAGCACGCGCTCGGGCATGCCGGCCACGGCGAACAGCTCCCGTGCCTCGGTGAGCGCGGCCCTGACCGCCGCCTTGTCCTCGTCCTCCATGGCCGCGAAGGCGCGGTGCTCGGCCAGTTCGCCCCGCAGCCGCTCCTCCGGGCCCAGCCGCGGGTCGTGGACGTGGTCCCCGGCCCCGGCGCGCTCGGCGACCAGGCGCCACAGCTCCTCGTCACCGGGACGGCCCGCGTCGGCCAGCTCGCGTGCCCTCTCCACCAGTTCGACGAAGTCCTCGGGCACCTCCCGGGCGGGCACGGCCTGGGCAGGTGCCGTCACCGCGGGCGTGCCCTCCGGGGACGGCACGGTCGCGGTGCGCAGACCCAGCGGCAGCGGCTCGGCGAGCGGTGGGCGCCGGTCCAGCCGGGCCCGGCGTCGCTCGCCCACGGTGCCGGTGCCGTTGCGCCGGTCGAAGGCCGCGGCCAGGGTGTCGCCCTGCTCGTGGACGTGGTCCAGCAGCTCGCGCGCCGTCCAGGTGCGCCCCAGCGGTCCGGCGACGGGGGTCGTGTCGTACCCCTGGTCGACCAGGCGCCGGGCGAGGACCTCGACGCCGGTCAGGAAACCGAGCAGCGACAGCGGGGCCCCGGCGGTGTCGAAGAGCGCGCGGTTCTCGGCGAGGATCTCCAGTGCCCGGCCCTCGTTGCCGGACAGCGCGCAGAACTCGACGTGCAGGCCTGCCTCCTCGGCCATCCCGACGCGGCCCCGGACGTGCCGGTAGCCGGTCAGGTGGTGGGAACGGGCCTCGTCGGTGCGGCCGAGGCGCAGCAGCGGCAGCAGGGCGTGGGCCTGGGTGACCCAGGGCTCCTCCTCGCAGCTCTGGACGCCGCCGAGGACCGGTTCCCAGGTGCGCAGCGCCCCTTCCTCGTCGCCCGCGGCCAGGTGGTGCAGGCCCTGGTGCCTCGTCTCGCAGGCCAGGCAGTCACTGAGCGGCTCCCGGCGCCGGGTCACCCACAGGTCCCAGGCCGTCTCGACGTCCGCGCCGGTGTGTGCGGCGATGCGGTGCCGCATCGCCGCCACCGGCTGCCGGCCCTCACCGGCGGCGCGGTAGCGCTCGCCCATCTGGGAGACCCACCCGTCGACCGCGGCCAGCGGGACGTCCGGCACCTGGAGCAGCGAGGTCGTCACCCACTTGTGGCGCCACAGCACCTGGCGGGCCTCCCACTCGCTGAAGGAGCCGGGCACCTCCTCCCACAGCTTCAGGATCCGGGCGAAGACCACCGGGGACTTGCGATGCTCGGCGGCGTACTCGTACGCCGACATGAGTTCGAGCAGCGCCGTGACGAGGACGTCCTTCTCCTCGAACTGCTCGGCCGCCTCGACCAGTTCCTCGGCGGTCACGGTGCGGGGCGTTCCGTAGGGGCGCTCGTTGTTCTCGCGGAGCGCCTCGAACACGGCCTCGGGGGTGTCCAGCATCAGTGCTCCTTGGCGTCCGGCCCGGACGCGGGGGTGTCCTGGTCGTGCATGGCGTGGGTGAGCAGGCCGATGAAGGCCCGGTTGAGCAGCGCGCTCTCCGAGGACTTCAGCGGCCTCCGGGTGAGCAGCAGCGCCTGCCCGTACAGGGCCTCGGCCGTGGTGAGCGCGAGCCCCCGCTCGGTGATGCCGGCGGCCCGGCGCACCAGCGGGTTGAGGTGGTTGAGGACGAGCTGGGCCCGCGGGGCCTCCGTGCGCAGCGAGCCCAGGATGTCCGCCCACAGCCCGTCGCTGCCCTCCGCGAGGCCGGCCCGGGTGCGCTCGTGGCGTGCCTCGCGGCTGTCCAGGAGCAGCGCGGGCGCCGTGACCGGCTGGAAGGCCCGCAGCACGACGTCGCAGTCGTACTGGCCGACGACCTCACGGGCGACCGCGAGGAACGCGGCGCCGGCGAGTTCGGCGGCCGAGTCGACGGGGTCGAGGTGGGCCGTCACGGTGGCCGGGTCCAGGTCGGTGACCGTGGTCCCGGGACGGATCTCCGGCAGCCGGTGCACCAGGTCCCGGTCGTAGGTGTAGCCGCCGTTGACGACGCCGAGACCCGCCGCCGCGGCGATCGGGGCGACCTGCCGGAACTCGTCGACGTTGCGGGTCACCAGCACCGTGGGGTGGGCGCGGGCGAACTCCTCCAGCGTGACGTTGCCGTCCGTGGTCTCGAAGGGCAGCCACGGCAGCAGCATCCGCAGCAGCGCGTCGTCGTAGCGGGCCAGCGCCTTGACGGCCAGGTGGTGGCTGTCGATGAAGCGCTGCAGCAGCACCGGGTCGCTGGCGGCGAGCCCGGTCAGCCAGTCGCGGATGCGGGCGCCGAGGGCGTCACGGACGGCGGCCAGCGTCTCGTCCTCGTACAGCGCCTCGCGTGAGGCCGTCGGGCGCAGGCTGGTGACGTCCACGACGCAGCGGACGAAGAAGGCCCACTCCGGGAGGAGTTCGGCGGCCCGGTCCGAGAGCAGCATGCCCTTGAGGTGCACCCGGTGCCCGGCCCGCTCCGACGGGTTGACGGCGGTCGGCAGCACGTAGGCCACACCGCGCAGCCCGGCGACGGGCAGGTCGAGGTCGATGGTGTCGAGCGGGGTGAAGCCGAACGTCGCGCGGCAGTACTCGGCGAGCGCCTCGGCGCGGGCCAGCGGGGAACCGTGGCGGCGCTCCCACGGCGGGGTCTCGTTGACGGCGGTGCTCTCACCGCGCGGATCGACGACGGTGACCTCGTGCCGCAGCAGGCTGCCGTAGTGCCGGGCCAGCTGGGTCACCCGCTCGGGCTCCGTCCACTCGCGGGCGTCCGCCCGCGGGGTCAGCGTCACCCGGGTGCCCGGCTCGGGCAGCGCGTCGGCGGGGAGGGTGCGGATGGTGTAGCTGCCGTCCGAGCGGCCGCGCCACTCGACGGCCGGGGCGCCGACCACGACCGCCGGGCGGCTGACGACCGTGATCTCGTCGGCCACCACGAAGCAGGCCAGCAGCCCGATGCCGAACTGGCCGATGAAGTCGCCGCGGGCGGCCTCGATCTCCCCGTCGGCGGCGCGCTTGGAGCTGCGCCCGATGGTGGCGAGGAAGGTGTGCACGTCGGCCTCACTCAGGCCGACACCGGTGTCGGTGATGGTGAGCGTGTCACCGGTGCGCACGGTGATCCGGGCCGGTGCGCCCGGCTGGACCGCCTGCCGGGCGGTGATCGCGTCGACGGCGTTCTGCAGCAGCTCGCGCAGGTACACGCGGGGGCTGGAGTAGAGGTGGTGGGAGAGCAGGTCGACCAGGCCGCGCAGGTCGACCTGGAACGTGTGCGCTGACGGGGACTGGGACACCGAAGGGGCCTTCCGGGCGGTGCGCGGACGGGGAACGGGGCACGGGACGGCTTGGGTCCGCCCTGGGACGGTCAGGGACGCCCCGAGCGGGACCGCAGCGTGCGGTAGGCCGCGACGGGGTCGCCACCGTTGAGGTACTCCCACGGGAACTTGGTGACGAGCCCGCCGGTGGCGGCGAAGGCCTCGGCGGCCGCCTTCTTCTCGCCGGCCAGTGCGAAGGCCATGGCGAAGACGTTGAGCGTCGCGACCGGGTCGATGGCGCCCTGGTAGGCCGGGTTGCGGTAGGAGCGGTCCGCGGCCTCGTACAGCTCCTTCTCGACCTGGAGGCGAAGCATGTACGCGGTGTCGGCGCCGGGGTCCAGGTCGCCCCAGTGCTCCAGGTGCGCGATCGCGACCAGCACCCCCAGCTCGCTGCCCTCCGGGGCGGCGAGCATGGACTCCCGGGCGAAGGCGTGCATCTCCTCGTGCGAACCGCCCCACTTGCGGCACACCTGCTGCAACCGCTGCTGGTGCGCCCCCAGGTGCAGCGGGGAGCGCCGTACGGTGGCCTCGAAACGCAGCCGCGCGAGGTCCGGGCCGACCTGCAGCCCCCGTCCGCTCATCTGCAGGAAGTACCAGGGGGACGCCCACCCGGGTTCGAGCTCCGCGGCCCGGTACAGCAGGTCCTCGGCCACCGCGAGGCGTTCGTGGAACACCTGGAACTGCTCGCGCGAGACGTGCTGGGCGCGCAGCCCGGTCCGGGCCTCCCAGGCCCAGGTCACCTGGCGGGCACCCGCCACCAACTGCGCGAGCCCGGAGTCCGGCTCGGCCTCGACGACGGCGGGCATCCAGCCCTCCCAGCCGTCGACGTCCACCGTGTTCGCCACGAGCCAGCTGCGCTGGCGGTCGTCGTCCACCGCCGAGAGCCGCTCGCGGATCGCCGGCCAGTCCGCGGCGGCGGCGGCCGCGCGCAGGGCCGCGAGCCCCGGGTTCCCCCGTGCCGGGTCGAGCTTGGGCGACGGGCGTGGCGCCCACCGCCTCAGTGAGAACGCGGAGCTGCTCCGCGCCCTTGCGTCCACCGTCCCGTCTGCGGGACCACGTCGGACCGCCACCATGAAGACCCCCTCCTGGCCTGGCCGTTCCTCCCCCGAGGGCCATGATCCGCGGCCCGGAGCATGACTATCACGGCCACCTTGCGGGGGAGTAGCCGGTTTCCCTGCCAGGAGGGGCTGGAGGGGTCAGATGTCGCGGAACGTCTCGATCTGCGCCCCGATGGAGTTGAGCCGCTCGGCCAGCTCCTCGTAGCCGCGGTTGATCACGTACACGTTCCGCAGCACCGAGGTGCCCTCGGCGGCGAGCATCGCCAGCAGCGTCACCACGGCGGGCCGCAGCGCCGGCGGGCACATCATCTCGGCGGTGCGCCAGCGGGTCGGGCCCTCGACCAGCACCCGGTGCGGGTCCAGCAGCTTGACGTTGGCGCCGAGCCGGGTCAGTTCGGTGAGGTAGATGGCGCGGTTGTCGTAGACCCAGTCGTGGATCAGCGTCGAGCCCTGGGCCGTGGCGGCGATGGCCGCGAAGAAGGGCACGTTGTCGATGTTGAGGCCCGGGAAGGGCATCGGGTGGATCTTGTCGATGGGGGAGCGCAGCTTGGAGGGGCGCACGGTGAGGTCGATCAGCCGGGTGCGGCCGTTGTCGGCGGGGTACTCGGCCGAGCGCTCGTGGTCCAGCCCCATCTCCTCCAGGACCGCGAGCTCGATCTCCAGGAACTCCACCGGCACCCGGCGGATGGTCAGCTCGGACTCGGTGACCACGGCCGCGGCCAGCAGGCTCATGGCCTCCACCGGGTCCTCGGAGGGCGCGTAGTCCACGTCCCGGTCGATCTCCTTGACGCCGTGCACGGTCAGCGTGGTGGTGCCGATGCCGTCCACCCGCACCCCCAGCTCCTCCAGGAAGAAGCACAGGTCCTGGACCATGTAGTTCGAGCTGGCGTTGCGGATGACGGTCACGCCTTCGTGCCGGGCGGCCGCCAGGAGCGCGTTCTCGGTCACGGTGTCGCCGCGCTCGGTCAGCACGATCGGCCGCCGCGGGGCCACCGAGGGGGCGACCCGGGCGTGGTACATCCCGCTGGTCGCGGTCACGTCCAGCCCGAAGTGCCGCAGGGCGGTCATGTGCGGCTGGACGGTACGGGTGCCGAGGTCGCAGCCGCCCGCGTACGGGATGCGGAAGCGGTCGGTGCGGTGCATCAGCGGGCCGAGGAACATGATCACGCTGCGGGTGCGGCGGGCGGCGTCGGTGTCCATGGAGTCCAACTCCAGGCGCGCGGGCGGGACGACCTCCAGGTCGTTGCCGTCGTTGATCCAGCGGGTGCGCACGCCGATGCTGTTCAGCACCTCCAGGATGCGGTAGACCTCCTCGATCCGCGCGACGCGGCGCAGGGTGGTCCGCCCGGAGTTCAGCAGGGTGGCGCACAGCAGCGCCACGCACGCGTTCTTGCTGGTCTTGACGTCGATGGAGCCGGAGAGCCGGCGGCCGCCGACCACCCGCAGGTGCATGGGGCCCGCGTAGCCGAGGGAGACGATCTCGCTGTCGAGCGCTTCACCGATTCGGGCGATCATCTCAAGGCTGATGTTCTGGTTCCCGCGTTCAATACGGTTCACCGCGCTCTGACTGGTCCCCAGTGCCTCCGCCAGTTGCGCCTGGGTCCAGCCCCGGTGCTGGCGGGCGTCACGGATGAGCTTGCCGATGCGTGCGAGGTAGTCGTCTCCCATGGGGAGAGACTATCTCACATATGAGATGTCAACCCGAGCTCCAGGTCCAGGAGGTACCGCTTGCGCTCCAGCCCGCCCCCGTACCCGGTGAGGCTGCCGGACGCCCCGACCACCCGGTGGCAGGGCACGATGATGCCGACCGGGTTCCTCCCGTTGGCGAGCCCGACGGCGCGCGAGGCGCCGGGGCTGCCGAGCTCCTCGGCCAGCTGACCGTACGTCACGACCGTGCCGTACGGGATGGCCCGCAGGCCCGCCCAGACGCGCCGCTGGAAGGGGGTGCCGTGCAGGTCCAGCGGCAGGTCGAAGGCGGTCAACCCGCCCGTGAAGTAGGCGTGCAGCTGTTCGGTGGCACGCGCGAACGGGGACCCGGCCCGGTCGCGGCGCTCGCCGAAGGACTCCTCGGTCGGCCGGTGCCGCTGCGCGGTCATGTAGAGACCCGACAGGACGCCGTCCGTCGCGACCAGGGTGAGCGGCCCGACCGGGCTGTCGATCAGGGCGTGTGTGCGAAGGGACATGAGTGCTCCTCAGGCCGGGTCGGCGGGCAGGACGTTCACGGGGTGGTCGCCGGTGGCCCACAGGTGCTGGACGGCGTACGCGCGCCACGGCCGCCAGGCGGCCGCGCGCCGGACGAGGGCCGCGGGTGTGGCCGGGAGGCCCAGTTTTCCCGCGGTCAGCCGTACACCCAAATCGGTGGCGGGGAAGGCGTCCGGGTCGCCCAGCGCCCTCATCGCGAGCACTTCGACCGACCACGGCCCGAGGCCCGGGAGCGCCGCGAGCTGCCGCCGCGCCTTCTCCCAGTCGCTGCCGACGTCCAGGTCGAGGCCGCCTTCGGTGAGCGCGGCGACCAGGGCGGTCAGCGTGGCCCGACGGGTGCGCGGCATCGCCAGGGACTCCGGGTCCAGGCCGGTGAGCGCCCACGGGGAGGGGAAGAGACGGGTCAGCCCGCCCGCGGGGTCGGCGACGGGCTCGCCGTGCGCCGCCACCAGCCGGCCGGCCAGCGTACGCGCCGCGGCGGTCGACACCTGCTGCCCGAGCACCACTCGCACCGCGAACTCGGGGCCGTCCACCGTGCGCGGCACCCGGCGCCCGGGGGCCTTGTCCACGTACGGGGCGAGCAGCGGGTCCTCCCGGAGCAGCGCGTCGACGGCGACCGGGTCGGCGTCCAGGTCGAGCAGCCACCGGCAGCGGCTGATCGCGTGCGACAGGTCCCGCCAGTCGGTGAGGGAGAGCCGGCAGGCGACGTGGTCGGGCTCCGGCCGCAGGGCCACGACGCCGTGGCCGTGCGGGAGCCGCAGCGTGCGCCGGTAGGCGCCCTCCCGCCACTCCTCCACACCCGGTACGCCGGTCGCGGCCAGGTGCCCGAAGAGGTTGCCGGGGCACAGCGGCGCCCGGAAGGGCAGCCGCAGCGTCAGCGAGCCCGAGACGCCGTCGGCGGGGACGGGGTGCCGTCCCCGTGCCGCCCGGGTCCGCAGCTCGCTCGGGGTGAGGGCGAAGACCTCGCGCACGGTCTCGTTGAAGGCGCGGATGCTGCTGAACCCGGCGGCGAAGGCGACGTCGCCCATGGGCAGCGCCGAGGTCTCGATCAGCAGCCGGGCCGTCTGCGCCCGCTGCGCCCGGGCGAGGGCGAGCGGTCCCGCCCCGAGCTCGGCCCGCAGCTGGCGCTCGACCTGCCGGGTGCTGTAGCCGAGGCGCGCCGCCAGACCCGGCACGCCGTCCCGGTCGACGACCCCGTCGGCGATCAGGCGCATGGCGCGTGCCACCAGGTCCGCCCGCTCGTTCCAGCGCGGGGAACCGGGGGCGGCGTCGGGCCGGCAGCGCTTGCAGGCGCGGAAGCCGGCCTGCTGGGCGGCGGCCGCACTCGGGTAGAAGCTCATGTTCTGCGGCTTGGGCGGCACCGCGGGGCAGCCGGGCCGGCAGTAGATGCGCGTGGTCAGCACCGCGGTGAAGAACCACCCGTCGAAACGGGAGTCCTTCGACTGCACGGCGCGCACACAGCGCTCGAAGTCCTCATGCACATCCCCCAGCATCCGCGGCCCGCGCGGGCCGCGGCTAGCGAGAATCCGACATGGACGTACGGGGCGGCGGCCCCTACACGTACGTGTCGGAAATCCGCCGGACCCCGCACCCCGGCGGTGCTGGACTTCTCTGCGTGACCAGCGAACTCAAGGCCAAGGCCGAACTCCTCCACTCCCTCCACGTCCCCGGGCGCCCGCTGCTGCTGGCCAACGCCTGGGACGCCGCGAGCGCCCGCGTCGCCGAGCGCGCCGGGGCAGCCGCCGTCGCCACCACCAGTTCCGGCGTCTCCTGGACCCTGGGCACCGCGGACGGCGACCACGTCGACCCCCGCCTCGCGCTGGAGCTGACCGCGCGGGTCGCGGCGGCCGTCTCCGTCCCGGTCAGCGCCGACGTCGAGGGCGGCTACGCGGCTGACCCCGAGGGCGTCGCGGAGACGGTGCGGGCCGTGCTGGCGGCGGGCGCGGTCGGCATCAACATCGAGGACTCCCACGACGGCGGCCCGGCCCCGCTGCGCGCCGTGGACGAGCAGGCCGCCCGCATCGCCGCCGCCCGCCGTGCGGCCGACGAGGCGGGGGTGCCGCTGTTCGTCCACGCCCGCACCGACACCTTCCTGCGGGGCGCCGGCGACCTGGGGGAGACCCTGGAGCGCGCCGCCGGCTACGTCGCGGCGGGCGCCGACGGCGTCTTCGTGCCCGGCGTCACCGACCCGGCCGTCGTCGCCGCCCTGGCCGAGGGCATCGACGCCCCGCTCGGCATCCTCGCCGGCCCCGGAGCGCCGCCGGTGTCCGTACTGGCCGCGGCCGGCGCCGCGCGCGTCAGCCTCGGCAGCGCCGTAGCCGAGGCCGCCTACGCCCTCGTCGACCGCGCGGCCCGCGAACTGCTCGCCACCGGCACGTACGCCGCCGTCGCGGGCGGCATCCCCTGGGGCGAGCTCAACGCCCTGATGCTCGCGGAGGGCTGACGGCGAGGCCCGCCACGGAACGGCTCCGCCCGGCCGTCCGGCCCCCGGCCCGTGCTCTCCACCCCCGGCGGAATGCCCGGGGGGCGAAGAGCACGGGCCTCACGCGTTCCTCATGGGGTGGACATCGCTCCGCCCCGTGCCGGTCCTCGCCCCGGTGCAGGCTTCAGCCGCTCTCACGGCTCGGCGCCGGCCCAGGGCCCTGCGGCCGGCGGCGTGGCACGCCCGTCCCGGCGGGGAGGGCGTGATGCCGCACACAGGCGGCCCAGCGCATGACCCGGCAGCGGTGATGTATTAGAGTTATCTCGACATCGAGATATCTGCCAAGGCGCACCGCTGCCGCCAGTGGTAAGGCTCGCCTTACTTAGCCTTACCTTAGCGGATCGGCCAGGGGTCGAAGCGGCAGCATTGCGGTGGTACGCGCAAAGTTACGAAGGAGACTGTCGTGTCGGCGAACAGCTTCGACGCCCGCAGCACCCTGCAGGTGGGCGACGAGTCGTACGAGATCTTCCGGCTGGACAAGGTCGAAGGCGCCGCGCGCCTCCCTTACAGCCTGAAGGTGCTGCTGGAGAACCTGCTCCGCACCGAGGACGGCGCGAACATCACCGCCGACCACATCCGCGCGCTCGGCGGCTGGGACTCCCAGGCCCAGCCGAGCCAGGAGATCCAGTTCACGCCGGCCCGTGTGATCATGCAGGACTTCACCGGTGTGCCGTGCGTGGTCGACCTCGCCACCATGCGCGAGGCCGTCAAGGAACTGGGCGGCGACCCGTCCCGCATCAACCCGCTGGCCCCGGCCGAGCTGGTCATCGACCACTCCGTGATCGCCGACAAGTTCGGCACCCCGGACTCCTTCGCGCAGAACGTGGAGCTGGAGTACGGCCGCAACAAGGAGCGCTACCAGTTCCTGCGCTGGGGCCAGACCGCGTTCGACGAGTTCAAGGTCGTCCCGCCGGGCACCGGCATCGTCCACCAGGTCAACATCGAGCACCTGGCCCGCACGGTGATGGTCCGGAACGGCCAGGCGTACCCCGACACCCTCGTCGGCACCGACTCGCACACCACCATGGTCAACGGTCTCGGCGTCCTGGGCTGGGGCGTCGGCGGCATCGAGGCCGAGGCCGCGATGCTCGGCCAGCCGGTCTCCATGCTGATCCCGCGCGTCGTGGGCTTCAAGCTGACCGGCGAGCTCCCCGCCGGCACCACCGCGACCGACCTCGTGCTGACCATCACCGAGATGCTGCGCAAGCACGGTGTCGTCGGCAAGTTCGTCGAGTTCTACGGCGAGGGCGTCGCGGCCACCTCGCTCGCCAACCGCGCCACCATCGGCAACATGTCGCCGGAGTTCGGTTCCACCGCGGCGATCTTCCCGATCGATGCGGAGACCATTAACTACCTGAAGCTGACCGGCCGTTCGGAGCAGCAGCTCGCGCTCGTCGAGGCGTACGCCAAGGAGCAGGGCCTGTGGCTGGACCCGGCCGCCGAGCCGGACTTCTCCGAGAAGCTGGAGCTCGACCTCTCCACGGTCGTCCCCTCCATCGCCGGCCCGAAGCGCCCGCAGGACCGCATCGTCCTCGCCAACGCCGCCGAGCAGTTCAAGAGCGACGTGCGCAACTACGTGGACGACGCCGACGAGGCGGGCAAGGAGTCCTTCCCGGCCTCCGACGCCCCGGCCGCCACCAACGGCGTCCCGACCCGCCCGACCGTGGTCACCGCCCCCGACGGCTCGACCTACGAGATCGACCACGGCGCCGTCACCGTCGCCGCGATCACCTCCTGCACCAACACCTCGAACCCGTACGTGATGGTCGCCGCCGCGCTGGTGGCCAAGAAGGCGGTCGAGAAGGGCCTGAGCCGCAAGCCGTGGGTGAAGACCACCCTCGCCCCGGGCTCCAAGGTCGTCATGGACTACTACGACCGCGCGGGCCTCACCCCGTACCTCGACAAGATGGGCTTCAACCTCGTCGGGTACGGCTGCACCACCTGCATCGGCAACTCCGGCCCGCTGCCGGACGAGGTCTCCAAGGCCGTCAACGACCACGACCTGGCGGTCACTTCGGTCCTGTCGGGCAACCGCAACTTCGAGGGCCGGATCAACCCGGACGTCAAGATGAACTACCTGGCGTCCCCGCCGCTGGTCGTCGCGTACGCCATCGCCGGCTCGATGAAGGTGGACATCACCCGGGACGCCATCGGCACCGACACCGAAGGCAAGCCGGTCTACCTCCAGGACATCTGGCCCTCCGAGCAGGAGGTCAACGAGGTCGTCGCCTCCGCGATCGGCCAGGACATGTTCAGCACCTCCTACCAGGACGTCTTCGCCGGCGACGCCCAGTGGCAGTCGCTGCCGATCCCGACCGGCAACACCTTCGAGTGGGACCCGCAGTCCACCTACGTCCGCAAGCCCCCGTACTTCGAGGGCATGGCCATGGAGCCGGCCCCGGTCACCGACATCGCCGGTGCCCGCGTGCTGGCCAAGCTGGGCGACTCGGTCACCACCGACCACATCTCCCCGGCGGGCGCGATCAAGGCCGACACCCCGGCCGGCACGTACCTCACCGAGCACGGTGTGGAGCGCCGGGACTTCAACTCCTACGGCTCCCGCCGCGGCAACCACGAGGTCATGATCCGCGGTACGTTCGCCAACATCCGCCTGCGCAACCAGATCGCGCCGGGCACCGAGGGCGGCTTCACCCGCGACTTCACGCAGGAGGGCGGCCCGGTCTCGTTCATCTACGACGCGTCGCAGAACTACCAGGCCGCCGGTACCCCGCTGGTCGTCCTGGCGGGCAAGGAGTACGGCTCCGGCTCGTCCCGCGACTGGGCCGCGAAGGGCACCGCGCTGCTGGGCGTCAAGGCGGTCATCGCCGAGTCGTACGAGCGCATCCACCGCTCGAACCTGATCGGCATGGGCGTGCTGCCGCTGCAGTTCCCCGAGGGCGCCTCGGCGGACTCCCTGGGCCTGACCGGTGAGGAGACCTTCTCGTTCTCCGGCGTCACCGAGCTCAACGACGGCACCACCCCGCGCACCGTCAAGGTGACGACCGACACCGGCGTCGAGTTCGACGCCGTGGTCCGCATCGACACCCCCGGTGAGGCGGACTACTACCGCAACGGCGGCATCATGCAGTACGTCCTGCGCTCCCTGATCCGCAAGTAAGGATCACGGCCGCCGGGCACGACGAACGGGCCCGCACCCCTGCCGGGGGTGCGGGCCCGTTCGCGTTACCGGCAGGTCTCAACTAGGGAAAGCTGTCCGTCAAAAGCGCGCATGACCTTGCCCACCTCGCGGGAAGTGGACTATACCTGTCGGCGTCCAGGAGGCCCGCTGAACGCGGGCTTGCGCGGGGGGAACGACGGGTGCGTGGCCCGTGCACAGATTCAACTCCGCACCGCATGGGTCCTGGGGAAGGTGAGGACTTGAGCATGAGATCCGACGTCAACCGGCGCGATCTGATCAAGCGGGCTGCAGCTGTGGGCCTGTTGGCCGCTCCCGCCGCGGGTCTGCTGAGTGCCTGTGCGTCCAGCGGCAGCGGCAACGACAAGGGCACGGCGAAGGGCGAGAAGTCCAAGGACAACCCGTTCGGTGTGGCCAACGACGCCCCTCTGGACGTCGTGATCTTCAAGGGCGGCTACGGCGACGCGTACGCCATCGAGTTCGAGAAGATCTACAAGAAGAGGTTCTCCGGGTCGAAGGTCAGCCACCTCGGCACCCAGGAGATCACCGGCAAGCTCCAGCCCCGCTTCAACGCCGGCAACCCGCCGGACGTCGTCGACGACTCCGGTGCCCAGCAGATCAAGCTGGACGTGCTCTACAAGAGCGGCCAGCTCACCGACCTCACCCCGCTGCTCGACGCGCCCTACATCGACGACCCGAGCAAGAAGATCAGGGACGTCCTGCAGCCCGGCACCGTCGAGATCGGCAGCTTCGACGACGGCAAGATGTACCAGCTCTCCTACATCTACACCGTGTGGGGCCTGTGGTACTCCGGCAAGCTCTTCAAGGAGAAGGGCTGGACCGCGCCGAAGACCTGGGCCGACTTCATGTCCCTCTCCGAGGAGATCAAGAAGTCGGGCATGGCCCCCTTCTGCCACCAGGGCAAGTACCCGTACTACATCAACATCGTGGTCATGGACCTGATCGCCAAGCACGGCGGTGCCGAGCTGGTGAAGCGGATCGACAGCCTCGACCCGACCGTGTGGGACGAGGACGCCGCCAAGGTGGCCGTCGAGTCGGTCTACCAGATCGCCGACAAGGGCTACCTGCTCCCCGGCACCAACGGCATGACCCACATCGAGTCCCAGACCGCCTGGAACGAGGGCAAGGCCGCCTTCATCCCCTGCGGTTCGTGGCTGGAGAACGAGCAGCTGAAGGCCACCCCCTCGGACTTCGAGATGACCTTCCTGCCGATCCCCTCGCTGGACGGCGACAAGCTGCCCTTCGAGTCGATCCGGGCCGGCGCCGGTGAGCCCTTCATCGTCCCGAAGAAGGCCAAGAACCAGGCCGGCGGCCTGGAGTTCCTGCGGATCATGCTCACCAAGGAAGCGTCGAGCAAGTTCGCCCAGACGGCCAACTCGCTGACCGTGCTCAAGGACGGCGTCGGCTCCGACGTCCAGCTGCGCCCGGGCACCAAGTCCACCGTCACGGCGCTCGCGGCGGCCGGCAGCAACGTCTTCAACTACAACTACATCAACACGCAGAGCGCCTTCGACACGGACGTGCAGAACGCCAGCGCCGAGTTGATGGCCAAGCGCATCAAGCCCGCCGACTGGCTCAAGCGGGTCAAGGCGGCGGCCGAGAAGGCCAAGAAGGGCTCTTAGTTCAGACCGGCCCTTGCGCACCGGGGCCCCGGTGCCCCCTGATGGTCCGGGGGGCGTTCGGGGCCCCGGTGCGACGGTCTACCCGATGGCAGGAGCAGCGCCATGCGTTACCGCAAGTACCCGTTCATCGCGGGATTCCTCTTCCTTCCGGTCGTGCTCTACGTCGTCTTCGTGATCTGGCCGTACCTCCAGACGTTCGGGTATTCCCTGACGGACTGGTCCGGGCAGTCCCAGGAGATGAACTTCGTCGGCCTGGAGAACTACACGAAGCTCTTCGGGGACCACGTATTCCTGCAGGCGCTCCAGCACAACGTGCTGCTGCTGGTGTTCCTGCCGGTGATCACGATCCTGCTGGCGCTCTTCTTCGCCTTCATGCTCAACGTGGGTGGCCGCGGCGGCACCACGGGCGTCCGGGGAGTACGCGGATCGGCCTTCTACAAGGTCGTCTTCTTCTTCCCCCAGGTGCTTTCCGTCGCCATTCTCGTGGTGCTCTTCCAGGCGGTGTACCGCAGTGACGGAAGCGGCCTCCTGAACGGCGTCCTGATCAAACTGCACCTCCAGGACCCGAACGCCCCGGTCGAATGGCTGAACAGCCCCAACCTGGTGATGTGGTGCCTGCTCGGCGTGCAGATCTGGGCCGGTGTCGGTTTCTACCTGGTGCTCTTCTCGGCGGCCATGCAGTCCGTTCCGAAGGACATCTACGAGGCCGCGCTGCTGGACGGCGCGGGCCGCCTGCAGACCTTCTTCAAGGTGACGCTCCCGCTGCTGTGGGACAGCGTGCAGACGGCGTGGGTGTACCTCGCGATCGCCGCGATGGACTTCTTCGTACTGGCCTCGGTCCTCACCCCGGGATCGAATTTCGGCGGCGGTCCCGACTACCACGGTGAGGTCATGGCGACCTACCTGATGCGCAACTTCCTCACCTTCGGGAAGAGCGGCTACGCCTGCGCCATGGGCGTCGTCATCCTCTTCCTCACCCTGATCCTTTCCGCCATCGCGCTGCGGGTCTCCCGCCGCGACCGCATCGAGTACTGAGCGGGGAGCGCATCCCATGGCCACTCCCATCAAGCAGCCGACCCCGGTCCCGGTCTTCAAGGGCCGGCCCACCGTCATCGGCAGCAAGAAGACGGACCGGGAACGTTCCGCCGACGGCGGCACGACCCTCAACGTGTTCTCCCACGGATTCCTGGTCCTGTGGGGCGTGATGATCGTCCTGCCGCTGGCGTGGATCGTCCTCGGCTCCTTCAAGAACAACACGGAGATCGGCGCGAGCGCCTGGTCCTGGCCCTCGCAGTGGTCGTTCGACGCGTTCTCCCGGGCCTGGGAGAAGGGCATCGGCGACTTCTTCGTGAACACCGTGATCGTGCTGGTGTTCTCGGTGCCGCTGACCATGCTGCTGGGCTCGATGACGGCGTACGTGCTGGCGCGCTACGAGTTCCCCGGCAACCGGATCATCTTCTACCTGTTCGTCGGCGGGGCGATGTTCCCGGTGTACCTCGCCCTGGTGCCGCTGTTCTTCATGGTCAGCAACCTGGGCATGCTCAACACCTACCAGGGCCTGATCCTGGTCTACGTCGCCTATTCGCTGCCCTTCACCGTCTTCTTCATGCATTCCTTCTTCAGGACCCTGCCCACGGCGGTGCACGAGGCGGCCATGATCGACGGCTGCTCCCATTCCCGGGCCTTCTTCCAGGTCATGCTCCCGATGGCGAAGCCGGGCCTGATCAGCGTGGGCATATTCAACGTGCTGGGGCAGTGGAACCAGTACATCCTGCCGATGACCCTCATGCAGCAGCAGTCCAGCAGCGACCCGGACCGCTCGATGCTGGCCCAGGGCCTGGTCAACCTGGCGCAGCAGCAGGGGTACTCCGGTGACTACCCGGCGCTCTTCGCGGGCATGACCATCGCGATGCTGCCGGTGCTCGTGGTCTACCTCTCCTTCCAGCGGCAGGTGCAGGCGGGTCTGACGGCCGGCACCTTGAAGTAACGGGAAGGTCACTCCACGTCTCCGTCGTCCGGTCGTCCGGACGACGGAGCGGAAGCGGTCCCGCCGTATGCGGGGCCGCTTCTGGATTTTTAGGGCATACCGCCAGCGGTCTGGTTCTGCCCCTTGACGGGAAGCGAGCCTAAAGGCTTGCTTAGAGTTCACATGTTGTAGACGACGGGGTCTCATCGGCGTGGCTCCCGTCCGGTTCGGCAGGAGTGGAATGGTCGTGGAGACTCCGGGATCCCAGTCGTCGCTGCACCGGGCCAACCTCGAGCGGGTGGTCCGGGCCGTACGCCTCGCGGGTTCGCTGACGCAGGCGGAGATCGCCCGTACGACGGGGCTGTCCGCCGCGACGGTCTCCAACATCGTCCGCGAGTTGCGCGACAACGGGACCGTACAGGTCACCCCCACCTCCTCGGGAGGGCGCAGGGCCCGCGCGGTGGCGCTGTCGGGCGACGCGGGCGTCGTCGTCGGCGTCGACTTCGGGCACTCCCACCTGCGGGTCGCGGTCGGCAACCTGGCCCACCAGGTGCTCGCCGAGCAGTCCGAGCCGATCGACGTGGACGCCTCGGCCTCCGAGGGCTTCGACCGGGCCGAGCAGCTGGTCGCGCGGCTGATCGAGTCCAGCGGCATCGACGCCGACAAGGTGATCGGCGTCGGCCTCGGCGTCCCGGGCCCGATCGACGTGGAGACCGGCGCGCTGGGGTCCACCGCCATCCTGCCGGGGTGGGGCGGCATCAACCCGCGCCAGGAACTCGCCGAGCGGCTGCGCATGCCGGTCCAGGTGGACAACGACGCCAACCTCGGCGCCCTCGGCGAGCTGGTCTGGGGCGGCGGCCGCGGCGTGAAGGACCTGGCGTACATCAAGGTGGCCAGCGGCGTGGGCGCCGGGCTGGTGATCGACGGCCGCATCTACCGCGGCCCCGGCGGCACCGCCGGCGAGATCGGCCACATCACGCTGGACGAGTCCGGTCCGGTCTGCCGCTGCGGCAACCGCGGTTGCCTGGAGACCTTCACCGCCGCCCGGTACGTGCTGGACCTGCTGCGTGGCAGCCACGGCCCCGACCTCACCCTGGCGCGCATGGTGCAGCTGGGCCGCGAGGGCGACCCGGGCTGCCGCCGGGTCATCGCGGACGTCGGCCGGCACATCGGCATGGGCGTCGCCAGCCTCGCCAACCTCTTGAACCCGAGCCGCGTGGTGCTCGGCGGTGACCTCGCGGAGGCGGGGGAGCTGGTCCTGGCGCCGATAAGGGAGTCCGTGGCGCGGTACGCGATCCCCAGCGCCGCCCGCCGCCTCTCGGTCGTAGCGGGGGGCCTGGGGGCCCGCGCGGAGGTGCTGGGCGCGCTGGCGCTGGCCCTCAGCGAGGTAGGGGATTCGTCCCTTTTGGATGCTAATGTTCCGGCAGCGGTTGCTGTGCCGTAGAGATCACTCTGCGTTCATCTAGATAACGAAACGCACCGTTGCCATCTCGTTAAGTATTTACTTCTTGACGTCAAGGCTGTAGCCGAGTTGACTCACGCTCACCTCGGCCGCAGTCTCTTGCGGCCCTGTCAGGGAGGCAACCCCACATGAACGCAATGATGCGTCGCGTCGTGATCGGCACCGCGGCCGTCTCCATGGCCCTTTCCGTTGCTGCGTGCGGCAAGGCCGGCGACGACAAGGCGGACGGCGGCAGCAGCAGCACCGGCAGCAAGAGCAAGACCATCGGTCTGCTGCTTCCCGACAGCGTCACCGCGCGTTACGACAAGTTCGACAAGCCGCTGTTCGAGGCGAAGGTCAAGGAGCTGTGCGCCGACTGCGACGTACAGTACGCGAACGCCGCGGGTGACTCCGGCAAGCAGGCCCAGCAGGTCTCCACCATGATCACCAAGGGTGTCAAGGTGATCGTGATCAGCGCGCAGGACGCCGCTGCCATCAAGACCTCGGTCCAGTCCGCCGTCGACAAGGGCATCAAGGTCATCGCCTACGACCGCCTCGCCCAGGGTCCGGTCTCCGCGTACGTCTCCTTCGACAACGAGAAGGTCGGCGAGCTGCAGGGCCAGGCGCTCCTCGACTCGCTCGGCGCCAAGGCCAAGCCGTCGGCGAACGTCGTCATGATCAACGGTGACGACGCCGACCCGAACGCCGCGATGTTCAAGGCGGGCGCCCACAAGGTGCTCGACGGCAAGGTCAAGATCGCCTACGAGCAGAGCGGTCTGTGGAAGGACACCGTCGCCAACCAGAAGATGACGGCGGCCATCACGCAGCTCAAGGCCAAGAACATCGCGGGCGTCTACGCCGCCAACGACGGCATGGCCGGCGGCATCGCCACCGCCCTCAAGGGCGCCGGCATCAGCGGCATCCCGCTGACCGGTCAGGACGCCGAACTCGCGGGCATCCAGCGGATCATCGCGGGCACGCAGTCCAGCACGGTCTACAAGGCGTTCAAGCCCGAGGCCGACGCCGCCGCCCAGCTCGCGGTCAACCTGATCGAGGGCAAGGACATCGCGTCCCTGGCCACGACCTCGCTGACCAGCGGCTCCGGTGACAAGGTCCCGTCGCAGCTGCTGACCCCGGTCTCCGTGACCAAGGCCAACGTCAACGACACGGTCATCGCGGACAAGCTGTACTCCGTCGCCGAGATCTGCACGGCCGAGTTCGCCGACGCCTGCAAGGCCGCCGGCATCCAGTAACACGGCAGGTCCTCCCTCCGGAGGCCGCCACGCGAACCTGTCCGGTGCCCGCCCCGTCCAACAGACCCCGCTGACGGGGCGGGCGCCGGACAGACAGTTCGCTTCCGTTCATGTAAAGCTGTGCAGTTTGCACAAAACTCCGCGCCCCTCCAAGCGCGGCATCCCCGCCGGTCAGGCGGCGAAGGAGATGGTTCACGTGTCCGCTACGCCCGTGCTGGCGTTGCGCGGAGTCTCCAAGCGATTCGGTGCAGTCCAGGCACTCACCGATGTCGACCTGGAGGTCCACGCCGGTGAGGTCGTCGCGCTCGTCGGCGACAACGGCGCAGGTAAGTCGACCCTGGTCAAGACGATCGCGGGTGTCCACCCCATCGATGAAGGCGTCATCGAGTGGGAGGGCAAGCCGGTCAGCATCAACAAGCCGCACGACGCCCAGGGCTTCGGAATCGCGACGGTCTACCAGGACCTCGCGCTCTGCGACAACCTCGACGTCGTCGCCAACCTCTACCTCGGCCGCGAGATCAAGCGTGCCAGCGTGATCGACGAGGTCACCATGGAGGCGCGGTCCAGGGAGCTGCTGAGCACCCTGTCGATCCGCATCCCCAGCGTGCGCATCCCGATCGCCAGCCTCTCGGGTGGTCAGCGACAGGTCGTGGCCATCGCGCGCGCCCTGATCGGCGACCCCAAGCTGGTCATCCTCGACGAGCCGACCGCCGCCCTCGGCGTGGAGCAGACGGCCCAGGTGCTCGACCTGGTGGAGCGGCTGCGTCAGCGCGGCCTCGCCGTCATCCTCATCAGCCACAACATGGTGGACGTCAAGGCCGTCGCCGACAAGGTGGCGGTACTGCGGCTCGGTCGGAACAACGGCGTGTTCGACGTCAAGAGCACGTCCCAGGAAGAAATCATCTCCGCGATCACGGGCGCCACGGACAACGCCGTGACCCGCCGTCAGGCGCGGCGCACGGAGGATGCAAAGTGAGCGACACGTCGAAGACCGTAAAGCAGGACGCGGCGGCAGCGGTCGAGGACGCGTCCTCGGCTGCGGTGCCCGTGGTCGACCCGCGTCTGCTCGTCCGTGAAGAGGGCTTCAAGGGCTACATCACGGAGTTCAAGCGCAAGGTGCGCGGCGGTGAGCTCGGCTCGCTGCCGGTCATCATCGGCCTGATCATCATCTGGACCGTCTTCCAGACCCAGTCCAGCAACTTCCTGACCGCCGGCAACCTGGCCAACATCGGCTTCTTCCTGGCGGCCACCGGCATGCTCGCCGTCGGCCTGGTCTTCGTGCTGCTGCTCGGCGAGATCGACCTGTCGGTGGGCTCGGTCAGCGGTCTGGCGTCCTCGCTCTTCGCGATCCTGGCGACCACCCACGGGATGAACCCGTGGCTCGCCCTGATCCTGACGATCCTGACCGGCATCCTCATCGGTGCCCTGCACGGCTGGTTCTTCGCGAAGATCGGCGTCCCCGCGTTCGTCGTCACCCTCGCCGGCTTCCTCGGCTGGAACGGCCTGATGCTGCAGCTGCTCGGCGACAGCGGAAGCCTCTCCATCCAGGACACGGGCCCGCTGCACATCCTGGGCCAGCAGTCCTTCTTCCTCGACCAGGACATCGCCGGCGCCTACCTGCTGGCGGGCCTCGGCACGGTGGCCATGCTCGCCGGATCGCTCATCGAGCAGCGCCGCCGTCGCGCGGCCGGCGTCCCGTTCCGGCCCACCAGCGAGATCGCGCTCCGCGTCGGCGCCCTCGCGGTGGTCTCGTTCGTCGTCGCCTACGTGCTGAACCAGGCGAGCGGTGTCCCCAACGCGCTGGTCATCTTCCTGGCGGCCCTGGTCATCACCGACTTCGTGCTCCGCCGCACCTCCTACGGCCGCAAGATCTTCGCGGTCGGCGGTGGCATCGAGGCGGCCCGCCGGGCCGGCATCAACGTCGCCATGATCCGCATCTCCGTGTTCGCCATCTCCGGTGCGTTCGCGGCGATCGGCGGTCTGTTCTTCGCCGCCCAGACCTACACCGCCTCGCTCGGCGCGGGTGGCGGCAACTACCTGATGCTGGCCATCGCGGCCGCGGTCATCGGCGGCACCAGCCTCTTCGGCGGCCGCGGCACCGTCTGGTCCGCCCTGCTCGGCATGCTGGTCATCCAGTCCATCCAGACCGGCCTGGACCTGCTCAACATGAACACCGCACTGCAGTACATGATCACCGCCGCGGTGCTCCTCGCCGCCGTGGTCATCGACTCGGTGTCCCGCAAGAGCCAGAAGGCCGCCGGCCGCGGCTGACGGTTCTCATCGCACCAGTGGCGTGACGTGCCCGGCGCAGGGAAGATCATCCCAGCGCCGGGCACAGGTGTGTGCGGAGCTGGAAACGCGAACACATACACTCGGGTAACCGGCAAGCGACAACAAGGAGGCACGGGTGGCGCTGCTGACCCGTATCAAGGGACCGCGCGACCTCGACCGGCTCAGCCCGGAGCAGCTGGTCGAGCTGGCAGGCGAGATCCGTACCTTCCTGGTCGACGAGGTCTCCAAGACGGGCGGGCACCTGGGGCCGAACCTCGGTGTCGTCGAACTCACCGTCGCCCTCCACCGCGTCTTCGACTCGCCGAAGGACAAGGTGCTGTGGGACACCGGACACCAGTCCTACGTCCACAAGCTGCTCACCGGCCGTCAGGACTTCTCCAAGCTCAAGGGCAAGGGCGGCCTGTCCGGCTACCCCTCGCGCGCCGAGTCCGAGCACGACGTCATCGAGAACAGCCACGCCTCCACGGTGCTGGGCTGGGCCGACGGCCTGGCCAAGGCCAACGAGCAGCTCGGCAAGCGCGACCACACCGTCGCCGTCATCGGTGACGGTGCCCTGACGGGCGGCATGGCCTGGGAGGCGCTGAACAACATCGCCGCCGCCAAGGACCGCCCGCTGGTCATCGTCGTCAACGACAACGAGCGCTCCTACGCGCCCACCATCGGCGGCCTCGCCAACCACCTCGCCACGCTGCGCACCACCGACGGCTACGAGCGCTTCCTCACCCGCACCAAGGAGCTGCTGGAGCGCACCCCCGTCATCGGCCAGCCGCTGTACGAGACCCTGCACGGCGCCAAGAAGGGCTTCAAGGACTTCATCGCCCCGCAGGGCATGTTCGAGGACCTGGGCCTGAAGTACGTCGGCCCGATCGACGGCCACGACATCGGCGCCCTGGAGTCCGCGCTGCAGCGCGCCAAGCGCTTCGGCGGCCCGGTCATCGTCCACTGCCTGACGGAGAAGGGCCGCGGCTACACCCCCGCCCTGGAGGACGAGGCCGACCGCTTCCACGCCGTCGGCAAGATCCACCCCGACACCGGCCTGCCCATCGCCGCCTCGGGCGCGGACTGGACCTCGGTCTTCGCCGAGGAGATGGTCAAGCTCGGCAAGGAGCGCAAGGACATCGTCGCCATCACGGCCGCGATGCTCCAGCCCGTCGGTCTCGACAAGTTCGCCAAGGCCTTCCCGGACCGCGTCTACGACGTCGGCATCGCCGAGCAGCACGCCGCCGTGTCGGCGGCGGGCCTGGCCACCGGCGGCCTGCACCCGGTGGTCGCCGTCTACGCGACCTTCCTCAACCGGGCCTTCGACCAGGTGCTGATGGACGTCGCGCTCCACAAGTGCGGCGTCACCTTCGTCCTGGACCGCGCCGGCATCACCGGCACCGACGGCGCCTCGCACAACGGCATGTGGGACCTGTCGATCCTCCAGGTCGTCCCCGGCCTGCGGATCGCCGCCCCCCGCGACGCCGACCAGGTGCGCGCCCAGCTGCGCGAGGCCGTGGCCGTCGAGGACGCCCCGACCGTGGTCCGCTACTCCAAGGGCGCGGTCGGCCCGGCGGTCAAGGCCGTCGGCAAGGTCGGCGGGATGGACGTGCTGCGCGCGGCCAAGCCCCAGGGCGAGGACCGGCCGGACGTCCTGCTGGTCTCCGTCGGCGCGCTCGCCCCGATGTGCCTGGAGATCGCCGACCTGCTCGACGCCCAGGGCATCACCACCGCCGTCGTCGACCCCCGCTGGGTCAAGCCCGTCGACGAGGCACTGCCCGGCCTCGCGGCCGGCCACCGGGTCGTCGTCACGGTCGAGGACAACGGACGGGTGGGAGGTGTCGGCTCCGCCGTCGCCCAGGCCCTGCGCGACGCGAACGTGGACGTGCCGCTGCGCGACTTCGGCATCCCGCAGGAGTTCCTCGACCACGCCGGCCGCAAGGAGGTCATGGCCGAGATCGGCCTGACCGCCCCGGACATCGCGCGTCAGGTGACGGGCCTCGTCAGCCGGCTCGAGGGCCGCTACGCGGACGAGCCGGCGCCGCAGGTCGCGAGCGACTGACGCCCGCCTCCCCGCCTCGGCACCACCGGGCCGGGCGACACCCTTACGGGTGATCGCCCGGCCCTTCTGCTGATGTGTAGGCGCGCCAGATCCGGTCACAAGCATCAGCGGATGCTGTGATGCAGGGACAACTGTGGAGGTGCGCCGGTGGACGTGGGCGGTAACGCTACGAAGGGACGGATCGGCTTCTTCCGTACCAAATCGGTCGAGGATTCCCTGAGGGACACGCAGGAGCCGGAGCACGCGCTCAAGAAGTCGCTGTCCGCCCTCGACCTCACGGTCTTCGGCGTCGGCGTCATCATCGGCACCGGCATCTTCGTCCTCACGGGCAAGGTGGCGAAGGAGAACGCGGGCCCGGCGGTCGCCCTGTCCTTCGTCGCCGCCGGCGTCGTCTGCGCGCTCGCCGCCCTGTGCTACGCCGAGTTCGCCTCCACCGTGCCGGTGGCCGGGTCCGCGTACACCTTCTCCTTCGCGACGCTCGGCGAACTGCCCGCCTGGATCATCGGCTGGGACCTGGTGCTGGAACTGGCGCTGGGCTCAGCCGTGGTCGCGGTCGGATGGTCGGGGTACCTGCGCTCGATCATGGACAACTGGGGCTGGCACCTGCCGTCAGTGCTGTCCGGCGGCCAGCAGGACGGCTTCCACTTCGACCTGCTGGCCTTCCTGCTGGTGGCCGCGCTGACCGCCATCCTGGTCGCCGGGATGAAGCTCTCGGCCCGGGTGACCTCCGTGGTGGTCGCCATCAAGCTGACCGTGGTGCTCATCGTGATCGTCGTGGGCGCGTTCTTCATCAAGGGCCACAACTACACGCCGTTCGTCCCGCCCGCCGTGCGGTCCGAGGGCGCCGAGGCCGGCATCAAGGCCCCGCTCATCCAGCTGATCTCGGGCTTCACGCCGTCCCAGTTCGGCGTCATGGGCATCTTCACCGCCGCGGCCGTGGTCTTCTTCGCCTACATCGGCTTCGACATCGTCGCCACCGCCGCGGAGGAGACCAAGAACCCGCAGCGGGACGTGCCGCGCGGCATCCTCGGCTCGCTGCTGATCTGCACCGTGCTGTACGTCGCCGTCTCCATCGTCGTCACCGGCATGCAGCACTACTCCCAACTCACCGTGGACGCCCCGCTGGCCGACGCGTTCAAGGCCGTGGGCCACCCCTTCTGGGCCGGGCTGATCGCCTTCGGCGCCGTGGTGGGCCTGACGACGGTCTGCATGATCCTGCTGCTGGGGCAGAGCCGGGTCTTCTTCGCGATGAGCCGCGACGGGCTGCTGCCGCGCTTCTTCTCCCAGGTGCACCCCACGCGGGGCACGCCGTACCGCTCGACGATCCTGCTCGGCGGCATCGTCGCGATCGTCGCGGGCTTCACCACCATCGAGGAACTGGCCGAGCTGGTGAACATCGGCACCCTGTTCGCCTTCGTCGTCGTCGCCATCGGCGTCGTCGTGCTCCGCCGCACCCGTCCCGACCTGCCGCGTTCCTTCCGCACCCCCTTCGTGCCGTGGCTGCCCGCGGTGTCGGTGCTCGCAACGCTGTGGCTGATGCTCAACCTGCCGGCCGAGACCTGGCTGCGGTTCGCCGTCTGGATGGCCATCGGCTTCCTCGTCTACTTCCTGTACGGCTACCGGCACAGCCGGGTGCGCGGGCCGGCCCGGCAGGGCTGAGCTGACGCGGCCGGAGGGCGCCCGGTACGTTGGGCGCGTGCCGACCCGCCCCGAGACCGCCCGCGCCGACGCGCCCGCGCTCCCGGAAGAGCGGTCGGGCGCGTCGGCGAACCGGGCGCCCTCGGCCTTCCCCCGGTTCTCCTGGCCCGTGCTGCTCCCGCTGCTGACGCTTCTCGCGGCCCTGGTCCACCTGCCCTCCTTCGTGCGCCCGGTCTGGAACCCCGACGAGGGGTTCCTGGCGACCCAGGCGCGGGTGCTCGCCTCCGGCGGTGTGCTCTACGACACCGTCGTGGACCGCAAGCCGCCCTTCCTGCCCTGGCTGTACCAGGGCGCGTTCGCCCTCTTCGGCGACGGCTCGCTGTGGCCCCTGCGGGTGGCCGCGGTCGCCGCGCACGTCGTGACCGCGGCGCTGCTGGTCTCCCTCGCCCGGCGCCGCTGGGGCGACCGGTGGGGCGCGGCCGCCGGGTTCTGCTACCTGCTGCTGTCCGTCGGGCTGGCGCCCGAGGACACCCAGGCGGCCACCTTCGAGGTCTTCACCCTGCCGTGGACGGCCGCCGCCGTGCTGTGCGCCGACCGCGGCCGCTGGGGCGCGGCCGGGGTGGCGGTGGCCGGGGCGGCGCTGACCAAGCAGACCGGCGCAGTGGTGCTCCTCCCGGTGGCCTGGATGCTGTGGCGGGCCCACCGGGGGAGTCCGGCCGCGCCCGCGGGTGCGTGGGGCCGGCTGGCGGCGGGGTGCGCGCTGCCCGTGGCGGCCGTGGCCGCGGCGACCGGCGTGGGGCGCTTCGTCTTCTGGACGGTCACCGGGTCCGGCGCCTACATCTCGCCCGAGGGCGCCTGGCTGCTCGCGGCCGGGCGCGGGCTTGGCAACGCCGCGATCCTCACGGCGGCCGGGGCGGGGCTCGTCCTGCCGGCCCTCTGGATCGCCGCGCGGCGGCGGGCCGGTGCCGGGGCCGAGCTGTGGGTCTGGTTCGGCGCGTCGGCCGTCGCCGTCGTGGCGGGCTTCCAGTTCTACGGCCACTACTACCTGCAACTGCTGCCCCCGCTCACGCTCGTCGGGATCGCCGCGCTGCGCCGGCTGCCGGCGCGCGGGCCCGCCAGGAAGGCCGCCACCGTCTGGACGGTGCTGGCGGCGGCCGCCTTCACCGGTTGGGGCTTCACGGCCCCGCGCGCCGAACTCGACCACGCCCGGGCCGTCGCCGCCGCGATCCGCGCCCACACCGACGCGGACGGGACCGTCCTGGTCTGGGGCATGCACCCGGAGCACTACTGGCTCTCCGGACGCGCACCGGCCGGCCGCTTCCTCACCGCGGGATTCCTCACCAACTTCAGCGGCGGCCGCGGCGGGGCCCGGGTCGGCGAGGAGTACGCCGTGCCGGGCGCCTGGGCGGACTTCCGCCGGGAGTTCGCCGCCGCGCCCCCGGCCGTCGTCGTCGACGACTCCCGGGGCGCGCCCTACGGCGCGGCGCACGTCCCCGGCCTGCGCGCTCTCCTCGACGGCGGCGGCTACGAGCGCGTCGCCACCGCGGACGGCGCGGTGCTCTACGCCCGGCCCGGGCGCGGCTAGGGGCTGTCCGATGAGTCGTGTGAGCTGATCTGGGCCGTGGCGTACGGGAGCTCGTCACCAATCCGCCAACCGCCCCTTGCGTCGGCCGGTTGAGGAAATTGGTCGCGGTGGATCAGGCGGATGCGGTGACACTCCGGCATGAGTAGAGATGCCGAGGTCATCGTGCTCGCCCGTTGGTCGGGCGAGGTCATGGAACCGCTGACCCGGGACGATCCATAACGCACGTGGCATGGCTGCTTCGTCCCGATAGCGGGGCAGTGGGGCTACGAGTTCGGATGGGCCCTGGAGTTCGAGCGCCCCGGGCTTGCTGCTGCGCACCGACCAAGACACGGCCCTGCCCGAGCAGACCCCGGAGGCACGCCGCGACACCCGCCCACCCTGGTAGAAGTGTTCACCGGGTCTGAGGGAGTGGAACACGGTGTTCGTCGAGATCGTCCTTGCGGGGCTGCCCATCGACCGGGACGAGGTCGAGGAGGCGTTGGAGGCAGAGTTCGGCTCGGACGGGGAGATCACGGGTGCGGGCAGCGGGGAGGGGCGTTGTCATCTCGACCTCGAGATCGAGGGGCACCTCGATCGCGGTGCGGCACTGGAACGGGTTCGTTCCGTGCTGATCGGGCTCGACGTGCTGCAGTACGCGACGTTGAACGTCGGCGACTGATCACGCGGCGAGCGGTCGCCCCCGACGGGGCGGGCCGGACCACGGCGGCCCTGTGCGGTCGGAGCACCGCTCAGGGGCGCACCGACCGGGGCCCGGCGACGGCCGCGCCGTGGGCGGTCACCCTGCGGCGCAGTTCGCGGTCGGCCGTCACGACCAGGCACGGCCGTTCCGGGGCCCGGGCGGCGACGAGTTCGGCGACGAGGTCGTCACCGCTGCCGCGGGCCGCCTCGACCCGTACCCCCGGCACGGGCGCCACGTCCCGGGCCGCGCCCTCGACGACGAGCACGATGTCGAGCGGCGCCCGCCGGGCCCACTCCGGTACGTCCGCGCGTTCGGGCAGCCCGGTCCGGGCCAGGGCGGCCAGGGCGTCCCGTACGCGTTCCGTCGCCCCGTGCCGGTCCCGCCACCACCCGTCGGGCACGGACCCCACGGTGTTGGCGGCGTCGACCACGACCAGGGGCGCTGTCCCACCGTTCACCGGCCCACCCTCCCACAACGGGCCCGGGGCGGGTCGGGCGCCGTCGCGAGGACACCGCCCCGGCGGTGCCCGTCGCCCGAGGCCGTACCCCCCACGGGGCGCGGTCGTACGCGGTGGTAGAAAGTCCCGGTGAAGCAGACGAAGTCCAAGCGCTGGCGGTCCTATGTCGGGACGGTGATCGTCCTGGGTGTGGTGTTCGGGGGCTCCGCCGTCCTCGGGGCGCATGTGCGCAGTGAGAAGCAGCACGAGGTCAAGGCGCCGACCGGCGCCGCGGGCGACGAGCGGCTGGCGGTGCCGGTGCGGCCGTCCGAGCTGCCGGTGACGCTGACCGTGTACGAGGACCTGCGCAGCCCGGAGTCGAAGGCCTTCGCCTCCGAGTACGCGGACACCCTGGCCAAGCTGGTGGCCACGGGCCAGGTCGGCATCGACTACCGCCTGGTGACGCCGACCGACGTCGTGGACGGCGGCACCGGCTCCCTGGCCGCGGCGAACGCGGCCGCGTGCGCGCAGGACGTCGGCCGGTTCCAGGAGTTCGTGGCGCAGGTGTGGGACGCCCAGCCCGTCGACGCCCAGGACGACCCGTTCACCAGCGACACGTTCCTGAAGGGCCTGGCGAAGAAGGCCGGCGGCGTCGACGAGACGCACTTCGTCCCGTGCGTGCAGGGCGGGGACCACGACGGGTGGGTGCGACGCTCGCAGGAGGAGTTCGCCGCGGCCGGATTCACCTCCACGCCCGTCGTGCAGGTGAACGGCGAGACCGTCACCGACGCCGCGGGCGGCGCGTCCGGGCTCACCCCCGAGCGGCTGACGCAGCTGGTCGACAAGGCCGTCGCCGAGGTCGTGGACAGCACCACCGCGAACGGCTGACCACACCGCCCGCTGTCATTCCATCAGATTTACGTGGAAATCGGGTAATAAGGGCATGTGGCACTCGATCGCGAGGAGTGGTGGTGCACATGTCCACACCGGTGTTCGACGAGGTCGGGCCGCAGCCGGGCTGCGTCTGTGAGGACTGCGCCCGGCGGCGGCTGATCCGGTCGGCGATCCGCGGCACGCCCCCGTGCGTGCCACCGGCCGCCGCCCCCGCCGCGCTGGTCGTGCTGGCCACCGCCGGCGCGGCCGTGATGGCGCCCGCCGCCGTGGCCGCCCCCGCGGAGGACGCGGGCCAGGCCGCGTCCGCCGGGCGGACCGAGCAGGCGCAGCCCGACCTGGCCGGCGCCGCGGCACCGCTCCGGCTGACCCGCGATCAGATCCTGGAGCGGGCCCGGGACTGGATCGACGCCGGCGTCCCCTACGACATGCGCCGCCGCTGGCGGGACGGCTACCGGCAGGACTGCTCCGGCTTCGTCTCCATGGCCTGGGGCCTGGGCACCAGCCAGTGGACCGGCACGCTGCCCCGCTACGCCGAACGGATCGGCCGCGACGAGCTCGAACCCGGCGACATCCTGCTCTTCCACAACCCCCGCGACCCCGTCGACGGCTCCCACGTCACGATCTTCGGGGGCTGGGCGAACGCCGCGCACAGCCGCTACGTCGCCTACGAGGAGACCCGGCCGCGCGCCCGCGTGCGCACCACGCCGTACGCCTACTGGGACCACTCCAAGCGCTACGTCCCCTACCGCTACAAGTACCTGCGCGGCGAGGGCCTCGACGACTTGTACGACGACCTCTACGAGGACCTGGACGGCGACCTCGACCTCGGCGACCTGGCCGCCATGGCCTACCCGGGGAGCCGGACCTTCGGTCCCGGCGCCACCAACGGCTACGTCACCCGGCTCGGCAGGATGCTGCGGCAGCGCGGGGCGGGCGGGTACTACCACGACGGGCCGGGTCCCCACTGGAGCGACGCCGACCGCCTCGCCACCCGCGCCTTCCAGCGCGCCCAGGGCTGGAAGGGCGACCAGGCCGACGGCTTCCCCGGCCCCCTGACGTGGCGTTACCTCACCCAGGGCGCGGGATCCGACATCGACGGCGGCCGCCCCGAGGCACCCCCGGCCTACCCCGGACTCGGCGGCTTCCGGCCCGGCCAGTCCGGGCCGCACGTGCTCGCGCTGGGCCGCCGCCTGGTCGCCAAGGGCTTCGGCCGGTTCTACGCCAAGGGGCCCGGCCCCCGCTGGGGCGAGGCCGACCGGCGCGCGGTGGAGGCCTTCCAGCGCGCCCAGGGCTGGTCGGGCAGCCGGGCGGACGGCTACCCCGGACCCGAGACCTGGAGGCGGCTCTTCTCATGACGATCACCGCGCAAGGCGGCCCGGCCGAACTCCCCGTCCCCGCCCGGCCCCCCACCGCCCCCGCCGCCCGCGGTCCGGCCGCCGCGGCACCACTGCCCGAGATCGCCGAGCGTCCGGGGCGCTGTCTGCCCGGCGGCGTCGCCGTGTGCACGGCCCTGGCGGCCGCCGGCGGCACGGCCGCGCTCCTGCTGGGCCCCGCCGGGTCCTCGCCCGCCGTCCGCGGCAGCGCGGTGGCCGTCCTCGCGGCGTTCGTGGCGCTGGCCGCGCTCGGCCTGGCGCGGGGCCGCCCCGGCTCGGTCTGGATGCTGTCCCGGCACGGCGCCTACCGTGGCACCGTCCGCCGTACCGGCCTGCTGTGGTTCAGCCCGCTGCTCGTCCGCCGCCGCGTCGACACCAGCCTGCGCCACTGGCGCAGCAGCCCCATCGAGGTCACCGACGCCAACGGCACCCCGCTGCTCGCCACGGTCCTGGTGGTGTGGCGGGTGCGGGACACCGCCCGGGCCGCCTTCACCGTGCACGACCACGTCCGCTACCTGCGCGAGCAGGTCGAGGCCGCGGTCGCGCGCTGTGCGTCCCGGCTGCCCGCCGACGACTTCCGCGGCCCCGGTCCCACGCTGCGCGACACCGACCGCCTCGCGGACGACCTCACCAGGATCCTCGTCGAGGACCTGCGGCCGGTGGGCGTCGAGGTGTTCTCCGCCCAGCCCGTCCACGTCGACTACGCCCCCTCCGTGGCCGCCGCCATGCGCCGCGCGCACGTCGCGGCACTCGACGCCCGCCACCGCCGGGCCGCCCTGGACGACGCCCTCAACGCCGTGGGCGAGACCGTGCGCGGTCTCCTCGACCGCGGCCTGGTCGACCTCGACGACTACGAACGCAAGGCGCTGGTGCGGGACCTGACGGTCGCCTACTGCGCCGCCCGACCCCAGGAGGGCCCGACACCCGGCGCGTGAGCCTCAGTTGGTGGTCGTGGACTCCAGCACCGACCGCGGGACCGGGGTGTCCTCCCGGATCGCCTTCCACAGGAGGGACGCCTGCGGTTCGGCGGCCACCACGCGGTTGGGGTCGACCTTGTCGTAGGCCACCGGCAGCATGATCGTGCGCAGGTTGCCCGGGTCGAGTCCCTTCAGGCTGCGGCCGAAGTCGGCCAGCTTCACCAGGGAGCCGAGCCCGGAGTCGGTCGTCAGGGACCGGGTGGCCGAGTCCGCGATCCGGTAGGCCTTGGCGGGGCTCCCGAGCAGGTCCTGCTGCTTGATCTCGTCGAGGGTCGCCAGCAGGAACTGCTGCTGCAGCCCGATGCGGCCGAGGTCGCTGCCGTCGCCGATGCCGTGCCGGGTGCGGACGAAGGCGAGGGACTCGGTGCCGTCGAGGCGGTGCGAGCCGGCCGCGAGGTCCAGGCCGCTGGAGGTGTCGTGGATGGTCTTGTCGACGGTGACCGTGACCCCGCCGAGCGAGTCCACCAGGTCCTTGAAACCGGCGAAGTCGACCTCGACGTAGTGGTCGATCCGCACGTCCGAGATCCGCTCGACGGTCTTCACCACGCAGGCCGGACCCGCCGTGGTGTAGACGGAGTTGAACATCACGCGCTTCGCGGACGGCAGCGTGCTCCCGTCGCGGGCGGTGCACTCGGGGCGGGTGACGAGGGTGTCCCGCGGGATGCTGACCGCGACCGCGCTCCTGCGGCCCTCGGGGATGTGGATGACCATGGCGGTGTCCGAGCGCGCGGTGCCCCCGGTGTTTCCGCCCGCCAGGCCCTTGTTGGCGCCGGAGCGGGAGTCGGAGCCGAGCACCAGGATGTCCTTGGCGCCGGTGGCGAGCTTCTCGGGCCTGTCGGGGCCGAGTTCCCGGTCCAGGTCGAGGCTGGTCAGGTTGGAGTTGAGGTGCGCGTAGGCCCACCATGCGCCGCCACCGGCGAGCAGGACGAGGGCGAGGAGCGTCCAGACGACGATCCTGCGGATCCGCTGCCCGCGGGTGCGGGGTCCGCGCGCCTTCGGCGATGCGGTGACCGTGGCGGCCTCGTGGTCGGTGTCGACGGCGTGCGGCATCGCGTGCGTTGTCCTTCGTGGTGCGCGGTCCGGGAACCGGTCGCGACGCACCGCGTCGCAGCCCTTCCCCCTCGTGATCGAGATCCGCGGAAGTGTAGCCTGCATGGATATCATGTGAACAACTGGGGGTTCCGATCCGTGCGGACCCATGGGTCCGGAGGGGTGACCGCACGTCATGAGGGGTGCAGCGGCGCGCGCCGCGCGTGGACGGCGGGCCTCCGGGGGGTCGGACCGGCGCCCGGAAGTCCCGGACGTCCCGGTCGCCGGAGAGGCCGCGACGGGTACGGCCGCCGGCACCTGGCTGGTGCGCGGCACCGATGGAAGGCTCACCGTCTACGCCCCCTGCCGGGACGGACTGCTCCGGTGGACGCAGACCACGGCGGGCGGCGACGGGTGGACGGGCCCGGACGTCATCGCCGCGACCGGCCTCACGCACCTGTCGGTGGCCCAGGGCGGGGACGCCTTCGTGCACTTCGTGGGCCGCCGCGAACGGCCGGGCGGTGACGGCCGCGTGGCGGTGGACGTGGTGTACGCCCTGCAGTACCAGACCGGACGTCCCACGACCGAGTGGGTGTCGGCGGGCAACCCGCACAAGGAGCCCGGGCGGGCCGCGCGGCTGGGCGTCCCGGCGGCCGCCGTCGACGCCTCGGGCACCGTCCACCTCTTCGTGCGCAACGCCGGCGGCGGCGTCATGCTGCGACGCGAGGGCAAGGGCGGTGCGTGGGAGCCCTGGCGTGATCTACGGGGCACCGAGGTCGCGGAGGGGCTCGCGCCGGCGGCCACCGCGTCGGGCCGCGTCGAACTGGTGGCACCGGCCGCGGGTTCGGCCCTGCGCTGGGCCGGACAGGAGCCCGGCGGCGCGATGGAGCGGGCGTCGGACATCCGGCCCGCGCCGGTGCCCGGGTCCGTCGCGGCCCTCGGGACCGCTCCGGACCGGATCACCTGGTTCTGGACCGACGCGGACGGCTCCGGGGTCGTGGCGCACCGGCCGGGCGGTTGGGTCTACCCGCTGGGCGGGGCCCCTGGGGACGGCGCGCACGCGGCGCTGCGCAGCACGCTCGACGGCTACGACTGCACGGTGCTGGCCCACCGGGGGTGGAACGGCAACGCGGTGATCGGCGCGTACGTGACCGAGTCGGAGGGCGACGGGGTGGCGTGGACGGACACCGGTGTCCCGTGCCTGGGCGGACCGGCGCTCGCGCACGACGCGTACGGACGTGTGGTACTCGCCGTGATCGGCACCGACGGCCGGCCGCGCCTCGCCCGGCAGCAGGGGGACGGCGGGCTGACGCTCTCGGAGTGGATCCGGATATGAGTGGTTTTGCGTAGTGGGTTTCGATTACGTGACAGACTTTGCGTTTTCAATAACTCGACCTGGACAGAGTGCGTGGGCCATGTAAACATTCCGTGAGGTCTGCGTTCGTGTGCGAGGGGGCTCGATGGCACGGACGGCCGTCGTGGACTGCGTTCGCGACGGCGTGGGGCCGACGGCAGCGTGTGGAGACGGGTGCGCCCCTCGGGGCGGGGGGTGTGATGACGTCAGCGGTGGTGCGGGCGGTGGGTTCCCGCGTCGGGCGGCGTGGCGTGCTGACGGTGCCCGAGAGTTCCTGGGTGGTGCGGTAGTTCGGTGGTGAGCCTCAACAATCCTGAGGCCAGCGCACTTGTGTCGACATATCGATCGCTCGTGCCTGCCCGCGCGCGCCGCCGGATCGTCCGGGGCATCCCCCAGCCGCTGCGCAACGTGGTGAAGCGTTCGCTCACCCTCGCCGACGACACACGGTCCGCCGTGGTCGTGCGGGCGCTGGGCGGCAGGCGCGGCACCGGCCGGCACAGCCTCGCCGGACTGGCCCGCGTCGTCCGGGTGGACGGCAGGCACGTGCGCGCCGTCGTCGTCCCCGAGGTCACGGCCTGGGCCGCCCGCGCGCGGAACCTGCACCTGCTGGTCGAGGCGTTCGAGGAAGCCGGCATCGACTACTTCTGCGTCCGCGGGACGTCCTCGGCCACGCCCGGCGTCGCGGTGCCGGCGCGCCTGCGCGGCGCCGTCGAGGAGGTGCTGCGGGAGGCCTTCGAGCGCGAGCCCGGATACGTCGGCCCGGTCACCGGGGGCCAGATGCGCACCGGGGGCTCCGCCGGCGTCTGGCGCAGCCTGCGCGGCAACCGCGTCCTGCGCGTCGTGTGGAACGTCTGCGACCCGACCGGGAACCTGGTCTTCGGCCGGGAGTCCGGCTGCGACCTGGAGTTCTGGGCCGAGGAGAACGGCGAGCTGGTCGCGCCGCGGCCCAACCGCGTGATGACCCAGACCCCCGTGACCGCCGAACGCTGCTGGGCCCCGCAGCGGCTGTTCAGCCCGCTGCCGGACGCCTACACCTCGGGCCACGCCCGTACCTTCCCCGAGTTCACCGCTCCGCTGCCCGAGGACCACCCCTTCCCGATCGACGTCGTCTACACCTGGGTCGACGACTCCGACCCCGTCTGGCGCGCGGCCAAGGACCGGGCCCGCCGGGCCCTCGTCTCCCGTTCCGAGCAGGGCCTGCACGAACAGGCCGCCAACGACTCCCGGTACACCAGCCGGGACGAACTGCGCTACTCGCTGCGCTCGCTGCACCAGTACGCGCCCTGGGTGCGCAACATCTACCTGGTCACCGCCGGCCAGCGGCCCGCCTGGCTCGACACCACGTTCCCGGGTCTCAGGGTCGTGGACCACCGGGAGATCTTCTCCGACCCCCGCGCGCTGCCGACGTTCAACTCGCACGCGATCGAGAGCCAGCTGCACCACATCGACGGCCTGTCGGAGCACTTCCTCTACCTGAACGACGACGTCTTCCTCGGCCGCCCCGTGCAGCCCGGGCACTTCTTCCACCCCAACGGGCTGAGCAAGTTCTTCACCTCCAAGGCCCTCATCCCGCCGGGCACGGTCACCTCGCAGGACCTTCCGGTCAATGCGGCGGGCAAGAACAGCCGCGGACTCATCGCCCAGCAGTTCGGCACCGTCATCTCCCAGAAGATGAAGCACACGCCGCACGCGCTGCGGCGCAGCGTGCTGGCCGAGATCGAGCAGGTGTACGCCCAGGCGCACCGCAGCACCCAGAACTCCCGCTTCCGCTCGCCCCACGACGTCCCCATCACGTCGTCCCTGCACCACTACCACGCGTACCACTCGGCCCGCGCGACCGCGGGGGAGCTGCGCTACCTGTACGTGGACCTGGCCGACGAGCTCGCCGGCCGGCGTCTGAACGTCCTGCTGGCCAAGCGGAACTTCGACACGTTCTGCGTCAACGACACCGTGGTGCCCGAGGACCGCGACGCCCAGGCGCGGATGCTCGACACCTTCCTCACCAGTTACTTCCCCGTCCCCAGCCCCTACGAGGACCCCGGATCCGAGGGGCGACCCGCACCGCGGCGCACCGCAGAGTTGGGAACCACCCGCGAATGACCGTCCGACCCCACCGCCAGGGCCTCCGCCGCAGGGCGGCCGCCGTACGCAACACCCTGTACCGCCGCGCCGCGTCCCTGCGCACCTCGCTGATGCTGCGGTTCTTCCTCCCCCTGAGGGCCCGCAGGACCGCGCGCCTGCGCTACGCGGCCGTCCTCGACGGACAGACCGTGAACCTCCACGCCGAGCTCCCCGGCTCCGTCACGGGGACCGGCGAGGCCGAGATCGAGCTGAGCCGCCGGCGGCGGACCCACCGCACCCCGGCCCGGGTGTACGAGGGGCAGGAGGGCCGGCTGCTCATGGACGCCGCGGTCCTGCTCGGTGACGAGGTGGGGGGCGCCCCGGTCGGAAGGGGCCGGTGGAAGATCCGCCTGCGGCTGCGCTCGGGAGGGCGCTCCCGGACGCTGCCCCTGCTGCTCGTCGAGCCGCCGGTGCCCTACGACGGCCCCACGATGCCGATGGCCGCCTCGCCGGTCACCGGCCGCCGGTACCGGATCGGGCGGACGGTGACCGGGAACGCGCGGGTGGTGACCTCGGCCGCGCGGCCGGGCGCCGAGGTCCTCAAGGTGGACCTCTCGCACGCGGGTCTCGCCGTGACCTTCCGGGTCTTCGGCACCGAGGTCGCCGAACCGTGGGCGGAGTTCACCGCGGCGGGCCGCCGGATCCAGCAGCCCGTGACCGCGGGCGGCGACGGTTCCTGGCACGTCGTCGTCCCCCTGGCGCAGATGACGCCGCGCCGGCGGGCGACCGAGCACTGGGACGTCGCCCTCTGCTCCCGGGGGAGGCGGCCGATGCGGCTCGGACGCCGGCTCCACGACGTACGCAATCCGCTGCGCGTGTTCGCCGTCCAGCAGGCCGTGGTCGCGCCGCACGGACAGGACCCGCGGGTCGTCCATCCCCGCTACACCCCCGCGGGCAACTTCCGCGTGACGTGCACCCGCATGCCCGAGGCCGGGGAGCGGACCCGATGAGGATCACCTTCCTGCTGACCACCGCCGACGCGGTGGGCGGCACCGAACGGGCCGTTTTCAACCAGGCCTCCGAACTCGCCGCCCGCCACGACGTGCGCGTGCTCAGCGTGTTCAAGAGCCGTGCCGAACTGTTCTTCACGCCGGACGAGCGGGTCCGCGTCGACTACCTCGTCGACGTGACCGGTCCCGTGCAGCGCCCGCTGCGCGGCACCGGTCTGGACGACCAGGCCTGCGCCGCGCTGGCGGCGCTGCCCAGCGACATCGTCGAACGGGACTGGGAGGCGGCGTTCAACCGGCTCTCGGACGTCGAGCTCGAACTCGCCCTGCAGGACACCGACACCGACATCCTGGTCACCACCACACCGGCGCTGATGGCGCTCGCGGTGCGGCTCGCGCCGTCCCGGGTGATCACCGTGCACCAGGAGCACCGTGTCTCCGAACTGCGCGGCACCAGCGGTGAGCCGCTGCTGCGGCACGCCGCGCGGCTCGACGCGCTGGCCGTGCTGAGCGGCCGCACGGCCGACTGGTTCGCGGAGACCCTGGGCCTGAGCGCCCCCCGGATCGCGGTGATCCCCAACGCGCTGCCCGCCGGGTTCCGTCCCCGGTCGACGCTGGAGAGCAGGACGGTGGTGATCGCCGGCCGTCTCGTGGCGGAGAAGCAGATCGACCAGGCGCTGGAGGCGTGGTCGCTGGTGGCCCCGCACCACCCCACCTGGACCCTGCGGATCTTCGGCGACGGGCCGCTCAGCGGTGCCCTGCGCCGCCAGATCACCCAGCTCGGACTGCACGACAGCGTCCAGCTGAACGGCAACTCCCCGCACCTGACGGAGGAGTGGGCCAAGGCCAGCATCGCCCTGATGACCTCCCGGAACGAGGCCTTCCCGCTGGTCCTGATGGAGGCGCAGGCCGCCGGGGTGCCGGTGGTCTCCTACGACTGCCCCAACGGCCCGCGGGAGATCGTCCTCGACGGGCAGACCGGCGTGCTGGTGCCGCACGGCGACGTCGGGACCCTCGCCGGCCGCCTCGACCAGCTCATGGGCGACGCCGCGCTCCGCCACCAACTGGGCGCCAACGCCCTCGAGGCGATCGCCCGCTTCGCGCCCCCCGTCGTCACCGCGCAGTGGGAGGGCTTCTTCCAGGAGCTCGTCGACCTCCGCGCCCAGGGCGGCCGGGCCTCGGCGAAGGCGGACCGCCAGGCGCTCCACGCCATGTACAGCGGGTCTGACGGTGCCGTGAAGGCGGCCACCCCCGCCCCCGCCACCCAGGTGAGGTCGGGCAGGCAGCGCGGCATCCAGGAGCGGATCGCCAAGAAGCGCCCGTCACTCGTCCACAACGGCGGCCAGCTGTGCCGCGTCACGGACGCGGAGTCGCCCTTCGACATCGTCCAGGCCAACCTCGCCTTCGCCGCCGACGTGCTGGAAGCGGCGTCGATCCCGTACTTCGTGGTGCGCGACAGGATGATCCGCCGCACGGTCGCCGTCCACGCCTCGCACCGCGAGGCGTTCCTGAAGGAACTGGCGGACCGCTACCGGAACGAGGCCGTGTACGCCGCGTTCCTGGACGACCGGCAGAACCCGATCACCACCGTCTTCGCCGAACTCGCCACCGACTTCCTCGGACTGCCGTGCTCCGGCGTCCGCGTGTACCAGAGCGTGGTGTCGGTGTCGCAGACCCTGCGCCTCGGCGAGGTCTACGGGTGCACCGTCTCCTTCTGGGAGGACGACCCCGAGGACGGCACCGTCTTCGTCTCGCCCGCCCGGACCCTGATCGGCGACCGGGTCTCCCAGCGGGCCATGGAACGGGTCCCCCTGACCCTGTCCGGGCGCGCGTACTCCTCCATCGCGCCCTATACCCGGACCCTGCACGACGACGTCACCTTCCCGATCGACGCCGTGTACACCTGGGTCGACGGCTCGGACGTGGCGTGGCTGGAGCGCAAGAACGAGGTGCTGGCCCGGCTGGGGCTGGAGACCGTGGACGCCGCCGCCAGCGCGGCGCGCTTCCGCAGCCGGGACGAGCTGCGCTACTCGCTGCGCTCGGTCGACATGTACGCCCCGTGGATCCGCAACGTCTACATCGTGACGGACCGCCAGGTCCCGGCGTGGCTGGACACCGCGCACCCGCGGGTCCGGGTCGTCGACCACACCGAGATCTTCGGGGACCGGGGCGCCCTGCCCACCTTCAACTCGCACGCGATCGAGAGCCGGCTCCACCACATCGAGGGCCTGGCGGAGCACTTCCTCTACTTCAACGACGACTTCTTCATGGGCCGGACGGTGCAGCCGGGCCTGTTCTTCCACGGCAACGGGCAGGCCAAGCACTTCCTGTCGCCGACCGCGGTGCCGATGGTGCCGGCCACGGAGGCCGACGACTTCAACATCAGCGCCGCGAAGAACAACCGGGAGCTGATCGCCGGCTCCTTCGGACAGTCCCTGACGCACTCCTTCCTGCACGCGCCGTACGCCCTGCGGCGGAGCGTCATGGCCGACCTCGAGGAGGCCTACCCCGAGGTGGTCGCGGCCACGTCGGCCAGCCGGCTGCGCAGTCACAGCGACGTCTCGATCGCCTCGTCGCTGCACCACTACTACGCGTACCACACCGGGCGCGGCGTGCCCGGCTCGATCTCCTGCGGATTCGTGAACGTCGGCCTGAGCGAGCACCGGACCCGCCTCAACCGGCTGCTGACCACACGCCCGAACGACGTGTTCTGCCTCAACGACTTCCACGACGGCGACGTCCCCGAGGAGGAGCAGGACGCCATCCTCGCCGCCTTCCTCCCGAGCTACTTCCCCGTGGCCGGCCAGTTCGAGAAGGGATCGCCCCGCAACGCCCTCCACCACGCCGGCCGGCTCCCGGAATGGCCGTTGTGACCCGCACCGTTCTCCGGGCCGCGGCTCCCACCGGGGCCGCTGAAAGGACGTCAGGATGAAGCTCTGCATCATCGGCAACTCCGTCGCCGCCTCGCGGACGGCGCAGGAGGCGCCGCTGGCCGGATGGGGCCAGAGCCTCGCGGATTTCCTGCAGCCCTCGTGCTCCGTGCGGAACTACGCGCGGGACGCGATGACCCTCCGCGACTACTACCCCACCCGGTTCGTGGCCCTCCTGAACATGCTGGAGCCGGGGGACCTGGTCGCCGTCGAGTTCGGCGCCGTCGACCAGCGGATCAACGTCCCGAAGCGGTACCACAGCCCCCGCGAGTTCAAGGAGTTCCTGTACCTGTACGTGGACGGCATCCGCGGCGAGGGCGCGGTGCCGCTGCTCGTGACGCCGTCCGCGCGCTGCGTCTTCGACCCCCACGGGGCCGTCCTGGACACGCACGACGGCTACCCGCAGCTCGTGCGGGAGGTGGCCGCGGAGACCGGTGCCGCACTCGTCGACCTGAACGCCATCACGACGTCGATGCTGCAGGAACTGGGCTGGAACAGGGCCCGGCAGTACTACAACTGGCTGGACGCGGGGGACCACCCTAACTACCCCGACGGCAACGTCGACTCCTCCCACTTCAACGAGACCGGAGCCCGTGAGGTCGCCAGGCGCTTCGCCGGAGCACTTCAGGACATCCCGGGAATCCCCCCGGGGCTGGTGGACCCGCGCACGCTGACCCCGTCGATGTTCCCTCCCGTCGTGCCGGAGTTCACGGTGGAGAACCCGGAGTCGGCGCTCCACTCGCCCGTTGCGTCCGCGGCGCCGCCGGTCCATGCGTCGCCCTCCCCGTCGGCGCTCGTCAGCCCCCAGGTGAAGTTCACGGGCAAGGCCGACGCGGGCACGTCCTACCTCCTGTTCTTCGAGAACGGGACCTACCTCGGCGGCACCCGGGTGGGGCAGAACGGGGTCTGGCAGTGGCGGCGCCTGGTCGGCTGGGCGGCCGGCGACCACGTCCTGCAGGCCGTGGCGATCACCGCACAGGGTCCCTCGCAGGCGACGGGCCTGCCCTTCACCGTGCTGGACCGGGTCGAACCCCCGGTGGTGGCCGGTCCCGCCGACGGCGCCTGGAGCGGCCCGCGTCCGCGGTTCTCCGGCACCGCCGCCCCCGGGGTGTCCAAGGTCATGGTGCTCGAGGGGGAGCGGCTGATCGCCGAGGCCGCGGTGAAGGACGACGGGACCTGGAGCGTCACCCACCCGCACGACTGGCGGCCCGGGACGTACGCGGTGGAGTTCGTGGCGGTCTTCAGCGCGCTCTCCTCGCCGCCCGCCCGGCACACGCTCAAGGTCCACGGCATCCCCGACGGGAACTGGATCAAGGAGTCGGTGCACGCCCGGGTGAGCTGCGGCGACTCCTGCGACCACCACCCCTTCGCCGGCCGGTGGTGACCCCCTCCTGACACGGGTCCTGACACGGGTCCGCCCCGGCGCCGTGCTCGGCGCCGGGGCGGACCCGTCGATATGGCGGTGCGGCTACGCGGGCACGCTCGCCACGCCCGGGGCCAGGAACGGCTTGCCGTTCACCCGCTCCGAGACGCCCTCGCGGTCCAGGTACGGCGTGATGCCGCCCAGGTGGAAGGGCCAGCCGGCACCCGTGATCAGGCAGAGGTCGATGTCCTGCGCCTCGGCGACGACACCCTCCTCCAGCATGATGCCGATCTCCTGCGCCACCGCGTCCAGGACGCGGGCGCGCACCTGCTCCTCCGTCAGGACGCTGTCGCCCTGCACCAGGAGCGCGGCGACCTCCGGGTCCAGCTCCGGCTTCCCGGAGTCGTAGACGTAGAAGCCGCGCTTGCCCGCCTTGACGACGGCCGCGAGGTTCGCCGAGACCGTGAAGCGGTCCGGGAAGGCGCGGTTGAGCGTCTCGGAGACGTGCAGGCCGATCGCCGGGCCGACCAGCTCCAGCAGCACCAGCGGGGACATCGGCAGACCGAGCGGCTCGATGGCCTTCTCCGCGGTCGCGACCGGGGTGCCCTCGTCGATGACGTTCTGGATCTCGCCCATGAAGCGGGTGAGGATGCGGTTGACGACGAACGCCGGGGCGTCCTTGGTCAGCACCGCGGTCTTCTTCAGCTTCTTCGCCACGGCGAACGCGGTGGCCAGCGACGCGTCGTCGGTCTGCTCGCCGCGCACGATCTCCAGCAGCGGCAGCACCGCGACCGGGTTGAAGAAGTGGAAGCCGACGACCCGCTCCGGGTGCTCCAGCTTCGAGGCCATCTCGCTCACCGACAGCGAGGAGGTGTTGGTGGCCAGGATCGTCTCCGGCTTCACCACCGCCTCGACCTCGGCGAACACCTGCTGCTTGACGCCGATCTCCTCGAAGACCGCCTCGATGACGAAGTCCGCGTCGCCGAAGGCCGCGGCCTTGTCGAGCGAGCCGGAGACCAGGCCCTTGAGGCGGTTCGCCTTGTCCTGGTTGACGCGGCCCTTGAGCAGCAGTTTGTCGATCTCGCCGTGGACGTAGCCGACGCCCTTGTCCACGCGCTCCTGGTCGATGTCGGTGAGGACCACCGGCACCTCCAGGCGGCGCGCGAAGAGCAGCGCCAGCTGCGAGGCCATCAGACCGGCACCGACGACGCCCACCTTGGTGACCGGGCGGGCCAGGTTCCTGTCCGGGGCGCCGGCCGGGCGCTTGGCGCGCTTCTGCACCAGGTTGAAGGCGTAGATGCCGGAGCGCAGTTCGCCGCCCATGATGAGGTCCGCCAGGGCCTCGTCCTCGGCGTCGAAGCCGGCCGACAGGTCACCGTCCTTGGCGGCGGCGATGACGTCCAGCGCCCGGTACGCGGCCGGGGCGGCGCCGTGCACCTTGGAGTCGGCGAAGGCACGGCCCTTGGCGACGGCCTCGTCCCACGCCGCGCCACGGTCCACCTCGGGGCGGACGACCTGGATCTCGCCCTTGAGGACGGCCGCGGTCCAGGAGAGCGACTGCTCCAGGAAGTCCGCGCCGTCGAACAGCGCGTCGGCGATGCCCAGGTCGTAGACCTGACCGCCCTTCAGCTGCTTGTTCTGGTTGAGCGAGTTCTCGATGATCACGCTCACCGCGCGCTCCGCGCCGATCAGGTTCGGCAGCAGCGCGCAGCCGCCCCAGCCCGGGACCAGGCCCAGGAAGACCTCGGGGAGGGAGAACGCCGGGACGGCCGACGAGACGGTGCGGTAGCCGCAGTGCAGGCCCACCTCGACGCCGCCGCCCATGGCCGCGCCGTTGTAGTACGCGAAGGTCGGCACGGCCAGCCCGGACAGCCGGCGGAAGACGTCGTGGCCGCCCTTGCCGATGGCCAGCGCGTCCTCACGGCGCTTCAGCAGCTCGACGCCCTTGAGGTCGGCGCCGACCGCGAAGATGAACGGCTTGCCGGTGAGGCCGACGCCGACGATCTCGCCGTCCGCGGCCTCCTTCTCGACCTGGTCGATGGCGGCGCTCAGGTTCGCCAGCGACTGCGGGCCGAAGGTGGTCGGCTTGGTGTGGTCCAGGCCGTTGTCCAGGGTGATCAGGGCGAAGCGCCCGGCGCCCAGGGGCAGGTCGAGGTGGCGCACGTGCGCCTGCGTCACGACCTCGTCCGGGAACAGCTCGGCGGCTCCCTTGAGGAGCTCGGCGGTGGTGGTCACTTGCTGCCTCCGTCGAAGTGCGGGTTCTCCCAGATCACGGTGCCGCCCATGCCGAAGCCGACGCACATGGTGGTCAGGCCGTAGCGGACGTGCGGCTGGTCCTCGAACTGGCGGGCCAGCTGCGTCATCAGCCGGACGCCGGAGGAGGCGAGCGGGTGGCCGAACGCGATGGCGCCGCCGTACTGGTTGACGCGCGCGTCGTCGTCGGCGATGCCGTAGTGGTCCAGGAAGGCCAGCACCTGGACGGCGAACGCCTCGTTGACCTCGAAGAGGCCGATGTCCGAGATGGACAGGCCCGCCTTGGCCAGCGCCTTCTCGGTCGCCGGGACCGGGCCGATGCCCATCACCTCGGGCTCGACGCCCACGAAGGCGTACGAGACCAGACGCATCTTCACCGGGAGCTCCAGCTCCCGGGCGACGTCCTCGGCGGCGATCAGCGAGGCGGTGGCGCCGTCGTTGAGGCCGGCCGAATTGCCCGCGGTCACGTTGCCGTGGGCGCGGAACGGGGTCTTCAGGCCCGTCAGGCTCTCCAGCGTGGTGCCGGGGCGCATCGGCTCGTCCGCCGTGGCCAGGCCCCAGCCGGTCTCCCCGCCCTCGGGGGAGGTGCGGCGCACCGAGACCGGCACCAGGTCCTGCTGGACCTTGCCGTTCGCGTACGCCTTCGCCGCCTTCTCCTGGCTGCGCACCGCGTACTCGTCGGCGCGCCGCTTCGTCAGGTGCGGGAAGCGGTCGTGCAGGTTCTCCGCCGTCATGCCCATGAACAGCGCGGAGTCGTCGACCAGCTTCTCCGACACGAAGCGCGGGTTCGGGTCCACGCCCTCGCCCATCGGGTGCCGGCCCATGTGCTCCACGCCGCCCGCGAGCGCCACGTCGTACGCACCGAAGGCGACGCCGCCCGCGACGCTGGTGACCGCGGTCATCGCGCCCGCGCACATGCGGTCGATGGAGAAGCCGGGGACGGACTTGGGCAGCCCCGCCAGGATCGCTGCCGTACGGCCCAGGGTCAGGCCCTGGTCGCCGATCTGGGTGGTCGCGGCGATGGCGACCTCGTCGATGCGCTCCGGGGAGAGCGCGGGGTTGCGCCGCAGCAGCTCCCGGATGGACTTGATGACCAGGTCGTCGGCACGGGTCTCGTGGTAGATGCCCTTCGGGCCCGCCTTGCCGAACGGGGTGCGGACGCCGTCGACGAAGACGACGTCCCTAGCGGTACGAGGCACGTTGGCTCTCCTCAAGGTGCGGGTTCGCTTGCCGCGGGCAGAAGACGGCGGCTCCGGCGTACATGCTACTCGTGGGTAACCGATGTGCACAGTGCGGGTGGGGCGCGTCACACGCCGATCTTCCTCCGGCGTTCCCGCGTTCGGGTCGTTCGTGGCTGGGGTTGGGTTTCTCCCCCACCCTCCCTCCCCCAGCCTTCGGCCGGGGGTGCCCCCAACTCCCCCACCCCCTCCGTATAGACGGCGACCAACGGCCGGTGGGAGGTCAGAAGGCAGTACGGGGTCACCGCACCTGCCCGACGCACCCCCAACTGGACACCCTGCGCCCGCACAACAGGGGGTGTGGCGGGGTGCTCCCCCTGGTCGAAGGCCGGGGGAGACGAGCGGTGGAATTCGGTGCCGAATGATGTGGGCGTGAACCGTAGGGCCGTAGGGGGTCACAGGCGGTTCGGGGTGCCTCCGGACTGCCTCCAGACCCCCCACCGGCCGTTGTGCGCCCATACGACGGGAGGGGGTGTGTCGGGGTGCTCCCCCTGGTCGAAGGCTGGGGGAGACGAGCGGTCAAGTGCGGCGCCAGACGATGTAGGGGTAAACCGCGAGCGTTCTGGGGGTCCCCCCGGCCGAAGGTTGGGGGAGTGCGCCGGCGCGGCGCCGACCCCACAACGAGGTGCGAGGCCCGCACCAATCGAGCCGGATGGGGGTCCCCCCGGCCGAAGGCTGGGGGAGGGCGGGAGGGTGGGAGACAGTCCGCCGCAGGCGCAAACAACCCGCACACAACAACCGGCCGCAACCATGGACCCCGGGCAATCGCTACGCGGGCGGCTTCGCCGCCAGCGCGGTCGTCAGGATGGGCGTCGTCAGTTCGACCTGCCAGGGCCGGGCCCCGGCCTCCTGGAGGAAGGCCGACACCGACTCGGAGCTGCGGTCGCGCGGGGGCGCCCAGCACAGGCGGCGGACGGTGTCCGGGGTGATGAGGTTCTCCTGGGGCAGGTTCAGCTGTTCGGCCAGTGCCGAGACCGCCGCCCGCGCCGCGGAGAGCCGGGCCGCCGCGGCCGGGTCCTTGTCGGCCCAGGCGCGCGGCGGCGGGGGGCCGGTGTAGGCGGGGCCGGGCTGCGGCAGGTCGCGCTCGGGGATGCTGCGGGCGTGGTCGATCGCGGCCTGCCACTGCTCCAGCTGGCGCCGTCCCATGCGGTGCCCGAACCCGGGGAGCGCGGCCAGCGCGTGCGCGTTGGGGGTGGCCTCCAGGGACGCGGTGACGATCGCCGCGTCGGTGAGGACCCGCCCGGGGGAGACGTCCCGCTCACGGGCGATCCGGTCGCGGAGGTTCCACAGCTCGCGCACGACCGCCATCTGGCGGCGCCGGCGCACCTTGTGCATGCCGGACGTGCGGCGCCAGGGGTCGACGCGGGGCGGGGGCGGCGGGGCCGCGGCGATGGCCGCGAACTCCTGCATGGCCCACTCCAGCTTGCCCTGGGCGCGCAGCTCCTCCTCCAGCGCGTCGCGCAGGTCGACCAGGAGCTCGACGTCGAGCGCGGCGTACCGCAGCCACGGTTCGGGCAGGGGGCGGGTGGACCAGTCGACGGCGGAGTGGCCCTTCTCCAGGGCGTACCCGAGGACGTTCTCCACCATCGCGCCGAGCCCGACCCGGGCGAACCCGGCGAGGCGGCCGGCCAGCTCGGTGTCGAACAGCCGGGTGGGGCGCATGCCGGCCTCGTCGAGGCACGGCAGGTCCTGCGTGGCGGCGTGCAGCACCCATTCCGTGCCGTCCAGCGCGGCGCTGAGCGCCGACAGGTCCGGACAGGCGACGGGGTCGATCAGCGCGGTCCCTGCCCCGGTGCGGCGCAGCTGGACCAGGTAGGCCCGCTGCCCGTAGCGGTAGCCGGATGCGCGCTCGGCGTCGACGGCGACAGGTCCGGAGCCCGCGGCGAAAGCCGCGACGACGTCGGCGAAGGCCTCCGGGCTGGCGGTCACCGGCGGGATGCCCTCGCGCGGGTCCAGCAGCGGGACCGGCGCCGGGGGTGCTTCTGTTGCGGTCTCTCGGGCGTCGGTCACCAGTCAAGAGTATCTGTGTACAGCAGGGGCCCGCCGACGGAACGTTCCGGCGGCGGGCGCACCCGGGATATGACGTCGATCAGTGGATGATGCCGGTACGCAGCGCGACCGCGACCATGCCGGCCCGGTCACCGGTGCCCAGCTTGCGGGCGATCCGGGCCAGGTGGCTCTTCACGGTCAGCGCGGACAGCCCCATGGAGACCCCGATCGCCTTGTTCGACTGGCCCTCCGCGACCAGCCGGAGCACCTCCACCTCGCGGCCGGACAGCTCGCGGTAGCCGCCGCCGTGGCCGGGGGCTCCCGGTGGGCGGCGCTGCAGCCGCTGGCCGGCGGGGCCCAGGGGCACGGAGCCGGGGCGGCCGGGGATGCCGAGGTTGGTGCGGGTGCCGGTGACGACGTAGCCCTTCACACCGCCCGCGAGGGCGTTGCGCACGGCGCCGATGTCGTCGGCGGCGGACAGGGCGAGGCCGTTGGGCCAGCCGGCGGCCCGGGTCTCGGCGAGCAGGGTCAGCCCGGAACCGTCGGGGAGGTGCACGTCGGCGACGCAGATGTCTCGGGGGGTGCCCACCCGGGGCCTGGCCTCGGCGATGGAGGACGCCTCGATCACGTCGCGCACCCCGAGCGCCCACAAGTGGCGCGTGACGGTGGAACGTACGCGGGGATCGGCGACCACCACCATCGCCGTCGGCTTGTTCGGGCGGTAGGCGACCAGGCTTGTGGGGTGCTCGAGAAGAACCGACACCGGGCCTCCTGGGACATTGGCGGGAAGGGTCACAGGTTCCTTCGGCAGCAACTTCGCCCGGCTTTAGAGAATGATCACGACTTGTTTAGTAACAATTCCGGCAATTCGGACGCGCTGTCGAGCAGGGTCGATCGAAGGTGTGAAGATCGCGGTCACCGGGTGTCAGAGCGTGTTGACGGCGGTAAAGCGAGTGGTCAGCGCGGGCGCGCCGGTCCTCAGCGGGTCTGCTGCGGGCCGCGCCGCTTCGGCAGCGGCACCACCGAGGGGCCGCCCCCCGGCGGGGGGCACGAGGGCTCGGCGGGCACCGGCGGCAGTCCCGCACCGGTGCACAGCAGGTCGCACCAGGCCGCCAGGTGCGAGGCCATGTCCGGAACGCCGCCGCTCACCGCGAGCGGCGTCCACGAGGCACGGATCTCGATACGGGTGGAGTCCTCCCGCCCGGCCAGGGTGCCGAAGTGGTGCGAGGAACTACGCGAGACCGTGCCGCCCGCCTCGGTGAAGGCCGCGCCGCGCCCCTCCAGGGCGCCCGTCAGCCACGACCAGCTCACCTCGGGCAGCAGCGGGTCCCCCGCGATCTCCGGTTCCAGCTCCGCCCGGACCAGGGTGACCAGCCGGAACGTACCGTGCCAGCCCTCCTGGCCGTCGGGGTCGTAGAGCAGCACCAGGCGCCCGTCCCCGAGCTCCTCGTCGTCGACGACGACCGCCGCCTCCAGGGCGTACGCGTGCGGAGCCAGGCGCTTGGGCGGGGGCACGGGATCGAGCTCCACCTCGGGCCGTACCCGGGCGCGCAGCAGTGCGTCGACCGCGTGCTGGAACGGGAGGGGGGCGTCGTTCCCGTCCGAGAGGTGCCCATGAGCCGCTGCCATGCCCGGAAGCGTAGGCCGAAGGGGGCCCGCAGTGAGGGAGGACACCCGGTCGGGCGGGTCGCCCACTTGGCGCATGCGAAGATTCGGGGGTGAGTGCGCACCAGCAGACCGCTGCTTCCCCCTTCATCCTGGCGTGCCGGCGCCGGCCCGTGCCGCACACCCCCGTGTGGTTCATGCGCCAGGCCGGGCGCTCCCTCCCCGAGTACCTCAAGGTGCGCGAGGGGATCCCCATGCTCGAGTCGTGCATGCGGCCCGACCTCGTCACCGAGATCACGCTGCAGCCCGTGCGGCGGCACAAGGTCGACGCGGCGATCTACTTCAGCGACATCGTGGTGCCGCTCAAGGCCATCGGGCTCGACCTCGACATCAAGCCGGGCGTCGGCCCGGTCGTCGAGCAGCCCATCCGCTCCCGCGAGGACCTGCAGCGCCTGCGGCCGCTCGACCCGGACGACGTCAAGTACGTCACCGAGGCGATCGGCATGCTCACGGGTGAACTGGGCGCGACGCCGCTGATCGGCTTCGCGGGTGCGCCCTTCACCCTGGCCAGCTACCTGGTCGAGGGCGGCCCGTCGCGCAACCACGAGCGCACCAAGGCCATGATGTACGGCGAGCCCGGACTGTGGGCGGAGCTCCTGGACCGTCTCGCGGACATCACCTCGGCCTTCCTGAAGGTGCAGATCGAGGCCGGTGCCAGCGCGGTGCAGCTCTTCGACTCCTGGGTCGGCGCGCTCGCCCCCGAGGACTACCGGCGCCACGTCATGCCCGCCTCCGTCAAGGTCTTCCGGGCCGTCGAGGACTACGGCGTCCCCCGCATCCACTTCGGCGTCGGCACCGGCGAGCTGCTCGGGCTGATGGGCGAGGCCGGCGCGGACGTGGTCGGCGTGGACTGGCGGGTCCCGCTGGACGAGGCCGCCCGCAGGGTCGGCCCCGGCAAGGCGCTCCAGGGCAACCTCGACCCCGCGGTGCTCTTCGCCCCCCGCGAGGCGGTCGAGAAGAAGACCCGCGAGGTCCTGTACTCGGCCGGGGCCGCCCCCGGCCACATCTTCAACCTGGGCCACGGCGTCCTGCCCAGCACGGACCCCGACGCCCTGACCCGCCTCGTGGACTTCGTCCACACCGAGACGTCCCGCTGACACCGCCGGCACCGGTGACCCCGCGCCGCACGGCTCGGGGTCGCCGGTGCGCCCGCTACTCCCGCGGCTGGGCCTCGCCGTCGCCCGCCCCCACCGGCGCGGGCACCCGCACCGGCTCCGGGGGCGCGGCGACGGTGCGCCGGGCGGGCAGCACCCGGCGCAGCAGCCGGAAGCCCAGGCAGCCGAGGAGGACCAGCGCGGCGAACGGCGCCACCACGGCCAGGACGACGAGCAGGGTCCGCAGGGTCACGTAGAAGGCGTGCCAGCCGCTGCCGAGGGCGTCGCCCACCGTGGCCCAGAAGCCGTCGTCCTTCTCCGGTGCCTCCTCGGCGGCCGGCTCCTGCACCTCCAGGGTGATCGTCGCCATCCCCGTCCGCGCCTTCAGCGAGGCCTGCTGGGCCTCCAGCGCCTCCAGGTCGGCCTGGCGGGAGCTGAGTTCGCCCTCCAGGGCGACGACGTCGCTGAGCCTGGTCGCCCGGTCCATCAGCTCCCGCACCCGCGCCACGCTCGCCCGCTGCGTCTTGAGCCGGCTCTCCACGTCCACCACCTCGCCGGTGACGTCCTGGGCGTCCACCTTGCGGTTGCGCAGGGTGCCCAGCCCGGAGAGGTCCTGGAGCACCCGGTCGTAGCCCTCCGGGGGCACGCGGAGGGTGATGGTGGAGTACTCCAGGCCGTCCTCGTCCAGGCTGGTGCTCTCGTTGCCGACGTAGCCGCCCGCGGCCTCCACCAGCGTGCGCGCCTTGGCCACGGCTCCGGGGACGTTCCTGGCCTCGACCGTCAGCGCCGCCGTGCGCACGATGTAGGACTGCGCCAGGGTCGGGGTCCTCCCCGCCCCGGTTCCGGTGCCGGACCTGCCGCCGGAGCTCTTGCCGGTGGCGTTCTCCGTGTCGCCGCCCGCGTCGGCGGGTGCCGTGCCCGCGTCGGGCCGCTCGGCCAGACCGGGGGCGGCGGCACCGGCCTTGCCGTCCGCGGTGTCGGCGCTGCTCTCGGTGCCGCCGCCGCTGCCGCAGCCGGTGAGCATGAGGGCGGCGGCCAGCGCCAGGGCGCCCAAGGCCGCGGCAAGTGGTCTGCGGGCTGCGGTGGTTGACGTGCTCACAGGGCATCCCCCCGGGTCCGTTGCGTCTGTTGCCGATTCGACGTGAGGGGCACGGGGCGGGTTTCGGGTCCGTGATCCCGAAGAGGTCACGGTTAGGGCTCGTTCCGGCGTCTGAGACAGTGGAGGCATGAGCAATACGCAGCCCCGGGCCGGGCATGTGGTGGTCGTGGGCGGCGGGGTCTCCGGACTCGCCGCGGCGCATTTCCTGCTGGAGGGCGGGGCGGCACGGGTGACCGTGCTGGAGTCCTCCGGCCGCCTGGGCGGCAAGCTGTACGCGGACGAGATCGCGGGCGTCCCGGTCGACCTGGGCGCCGAGTCGATCCTGGCGCGCCGCCCCGAGGCGGTCGACCTGGCCCGCGCGGTCGGCCTCGGCGACGACCTGGAGTCGCCCGCCACGACGACCGCGGGCCTGTGGACCCGCGGCCGGCTGCGCCCCATGCCCAAGGGCGGCGTCATGGGCGTCCCCGGTGACCTCGGCTCGCTCGCCGCCTCCGGCGTGCTGTCGGCGGCCGGCCTCGCGCGGCTGCCGCTCGACCACGTCCTGCCCCGCACCAAGGTCGGCGAGGACGTGGCGGTGGGCGCCTTCGTCGCGGCCCGGCTGGGGCACGAGGTCGTCGACCGGCTCGTCGAACCGCTGCTCGGCGGGGTGTACGCGGGCAACGCCTACGAGATCTCGCTGCGCGCCGCCATCCCGCAGCTCTACGAGGGCGCGCGCGGCGGCCGGTCCCTGATCGAGGCGGTCCGCGAGAGCCAGCGCAAGGCCGCCGCCGCGCGGCAGGACGGCCCGGTCTTCGCCGGCGTCCGGGGAGGCGTCGGGCGGCTCCCGGTCGCCGTCGCCGAGGCCTGCCGCGCCGCCGGGGCCCGCATCGAGACCGACGCCCCGGTCCGCACGCTGCGCCGTACCCCCGACGGCTGGGAGGTCGCCTTCGACCATGACGGCACCCGCGAGACGCTGGCCGCGGACGCGGTCGTGCTCGCCGTGCCCGCCCCCGCCGCGTCCGCGCTGCTGGCCGCCGAGTCGCCGGGCGCCGCCGCGGAGCTGTCGGCGGTGGAGTACGCGAGCGTCGCCCTGGTCACGATGGCCTTCCGGCGGCGCGAGATCGCCCACGCGCTGCCCGGCAGCGGCTTCCTCGTCCCGCCGGTCGACGGGCGGACGATCAAGGCGTCCACGTTCTCCAGCCAGAAGTGGCACTGGAGCGGCGCCGCCGACTCCGACGTCTACGTGCTGCGCACCTCGATCGGCCGGCACGGCCAGGAGGCCGACCTCGCCTGGGACGACACCGACCTCGTCCGTCTCTCCCGCGAGGACCTCGGCGAGGCCGTCGGGCTCACCGCGGCCCCCGTGGCCGCCCGCGTCACCCGCTGGGACGGCGGCCTGCCGCAGTACCCGGTCGGCCACCTGGCGCGGGTCGCGCGGCTGCGCGAGCACGTCGCGAAGCTGCCCGGCCTCGAGGTGTGCGGCGCCGTCTACGAGGGCGTGGGCATCCCGGCCTGCGTCGCGAGCGCGCGAGGCGCGGCCACGCAGGTGCTGGGCACCCTGCGGCGGGCCGCGGAACCGGACGCGGGACAATAGCCCCATGACCGACTCCACTGCTTCCGCCGCCCCCGCCAAGGCCCCCAACGCCGGCAAAAAGGCCAAGGACCTCAACGAGGTCATCCGCTACACTCTCTGGTCGGTGTTCCGGCTGCGCGACGTCCTCCCCGACGACCGCACCCGCTACGCGGAGGAGGTGGAGGAGCTCTTCGCGCAGCTCGCCGAGAAGGACGTCACGGTCCGCGGCACCTACGACCTGTCCGGTCTGCGCGCCGACGCGGACGTCATGATCTGGTGGCACTCGGAGACCTCCGACGCCCTCCAGGACGCGTACAACCGCTTCCGCCGCACCATGCTGGGGCGCCACCTGGAGCCCGTCTGGTCGAACATGGCCCTGCACCGCCCGGCGGAGTTCAACAAGAGCCACATCCCCGCCTTCCTCGCCGACGAGACGGCCCACGACTACGTCTCCGTCTACCCCTTCGTCCGCTCCTACGACTGGTACCTCCTCCCCGACGAGGACCGCCGCCGCATGCTCGCCGACCACGGCAAGATGGCGCGGGGCTACCCGGACGTGCGGGCGAACACGGTGGCGTCGTTCTCGCTGGGGGACTACGAGTGGATCCTGGCGTTCGAGGCGGACGAGCTGCACCGCATCGTGGACCTGATGCGTCATCTGCGGGCGTCCGAGGCGCGGATGCACGTCCGTGAGGAGGTGCCGTTCTACACCGGGCGCCGCAAGTCGGTGGCGGACCTGGTGTCGGGTCTGGCCTGAGGCCCTGCCCCCGCGCGGCGCGTCAGCTCAGGGCCGCGCGGAGTGCGGGGTCGGGGAGGGCGGAGGGGCCCCGGACGGCGAGGAGCTGCCGGCGGTCGTCGGGGGCCGGGCCGCGGGGGACGTCGACGGCACGCAGCAGCTCCCGGCCCGCAGGGGCGGCCCAGCGGGTGTAGGGGTGGATCTCCAGGCGCGCGACGGCCAGGCAGCCGAGGGTGGCCAGCAGGGGGAGGGCGAACCACGGCAGCAGGGTCCGGCCGGCGGGGCTCAGGGTCGTCGCGGCGACGAGCATCACCAGGATGAGGGCGGAAGCCGCGCGGACCTCACGGATGCCGGTGGAGATCGACTCCCGGGTCGCCGCGGGCACCGCGAGCCCGGCGTCGGTGAGGCGCCGCGCCAGTGCGCGGACCCCGTCGGAGCCGGCGTGGGCCGCGCGTATCGCGGGGACGGGGGCCTGGCCCCCGGGGCCCGTGGCGGCGATCAGGGAGCGCTCGATGGCGTCCCGCCCGTCGGGGTCGACGACCGTCGCCCAGCCCGTCCCGGCGAGCAGCAGGCGGCGCTCGCGGCCCATCGTGACCATCGTCAGCTCGGTCACCCGGCGCGGACCGCCGGCCAGGAAGGCCATCTCGTAGAGCCCGAGGGCGTGGTCGGCGGCCGGTGCGGCGGTCGCATCAGGCAGATCGGCCGCGGCGACCGCCGCCCTGCACAGGCGTGTGCAGGAGGCGATCGCCGCGGCCCAGGCCACGAGGAGGAAGAGCATCCACATGGGGGAGTTGTAGCCGACCCCCGCGGGGGTCCGCCCGTGGTTTCCCGGAACGGGGGCGGGCGGACCGGAGCCGGCGGGGGTCGCGCGGGCTACCGCGTCAGCCGCAGTTGCGGTTGCCGTTGACGCAGCTGACGACCTGGTTCATCAGGCGCGTCGGCATGAAGTTGGCGAAGTCCGCGTGGTCCGTGACCGGCTTGTGCAACTGCTCGGGGAAGCTGTCGAGCGCGAAGTTCGGACCCTGCGGGACCTTGTAGGTGAGCCGCATCTTCAGCTGGGGCACGGCCTTGAAGCCGGCCTGGCACCGTCCCGCGCCGTCGGGGAAGACGACGTGCGTGCGGTGGTTGGCGCTGTCGGCGTTGGTCCCGTCCCAGCAGTTGGGGAAGTTCAGGGTGCGGACCACGCGGCTGCCCTGCGGGCACAGCGGGTACTTGTCGGTGAGCTGGCGGTTCTCGAAGCCGGTGCAGCTCCACGACGCCTTGGCGTTGGCGACGCCGTTGGTGAAGGACTTCGCGTCGCCCATGATGATCCGCATCGTGGACGGCATCGCCACCACCTTGGACGTCGGGCTGCCGCCGAAGACCAGCTGCACCGAGGTCGCCTGCAGGATGGTGCCGGTGTTGCCGTCGGCGTCCGGCGCGTCGTTGGCGGAGCGGGTGCGCAGCACCGGCCAGAAGTACGTCGACTTGTCCCCGCGGGCACAGGTGGTGCCGGCCGCGGCCAGGGACTCGTTGGTCGAGAAGCCGTCGGTGCTCAGGTTGCCGACGTAGTCGTGCACGTGGTGCGCGCCGTTGGCGACGCCGGGGGCCACGATGAAGTTGTCGGGGTTGTGGTGCTTGTTCTCGTTGCGACCGCAGCGGGCCGTGAAGGTGCCGCGCGATGCGCCGCGCTGGTTCGCCGCCCGCTGGACGTTGGGCTTGACGGAGCGGATGTCGGCGAAGTCCTCGGGGGCGGGGCCGTTGGTCTGCGTGCCGCCGCCGGCCGGCGCGGACGCAGAGGCCGGGGCCGAGGGCGCCGGGGAGCCGCTCTGGTCGCCGTTGTTCTGCCCGCCGTTGTTCTGGCCCCCGTTGTCCGCCTTGGTGCTGTTCCCCGGGCTCGGGCTCTGCCAGCCGCCCGAGTGGCCGGAGTTGGACCGCCAGTGGGCCGAGGCCGATCCGGTGACCAGGGCGAAGGTGCCGCCGGAGCCGAGCAGTGCCAGCACGGCTATCAGCACGAGTTGCTTGGTGCTCAACCTGCGCCGGTGGTTCATGTGTTGTCGTGTGGGCATGGGATCGCTCATTTCTACTGCGACGGCTGGGGGGACGAAGCCGCTGGGGGAAGTGAGTACGTGGGGGACGGGGTGACGATGAAGGTCGGCTCACCGGGACCCGGCGAGACCGGCACCGCCGCCGCGGGGTTGGTGGGGCTGGCGGTGGTGTCCACGGCGACCTGGTCGAAGTTGACCATCCCGGTCTTCTCCAGAACGGTGATGTGGTCGAGCACCGTCGCGTTCGCCTGGTCGGCCAGTTCGCGCACCAGCGAATTGCGGGTGGTGGCGCGTACCTGGGCGACGACGGAGAAGACCTGGCCGTGGGCGAGCCTCAGGATGTTCGCGAACTTCTGGTCGAAATCCTGTCCACTCGCCGCGGACATCGTGGCCAGAAAGCCCATTTGCTGCTGTGTGGGCTGGTTGGGCAGGGTGATGCCCAATTGGGGAGCGATCGTGCGGCACGTGGCGTCGAGGCTGGTGTGCCCGTCGATCAGGTGCTGCCCCGCGCGCTTGACCGCGGGCGTCGTCCCCTTCTGCAGGCCCATCTGCCCGGCGGGGAACTCCCACAGGCCGGCCAGTCGGACCTTGGTGACGAAGGTGCGGTCCAGCTGCGTGAGCGGACCGTACTGCGTGGACACGGTCTGGGCGCCGGCCGCGGTCACGGCGGGGCTGTTCAGCCCTGACATGACGGGGTAGGCCAGTGCGGCGAGGGTGACCACGAGAGCCCCGACCACGAGGCTGAGTCCGGTGGCGTAACGGGTGGATCGCATGGGACCGCACGTTAGTGCGTTTGAAGCGTCCAAGGCGAGGAACGGTCACGTATTCGCGAATTCCAGGAATCGGGGCCCGCGCCTTGATACGTTGTTGTCTTTTCGTGCCCGATGGGCCCCGCCGCCATTCTCTTCGCAGGTCGGAGGCCTCTTGGAAAAAGATTATGGCAGCTTTGAACGGAGCCTGTCCCGCATACGTATGAATACGTGTGAGGGCTGTCGCGGCGAAGGGAAAACCCTTCCGCGCAGCCGCGGCCGCCGGGCCCGCAGCGGCGCCGGCCCCGACCGCTCCCGCCACCACGCGGCCAACTGCCGGACGACCGCGGGTTCGTGCGCGCCGCCGGCGCCGTCGAGGACGTGCGCGGCGAAGTCCAGGGCGTCGCGGCGGTACCCGCCCGTGAGCGGCCGCGCGGCGGCGTAGCGCAGGAACGCCGGCCGGTACGCGGCCCCCAGGATCTCCGGCAGCTCCGGCGCCACCTTGGCGACGATCCCGGCGCGCTTGGCGGCGAGGGCGCGGCCCTGCACGCCGATCCGGGTCCGGTCGAAGCCCTCCGGCACCGGTGTCCCGGCCACGAGCGCCGACAGCAGCGCGGTCTGCCGCAGCGCGAGGCGCTGCCGGGCCGCCCCCGACGCCGCGGCGACCCCGGCGGGCACGGAGGGCGGAGCGGGCGGGGTCGCGGGCACGTCCGGGCGCCCGCCCGTGCCGGCGTCCACCACACGCCCTATCGCGGCCAGTTCGCGGGCCAGCTCCTCGTCCGCGGGGAAGTCGTCGTCGCGCTCCAGCAGCACCCCGGGCGGGCAGGCCCGTTCGTACAGCGCCGCCAGCACGTCCAGGACCGCCCCGGGCACGGGGTGCGCGTGGCTGTCGTGCCACACGCCGTCCTTCTCGACGCCGCCCGCCACGTGGACGTAGGCGATCGCGTGCACCGGCAGCGCGTCGAGCGCCGCGAGGGGGTCCTCACCGCGGTTGACGTGGTTGGTGTGCAGGTTGGCGACGTCGACCAGCAGCCGCACCCCGGTCCGCTCGACGAGCTCCGCGAGGAACGCCCCCTCGCTCATCTCCTCGTCCGGCCAGGCCATGAGCGCCGCGATGTTCTCCAGCGCGAGCGGAACCGGCAGCGCGTCCTGCGCGACGCGCACGTTCTCGCACAGGACGTCCAGCGCGTCCCTGGTCCGCGGCACGGGCAGCAGGTGCCCCGCTTCCAGGCGGGCCGAGCCGGTGAGCTCCCCGCCCCCGCGGACGTAGGCGATGTGCTCGGTGACCAGGGGGGCGCCCAGCGCCTGCGCGCGCTGCGCGAGCGCGGCCAGCCGTTCCGCGGCGGGCCGCTCGGCGCCCCCGAGGCCGAGCGAGACACCGTGCGGGACGACCGTGACACCGCGCTCGCGCAGCCGCAGCAGTGAGTCGGGCAGGTGCCCGGGGCAGACGTTCTCCGCGACCGCTTCGACCCAGTCGACGCGCCCGGCCTCCGCGAGCGCCTCGACCGCCGCCGCGATCTCCGGCCGCCAGCCGATGCCCGTGCCCAGATACGAGTGCTCCATGCGCCCCCCTTCCTCCTGCCGGGTTTGTGGCCCGGCGGGAGGCCCGCGAACCCCGTGGGGCGGGTTTCAGAGCTTGATTTGAGCTTGCGGCCGCAGGCTCCGCGGGCGCGGCCTCAGTGGCGCAGCGCGGGATGGTCCGCCACGACGGTGCACGACCCCGGGGCGATCTCGGTGAACCCCGCGTCCCGCACCACGGGCAGCCCGGACGCGGTGAGCGCCTCCCAGCGGGCCTGCGGCGCCGTGCGCACCGCCAGCGGGAAACCGGCGTCGCGCCACTGCGCACGCCCCTCGGGGGACAGCGCCAGCCAGGCCAGCTGGGCGCCGTGGCCGGCCTGCGCCATGGCCTTGCCCGCCGACATCGGCACCCCCGGGTTGAGCCAGAGCACCGGGAGGCCGGCGTCCGGCGCCGTAGGCGGCTCCGGCTCCTCCAGCTCCGTCCCGGACACCTGCAGCCGCGCCAGGTCCTTGGGCCAGCCGTCCAGCGGCACCGGCGGGAAGACCCGCACCTCGGCGGACTTGCCGGTGACCGTGATGCCGGGCAGCGCCTCGGCCCGCCGCCACTCGGCGCCGCGCGCCCGCCGCACGACCTTGCGGATGCGGGCGTCCTCCCAGCCCCGTACCGCCTCGGCCCACTCCCCGTCCACGGCGGTGCTGCGCTCGTCGGAGCGCAGCCGGAGCACGGCACGGGCGGCCGTCTCCAGCGCGTCGGTACGCGACGGCGGGGCGTCCCGCTCGATGCGGACGACCAGGGGGAGCACGAACTGGGGAGCGGCGTCACGAGGATCGGTTGTCACCTCGACAGTCTGCCACCAGCCCGCGGAAGAGCTTGTCGGAGCCGATCCCTCCGGGCCAGGATGCCGGGGTGCACAGCGACCTCTTCGCGACCGAGAACACGGCGCAGCCGGCCACCGAGCCCGGCATGACCCTCCAGAACGCCAAGTCGATCAAGTACGCGGTCAACGGCGAGTGCCTGGCCCGCCAGGGCTCGATGATCGCCTTCCGCGGCAACCTGCAGTTCGAGGTGAAGGGCCAGGGCGTCGGCAAGTTCCTCAAGCGGGCCTTCACCGGCGAGGGCCTGCCGCTGATGGCGGTCCGCGGCCAGGGCGAGGCCTGGTTCGCGCACGAGGCCGCCAACTGCTTCGTCATCGACATCGACCCCGGCGACAGCCTCACCATCAACGGCCGCAACGTGCTGGTCTTCGACTCGACCCTCTCCTACGAGATAAAGGTCGTGAAGGGCGCGGGCATGACCGGCGGCGGCCTGTTCAACAGCGTCTTCACCGGGCACGGCCGCCTCGGCGTCATGTGCGAGGGCAACCCGATCGTCATCCCGGTCACCCCGCAGGCCCCGGTGTACGTCGACACCGACGCCGTCGTGGGCTGGAGCGCCCAGTTGCAGACCTCCCTGCACCGCTCGCAGAGCTTCGGCTCGATGCTGCGCGGCGGGTCGGGCGAGGCCGTGCAGCTGATGCTGCAGGGGGAGGGCTTCGTCATCGTCCGGCCGAGCGAGTCCCAGCCCCACCAGCCGTCCAACTGACGTGCGCCTGGAGGCGGTCGGCCGCCGTTACGGCGCCCGCGGACCCTGGGTGCTGCGCGGCGTCGACCTCGACGTGCCCGCGGGGCAGGTGCTGCGCGTCGAGGGCGCGAACGGCAGCGGCAAGTCCACGGTCCTGCGCATCCTCGCCGGCATCGACCGCCCCACCACGGGCCGGGTCAGCGGGCGCCCGCGCACCGCGTACGTGCCCGAACGGTTCCCGCCGGCGCTGCCCTTCGACGCGTACGGCTACCTCGTGCACCTCGGGCGGGTGCACGGGCTCGGCGGCCGCACCGCCGCCCGGCGGGCCGCGCAGTGGCTGGAGTGCTTCGGCATCGCCGGCCACGCCCGGACCCCGCTCGCCGAGCTGTCCAAGGGCACCTGCCAGAAGGTGGCCGTCGCCCAGGCGCTGGTGGCCGAGCCGGAACTCCTCGTCCTCGACGAGGCGTGGACCGGGCTCGACCGGGAGGCGCGCGCCGTCCTGGACGACGCCGTACGCGCCCGGTGCGCCGCCGGCGGCACCGTCGTCTTCGTCGACCACGACCCGCGCCGGCTGGCCGCCGACACCACGGCGGCCCACCGCGTGGCGGGGGCCCGGCTCGTGCCGGTGCCCCTGGAGGCCGCCGCCGGGCCGCGGGTCGTCATCGAGGCCACCGGTGGCGGGGAGCCGCCGGCCGGCCTCGCCCGAGAGCCCGCCGCGCCCGGCACGCTGCGGGTGACCGTCCCGGCCGCGGAGTCCGACGCCGTCCTGCGGCTGCTGCTGGCCGCCGCCCCGCCCTGGCACATCCGCGCGGTCCGTCCTGCCCGGCCGGCCGCCGAGCCGCCCGCGCGGCCGCCCACGGAGACCTCATGACCGCGACGCTGCACTACCGGACCGCGCTGCTGCTGCGGTCCTTCCGCTGGCTGCCCCCGCTGCTGCTCTACGTCGCCGTCATGGGGATCGGACTCGCCGGCGGACCGCAGCCGCTGCTGGACTCCCTCGGCTGGAGCGCCGCCGCCCTGCTCCCGGCCGCGGCCTGGCTGGTGCGGGTCAGCGTCACCGTCGAGCCGCCGGCCGCCCGCGCCTGCGTGGCGGCCGCCACCGGTCCGGGACGGGCCCACACGGCGGGCGTCCTGGCGGCGCTGCTGTGCTCCGTGGTGCTGAGCTGCGCGGGCACCGCGGTGGTGGCCGCGATCGCCGACCCGCACACCACGGACCACCTCAAAGCCGTCCCGGTCGTCCCGGCGGCCGTGGCGGGTCTCCTCGCCGCCCTGGTCACGGCGCTGCTCGGCACCGCCGTCGGCGCCCTCACCAACCCCCCGGTGCTGCTCCGCCCCGGATGGGCCGTGCCCGTCACGGCGCTCACCGCGGTCCTGGTCCTCGTGGCGGCCGGATCGCCCGCCAACGCGGCGGTCACCGGGCTCGTCAGCGGTTCGCGCACCGGCGCCGTCCCGTTCCCGCTGTTGCCGCTCCTGCCGGCGGCGCTCGCCGCCGCGGGCACCACCTGGCTCGGGGCGGTGCTCAGCGCCCGCCGCGGATGAGGGCCGGGACGGCCCGGCGGGGCGGGTTCAGCCCTCCAGCGCCATCCGGATGCCGAGCGCCACGAGCACACCGCCGGACACCGCCTCCAGGCGGCGGCGCACCGCGGCGCGGCTGAACACCGACCGCAGACGGTCGACGAACCAGACGTACGCCCCGTAGTAGCCGACCTCGTAGACCGCCCACAGCGCCGCGAGCCCGGCCATGGTGGGCAGCTGGGGCGCGCCGGCCGGCACGAACTGCGGCAGGAACGACATCGCGAAGACCGCCGCCTTGGGGTTGGCCAGGTTCATCCCCAGCCCCGCGCGGTAGGCCGCCCACGGGGTCACCGTCGCATCCTCGTCCGCCGCGGCCCGTTCGGGGTCCGGGCCGCGGCGGGCGGCACGCAGCGCCTGGACGCCGAACCAGATCAGGACGGCGGCGCCGACGATCCGTACGACGTCGTAGGCGAGCTGCGAGGCCGCGAGGAGCGCGGTGAGCCCGGCGGCGGCGCACAGGCCCCAGACGAACACACCGGTCTCGTTGCCGAGGACGGTCGCGAAGCCGGCACGGCGGCTGCGCAGGGAGTGCCTGATGATCAGCACCGTGCTCGGCCCGGGAGCCGCGGCGACCAGGGTGCACGCACCGATGAAGGGCAGGAGGACGTTCAGCATCCCGTCATGGTGCTGCGGCGGGCCCCTCGCGCACCAGCCGGTTTCCGGGCGCGGGTCACGTCCTGCCCGCCCTTTTCCGTGCCGTCCGCGCCGTCCCCCGGGCCACCGCCGCCGTACAGCCGCATCGCGACGCAGGCCCCGGCGTACAGCACCGCCACCAGGATCAGCAGCGCCCGGTAGCCGGTGAGCAGCGCCAGGTACTCCAGGGTGCCGCCGGTCAGCGCGCCCAGGAGGTTGGCGCCGAAGGCGGAGGTCGGGTCCGGCGCCTGCGCGAGGCGGTCGGAGAAGATCAGGTTGGCGCAGAAGATCGGCGCGAAGGCGAGGGCGACGGCCGCCGCCAGCCGCGCCGCGAAGGGCAGCGACAGCACGGCCTGCGCGGGGACGAGCCAGCCGACGGCGAGCGTGACGAAGAGCAGGACCTGCAGCGCCGTCTGGTTGAGCCGGCGCATCCGGCGCCGCACCTCGACGGCGGCCAGCACCGCCAGCAGCACCCCGATGAAGACCAGCGCGTTCACCAGCCAGGTGGTGCCGAAATACAGCGCGAAGCCGATGACGTTCTTCGTCTCCAGCAGCATGAAGGCCGCGCCCATCAGGAACATGTCCGTGTAGCGCAGCGTCCCGCGCAGCCGCACCCCGGCCAGCCGCACCGAGATCACGGTGACCAGCAGGATCAGGCCGAGCGCGCCGAGGTACAGGCTCGGCACGGTGCGGTTGAGGAGGTACGGGAAGGGGTGGTCGTCGTCCGCGGGCGGCGGCACCGCTCCGGAGGCCCGCCAGACCGTCCCGCAGGTCTGGTCCGCCGGCGTCAGCCCGGCCACCAGGACCGCGGCGCGCTTGCTGTACTCCGTCATGCACGGCGCGTGGCCGAAGACCTGGTCCAGGCTCCCGGCGAAACGGTCGATCAGCCACTGCTGCCGGTAGTAGTTGTACATGGCGAACGCGCCGCCGGGCGCGAGGTGGTCGCGCGCGGACTCAAAAGCCTGCTTGGTGAAGAGGTAGCTCTCCAGCCGCAGGTTGCTCGCCCCCGACACCAGCGTCAGCGAGTCCGGCAGAGCGAGCACGATCAGGTCGTACCGCGTGTCCGTCCGCTCCAGGAAGGCCCGCCCGTCGTTGATGTGGACGTGCACCCGCGGGTTCTCGTACGGCTTCGCGGGGTGCAGCTTCGCCCCGATCTCCTGCAGCCGCGGGTCGATCTCGACGGCGTCCACGTGCTGCGCCCCGTTGGCGAGCGCCACGGCGACGTCGTTGCCGTTGCCCGCCCCGATCACTAGCACCTTGCGGTGCGGGTTGTCCGGGGTCTCCCGGTAGGCCTGCTCGTACGGCGAGTTGGGCTGCTGCAGCACCTTCAGCGGCGCGATGCTCTGGTGCGGCACGCCGTTCGCTGCGATCTTGTACGTCCGTGAACTGGTGCCCGGCTCGGGGCGGGTCAGCTCGATCTTGTAGTACGGCGACCACGACACCCCCGGCGCCAGCGACTCGAAGAGCAGCGTCATCACCATCGCCGCCAGCGGCAGCGCGTAGCGCAGGACGTTGCGCCGGCCGCCGAGCACCAGCAGCGCCGCCGCGGCGATCAGTCCCCACACCAGGGAGGGCGCGCGCAGCCACGACAGCCCCGCGAAGGCCACCGAACCGGTCAACGAGCCGAGCAGGTCCCAGCGGTACGCCTCCAGCGAGGGCAGTTGCCGGAACAGGTCGGCGGTGATCTTCCCGATCGCCGTCATGGCGAGGGCCACCAGCAGGAAGAGCACCGGCAGCGTCACCCACTGCGGCAGGCCGGTGGTCCTCACGGCGGTGAAGTAGATGATGTCGCCGCTGCTCTGCCGTACCTGGACGGGGAACTCCCGCACCAGCACGACGAGTACGGCCAGCGGCAGCGGCGCCCACCGCTTGAGCCACTGACCGCGTTCCGCGGCGATCAGGAAGCCCAGCCCGATCCCCAGGAACGAGCCGAGCAGGATGAAGTTGGAGAAGTAGCTCAGATGGACGACGTTCGCGCCCGCCCACCGGATCAGCGCCAGTTCGACGAAGAGCATGGTGGCGCTGGCCAGCAGCAATCTGGCCCGTACGTGGTGTTCCATGCCCGGTCACGTTGCCACCCGGTGGGCGGGGAGTCGACGGACGCGCCCCGTGGAGCGCGTGAGCCCCACGCGGGGGGCCTAGCCGTCGGATTTCGTGATCAGTCCCCCACGGGGGCCAGTCGCAGGGAGATCGAGTTGATGCAGTAGCGCTGGTCCGTCGGGGTGTCGTAGCCCTCGCCCTCGAAGACGTGGCCCAGGTGCGAGCCGCAGCGGGAGCAGCGGACCTCGGTGCGGACCATGCCCATCGAGCGGTCCTGGATCAGCTCGACGGCCTTGCTGTCCTTCGGGTCGAAGAAGGACGGCCAGCCGCAGTGCGACTCGAACTTGGTGTCCGAGGTGAACAGTTCGGCGCCGCAGGCCCGGCAGGAGTAGACGCCCTGGGTCTTGGTGTCGGTGTACTCACCCACGAAGGGACGCTCCGTGCCCGCCTGGCGCAGGACCGCGTACTCCTGCGGCGTCAGCTCCTCACGCCACTGCTCCTCGGACTTGTCGACTTCGTACGCCATGGTCTCCCTCTCCTCAGTTCTCCAGGCGGGCGAGGATGCGCGGACCGAGATCGGTCACGTCTCCCGCGCCCATGGTGAGAACAAGGTCACCGGGCCCGGCCATTCCGGCGACGACCTCGGGGACCGCGTCCTTGTCGTGCTCCGCGGCGACGTCGGCGCCCGCGGCGGCGGCCGCGTCGACGATCAGACCGCTGGTGACGCCCGGGATGGGGTCCTCGCGGGCCGGGTAGATGTCCAGCACCACGGAGGCGTCGGCCAGCGCCAGGGCCTGGCCCATCTCCAGGCCCAGCTCCTGGGTGCGGCTGAACAGGTGCGGCTGGAAGACCACGACGATGCGCCGATCGCCCGCCGCCTCCCGCAGGGCCTGCAGGTCGGCGGTCATCTCGGTGGGGTGGTGCGCGTAGGAGTCGATGACCTGCACGCCCCCGGCGGTGCCCTTCAGCTGCAGCCGGCGCTTCACCCCGGTGTACGTGCCGAGCGCCTTGGCCAGGCCCTCCACCGGGACGCCCAGCGCGACGCCGGCGGCGAGGGCCGCGACCGCGTTGTGGGCGTAGTGGCGGCCGGGCACGGAGACGGTGAAGGTGTGCTCCTCGCCGCCGAGGCGGACGGTGACGTCGCCGGCCATGCCGTGCGGGGTGACCCGCAGGATCCGCACGTCGGCCTCCTCGTCCTCGCCGACGCGCACGACGTCCAGTCCGTCGCGGCCCGCCACCCGGGCGGCCAGCTCCCGCGCCCCGGAGTGCTCGCCGACGACCAGGGTGCCGCCCGGCACGATCTTGCCGACGAAGACCTCGAACGACTCGTGGACCTCCTCCACCGACGCGTAGTTCGCGTGGTGGTCGAGCTCCACGTTCAGCACGATCGCGACCTCGGGGTCGTACTTCTGGAAGCTGCGGTCGCTCTCGTCCGCCTCCGCCACGAAGATCTCACCGGTGCCGTGGTGGGCGTTGGAGCCGGGCGCGTCCAGGTCGCCGCCGATGGCGTACGACGGGTCCAGGCCCAGTGCGGACAGGCTCACCGCGAGCATGGAAGTGGTGGTGGTCTTGCCGTGCGTGCCGGCCACCGCGATCGGGCGCGAGCCCCCCATCAGCGCCGCCAGCGCGTCCGAGCGGTGCACCACCGGGATGCCGCGGCCACGGGCCGCGGCCAGCTCCGGGTTGTCGTCCCGGATGGCGCTGGAGACGACCACGCAGGTCGCCTCCGGAGCGAGGTGGGCCGCGGAGTGACCGATGTGGACGGTCGCGCCCAGCTCGCGCAGCGCCTCCGCCGTCTCCGAGTCCTTCGCGTCGCTGCCCGCGACGGCCGCGCCGCGCTGGGTCAGGATCTTCGCGATGCCCGACATCCCGGCCCCGCCGATCCCGATGAAGTGCGGTCGGTCCATGCCGGGGGGAAGGGTGGGGCTCATGCGCGGTGCTCCCTGGAACTCACGGGGTCGGTTGTCGGCCGTCCCCGATTCTTCCACCAGTCGGGGACACGGCGTCCGCTCAGTCCTCCGCGTTGTGGGCGAAGAGCTTCAGCACCGGTACGCCGACCCTGTGCCGGGCCCGGGACGTCCAGTCGCGGTGGAAGAACTCCTCCACCAGGTGCGGGGCGGTCAGGACGATCACCTCGTCGGCGTGGGTCTGCTCGACCACCGACCGCATCAGCTCGATCGGGTGCCGTTCGACCACCTCGCCCACCGCCTCGCAGCCCGCCTCGCGCAGCGCGGTCAGGCTGTGGTTCAGCGCCCGCTCGGCCGGCAGCAGCGCCTGGTCGCCCTCCGGGCGGTCCCGCTCGTGGACGGCCTTGTCCAGTTCACCCAGCGCGACGTCGTCGATGGCCCGCAGCAGCCGGTCCTGGTCGCCGCGGGGCTGCATGAGGACGACGAAGGAGACGGGCTCGTCACCATGGAGCGTGGTGACCAGTTCCACGTCGGCGGGGACGAGCGGCTGCTCGATCATGAGTACGGTCGTGAACACGGACGCGTCCTTCTCTCTCGCGGGCCGTCGGGCCAGCCACGGAAACCATCCTGCCCCGTCGGGGCGCGGGGCACGCGGGGTCATCTGTTCCCGCGCCGCGGCACGCGGACGTCCACGGGCGGGCGGTCGGCGCCATCCGGGTGAGGCCGGTGGCGCGGGGCGGCGGCGGCCGGTCCCGGTCGTGCCGGGGCGGTCAGCCGCGTACGTAGCGGGTGAACAGGAAGCCGTCCTCCTCCAGGATCGACAGCGGGGCGTAACGGACGGGGTCGGCGATGCCGGGGCCGTTCATGATGCGCATGGCGTCGCCGGCGGTCAGCAGCGGCGCGACCGTCAGGCACAGCTCGTCGACCACCCCTGCCGCGGCGAACTGGGCGAGCAGCCGCGGTCCGCCCTCCGTCACCATCCGGCGCAGCCCGAGGGCGGCCAGCTCGCGCACCACGCGCGCCGGCTCCACGCCCGTGCCCCGGCCGGCCCGGACGACCCGCGCCCCGGCCTTCTCGGCCGCCGCGACCCGGTCGGCCGGGGCCTCCTCGCCGGTCAGCAGCAGGGTCGGCACCAGTGGCTCGGTGAACAGGGGCAGCGAGAAGTCCAGGTCGAGCCGGGCGCTGACCACGGCGATCGTGGCGGCCGGGCCCTGCCCCGCCGCGGCGCGGCGCTCCGCGAAGGCCTCCCGGGCCCTCGCCGGGCGGTAGCCCTCCTGCCGCACGGTCTCCGCGCCGACGACGACGACGTCGGCCAGGGCCCGCAGCACCCCGAAGACCCGCATGTCGGCGTCGGAGGACAGCGGCTGGGAGCGGCCGTCGTGCCGGGCCGCGCCGTCGAGCGAGGACACCATGTTCGCCCGCAGCCAGGGCGCGTCACCGGCGGACTCCGGGTACGCGTAGGCGTCCGCCAGCGCCTCCGGGCCGTCCAGGGTCTCGGCGGGTGCGGGGGCGGGGAAGAGGCGGCGCATGGCTGCAGTCTTCCACGCCCCCCGCGCAGTGGTGTCGCCCACACGGCGGCGAGGGGACCTCCGGCGAGGCACTAGGCTGGAGTGCTGTGTCCTCGTCCTTCGCCGCCGCGCAAGAATCCAGCCCGATACCCGGCGGGACGCCGCCCGTGTCGCTGAGCGGACGCGAGCCGCGTGTCCCCGTGGACCGGCTGGTGGCGGAGATGGTGCCCCCGCCACGCTTCGACTCCGTCCGGTTCGACAACTACCTCCCGGACCCCGAGCAGCCGAGCCAGTCCGAGGCCGTCGCCACGCTGCGGGCCTTCGCGGAGGGGCTGGCCGCCCCCGAGGGCGGCGGACGCAAGCGCTGGTTCCGGCGCCGGGCCGCGGCAGCCGCCCCGGCCGGCCCCGGCGGGGTCTACCTCGACGGCGGCTACGGCGTGGGCAAGACCCATCTGCTCGCCTCGCTGTGGCACGCCACGCCCGCGCCGCGCGAGCAGAAGGCCTTCGGCACCTTCGTGGAGCTGACCAACCTCGTCGGCGCCCTCGGCTTCCAGCAGGCCGTGCAGGCGCTCAGCGGGCACCGGCTGGTCTGCATCGACGAATTCGAACTCGACGACCCCGGCGACACCGTGCTGGTCTCCACGCTGCTGGGCAAACTCGCCGACGCCGGGGTGAAGCTGGCCGCGACCTCCAACACCCTGCCCGGGAAGCTCGGCGAGGGCCGGTTCGCGGCCGCCGACTTCATGCGCGAGATCCAGGGCCTGTCCGCCCGCTTCCGTTCGTTGCGCATCGACGGCGAGGACTTCCGCCACCGCGGCCTCCCCGAGGCCCCGGCACCGTACGGCGACGACGAGGTCACCGCCGCCGCGGGACGCACCCCCGGCGCCTCCCTGGACGACTTCGGCGCCCTCCTGGCGCACCTCGCCCGGGTCCACCCCAGCCGCTACGGCGCGCTCTGCGACGGCGTCGAGGGGGTCTTCCTGCGTGGCGTCCGCCCGGTGGAGGACCAGGCCACCGCGCTGCGCCTGGTCGTCCTGGCCGACCGGCTCTACGACCGCGAGGTCCCCGTGATGGCCTCCGGCGAGCCCTTCGACCGCATCTTCGGCGAGGAGATGCTCGCCGGCGGCTACCGCAAGAAGTACTTCCGGGCGATCTCCCGCCTCACCGCCCTCGCCCGCGACGCCGGACGCCTCGCCGCCCCGCACGGTTCCTGAACCGCGGCCCCGGCCGCGCCCCGGGGGACCGCGCAGCCCCCTGACCGGGCGGCCGGGGGCCGAGACGCCGTGTTCCCCCGCGTCCGGAGCCGTGCTAGACACACTCGGGTCAATCGCCTGTCCGCCAGCAGGGAGAGTGACCCATGTCCGTGACCAGACGTCAGATCATCGCCAGGACCAGCGCGTTGGGCGCCGGAATCGCCTTCTCCGGAAGCGTCCCGGAGGTGTTCGCCGGTACGGCGTTCGCCGCGGGAGCCGGGGGGTACGGCCCCCTCGTGCCCGATCCCGACGGCCTCCTCGACCTTCCCCGCGGATTCCGCTACCGCGTGCTGTCCCGCCAGGGCGACGCGCTGAGCTCCGGCGAGGGACCGGTGCCCGGGAACTTCGACGGCATGGCCGCGTTCCCCGCCCGCCGCGGAGACGGGGTGCGCCTCGTCCGCAACCACGAGAACCGCGCCACCGCCACCGCCCCCGTCCCCCTGGTCGACGGGCTGGTCTACGACCCCGCGGCCAAGGGCGGCTGCACCGTCCTCGCGCTCGACCGGGGCGGCGCGGTCACCTCGGAACGGGTGGCCATCGCCGGCACCGCAGTGAACTGCTCGGGCGGACCGACCCCGTGGCGTACCTGGCTGACCTGCGAGGAGAACGAGGACAAGGCCGGCACCGGCGGCTACGCCAAGGACCACGGCTTCATCTTCGAGGTGGACCCCCACGACCCCCGGAGCACGGGCGCCGAGCCGCTGACGGCCATGGGCCGCTTCCAGCACGAGGCCGTCGCCGTCGACCCCCGCGACGGCACCGTGTACGAGACGGAGGACGCCTTCCAGGCGCCATTCGGCATGTTCTACCGCTTCCACCCGCGCAAACCCCTGGGCGGCCGCGGCTCCCTGCGGGCCGGCGGCACCCTGGAGGCCATGCGTGTGCCGGGGGTGCCCGACCTGTCGGCGGTGCAGGAGACCGGTGCCTGCTTCGACGGGATCGAATGGGCGCGCGTGCCCGATCCCCTGGCGAAGCAGACCCCGCTGCGGCAGCAGGACTTCGGTCCCCGCGGGATCACGCACGCCCAGAAGCTGGAGGGCTGCTACTGGGGCGGCACCAGCGTCTACTTCGTCTCCAGCTTCGCGCGTGCCGCCGAGGGCTCGGCGGCCACCCACTTCGGCCAGGTCTGGCGCTACGACCCGGCCAGGCGGCGGCTGACCCTCGTCGTGGTCTTCGGGCCCGCGACCGACGTACAGCTGCCGGGCGAGTCCCCGGACAACATCGCCCTCGCCCCGCAGGGCGGCCTGATGGTCTGCGAGGACGGCGAGGGCGCCCAGCACGTCTACGGCGTCTCCCGGCGCGGCGAGGTGTACGCGATGGCGCGCGGCCGCCAGAACATCGGCACCGCCGACGCCCCCGAATGGGGCGAGTTCGCCGGCGTCACCTTCGCGCCGGACGGCCGGACCATGTACGTGAACTGCTACAACCCCGGGACCACCTTCGCCGTCACGGGCCCCTGGGGCCGCGCTGGCGGCCACGGCTGATCCGTCGCACCATCGGACCAACCACCCAGGCGCCCGCGCGGGCCGTCGTCACGGAGGGAGGCGCGGTGACGAGGAACAGCCCGAAGTCCGGATCCGGCAGCACGGCAGGGCTGCGCGCGAAGCTGCGCGTCCCGTCGGGAGGACCCGTGCGGCTGCGGTCGGTCGACCCGCGCGCGACGCCGGGCGGCCCCGCTCACAAGGCCGAGGCCCTGGCGGGCGTGCCGTACGCAAGGGACCGGATCACGGCGCTGCAGGAGCGGCTCTTCGCGCAGAGCACGGCGGGCGACCCGCGTTCCGTCCTGGTCGTCCTCCAGGGCCTGGACACCTCGGGCAAGGGCGGCTCGGTGCGGCACCTGGCGAGCCTGCTCGACCCCGCGGGGTGCCGCATCACCGCCTTCAAGGCCCCGACCGCGGAGGAGAAGGCGCACCACTTCCTCCGGCGCATCGAACGGGCCCTGCCCGGCCCCGGGCGGATAGGCGTCTTCGACCGCTCCCACTACGAGGACGTCCTCGTCCCCCGGGTCCGCGGCGGGGCGCCGCGCTCGATGTGGGAGGAGCGCTGCGAGACCATCAACTCCTTCGAGGCCTCGCTCGCCGACGACGGCGTCAGCGTCGTCAAGGTCTTCCTGCACATCAGCCGCGACGAGCAGCGCACCCGTCTGCTGGCCCGGCTGGACAACCCCTGCAAGCACTGGAAGTTCGGCCCCGCCGACCTGGAGGACCGGGCCAGGTGGGGCTCCTTCCAGCAGGCGTACGAGGACGTGCTCGGCCGCTGCTCCACGGAGGCCGCGCCCTGGTACGTCGTCCCCGCGGACCGCAAGTGGTACCGGAACTGGGCCGTCGGGCGGCTGCTGATGGAGCACCTCGACCTGATCGACCCGGTGTGCCCGCCGGCCTCCTTCGACGTCGAGGCCGCCCGCAAGCAGCTGCTGGAGGACTGACCCGGTGCCGCCCGGCGGCTCAGCCGCTGCAGGCGGTGCGCTGGGCCTCGTGCCAGGCGCAGACCGGGCAGAGGGTCGCACCCGGCTGCGAGTCGGGGTGCTCGGTCGGCTCGCCGCAGTGGACGCAGATCGCGCGGGGTTCCTCGTCGGTCGTCACCCGGACAGGGTAATCAGCGCTCACGGAGCACGGCGACCGAGTGCCCGGGCAGGTGGAGGCACCCGGTGGCGGTGGGCGGAGGGCAGGGACGCCAGGCGGCGACCTGGACGTACCCCGGCGGGTCGGCGCGGCCCGGGTGGTGGAGGGGGACCAGCGCCTCGTCGCCGGAGAGGTTGACGGCGATCCGGAAGCGCCCGCGGTCCAGCCGCAGGGTGTGCTCGCCCACGGTGACGTGGACGGCGTCCAGGGCCGGGTCGGTCAGTTCGGGCTCGGCGTGGCGCAGCGCGATCAGCCGCCGGTACCAGGCGAGCAGCTCCGCGTGCGGCTCCCGGGCCGGTTCGGACCAGTCCAGGCAGGAGCGCAGCCGGGTCGCCGGGTCCTGGGGGTCGGGGATGTCCTCGGCCTTCCAGCCGTGCTCGGCGAACTCGCGGCGGCGGCCGCGCGTGATGGCGGCCGCGAGCTCGGGGTCGTCGTGGTCGGTGAAGAACTGCCAGGGCGTGCGGGCCCCCCACTCCTCGCCCATGAAGAGCATCGGCGTGTACGGGGAGGTGAGCACGAGCGCGGCGGCCGCGGCGAGCAGCCCCGCAGGGACGCTCGCGCCGAGGCGGTCGCCGGTGGCCCGGTTGCCGACCTGGTCGTGGGTCTGGGTGTACGCCAGGAAACGGTGGCCCGGGGTGCCCGTCAGGTCCACGGGGCGGCCGTGGGCCCGGCCGCGGAAGCTCGAGTGGGTGCCGTCGTGGAAGAAGACCCGGCGCAGCGCCTTGGCCACGGCGGCCACCGGGGCGACGGCGAAGTCCGCGTAGTAGGCCTGGGACTCGCCGGTGACGGCGGCGTGCAGGGCGTGGTGGAAGTCGTCGTTCCACTGGGCGTGCACGCCCAGGCCCCCCGCCTCGCGCGGGTCGGTGGTGCGCGGGTCGTTGCGGTCGGACTCGGCGATCAGGAAGAGCGGCCGGCCCACCGCCGCGGCCAGCGCGTCGACGGCGGTGGACAGCTCCTCGAGCAGGTGCACCGCACGGGTGTCGACGAGGGCGTGGACGGCGTCGAGCCGCAGCCCGTCGAGGCGGTAGTCGCGCAGCCACGCCAGGGCGCTGCCGACCAGGAAGGCGCGCACCTCGTCCGAGCCGGGGGCGTCGAGGTTGACGGCGTCGCCCCACGGGGTGTGGTGGCGGTCGGTGAAGTACGGGCCGTAGGCAGGCAGGTGGTTGCCCGAGGGCCCGAGGTGGTTGTGGACGACGTCCAGCACCACCCCGAGGCCCTGCCCGTGCGCGGCGTCCACGAAGCGCTTCAGCCCGTCGGGGCCTCCGTAGGGCTCGTGCACCGCCCACAGCGACACCCCCTCGTACCCCCAGCCGTGCGTGCCGGGGAACGGGCAGAGCGGCATCAGTTCGATGTGCGTGATGCCCAACCCGGCCAGGTACGGCAGGTGTTCGACCGCCGCGTCGAAGGTGCCGGCGGTGGTGAAGGTGCCGACGTGCAGCTCGTACAGGACCGCGCCCGGCAGCGGGCGGCCCGCCCACTCGTGGGTCCAGGCGAACCGCCCGTGGTCGACGACCGCGCTCGGGCCCTCGGGTCCTTCGGGCTGGCGGCGGGAGCGGGGGTCGGGCCGCGGCGGGCCCCCGTCCAGCGCGAAGGAGTAGCGCGCACCGTGCCCGGCGGGCACGTCCGCGTACCACCAGCCCTGGCGTTCGGGGTCGCGCTCCATGTCGTGAGCCCGGCCGTCGACCCGTACCTCCACCTCACCGGCGTCCGGTGCCCACACGTCGAAGCGCATGGGCACCATGCTGCCCGCCGTCCGGGGGTCACACCAGGTTGACGCGCTCCTGGGAGACCGGATAACCCGCCTTGGCGAAGTGCGCCGCCATGGGCGCGTTGGTCTGGTCGGTGGCGGCGGCGATCTTCTCCGCGCCGTGACCGACCAGGTCGTGCGTGCACTCGACCAGCAGGTCGTAGGCGTAGCCGTGGCCGCGGTGCTCCGGCAGGACGCCGATGAAGCCGACGCAGAACGCGCCCGGATTGCGCCCCGGCACCTGGATGCCGGCGAGGTCGCCCTGCGGGGTGTACGCCAGGCGCCACCATTCGCGGGGCGACTGGAGCCAGTTGAGGAACTCCAGTTCCTCGCGGGCCGCCGCGTCCGGGCCGTGCAGCCGCACCGTGCGGCGGGTGTGCGCGTCGAGGCTGCCGACCCCGATGCGCCTCAGCACGTCCAGGATCACGCCGTCGTCCGGCTCCGGCCGGTACTCCAGGCGTCCGGTGCGCTCCGGCAGCCCGCACTCGGGCGTCCAGGTGTAGCGGTAGCGCTCGACGACCATTTCCATGCCGGAGACGATCGCCGCGTCGATGCGGGTCTGGGCGGCCTCGCGCACCTCGCGCCGGTCCCGCCAGCCAGGCGGTACCAGCAGTTCGTACTCGGCCTTCAGCGGTGCCGTGCGCAGCAGCCGTACGGCCGCGTCGGCGTCGGTGAAGTCGAACCAGTCCAGGGCGATGGGCTTGTCGTCGGTGGGGGCCGCCCACCACGCCGCGCGGGCGACCACGGTGCCGTCGCGCAGGGCCACCCAGGTCCAGTCGGGGCGGTACTCGCCGCCCTCGTCGGTCATGGCGTAGGTGTGGCCCAGCAGGGAACGGCCGACCAGGCCGTCGTCCTCGAGGGCAAGGGAGTGGAACAGGTGGGATTCGCCCGCGGCGAGCGGGCGGAAGACCAGATCGGTCATGAAGGTGAAGTCCTCACGGGAGAGTGGTGCGCTCCCGGTCAGACGGAGTACGCCCTGCGGATCTCGGGGCGGGAGCGCGGAACGCTGAACAGGCACATGGCTTCCGCCTCCTTCCTCGGTCAAGGGCGTGCGCCCACCGTAGTCGGGCCGCCCCGGCGGCGTCCACGCAATTAAGCGCGGCCCCCAGGGCCGCACCTTCTGGACACCCCGGCCTCCCCGGCCCGACAATCACGCAGGTGAGCTACGAGTTCCCGACGCACCCGCCGCGTCCCACCGACGCCGAACGCGAGCGTGCCATCGAGGTGCTCCGCGAGGGCGCCGTCGACGGACGGCTCTCCCACGACACGTTCGTGCGCCGCATGGGACTCGCCCTCAAGGCCCGCCACGCCGACGAGTTGGCCGCCCTCATCGCCGACCTGCCGCCGGAGCAGGGCCGTTGGGCCCGGCTGACCGGCTCGATCGTCCGCGCCGTCACCAAGACCTCGGCCTTCCGGGCCCGCATGCGGCTCGCCTGGGCCGTCCAGCAGCTGCCGCCCCTGCTGCTGCCCGCCCCCGGGCCCTTCCCGGTGCGGATCGGCCGGGACCTGTCGTGCACCTTCCGGCTCAGCCACTCCTCGACCTCGCGCTTCCACGCGGAGCTCAGCCACGAGGGCGGTCTGTGGGTGCTGCGCGACCTCGGCTCGATGAACGGCACCTGGGTCAACGGCCACCGCGTCATGGGCGCGGCCGCCGTCCGCCCCGGCGACCAGGTCACCTTCGGGGCGATGAGCTTCCGTCTCACCACCGCCTGAGCCCGGGCCGGGCCCGGCTCAGGGCCCGAACATCGGCTCGTACGCCCCGTGGTCGGCGTCGTCCACGTACGGCAGGAAGTCCGGCGCCGTGCGGGCCGCGGTCGCCAGCAGCCGGGCGACGACCTCCTCGACCGGAGGGGGCGTCAGGCCGAGGGCGGCGGCCACCTCTTCGCGTCGGCGGTCCAGGTCGGGGTGGTCCTCGCGCACCTCGGCCTCCAGTTCCTCCAGGGGGAGGCCTGAGTCCACGTCCCGCCACCACATCGGGCAGGACACGATCAGCTCGACCGCCTCCGCCAGGTCCGCGCCGATCAGCGCCGCCTGCCCCTCGGAGTCCGCGTACACCACGGGCCGCTCGGCGTCACCGGGTTCCCCGCACAGGTAGAACGTGCCGCCGGCGCCGTCGCCGGCTATCGGGCGCATCGCGAGGCCCGAGGGCAGGCGCACGTCCTCGACCGGGTCGCGGCGGGTGATGTCGAAGTCACCGGGCCAGGCGAGGTGCTGTGCCGCGACCGGGTCGTTCTCGATGCGGGCGAGCAGGGCTTCCGAGGCGTCCATGGCAGGACGTTAACAGCGGGGTCCGACAGTCCGGCCCGCGTCGCTCAGGCGGTGCGGGACCGGAGCACCGGCTCGCGGCCGCCGGCCAGGCGGAGCACCTGCCCGCGGCAGGGCGGCGGTCCCTCGTCGACGGTGGCGAAGCGCAGCTCGTGGCCGTCCGGGTCGCGCAACTGCGGCAGCAGCCAGCCGCGGGTGGTGCGGACGACGGCGCCGTGCGGCTCGCCGAGGGCGTCCAGCCGGGCCGCCAGCGCCTCCAGGGCGGGGAGGTCGGGGACGCCGAGGGAGAACCACGCGAAGCCCGCGGAGGCGGCCGCGAGGGCGGGGTCGTGGCGCAGGCACAGCACGGGTCCGCCGCCGGGGTGGGCCATGGCGACGCCGGCGAAGGCGCCGCCCTCCGTGAACTCCGCGATCCGGTGGTGCCCGAGGACCCGCTCGTACCACGCCTCCGACCGGGCCGGATCGCTGACGGGCAGCGTCACGTGGTGCACTCCGGCGAGACGCGGGATGAAGGGAATATCGGTATACATGCCGCATACCGTACAGTGTGCCCGGTCGTGCGGCTCCGGCGCAGGGGCGGCGTGCCGCACGGTGGTTGACGGACCGTCAGGGGATGTGGCCGATGGGTCAGGCCGTGGTCCCGGGGTCGACCGGCACGTCGTAGGCCGGGGTGGTCAGCGAGTGCAGGGGCGAGTCCAGCTTCTCCGGCGCAGGATGTACGTCCCCGGCGCCAGGTCGGGAATCGGCTGATACCGGCCGGTGGACCAGGGCTCGGTGCCGGCCCAGTAGCCGGACCCCAGGCTGTTCTTGAGGACCCAGCCGCCCGGCAGCACGACGGCCGGGTACACCGGTCCGAGCGCGTCCGGGGTGATGGTGAAGGACGGCCCGGTGTGGGCGTCCGGGCCGGGCGCCCCGGGCAGGGTGAACGAGAAGTGCCGCGCGTTGAAGGGCGCGCCCGCGGTCAGCGGGGCGCAGCCCTCGGCGACGACGGGACCGTCGGCGACGCCGAGCTGCAGCGGGTCGGTGAAGGTGCCGCTGCCGGGCAGGGCGCCGCAGCTCGTCGTCCGCGGTCCGCCGCCGGACGCCGGCGTTCCCGTCGCGCCGCCGGGCGGATCGCCGCCGTCCCAGGGGGCGGCGGCCGGTGTGGCGTCCACGGTCACCGCCGTCCCGGACGGCTCCGCGGCGGCCGGGGACGGCGGGCTGCTCTCCGGGACGGAGGGGAGCTGTCCACGGCGGTCGCCGAGGCAACCGCGGACGGTGATCCCGCGGCCGCCGTACGGACGGGCGCGGACCCGCCGCAGCCGCTCACCGGCAGCACGGCGGCGAGCGCCGGGGCACACCTGCGCAGCATGGACGTCCCTCCCCCCGCGCCGCCGGGAGGGTCCCCGGCGACGCTCAACGGGCGGGACATTACCGGCTTTCACCCCGTATCCCCCCGTACCGGATTTCTCCTCCGCCCACCGGGGCCTCATTCGTCCACGTCGCGCACCAGCAGACCCACCGGCAGCCGGTCCAGCAGCTCCGCCAGCGGCACCACCGCCTGGAACGGGCGGCCCGTCAGCACCTCCGTCCAGACCCCCGCCGGCAGCACCAGTTCCGTGCCGCGCCACCCGCCGGTGTCCGCGAGCCGCCGGGACAGCCGGGTGACGACCGTCAGCGCCCGTCCGCCGCGGACGAAGGCCACGCAGTGCTCCCCGGCCGGACCGCGCGCGTACAGCGGCTCGTACGAGCCCTCCGGGCCGGTGAACCACTGCGGGCGGGCCCGGCGCAGCCGCAGCGCGAACTCCGTCACCCGCCGCTTCTCGCTCACCTCGCCGCCGGCCGTGCCCGGGTCGTACGGACGGCGGTTGGCGGGGTCGACGAGGAGCAACTGCCGTTCCTCCTCGCCCTGGTAGAGGTCGGGCACGCCAGGCATGGTCAGGTGCGCCAGGTGCGCGCCGAGCACGTTGACGCGTTCCGGCCCGCGCAGCGCCCGGTCGATGCGCTCGGTGGCGAAGACGGCGGGCCCGCCGACGAGTTCGCGGACGAAGCCGGTCATGTCCCGCTCGTACTCCGGCCGCTGGTCGGTCCACGAGGTGCGCAGGCCCGCCTCGCGTTCCGACTTGAGCATGGTGTCGGCCACGAGCCCGGCCGCTCCGGCGTCGCAGAAGACCGCCGCGTACTGCCAGGCCTGGTACTCCACATGACGCTCGGGCAGCGGGATCCCGCGGTGCTCCAGGTACTCCCGCAGGTCCGCCGAGGCCTCGCCGAGCCAGTCCGCCCACTCGCCGGGTAGCTCGCTCAGCGCGGCCAGCCGGGCGCGCACGTCGCCGCCGCGCTTGGTGTCGTGGGTGGAGCGCACGGTCCCGGTCAGCGGCCAGTCGCGCCGCAGCCGCTCGCAGAAGGCGTGGAACTCCTCGGGCGAGGTGGCGGGACGGTCCGGCTCGCGGCCGACCTCGTTGAGGCAGAGCAGCGGGTGGTAGCGGTAGAACGCGGTGTCCTCGGCGGACTTGGCGCGCAGCGCGGAGGAGACCTGGGCGAAGCGCACCGCGAAGTCCGCCGCGGCCTCCCCGCCGCCCTTGTGCCGGCCCAGGGCCAGGTCGCACACCGCGCCGGCCGCCGGGAGCCCGGTGGCGCCGGCCGCGGCCTCCAGCAGTGCGGTGTCCTCCGCGTCCGCCGGCTCGCCGGGGACGACGTACGGGCGGTAGCGCGGCAGCCGGACCAGCGTCGCCTCGACGGCCTCGCGCAGCGCCGTGTGCTCCAGCCCGGTGGCGCGGACGGCGGAGCGGGTCAGCCGGTCCACCTCGGCGGCCAGGTCGTGCATGACGATGCGTTCGGCGGCGGCCCGTACGGTCGGCTGCCACTCGCCGCCCGCGTCGGCGGGAGCGGCGGTGAACGCGCGGTAGCCGCGGACGATCTCCTCGACGCCCACGGGGTCGGTGAACAGCCCGTCGAGCCGGTCCAGGGCGTCGTAGCCGGTCGTTCCGGCGCAGGCCCAGCCGGCCGGCAGCCGCTCGTCGCCGGTGAGGATCTTCTCCACGACCGTCCAGCGGCCGCCCGAGGCGTCCGCGAGCCGCCGCAGGTAGCCGGCCGGGTCGGCGAGGCCGTCGGGGTGGTCGATGCGCAGGCCGTCGGCGACGCCCTCGTCGAGCAGGCGCAGCAAGGTGGCGTGCGTGGCGGCGAAGACCTCGTCGTCCTCGACACGGACCGCGATGAGCTCGGAGATGGTGAAGAAGCGCCGGTAGTTCAGTTCGGTACGGGCCTGCCGCCACCAGGCGAGCCGGTACCACTGGGCGTCGACCAGCGCGCGCAGCGGCAGTTCCTCGGTGCCGGGGCGCAGCGGGAACGCGTGGTCGTGGTAGCGCAGCACGCGCTCCCCGGCGGCCCGGTCGCGTTCGACGCGCAGGTCGGGCAGCACCTCCTCCAGCGGGCCGCCCAGCACCGGCAGCAGCAGCCGGTCGCCCTGCGCCGCCCAGTCGACGTCGAACCAGCGTGCGTACGGGGAGTCCGGCCCGTCCCGCAGCACCTCCCACAGCGGCCGGGCCAGGTGCTCGGGCGCGGGCACGGCCATGTGGTTGGGCACCACGTCCAGCACGAGCCCGAGGCCGTGCGCGCGGGCGGTGCGCGCCAGGGCGCGCAGCCCCTTCTCGCCGCCGAGCTCCTCGCGGACCCGGGTGTGGTCGACGACGTCGTAGCCGTGCGTGGAGCCGGGCACGGCCTGCAGGACGGGAGAGAGGTGCAGGTGGGAGACGCCGAGCGCCGCCAGATGGGGGACGACGGCCTCGGCCGCGGCGAAGGGGAAGTCGGGCTGGAGCTGGAGCCGGTAGGTGGCGCTCGGTACGGAGGGGACGACAGCGGTCGGCGGGCTCGCGGCGCTTTCTGTCATGGAGGACTGACTACCCCGCCGACCGGTAGGCCCATCACATCGGACGGGCGGTTACGCCGGGCGCTGCAGGACCACCATGCTCCGGTCGGCCAGCCGCAGCCGGTCGCCCTGGGTCACCTTGCGCCCCGAGCCGGGGGGCACGCCCTCCGGCCGCTGGGTGTCCACGACCACCTGCCACTCCTTGCCGTGGTTCACCGGGACGACGAAGTCCAGCGGCTCGTACCAGGCGTTGAACATCAGCAGGAAGGAGTCGTCGCCGATCCGCTCCCCGCGGTCGCCGGGCTCGGAGATCGCACTGCCGTTGAGGAAGACCACCAGGGCGTTGGCCTGCGCCTCCTGCCAGTCGTCCTGGGCCATCTCCTCACCCTCAGGGGTGAACCAGGCGATGTCCGAGAGGTCGTCGTGCGTCCCCTCGACCGGCCGGCCGTGGAAGAAGCGGCGGCGCCGGAAGACGGGGTGGTCGCGGCGGAGCCACACCATCTGGCGGGTGAACTCGTGCAGCCGCTCGGTGTCCGCGTCGCCCTCCTTGGGCCACGGCACCCAGGCCAGTTCGTTGTCCTGGCAGTAGGCGTTGTTGTTGCCCTGCTGGGTGCGGCCGAACTCGTCGCCGTGGGCGAGCATCGGCACGCCCTGGGAGAGCATCAGGGTGGCGATGAAGTTGCGCATCTGGCGCTCGCGCAGGGCGAGCACCTCCTCGTCCTCGGTATCGCCCTCGGCGCCGCAGTTCCACGAGCGGTTGTGGCTCTCGCCGTCCCGGTTGTTCTCGCCGTTCGCCTCGTTGTGCTTGTCGTTGTACGACACCAGGTCCCGCAGGGTGAACCCGTCGTGGCACGTCACGAAGTTGATGGAGGCGAGCGGCCGGCGGCCGTCGTCCTGGTAGAGGTCGGAGGAGCCGGTCAGCCGGGAGCCGAACTCGGCCAGCGTGGCCGGCTCGCCGCGCCACAGGTCGCGCACGGTGTCGCGGAACTTGCCGTTCCACTCCGTCCACAGCGGAGGGAAGTTGCCCACCTGGTAGCCGCCCTCACCGACGTCCCAGGGCTCCGCGATCAGCTTCACCTGGCTGACCACCGGGTCCTGCTGCACCAGGTCGAAGAACGAGGACAGCCGGTCCACCTCGTGGAACTGCCGCGCCAGGGTCGCCGCGAGGTCGAAGCGGAAGCCGTCGACGTGCATCTCGGTGACCCAGTAGCGCAGCGAGTCCATGATCATCTGCAGCACGTGGGGGCTGCGCATCAGCAGCGAGTTCCCCGTGCCGGTGGTGTCCGTGTAGTAGCGCGGGTCGTCGGCCAGCCGGTAGTACGAGGCGTTGTCGATGCCCCGGAAGCACAGCGTCGGCCCCAGGTGGCTGCCCTCGGCCGTGTGGTTGTACACCACGTCGAGGATGACCTCGATGCCCGCCCGGTGCAGTTCGCGCACCGCCGTCTTGAACTCCAGCACCTGCTGGCCGCGGTCGCCCATCGAGGCGTAGGCGTTGTGCGGGGCGAAGAAGCCGATCGTGTTGTAGCCCCAGTAGTTGCGCATCCCCGCGTCCACCAGCCGGTGGTCGTGGACGAACTGGTGGACCGGCATCAGTTCCAGCGTCGTGACGCCCAGCTCCGTCAGGTGCGAGATCACCGCGGGGTGGGCGAGCGCCGCATAGGTGCCGCGGATCTCCTCCGGCAGCTCCGGGTGGAGCATCGTCAGGCCCCTGACGTGCGCCTCGTAGATGACGGTGCGGTGGTAGTCGATGCGGGGGCTGCGGTCCTCCGCCCAGTCGAAGTACGGGTTCACCACCACCGACGTCATGGTGTGCGGCGCCGAGTCCAGGTCGTTGCGGGACTCCGGCTCCCCGAAGCGGTAGCCGTACACCGCCTCGTCCCAGTCGATCGTCCCGCTTATCGCCTTCGTGTACGGGTCCAGCAGCAGCTTCGCGGAGTTGCAGCGGTGGCCCCTGGTGGGTTCGTGGGGGCCGTGGACCCGGAAGCCGTAGCGCTGACCGGGCATGATGCCCGGCACGTAGGCGTGGCGCACGAAGGCGTCCGCCTCGCGCAGCTCGACGGCGGTCTCCGAGCCGTCGTCGTGCAGCAGACACAACTCGATCCGGTCCGCGGCCTCGGAGAAGACCGCGAAATTGGTGCCGGCGCCGTCGTACGTGGCGCCGAGGGGATATGCCTGACCCGGCCAGACCTGCATGTCGTCGACTCTTCCACTTCTCCGCCGGGTGCCGGTAGGCCGCACCCCGGCCACATCGGTGCCGAAAGGGCATCCTCACGCAAACGGGCCCCTGCGGGCGTGGAATCGCCAAGATCTTCCCCGTTACGGGTGGCCCAATTCCCCTGCCTGCCGCAAGAATCCACCGCCCCGGGGCAACCTGTGCCGTTGAGGTTCCGTCGATAAGAGTGACCATACGACACAGGGGAGACCTACGTGACAGATCAGGGGGAAAGCCGTTCCTTACCGCGTAAGGGACGGTTCGGGCGCGGTCTCAGGCGCGCCCTGTGGGGCGGCGGCACCGCCGTCGCCGCCACCGTCGTGATGATCGGCATCACCCTGCCGCGCGACGCCTCAGGTGACGACCACTCCACGACGGGCGGCCCGGCCGCCGCGCCGGGAGCGCCGGGGCGGCAGGACGCGGGCAGCGGTGGGACGACGGAGGACGAGGCGCCCACCGGCGCGCGGCAGAGCGGTCGCGGGCCCCTGACCAAGGCCGAGGTCGACCGCGCGAAGTCCATAGCCCTGCGCCGCGACGCGCTGCGCAGCGCCGAGGACGTGGCGGGCGGCCGCGGCCCGGAGTACCTCGACACCGACCTCGCCGAACCGGCCGACGCCACGGGGGCGCGGACCGAAGGGGCCCGCCGGGTCGAGGTGCTCTTCTACGACTACGGGCACGACCGGCTCGTGAAGAGGACCGTCGACCTCACCGCCGGCACCGTCGAGCGCACCGACACCGCCACCGGCCTGCAGCCGCCGCCGTCGCCGGACGAGACCCGGCAGGCGGCGGCACTGCTCATCGGTGACGCCCTCGGTGCGGGGCTCCGCGCCGACTTCACGGCCGCCACCAAGGGCCGGGAACTCACCTCGCCCGGCCAGCTGCGGCTGCGCGGCATCTCGTTCAACACCGCTGAGCAGTCCGCCCCCGCCGGTCTGGCCAAGTGCGGTCGTCACCGGTGCGTACGGCTGTTCACACAGGTGAAGGGCGGGCCGTGGATCGACACGACCCAACTCGTCGTCGACCTCAGCGACCGCACCGTCGGCCGGATCCACTAAGAGCGGAGACCCAGACACGATGCGCACCACCCTTGTGCGCCGGGCCCTCGGTACGGCCCCGGCGCTCCTCCTCCTGCCCGCGCTCGCCGTGGGCCCCACCGCCGGACGGGCCGAAGCGACCCCCCGGGCCGACACCGCCGCCGCGGCGGACTGCGGCACCGCCACCGCCCTCACCAGGACGCTGCCGAACGGCACCGGCTGGACCATGTGCTGGCGCATGAGCGGCACCAAGGGCCTGGTCCTGGAGAAGATCGCGTACCAGCCCCGGAAGGAGCCGCAGCCCCTCAAGGTGCTGAACTCCGCCACACTCGCGCAGGTCAACGTCCCGTACGACTCCGGGCTCACCGAGTACAACGACCTGTCCGACATCGGATTCGGCAACACCGCGGTCGACATCGGCCCCGAGGAGTGCCCCGGCGGCACCATCGCCTCGGCCTACGTCCCGCAGCAGGAACGCACCGTCAAGGCGCTGTGCGTCACCACCGCGCCGCACGGCTACGCCTACCGCAGCGACCTCTACGACGAGGACGGCACCGCGAGGAAGTACACCCGGCAGGGCAGCGACCTGGTCGTCTTCTCCGTCTCCCAGCTCGGCTGGTACGAGTACGTCACCCAGTGGAACTTCTCCGACGACGGCACCATCACCGCCAAGGTGGGCGCCACCGGCGACCTCTCGCCCGGCGACTACAGCGGCGAGGGCACCGGCTGGCCCATCGGCACGGGCGGCCACGACCACGCCACCAGCCACTACCACTCGGTCTTCTGGCGGCTGGACTTCGGCCTGGACGGCTCGAACCGGGCGAAGGTCGAGCAGTACGACACCAAGAAGGCCGGCCGCGGCTCCGGCTCCGCCGTCCTGAAGACCACCAGGACCGCCGTCACCAAGGAGCTCGCCGCCAACTCCGCGCTGCGCCGCTGGTGGCGCGTGGTCTCCACGGCCGGGAGGAACGCCGACCGGCACCCGCGCTCCTGGGAGCTGGTCCAGCAGCACTCCGACCGCTACGACGCCCACGCCTACACCTCCAAGGACCTGTACGTCACCCAGTACCGGGCCTGCGAGCAACTAGCCAGCGGCAACAGCGACCCCGCCTGCGCCGGCCGCGGCACCTCGGTGGACAAGTGGGCGAACGGCGAGAACCTCGCGCACCCGGTGATGTGGGTGAACGTCGGCTTCCACCACATCCCGCGCGACGAGGACCAGACGCCCATGCCGATCCACTGGCAGGGCTTCCAGCTCGCGCCGCGCGACGTGACCGCCATGAGCCCGCTCACACCGGACGAGCTGTCGGGCGGCAACGGGCAGGGACACTGACCGTCCCGCGCCGTCGGGCCCGGTAAGCATGTGGTGAAGTAGCGTCGTTACGGCTGCACCGCCTCCCGCCCCGCAGTACCCTTCCTTGATCGTGGACGGGGGCGGGAAGGCGGGTGCAGTCGTGATGTCGGGAGGTCTGGTGCTCCCCGGTGGTGGTGATCAGGGGGACCCGGGCGGCGGCATCGGCGAGGGAGGCACCGGTACGGCCGCCCTGGCACTGCCGTTGGAGATCGGAGCGGAACTGGACTGGGGCGCCGACGAGTGGGCCGAGGTGCGCACCCGCGCCCGGCGCGCGGGACGGGCGTACGTGTGGCTCAACCTCGTCGAACAGCGCCTGCGCGCCGTTGTCAACGCCGTGCTGCGCCCGATCTACGAACCCGTGCACGGCGACGAGTGGGTGGTCGCGGCCGCGGGCCCGGCCGGTCACGAGTGGGTGCAGCGGGCGGCGGCCGTGCGCGAGGTCAGCCGCCGCAAGGGATTCCTGCTGGACCCGGCCGACGACAACATCCTCAGCTTCCTGACGCTGCCGCAGCTGCGCGAGCTCGCCGTGCAGCACTGGCCGTGCTTCGAGCCCTACCTCGACGACCGCCGGGAACTCGAACTCGCCCTGGACGAATTGGAGGTGGCCCGGCACGTCGTCTCCCGCAACCGCGCCCTGTCCCGCACCGTCCTGGACCAGGCCGAGCGGGCCGCCGCCCGCCTGCTGGACATGCTCGGCTCCGGCCCCGGCTACCCCTCCGCCGAGCGGCTGCCCGTGGACGCCGTCGAGGAGCTCGTCGCCGACCGCTACGCCGACGTCGTCGGCGTCTACCCCGACCGGGTGCGGCTGCAGCGGCAGCTGCCCGCCGAGGACCTGTTCGGGAACGCCCGCCGCCTGGACGCGGTGGGCATCGGCCTCAACCTGCTGGTGCAGAACTACTCCGGCAAGCGGCTGGTGCGGCTCGCCGAGTCCGGCTGCCGGGTGCGGCTGCTCTTCCTCAACCCGGCGAGCAGTGCCGTCCGCCGGCGCGAGCGCGAACTCGGCCTCGGCCGCGGGGAGCTCAGCCGCTCCGTCGAGATGAACATCATGCACATGCGGCGGGTGCGGGCCCGGCTGCGGGACACCGCCGCGTTCGAGATCCGGGTCTTCGACGAGACCCCGCGCTTCACCGCCTACCTCGTGGACGGCGACACCGCGGACGGCATCGCGGTCGTCCAGCCCTACCTGCGCAGGGCCCGCGGCATGGAGGCGCCCGTCCTCATCCTGCGCGGCGGGCCGCGGGACCTCGTGCAGACCAGGGCCGACGGCGCGCCCGAGGCCGAGCACGGCCTGTTCGAGACCTACCGCGAGGAGTTCGAGGGCGTCTGGGTCGACTCCCGTCCGGTCTCCTGACGGGTCTCCTGACGGCCCGGCGGGCCCCCGGCCGTACGCCCCCGCACAGCCCGGCCGCGGGACTGTCAGTGGCGCACGGGATGATGGAGGCGAACACGGGGGAACCGCGGGAAGGACGTACGTCAATGCGCATGGGACGAGGCCGGACACGGCCGGCCGATTCCGCACGGGGGAGGAGCGCGGGCAGCCGCCCGCGCTGCGCGGTGCACGCCGCGGGTACGAGGGCCGCGCGATGAGCTGGATCAGCGACGCACTGGTCGCCTTCGACCTGGAGACCACCGGCACCGACGTCGAGACCGACCACATCGTCACCGCGGCGGTCGTCAGGCTGGAGGCCGACGGGGCCGTCTCGCGGGAGCGCACCTGGCTGCTCGACCCGGGCGTGGCCATACCCGAGCAGGCCTCGGCGATCCACGGCATCTCGACCGCGCACGCCCGTGCGCACGGCGCCCCGGCCGCCTCGGCGGTCGAGGAGATCGCCCAGGCCGTCACCGAAGTGCTGCGCTCGGGCACCCCGCTGGTGGTGATGAACGCCCGCTACGACCTCTCGCTGCTGGACCGCGAGTGCCGGCGGCACGGCGTCGCCTCGGTCAGCGAACGGCTGGGCGGCGGGCCCGAGCCCGTCATCGACCCGCTGGTCATCGACAAGCACGTCGACAAGTACCGCAAGGGCAGAAGGGCCCTGCAGGCGCTGTGCGCCCACTACGGGGTCCAGTTGGAGGGCGCCCACGACGCGCGGGCCGACGCGCTGGCCGCGGCCCGCGTCGTACGCCGCCTGGGGGAGCGGCACGAGCCCGTCGGCCTGATGCCGCTCGCGGACCTGCACGCCCTTCAGATCCGGGCGGCGGCCGAGCAGTCGGCCTCCCTCCAGGCGTACCTGCGGCGCACCGCCGACCCGGCGGCCGTCGTCGAGCAGGCCTGGCCGGTCATCCCCCGGCCGAGGTGACCGCGGGGCCCCGGCGCGCACGGATGCGCCGGGGCGGCCCGGACGCGTGGCCGGGCGGCCGGGTGGCCGGGTGGCCGGGTGGCCGCCCGCGGGTGCGCGGCGCGGACATCGCCCGTGGGCGGTGCCGTGTTGCCGGAAGGCGATATGGGGTCAGAAGGGGTACCAGCGTACGGACGGGTCGCCGTCGCGCAGCGAGGTCACCCGGCGGCGGAACTCCGCGAGTGCGGCCGGGTTGCCCGGTGCGTGCTGGGCCACCCAGGCGCAGCTCGCGGTCTCCCTCGCCCCGCGCAGCACCGCGCAGCCGTCCCACTCGCGCACGTCCCAGCCGTAGGCGTCGGTGAAGGCGGCGTAGGCGTCCGGACCGAGCCCGTAGCGGTCCCGGCTGAGCGCCATGACGACGAGGTCGTGCTCGCGCAGGTCGGCCGAGAAGGTCTCCAGGTCCACCAGGACCGGGCCCTGCGGGCCGACGTGCACATTGCGCGGCAGCGCGTCGCCGTGGACGGGGCCCGGGACCAGGTGCGGGGTCAGCGCGGCCGCGGCGACGGCGAAGCCGTCCCGGCGCTCGCGCAGGTACGCGGCGTCCGCGGGGTCGACCGCGTCACCGGCCAGCCGCAGCCACCGTTCCACCCCGTCCAGCAGGTCGCGGGGCGGAAGGGCGAAGTCCGGCTCGGGCAGGGCGTGCACGAGCCGCAGCAGCGCGGCGAGGTCGGCGGGCCCTGCGGGCCGGACCGGGTCCGGCAGCCGCTCCCAGTACGTCACCGGATGCCCCTCCACCAGCCGGGCCTCCGGCGCCGCCGCCCGTACGGCGGGGACGCCGTGCGCCGCCAGCCAGGACGCCGTGCGCACCTCGCGGGCGGCCCGCTCCAGCAGTTCGGGACCGCGGCCGACCTTCGCGACGGTCATGCCGTCCGCGAGGTCGAACACCGCGTTCTCGCCGAGCGCGAGCAGCTTCGCGCCGTCCTGCCCGTCCGCCGCGAGCACGGCCCGGGCGAGCTCTTCGGTGAACGCCATACGGCAATGATCGCAGATCAGTAGGCTGGGCCGGTGACCGAGGAAGACGTCATGGCCTTCTGCGAGATGCTGCCGCTGCTGCGCGGCGCCGCGAGCGACCCGGGCGAGGCGGCCGAGGTCGAGGCCGCCGCCGAGGCCGTACGGCGGGGCGCCGGCGACGTCGAGACCGTGACCGACCTGGGCCACCGGCTCGGCGTCCGGGTCGTCGGCCCCCGCACGGACCCGGGCGGCTACACCCAGCTGCCGGGCATGACCGGCGGGGGCGCCGGCATCCTGCGCCACCGCTGCCCGCGCGGCCTTTGTGCCCGCAGCGAGGACCCCACGGCGTCCGTCACCGCCCCGCGCTGCGCGGTCTGGGACGCCGAACTGCGGCCCGTCTGGTACTAGGCCGTGCCGTCGAAGGAGCTCCGGCCGCCCGGAGGGCGGGCCCCGCAGGTCCCCGGCTCGCGCTGGGAGATCCCCCCGGTGCGGTGCATCGCAAGGCGGAGAGTCGTCCCCGTAGTGGGCTGCTCGGACGATTCGACAACACAGCGTTGGGGGCACTTCCCGGCGGAGCGCCGTGCCGGATCGCGCGGGCAGGAGGGACTTGTGACGACACGGCCTGGACCTGTCCTTCCGGCCCCCGGGGAGAAGGAGGGTCGTCCGGTGCGCGCAGCCGTACGGCGGAGGGAGCAGCAGACACCGGTGGCCGCGGCGCGAAGGCCCCGGGGCCGTTGCGCCCGCCGTGTAGTCGAGCAGGTCGCGGAAGGCGGGGCGTAGCGCGGTGGCGGGTCTGCTGGACGAGATCGGCGGGAAGCTCGCCGAACGCTGGGTCTCCCTGCTCGCGCTGCCCGGTGCGCTCTTCCTGGGCACCGCCTGGGCCGCCCATGTGCTCGGCGGCAGGCGTCCGTTCGACGCCGGCCGCCTGCTGCGCGAGGTCGAGCGCGCCGCGGACTGGACCGACGCGCACGGCGCGGCCGGTTACCTCCTGGCCCTGGTCGCCGTGCTGTTGCTCGCCGTCGTCCCGGGCCTGGCGGTGCAGGTCCTGGCCCGCGCGGTCCAGGTGCTCTGGGCCGGGCCCTGGCCGGGCGGGTCGGGGCAGTGGCTCGTGCGCCGGCGCCGGGCCCGTCGCGAACGCGCCGACGCCGACGTCGCGGCCCGTCTGCGCAACCACGAACGCGACGGCGACCCGGCCGAACTGGCCGCCGCCCGCGCGGCCGAGGCCCGCCGGGACCGGATCGCGCCCGTGCCCCCGGCCCGCCCCACCCGCATGGGCGACCGGATGCACGCCCTGGAGCACCGCGTCGGCGCCTACTACGCGGTGCCCTTCACGGCGGTCTGGCCACGCCTGTGGCTGGCGGCGACGGAGGCCGACCGCAAGGAGATCCGTACCGCGGCCGGTGCCTTCGAGGCGTCCACCCGGCTGTGCGGATGGGGCCTGCTCTACGTGGCGCTGGGCTGCGCCACCGCGTGGTGGCCCGCCTTCGTCGCGGGCGCCGTGGTCGTGTTCGCCGCCTGGTGGCTCGGACGCGAACGGCTCTTCGCCCTCGCGGACCTCGTCGACGCCGTCGTGGACCTGCGGCTGCGCTCCGTCGCCCGCGCCGTCGGGATCCCCGTTCCGCCGGGCTCCGTCGCCCCGGCGACCTGGCGGGAGCTCGACATGGTGCTGCGCCGCCGCCGGTGAGCGCGCCTGAAAATGACGGACCGGGCCGCCCGGGCCGCGAGGAGATCGGACGGGGATGCTGCACCTGCTGTTCCTGACGTACACCGGATCCGAGGAGGACGCCGGGCCGTTCGTCGCCGCCCACGTCGCGTTCCTGGAACGCCACCACCGCGCCGGCACCTTCCTGCTCTCCGGGCAGACCGTGCCCTCGTCCGAGGGCGGCGTGATCCTCGCCCGCGGGACGGACCGCCGGACGATCGAGCGGATCGCCGCGGAGGACCCCCTCGTGGTCTCGGGGGTCGCCGTGTACACCGTCACCACCGTCGACCCGGCCCGCGTGCACCCGGTCCTGGCCGGACTGCTCGGAGGCGACTGACGTCCCGTCGCGGCGCTCAGCGGCCGATGTGGACGAAGGGCGCCCACACCGCGGGGGAGCGGGCGTAGCGGGTGCGCAGGGCGCGCACGACGTGGTTGAGGGCGCGGCCCGTGTCCGCCGGGGCGACGGCGCCCGGCGCCGGGGCGCGGAGCGCCGCGTACAGGCGGGCGGCAAGGAGCGCGGAGACCGCGTCGTCGGCCTCCCACAGGGCGCCGACGACCTGCGGGTAGCCCGCGGTCTGGAAGGCCGAGGCGAGGTGGACCGCCTCGTCGGGCAGCTGCCCGGTGTGCGCGGTGTGGCAGGCCAGCAGCACCGCCAGCTCCGCGTAGAGCGGTTCCTGCCGGGCGACGTCCGCGGCGCTCAGCGGCCCGCCGTGCAGCAGCAGGTGGCTGGCGGACGGGTCCAGGGGGTCGCTGACGCCGTGGCAGGCGAAGTGCACCCAGCGGGCCGTGCGCAGCGCCGACAGCACGCGTTCCGGCGTGGCCTGCTCGCCCTCGAGGGCGCGTACGCCGCCCAGCGCGTCCGCGATCGCGGCGATCTCACGGGCCGAGGCGCCCGCGGAGCCCGCCGTGCCGGTGGGGCGGCCGACCGCCAGCAGCCGGCCACCGGTGCGGCCCGAGGACGCCCGCCGGGCGTGCTCCAGGGCGCGCAGGGTGGGGGTGTAGGACGAGGCCACCCGGTCCAGGACGGTCCGTCCGTCGCGCAGTTGGTGCTTGCGCTGCAGCCCTGCGGCGTGCAGCGGTAGGTACGCCAGCGGTCCCGACGCCGACCACCACAGCCGGGGCGCCGCCGAGGCGGGGGCGTCCTCGGGGAGCGCCCTGGTCAGGCCGAGGGCGGTGAGCACGGGCTCGGCCACCGTGCGCCACAGCCAGGCGAGGGTGTCCAGCACCAGTTCGCGGGCCCGGTCGTGCTCCTCGGCGGGCGCGGTCCGCGGAAGGCCCACGGCCGCCAGGAACTCCTGCGCCCGCAGGGCGAGCCGGCCCTCCGTCAGCTCGCGCAGCGGCACCGAGAAGATCCGCTCCCGCGTCACGACGACCGCGTCGCACCGCAGCCGGTCCACGTTGACCGCCACGACCGGCCCCTGGGCCGCCACGGCCCGCATCTCCCGTTCCGTGGGCGGCATCAGGAACCGCTCGAACCCCGCCCTGCCGCGGACGCGCGTCAGCAGCGCCTCCCACTCGGCGGCCGCGACGTGCCGTTCCATGACGTCCTCGCCCGCCTCGGCCCGCCGCAGCCGGGCCCCGAGCGCGGCGAGCTCCCGGGCCAGCACGGGATGCGCCGCGGACAGCGCCGTCAGATCGGCCCGGGCCTCCAGGTCCTGCCCCATCAACACGGCCCGGCTCTGCTCCAGCAGCGCCAGCGCCTGAGCGGGCCGCCCGGCGGCGAGCGCCGCGGCGCAGCCGGTGCGGCCCAGGCTCGTGCCCGTCAGCGGATCGGGCCGGCCCGCGTCCGCCGGGTCGCCGCCGTCCGTCCGCAGGTGCGCCAGGGGGTAGCGGCGGCCCAGCAGAGCCCCGCCGACGAAGGCCCGGCGGTCCTCCCGGGCCAGGGCGCGCGAGGCCACCGCCGGCAGCGTCTCCAGGGCCCGCGCCGCCGCGTCGGCGGCGGCCGCCCAGTCGTGGTGCTCCAGCGCGTCGGCCATCGCGATGCGCGCCACCTCGAAGCGCAGCGCCGGCATCTCGCCCCCGGGCTCCGCCGCCAACGCGACCTCGGCCGCCCGCGCCGCCCGCAGGTCCCCGCGGACCGTGGCGACGGTGTAGTCCGCCCAGTGGCCGTACGAGGTGACCATCCCGCCCAGCAGGTCCGTCAGGCCCGGGCTCCGCTCCACGCGCAGCGAGGCGTCGGCGATCCGGCGGCGCGCCTCGGCGGCGAGCACGGGGTCCTGGGTGAGCCCGGCGAGGTTGGTGAGCGCGTTGGCGTACTCGACCTCACCGGCGGCCCGTTCCGGCGCGTCGTCGGGCAGCAGGTCGAGCGCCGCGCGCAGTTCCCGGCAGCAGGCGCGCAGTGCGCCGGTGTCCATGGCGAGCACCGCCCGCATGTGCTGCCAGGGCGCCGAGGCGAGGACCAGACGGGCGTGCTCCGGTGAGCCGTGGGTGAGTTCGGCCAGGACGCGGTCGCCGAGCGCGGCCGCCTCCTCGATCACGGCGGCGTCCTGGTCGGCCATGTAGCGCATCCCGGTGACTGCCATCAACAGCGCCGCGGTCTGGGTGCGTTCCGGGCTGCCGGGCTCCGTCCGTTCCAGTGCCTCGCGCAACTGCCGCTCGGCGTCGGCGACGAAGGCCGGATCCAGGCCCTGGGGCGTGCCGGGGCCCTTGGCCAGGGCGGCGAGCAGCGGCCGCATGTCGGGAGGCACGGGGAAGGCGGAGGTGAAGCGCGTGTACAGGTCGTCGCCTGTCCCTGTCCCTGCCTCCGCCTCGCCGCCGGGTTCCGGACGGGGGCCGGGCACTGGCTGTGGCTGCGGCTGTGGCTGTTCGGCAGGGGCGGGGCCGGGGCCGGGCTCGGGGCGGAAGCCGTCCGGCGGCAGGGCCGTCCGTAACTGCATCGGCGGCAGCGCGGGCGCGAAGCGCACCATCAGCGGCAGGAAGCGGGTCACCATCGACCCCAGGGACCGCGGCAGGAGCCGCATCCTGCCGCGGAGTTCGCCCACCGCGGCGGCCTTCGCCGCGATGTGCGGCTGCAGCGGATGGCCCGGCGGCAGCCGCTCCATGAGCGCGCGCAGCATCCGTTCCGCCTCCGCGGCGTCCGCGGCCTCCCACGCGACGACCGCGCGGGCGGCCAGCAGCGAGGCCGTGTTCACCTCGTACGACCCGTCGTCGTCCGGCAGCCCCTCGGCCCGGTACGCCTCCAGGTGACCCATCGCCTCGTCGATCGTCGCGCGGGACGGCGCCCAGGGCAGCGTGCACATCAGCGCCACCGCCAGCGCGAAGTGGACGCTGCGCATCTCGTGCCGGTCCCGCAGCCCGCCCATGGTGCGTCCGCTCGCCGCGGCCAGCGCCAGCCGCCCGCCCCGCACGGCGACGTCCACCGCCTCCCGGTCCCGCGGATGCGCCCGGACCCAGGCGACTCCGGCCAGCACCGCCACCCGGCCCGCGTCCGGGGCGTCGACGTGGCCGGGGACGACCGTCCCGAAGGCCTCCCGGGCACGCGCCCACAGGGCGGGCAACTCCCCGGTGGCTCCGCACTCGTAGCGGACCAGAGCGGAGTGCGCGAGCCGGGCGAGCAGCCCGGGGCGGCTCAGGTCGTCCGGCGGCAGCGTCGCCAGCAACTCCACCACCCTGGGCTCCGCGGGGTCCGCGGGCCGGAACGGCCGCTGCGCGGGGCCCGAGGGGTAGAGAGCGGCGACCGCCACGAGGTCGTCGGGCGGACGGTGCTGGGTCTGCGCGCCCAGGTGGTGCCGGACCTCGGGCCCGGTGCGGAAGTCGCCGTGCACGTGCGCCAGGGTGCGGTCGGCCAGCTGCAGGTGCAGGACGAGCCGGGCGCGCGACGGATCGTCGCGGCCCGCCGTGTCCAGCCCCAGCACGGTCAGCGCGAGCGCGGCGGCGGCCGGGGCCCGCCCGTCCTCGCTCCCCCAGGACTCGCGCAGCAGGCTCTCCGCCGCGGCGAGCAGACCTGCGGGCGTCGAGCCGGCACCGTCGACTAGGCGGGCGGTCCCCGGCGGTTCCGCCAGCCCGAAGCGCGTCAGCATGCGGTCCACGGCCGCCCGCGCGTCCGTCATCAGCCGCCCCCGATCCCCGTCGCCGACGTCGCGCGGCAGAATAGCGCGCCCCGGGTGACCGACCGGTCACTCCAGGACACGAGGACACCCCGAGGCGTGCGCGCGCCGGTATGCGGTCGCCCTCCGGCCTGCCCGCGCGTGTCCCACGGCGCAGCCCCCACCGGCCGGCTGCTCCGGGGCGGGATCCGGCGGCGCGTGAGTCGCGCCGTCCTGCTGTCCCGGAGGGACTCGCGGTCCGCCCGGCCCCGCGCGAACAGGGCTGGGGCGGGCCATGGGCTCCGGGCTTCCTCACGATGTCCCGGGCCGGGCTCGGCGGAGGCGGCTGCGCGCCGCCTGCGGGGGCTGTCGAGGCCCGGACGCCACTGGATCGGGCCCTGCCTGGATGCTTGCGGCCCGGCCTCGGCGCAGAAGGACAGGCCCGCGGGACTGTGTCCTGCGTGCTTGTCGGACCCGGTCACGCTGTGCGCGTTCCCACCCGCCCGCGGGGGCCGGCAAGGCACTGGCCCGGCACGAGTGCCCGTCGTGGACGGGGCACCCGGCGGCCTGCCGCGGCACTGGGCTTCCGGCGGCCTCGGTGGACGGATGGCGACCCCGGTCACGCTGCGCGGCACGGCTTCGCGCTGCCCGCGGGACTGTCAGGAACCGGGCGCCACGGGACCGCACCCTGCCCGGCCGCATCGTGGCGCCAGGGGGCAGGCCCGCCTCTCACGGAGGCCGGTCAGCCCCGGTCACGTCGCGCCGCAACGGCACCGCAGCGCCCGCACGGCCTGGCGGGGCCCGCCACCGTGCCGCCGTGGACAGGGCAGGTCACGCCGCCGTGCGGCGGACCGCGTCGCGGAGGACCGCGGGGGCGCCGCCCTGGGCGTACATCTCGCGTTGCCGGCGGGCGCCGGAGCCCCGCGAGGTCAGGCGGTCGACGCCGGCGCGGACGGTGTAGAGGTCGCCCGCGTCCTTCAGGGCGTCCTCGACGTGGGCGACCAGGGTCTCGACGACGTCGTGCGCGCTCGCCGGGCGGAAGGTGCGCGGATCGAGGAGGGCGCCGTCCAGGCCGGAGCGGCTGGCCCGCCAGGAGGCGAGCCGGAGCAGCGCGAGGTCGTCGTCGGGCGCGGGGTGCCCGTCGGCCCACTCGCGGGCGGCGGTCTCGACCAGGCCGCGCACCAGCGCGGCCAGCACCACCGAGTCCTGGTACTCCGGGCACACGTCGCAGACGCGCACCTCGACGGTGGGGAACTTCGCCGACAGCCGGGCGTCGAAGTAGAGCATGCCCTGGTCGATCAGGACCCCCGTGGCCAGCAGCCGGGACACCGCGGCGCGGTACCCCTCGGCGGAGCCGAAGCCGCGGGTAGGCCCCGCGGTGGGCCAGCGGCCGAAGACCTGGTAGCGGTAGCTCGCGTACCCCGTGTCGGTGTCCTGCCAGAGCGGCGAATTGGAGCTGAGCGCCAGCAGCGGCGGCAGCCAGGGGCGGATGCGGTCGACGACGGCCACGCCCTCCTCGTCCGACTCCACCCCCACGTGGACGTGGCAGCCGCAGGTCAGCGTCTCCTGCGCGGTGAGGCCGAAGGACTGGGCCATCCTGCGGTAGCGGCCCCTGGGGGTGAGCCGGGGCGGCACCGCCACGGGGGAGGTCCCGAGCGCCGCCACCGCGACGCCTTCGGGGCGGGCGAGGTCGGCCGCCCTCCGGCGCCAGGAGCGCAGTTCCTCCCTGAGCTGGTCGAGGGTGACGCAGGGGGAGCTGTTCAGTTCGAGCTGCTGTTGCTGCAGCTCGGCCACGAGTTCCCGGGGCCAGGGCCCGCCGTCCAGCACCGCGTCCGCGACCGCACGCGGTTCCCCGGACCGTGCGTCCACCAGGAGAAGCTCTTCTTCCACTCCCACGGTGCGTGCCACCCTCTTCGGATACCCGCTGAGGGCGCCGCTATCCGTCGTCCGGCCTCACCCGGGGGAGAGCAGGTGGTCCATGGCGCGCCGGCACAGGTCCGCGGCCTCGTTCCCCGCCGTGGAGGTCACGCTGAGGAACAGCCGCCCCCCGTGCCCCACCACGATCACCAGCGGCGCCCCGGACAGGCTGGTGTGCGCGGCGCCGTGGACGGCGGCCAGCCGCAGCGGTCCGTACGTCTCGGGGAGGTCCAGGCGCGTGTTGCTCACGGACACGTCGAAGCGGGGCCCGCGCGACTCGCCGCGCCGCAGCAGGGCGCCGACGGCACGGTGCGGCAGGAACGAGGTCAGCCGGAAGACGCGGACGAGCGGCCGCAGCTCCTCGGGGGTGAGCCGGGCGTGGATCCCGGTCCTCGCCTCGCGCGCGGCCGCCCACAGGTCGTCGGTCGCGCCGTCCACGGGGACGACGAAACTCGCGGCGTACAGGCCCATGGCCTCCCCGGGCGACGGTTCGAGCACCCGGCGCAGGTCGGCGGCGACCGCGATCCGGGCCGGGCGGCCGGGCGCGGCGGCCCGTGCGAAGGCCGCGCACAGGGCGGCCTGCAGCGTCGCGCCGCGCGCCCGGCACCGCTTGAGCAGCAGCTCCGTCTCCTCGCGCTCCAGCGACCACGCCCGGTAGGCGAGCCGCCCGTCCGGCGGGTACGGGGGCCGTACGGGCCCGCCCAGGGCGCGGGCGGTCTTGAGCAGGTCCCCGGGGCGGGTGCGCGGGCCGGGGATCAGCTCGTCCGCGGGCGCCGCCCGCACCGGTACCGTGCCCGCGCCGGACCCGTCCGGCCCGCCGAGGTGGGTGAGCAGGTCGCGCAGGACGACGCCTGCGGAGACGGCGTCGGCGACCAGGTGGTGGTAGACGGTGACCAGGTCGAAGGCCTCGCCCGCGTCGACGAGCACGAAGCGGGCGAGCGGACCGGTGCGGGTGTCGAAGGGCCGCGGGAGCTCCTCCTCCACCACCCGGGACCAGGCGCCCGCGCCAGCGTCCGGGACCACCCGCACCTCGGGGTCCGGCACCCCGGCCGTCGTGAGCCGCCCCTGCCACGGCCCGGGGTCGGCGACGCGGACCCCGAGCAGGGGGTGGCGGCCGCGTACGGCGGCCACGGCCGCACGGAGGCGCCCCCGCGTGGTGCGGCCCTCGACCCGGGCCACGGCGGCGATGTTGACGGGGAGCCGCTCGCCGGCGGCCCAGATGACGCGTTCGTACGGGGACAGTCGGCGGCGCACGGGGTGCTCCCCCTTCCTCGCGGGGCGGTCAGCGGTTGGGGGTCAGGGAGCCGCGCAGCCCCTCGGGGAGCGTGACGGCGGGGCGGTACGGGAGCCGCCCGCCGGGGGCGCAGGTCCACGCGGGGTGCAGCGCCTCGACGACCTTGTCGGGGTTGAGCGCCGACGTACGGCCGAAGAGCCGTGCCGCCGCCATCGCCAGCGGCCCGGGGATGTGCACCACCCGCGGCGCGCGGCGGCCGAGCGCCGCCGCGACGGCGGCGCCGATGTCCTCCCAGCGGTGCTCGGTGCCGTCGCACACGTGGTACGTGCCGACCTCCGTGGTGGCGGGGTCGGCGGCGGTGATCAGCGCCCGGCACAGGTCGTCGACGTGGATCAGGGAGTAGTGCCGCGGCCCGGGCCGGCCGACCGCGGGCAGCAGGCCCGTGCGCACCGCCGCGACCAGCCGCGGCAGGAACTCCCGGTCGCCGGGGCCGTAGACGATCGGCGGCCGGACCACGACGGCCGGCAGCCGGTCCGCGGCGTCCCGCACCGCCCACTCCCCGCCGAGCTTGCTGCGCCCGTACGCGGAGACCGGTTCCGGCGGCGCGTCCTCGTGGCGTCGCCGTCCCGGGCCGGAGGCGGCCAGCGACGAGCAGTACACCAGGCGGGGCGGCACCGCGAGCGCCGCCGCCGCGTCGCACAGCCGCCGTGTCCCGGCGGCGTTCACGGCCGCGTAGGCCCGTGGGTCGCCCGCCTTGGTGACCCCCGCCAGGTGCACCACGCGGTCCACGCCGCGCAGCGCGAAGGTCAGCCCGGCGCCGGTGGCGAGGTCACCGGGCACGCTGCGGGCCCCGGGCACCTCGCGGCCGCCGCGCACCAGCGCCGTCACCTCGTGGCCGTGGGCGGTGAGGTGGCGTACGAGGTGCCCGCCGATGAAGCCGGTGGCGCCGGTCACGAGGTACCTCACCGCAGGCCCCCGCCGTCGCGCTCGTACAGCCGGTGCGTCCTGAAGTGCACCCCGCCCATGGCTTGCGCGTGCCGGTTGGAGCCCCGGTTGTCCTCCAGGATCCAGGACAGGTCCGTCTCGGTGTAGCCGAGCCGGAACGCCGCGCGCTGCGCGTCGGCGAGCAGCACGGCCACCAGCCCGCGACTGCGGTGCTCCTTGCGGACGCCCGAAGTGCCGCCCCTGACGCGGGTGATGCGGCCCATCGCCCGGCTGACCCGCAGCATGCCGACCGGCAGCCCCCAGGTGGTGAGCCGGCCCCGCACGGTGCGCAGCGCCTGGTTCACGTCGGGCACCCACAGGGTGAAGGCGGCGGGCTCGCCGTCCACCTCGGCGATCCGCACCAGCTCCGGGTGGACGACCGACCTCAACTGGGCAGCCATGTGCAGGAACTCGGCGTCGCTCAGTGGGACGGACGCGTAGTTCTCGGCCCAGGCGTCGTTGTAGATGTCCTTCACGACGGCCATGTCGGCCTCGTAGCGGTCGGCGTCGAGCGGCCGCACCCGTACGGCCGGGTCCGCCAGGGTGCGCGCGGCGACCCGGGCGATCGCGGCGGGCGGCTCGCCGTCCGGCGGCATCGGCACCAGCCAGGACAGCAGGTCCTTCGCCTTGTTGAAGCCGCAGCCGGTCAGCAACTCCGCGTAGTACGGCGGGTTGTACGGGATGCCCACGCTGGGCGGCCCGTCGAAACCGTCCACGAGCAGCCCGCACTCGTCGTTGACGGAGAAGCTGAGCGGGCCCAGCACCCGCGTCAGGCCGCGCCCGGCCAGCCAGGCGGCGGCCGCCTCGAAGAGGGCCCCGGCGGCCTCGAGGTCGTCGGCGCACTCGAAGAGCCCGAAGTGGCCGCACTTGTAGTCGTGCCGCTCCTGGAAGCGCGGGTCGGCGACGGCCGCGATCCGGCCGACCGTCCTGCGCCCCCGGCGGGCGAGGAAGAGCCGTGCCTCGGCCGTGCCGAAGAAGGGGTTGCGGCGCGGGTCGAGGAAGGCGCGCATCTCGCGTTCCAGCGGGGCGACCCAGTGCGGGTCGTCGCGGTAGAGCGCGTACGGCAGCCGGATGAAGTCCGTCGTGGCGGCGCGGTCCTCGACGGGGGTGACGGTGACCGCGTTCACCGGGCCACCGCCTGGGCGGGCAGGCCCGGGACCGGACCGACGCGGCGGCCGGCGGTCGCGAAGGCGTCCAGGATCCGCCGCAGGTGGGTGTCGGAGTGGGTGGCCTGCACGGTCACCCGGATCACGCACCGGCCCTCGGGGACGGCGGGGGCCCCGACGGCGTTGGTGAACACCCCTTCGTCGAGCAGGGCCTGCCACATCAGGGCGCACGCGGTGGCGTCCCCGATGAGGACGGGGACGACCGGGGTGACCGAGTCCCCCGTGTCGTAGCCGAGCGCGCGCAGCCCCGCCCGCAGTTCCTCGGCGAGGGCGAGCACGCGCCGCCGCCGCCAGGGCTCGGCCGCGGCGATGCCGAGCGCGGCGATCCCGGCGGCGAGGGCGGCCGGCGGCATCGACGCGGAGAAGAGGACGGAACGGGCGCTGTAGCGCAGGTAGTCGATGACGTGCGCGGGTCCCGCCAGGAAGCCGCCGGTGGAGCCGAAGCACTTGGACAGGGTGCCGGTGAACAGGTCGACCCGGTCCATGAGACCGAAGTGGTCCGCGACCCCGCGCCCGCCCGGGCCGAGCAGCCCGATGTCATGGGCGCCGTCCACGATGAGGCGGGCGGCGTGCCGGGCAGTGAGCTCCGTCAGTTCGGGGAGCCGGCACAGGTCGCCGTCCATGGAGAACATCCCGTCGGTGACGACGACCTTGCCGGCGGCCGGTTCCGCGGCCGTGGCCTGCTCCAGCAGCGTGTCCAGCCGTGCGGTGTCCGAGTGCGGGTACAGCACGCGGCGGGCCGACCCGAGCCGGATGCCGTCGACCAGGGAGGCGTGGTTGGACATGTCGCTGAAGACGATGTCGCCGCGGCCGAGCAGCGCGGCCACGGCCAGGTTCGCCTGGAAGCCGGTGGTGACTACGGCGGCCGCCTCGGTGCCCATGAAGTCCGCGATCCGCTCCTCCAGTTCGCCGTGGAGGGGCAGGGTGCCGTTGAGGGTGCGCGCGCCCGAGCAGGACGCGCCGTAGCGCGTCAGCGCCTCGGCCGCGGCCGCTGTCACCCGGGGGTCCGTGGACAGCCCCAGGTAGTCGTTGCAGCCCGCCATGACGACGTCCCGGCCCTCGACGACGGCCTCCCCGTCGCCCGTCATGTGCAGGGTGCGGTAGAAGGGCCGGACGCCTGTCTCCGCCATGGCCCGCACGAAGGTCGACGACGACAGGTCCTTGCGGAACGCGTCCGTGGCGTCCTGGATTTCGGTCACTGGCCTGCGGTCTCCCTTAGGTGAGGGGCGAGTGGATGGTCAGCCGGGCGATGTCGGCCATGCTCGGCCCGGCGTGCCGCACCGGAGGTGCGGCGGCCCGGGCGCCGGGCAGCTCGCGGGCGAACGCCCGGGCGAACGCGAGCGCCTGCGCGCGGGCCAGGTGGGACCCGAGGCAGTAGTGCAGGCCGCCGCCGAAGGCGAGCAGCCGCTGCGCCGGCCGGTCCGGGTCGAAGACGTGCGGGGCGGGGAAGCGCGCCGGGTCGCGGTGCGCGGCGCCGATGAGCGCGTGGACGACCCGCCCCGCGGGCACCGGCCGGCCGCCCAGTTCGGTGCCGGCGCCCGCCACGCGGGTCACCACCCGGCCCGGCGGGTCCAAGCGCAGCAGTTCGTCGGTGAGCGGCCCCGCGAACCCCGGGTCCTGGCGGATCCTTTCGGCAAGGGCGGGGTCGCCGGCCAGCGCCAGCGCGGTGCCGGCCAGCAGCGCGGCCGTGGTGGGCACCCCGGCCGAGAACAACGTCAGCAGCAGGTAGCGGGCCCCCGCCGGGTCCTCGGCGGCCCACTGCGACAGCAGGTCGTCCGCGGGGTGCCGCAGGCGCTCTGCCAGCGCGCGGTCGTACGCGTCGAGCAGGGCCAGTGCGGCGGCGTCCGCCCGCCGTACGACACTCGGCGGCGCGGCGAGTTCCTCCACCCGCACCATGGCGGCGCTCTCGGCGGCGAGCCACCCCCGGTCGATCCACTCCGGCAGCCCGGCCATCTCCGCCAGGACCGCGGTGGGCAGCGGCCGGCAGACCCGGGTCACGACGTCGGCCGTGCCCTCGCGGCGCACGGCCGCGGCGAAGTCCGCGACGTGGCGCTCGGTGAGCGGCTCCACGAGCCGTTCCGCCGCCTCCCGCACGACCCGGGGCGCCAGCACCGCGTTGAGGGGGCGTCGGCGCGCGGTGTGCTCCGGCGGATCCTGCTGCAGAGGGGTCTCGCACAGCCCGACCGTGCTCGCGCTCCGCCGCCACCCGGGGCGGTGCGCGTCGCGCCACCGGGCCCCGAGCGTGAGCCATTCCCGCCCGGTCAGCACCTGCCGGCACTCCTCGTACCCGGTGACCAGGAGCGCGCCCCACGGCGTCGGCACCAGCGGCCCCGCCACGGCCAGCGCGTCGTACGCCGCCGCGAGCGCCTCCGGCTCCACGGCCCTGCGCCACTGCCGGACGAGGCCCGCCGCGGAGCGCGCGTCAAGGGCGGTGGGCTTCGTGGGCAGCATCACGTGGCTCATGTGTCAGGAACGGACTTCGGCTCGGAGGCGGGCGGGGGAGCGTGGCGGGACCGGCGCGGCGCACAAGGCGGCGTCCGCGGGATCGGCGCCCCTGAGAGTGCTCTGCCGGAGCCGTTCCGATCCAGTCACATAGGCACTTTTCACCCACCCGTGAACGTAATTCGCCTTTCCCTCACGCGGTCCGCTACGGTCGACCGTCCGTGTCCCAACCGCCCCGCGTCCCTCGTAGGTGACGCCGACGGGGGCGGTGCGCTCGCGGTGCGCCCGCCGTCCGTGGCCCTTCGGCGGTGCCCCTTACCGCGGCGGGTGAATGCGTGCGCGGGGCCCGCGCCCCTGGTGACGTCTTCATCGCGTCCGGGATGATCTCCGGCGCTCGGCTGCCCGGCGAGGGCCCAGGGGAGGCGGCACCTGGTGAGGAATAGCCCGGTCGGGCATCCCGTTGCGTAGGGTGGTTGAATACTCAACAAACATCGCGAGACGACGGAGGAGGGTGAAGCCGGTGCAGTTCGGGATCTTCACCGTGGGTGACGTGACCATGGACCCCACGACCGGCAGGACGCCGACCGAGCACGAGCGGATCAAGGCCATGACGGCGATCGCGCTCAAGGCCGAGGAGGTGGGGCTGGACGTCTTCGCCACCGGCGAGCACCACAACCCGCCGTTCGTGCCCTCGTCACCGACGACGATGCTCGGCTGGATAGCCGCCCGTACCGAGAGGCTGGTCCTCTCGACCGCGACCACGCTGATCACCACGAACGACCCGGTGAAGATCGCCGAGGACTTCGCGATGCTGCAGCACCTGGCCGGCGGGCGCGTCGACCTGATGATGGGCCGCGGCAACACCGGCCCGGTCTACCCCTGGTTCGGGCAGGACATCCGGCAGGGCATCCCGCTGGCGGTCGAGAACTACGCGCTGCTGCACCGGATGTGGCGTGAGGACGTCGTCGACTGGGCCGGCCGCTTCCGCAGCCCGCTGCAGGGCTTCACCTCGACGCCCCGGCCGCTCGACGGCGTGCCGCCCTTCGTGTGGCACGGCTCCATCCGCTCGCCGGAGATCGCCGAGCAGGCCGCGTACTACGGTGACGGCTTCTTCCACAACAACATCTTCTGGCCGGCCGACCACACCAAGCGGATGGTCGAGCTGTACCGCACGCGCTACGCGCACTACGGCCACGGCACCCCCGAGCAGGCCATCGTCGGCCTCGGCGGCCAGGTGTTCATGCGGAAGAACTCGCAGGACGCCGTCCGGGAGTTCCGGCCGTACTTCGACAACGCGCCGGTCTACGGGCACGGCCCGTCGCTGGAGGACTTCACCGAGCAGACCCCGCTGACCGTCGGCTCGCCGCAGCAGGTCATCGAGAGGACGCTGGGCTTCCGCGAGTACGCAGGCGACTACCAGCGCCAGCTGTTCCTGATGGACCACGCGGGACTGCCGCTGAAGACCGTGCTGGAGCAGCTCGACCTGCTCGGCGAGGAGGTCGTCCCGGTGCTGCGGGAGGAGTTCGCCAAGGGCCGTCCCGCCGACCTGCCGGACGCCCCGACGCACGCCTCGCTGCTCGCGCGCCGTGACGCGCGGGCCGCGGAGGAGAAGGACAAGGAGAAGGAGGCCGCGAAGTGACCGTCGCACCCCTGAAGCTGGTGGTCGTCTCGGCGGGCCTGAGCACGCCGTCGTCCACCCGGCTGCTCGGCGACCGGCTTGCCGAGGCCGTACGGCGGGCCGTCGCGGACGCCGGCCGCGCGGTCGACGTTCGCGTGGTGGAACTGCGCGACCTGGCCGTGGACATCGCCAACAACCTGGTCACCGGCTTCCCCGGCCGCGCCCTGGCGGAGGCCGTCGCGGCCGTGACGGCGGCGGACGGCCTGATCGCCGTGACGCCGGTCTTCTCGGCCTCGTTCAGCGGGCTGTTCAAGTCGTTCTTCGACGTCATCGACAACGACGCGCTGTCCGGCAAGCCCGTGCTGATCGCCGCCACCGGGGGCACGGCCCGGCACTCGCTGGCGCTGGAGCACGCCCTGCGGCCGCTCTTCGCCTTCCTGCGGGCCGTGGTCGTGCCAACCGCCGTCTACGCGGCGTCGGAGGACTGGGGCGGCAGCGGGGACGCGCTCACCGACACCCTGCCGACCCGTATCGCCCGCGCCGCGGGCGAGCTGGCGGCGCTGCTGGGGACGCGGCCGTCGGCCCCCGTGACCGCGGCGGATACGGTCGTTCCGTTCGAGCAGCAATTGGCCGCCCTGCGGCCCGAGTAGGAGAGACGATGGCACTGCGCGTCGCCGACAACCCCGGCACGTCCCGTTTCGAGATCTTCGACGCGGCTGAGGAGGGCGGTGCCGAGGAGGTGGCCGGCTTCGCCGAGTACCACCTGTACCGGGACCAGATCGCGTTCATCCACACCGAGGTCGACCCTCGTTTCGGCGGTCGCGGCCTCGGCGGGGCCCTCGCCCGGGCCGCCCTGGACGAGGCCCGTGAGCGCGGTCTCGCGGTGCTGCCCTTCTGCCCGTTCATCCGCGCGTGGATCGGCAAGCACCCCGAGTACGTGGAGCTGGTGCCGGAGGGCGAGCGCCCGCGCTTCGGCTTCTGAGGGCCCGGGGGTACCGGGGTGCACCGGCGTGCACCGGTGCGTCCCGGGCGGGAACGGGGGGCGGGAATGGACGCGGTTGGTTGAAGGTTAAACCGACCGTGCGAGGCCCGGACCGGGCCCGCCGGGACTGCCGAGGAGGGCGTCATGCCTGCCGTGACCGTGGAGAACACCCTGCTGCTGCCCCGCGTCGCCGAGCCCGACCCGGTGACCGCGGAGCAGCGCCCCGTCCGCCGGGTGACCGCCGCCCCGCAGGGCTTCGAGGGCGAGGGCTTCCCGGTGTACCGCGCCTTCGCGGGCGTGCCGACGCGCGAGCTCGACCCCTTCATCCACATGGACCAGATGGGCGAGGTCGAGTACGCCCCGGGCGAGCCCAAGGGCACCGCCTGGCACCCGCACCGCGGCTTCGAGACCGTCACGTACATGATCGACGGCCGCATGGAGCACCAGGACTCGCACGGCGGCGGAGGCACGATCACCGACGGCGCCACGCAGTGGATGACGGCCGGCAGCGGCATCCTCCACATCGAGGCGCCGCCGGAGGAGCTGGTCGTCTCCGGCGGGCTCTTCCACGGCGTCCAGCTGTGGGTGAACCTGCCGCGGGCGAACAAGTGGAACGTGCCCCGCTACCAGAGCATCGAGGGCCCCGAGTCGGCACTGCTGTCCTCGTTCGACGGAGGCGCGCTGGTGCGCGTCATCGCCGGCGAGGTCGGGGGGCACGCGGGACCGGGGAGCACCTTCACCCCGATCACGCTGGTCCACGCCACCCTCAGCCCCGGCGCGCGACTGGTCCTGCCCTGGCGGCCGGACTTCAACGCCCTGGCCTACGTGCTGTCCGGGCGCGGCAGCGCCGGCGCCGAACGGCGCCCGCTCGACGCGCACCAGTTGGCCGTCTTCGGCGCCGGCGACACCCTGACCCTCGAGGCCACCGACCACCCCGACAGCCGCACCCCCGCCCTGGACGTGCTGATCCTGGGCGGCCGCCCGATCCGCGAACCGGTCGCGCACTTCGGCCCGTTCGTCATGAACACCAAGGCCGAGGTCGTGCAGGCCGTCGAGGACTTCGAGCGGGGCCGGTTCGGACTGGAGCCGGCCGGCCGCATGCCGCACACCGCACCCGGAGAGGAGCTCACGTGAACACCCCCACCACCCACGGGTCCTACGCCTCCCACGAGGAGACCACGGCGGAGCGCTGGGCGCGCGCCGGACTCTACTTCGAGGCCAAGGAGTACACCGAGGCGGCCCGGCTGCTGACGGCCGTGGTCGACGAGGTGCCCGGGCACGTCGCCCCGCGCCTGCTGCTCGCCCGCGCCTACTACCACTCCGCCCAGCTCGGCCGCGCCGAGGAGCAGTTGCGCGTGATCGTCGAGCACGACCCCGTCGAGCACTACGCGCACCTGCTGCTGGGCCGCACCCTCCAGCGGCAGGGCCGCGAGGCCGAGGCCGCCCCCTGGCTGCGGCTCGCCGCCGCCTTCGCGGGGGAGCTGCCGCCGGAGGAGTGAGCCGGTGCCGGGCCCCGGCCCGGGGCCCGGCGCCGCCTTGTGGCGCCGCCGTCCTAAAACCTGGGCAAAGTGCCTGGCCGGGACGGCGGCGCCGCGCATATGTTCCCCTGCGGCTTCGGCAACTACTACGGGGGGAAAGCCGTGTCCGAACGATCAGGCACGTCGTCACAGCCAGGCACGTCGTCACCGTCAGGCCCGGACGCATCGTCGGCGCCGGGGCCGGCTGCGTCGTCACGGTCGGGTCTGTCGTCCGCGCTCGGCTGGGCACTCACCCTCACCTTCAACATCGTCCTGCCCGTCGTCACCTACGGCCGGCTCACCGACGCCGGATGGAGCGAGTTCTCCGCCCTGCTCCTCTCCGGCGTCTGGCCGGTGCTCGACACGGCCATCACGCTCGCCTGGCGCCGCAAGGTGGACGAGTTCGCCGTCATCACCCTCGTCTTCCTGGTGATCACGGTGGTCGTCACCGTCGTGGGGCCGCACTCCACGCGCCTGCTGCTGGTCAAGGACTCCGCGGTCACCGGCCTGTTCGGAGTGGTCTGCCTGGCCAGCCTGTTCGCGCCGCGGCCGCTGATGTTCTACTTCGGCCGCAAGTTCGGCACCGACGGCACCAAGGAGGACGCCGAGCGCTTCGACGGCCTGTGGCAGTACGAGGGCTTCCGGCACGTCATCCGCACCATGACGGTCGTCTGGGGGCTCGGCTACGTCCTGGAGGCCCTCACCAGGATCGGCCTTTCGTACGAGCTGTCGACCGCCACCATGGTGACGGTCAACTCGGTCATGGCGTACGCCGTCACCGGCGTCCTCGTCGCCTGGACGATTCTCTACGGCCGGCGCGCCGCAGCCCGCGGCAAGGAGCGGGAACGGCAGGCGGAGGAGGCGGCAGCCGAGGCCGCCCGGGCCGAGGCACCGGGCACGGCGGGTACCTGACGGGGAGGTGCCCGATGGGAAGGCGCCCGACGGGAGCGGCGGCGCGGGCCGGGCGTTCGGCAGTCCGGGCGGCTTCGGGCGCCCTCGCCGCCGCGTCGCCCCGGCAGGTCGGGCCGCCGGGGGGCCGGCGGCGGTAGACCGGCTGCCATGGACAGCGAGCGCGGGACCGAAGGACAGCGGCGGCCGGTGGCCGTCACGGAACGGGGCTCCGTACGCGGGGTGACCGGGGAGCACGGGGTGGCGGCCTTCCGCGGCATCCCTTACGCGGCGTCGCCGGTGGGGCCGTTGCGGTTCGCCCCGCCCGCACCGCCCCCGGGCTGGTCCGGCGTGCGCGACGCGGCCCTCCCCGGCCCCGACGTGCCGCAGGCGCCGTCCCGGCTGGCGGTCGTCACGGGCCCGCACGCGTCGCGCGGGGACGAGGAGGGCTGCCTCACCCTGAACGTGTGGGCGCCAGAAGGGGCGCTCGACGTCGGCGCGGTGCCCCGGGGGGTGCTGGTGTGGTTCCACGGCGGCGGCTTCACCACGGGTTCGGGCGGCTGGGACTGGTTCGACGGTGCCCGGCTCGCCGCCCTCGGCGGCATCGTGGTCGTCACGGCGAACTACCGCGTCGGCCCGCTGGGCTGGCTCTATCTGCCGGAACTCGGCGCGACCAACCTGGGGAGCCGGGACCAGGCCGCGGTGCTGCACTGGGTGCGCGACAACATCGCGTCCTTCGGCGGCGACCCCGCGCTGATCACGGTGGGAGGGCAGTCGGCCGGCGCCTACAGCGCGCTCTGCCTCGCCGTCGACCCCGCCACGCGGCCCCTCGTGCGGCGGGTGATCGCCGAGAGCGGGCCGTGGGGCCTGGCACCGCAGGAGCCCGCGGAGGCGGCCGAGGTCACCGACGCCTATCTGCGCCTGCGGGGCGTCGGGCACCCGCAGGAGCTGCGGGAGATGCCCGCGGAGCGGCTGGTGTCGGCGTACGGGCGGCTGGCGGCCGAGCGCGCCAGGCCGGGTGACGTCGCGCCGCCGATGTACCCGGTGCTGGGCGGGGCCGGGGTGCCCCGGGCGCCCATGGCGGCGGTGGCCGCGGGCGGTCTGGACGGGACGGACGTCCTGCTGGGCAGCGCGCAGGACGAGATGACGGCCTTCCACGCCGCCTCGCCCGCCATGTTCCCCACGGTGGACGGGACCGAGCGGGTCTTCGGGGCCGGGGTCACCGAGATCGCCTCCCACTGCGCGGAGCGCGGCCGTCCCGCGTACGTCTACCGCTTCACGCGGCGCCCGCCCGGGGACGACGGCATTCTGGGCGCCACGCACTGCTCCGAACTGCCCTTCCTCTTCGGCACCTTCGCGGCGTTCGCCGACGCGCCAATGCTGGGCGCGGTGGACGACGCCGACCGCGCCCTCGCCCGGTCGTTCGGCGGTGCGCTCGCCGCGTTCGTGGCCGGCGGCCGCCCGGACGCCGGGGGCGACGGGGGTGACAGGGGCGACGGCGACGAAGGGGACACCGAGGGGCGCGGGCCGTGGCGGCCCTACGAGCCGGGGGCGGGCGCCGAGGTGCGGAGGTTCGGGCCGCCGGTTCGTTAACCCTTTCGGGGGATCGCACATATATTCGAACACGGGATACGCTGCGGGCATGTCGACTTCAGACGATGAGCGAGACCTCTTCTCGGATCCCGACCGGACGGCGCCACTGACGATGCGCGGTCCGGCCCCCGTCCTCGACCCGTTCCGGACCCCCGGCTCCGCGGGCGCGTCCACGGCCCCGGCCGCGCACGCGGTGGAGGGCCCGGGGCGCGGGGCCATATCCCCGCGCCCCGGCGCCGGACGCTGACCACGGCTCGTTCGGAACGCCCGGCGCCGGGGTCCCCGGGCGGGGAGGGCGTACGCCGCGGCCCGGCCCCCGTGGCGTCGGGGGCCGGGCCGGAGCGTCCTGGCGGTGTCCGCGGCGTCAGCGGCCCACGCCCGAGGGCTCGGCCGGTGCCGGGGCGGCGGGCGGCCGTACCGGGGCCGGCGCGAGGCCCGCCTCGTCGTGGGTCATGTCCGGCAGCCAGCCGAGCCACTTGGGCAGGTACCAGTTGCGCTCGCCCAGCAGGGCCATCACCGCGGGGAGCAGCACACCGCGGATGACGGTGGCGTCGATGAGCACCGCCGCCGCCAGGCCCACGCCCATCTGCTTCATGCTCTGCATGGACAGCGTGCCGAAGATCGCGAAGACCGCCACCATGATGACCGCGGCGCTGGTGACCACACCTGCGGTCGTCGTGATGCCGTGCCGGATCGCGCCCTGCGTGGTCAGCCCCCGCATCCGTGCCTCACGGATCCGGGAGACCACGAAGACGTGGTAGTCCATGCTCAGCCCGAAGAGGATCACGAACAGGAACAGCGGCAGCCAGGCCACGATGGCGCCCACGCCCTCGGCGCCCACCAGCCCGGCGCCCCAGCCGTGCTGGAAGACGATGGTGAGGATGCCGTAGGCGGCGCCCACCGACAGCAGGTTGAGCACGATCGAGGTGACCGCGATGGTCAGCGACCGGAAGGAGAGCAGCATCAGCAGGAAGGCGAAGGCCACGACGAAGGCGAACACCGGGGGCACCGCGTCGCCGATCTTGTCGGTGAAGTCCATCGACGCCGCCGTCGAGCCGCCGATCGGCGCGGTGAGGCCGGCGACCTCGCCCAGCGTGCCGGGGCGCACCTCGTCACGCAGGACCTTCAGCGAGGCCTCGGCCCGCTCCTCGTCGGTGCCGCCGGTCAGCGGAACCTTCAGGACGGCGACGCCCGCCTTCTCGTGGACCTCGGTCTCCACCGGCCCGGGGGAGACGCCCTTGGCCACGGCCTCCCGGGAGAAGGCATCGATGGCCTGACGCACCTCGGGCGAGGTGATGTCGGAGGCCTTGACGACCACCTGGGCCGGGTCGGGGCCGCCGGGGAAGGCCTTGCTGATGTCCTCGTACGCCCGGACGATCGGCAGTCCGTCGCCGAGCTCCTGGCTCAGCGTCAGGTTCGCGGTGTTCAGGCCGACGGCCGGGACGGCCAGTGCGACCAGCGCCCCGCCGGCGACCACCACGGACACCACCGGGCGGCGCAGCACGCCCCCGAGGATCGTCCGCCAGACGCGGGACTCCCCGCTCGGCCCGCCGCCCCGGCGGCGCAGGAAGGGGATCCGGCCCTTCTCGACCCGCTCGCCCAGCAGGGACAGCAGCGCGGGCAGCACCGTCACCGAGCCGAACATCGCCACGGCCACCACCATCATCGTGGCCAGGCCCATCGCCTTGAAGTCGCCGATGCCGGTGAAGAGCATGCCCGCCATCGCGACGATCACCGTCACACCGGAGACCAGCACCGCGCGCCCGCTGGTGGCCGCCGCGATCCGCAGCGCGGTCTGCGCGTCGTGGCCCGCCTCCCGCTCCTCGCGTTCACGCCGCAGGTAGAACAGGCAGTAGTCGACACCGACGGCCAGGCCGACCAGCAGCATCACGGAGTTGGCGGTGTCGCTCATGTGGACCGCGTGGCTCACCACGGCGACCAGGCCGGTCGTCGCGAGGAAGGCCGTCATCGCCAGCGCCACCGGCAGCAGCGCCGCGACCAGCGCCCCGAAGGCGATCAGCAGGATGCCGAGCGCGACCGGCAGCGCCGAGTACTCGGCACGCTGGAAGTCGCTGCCGAAGGCGTCGTTGAAGACCTTCTCCGAGCTGGCCTCGCCGAACTGCTCGACCTTCAGGTCCTTGTGCTTGCCCTGGACGCCCGCCACGGCGTCGACGACCGGCTCGACCCGGTCGGGCGCCGTCTGCGGGTCGCCCCGCATGTCGAACCGCACCAGTGCGGACCGGCCGTCCTCGGAGACCGCCCCGGCGTCGTACGGGGACTGGACGGAAGCGACCTCACCGGTGCCCTCCACCGCGGCGACGACCTCCGCGACCACCGCCCGGAACGCCGGGTCCGTGGCCTTGAGGGACCCCCCGGCCGCCTGGACCAGCACCATCTCGCCGGCCGGTCCGTCGTTCAGCCCGGCGTCGTCCAGGATGGCCACGGCCTGCCCGAACTCCCCGGGCACCTCCTCCCGGTCCGTCAGGTCGACCCGCCCCGCCATCGAGCCGATGGCCAGCGCGAGTACGACGAAGAGCAGCCAGCTCCCGACCGCCGTCCAGCGGTGCCGGGCACTCCAGCCGCCCATGGCGGCGGCGATGCCCTGCCCGCGCACCGTCCCCGCGGTACGTGTCCTGCCGTGTGCGCTTGCCACGGTTGCGAACCCCCTCGAAGCCGGGCGGTGGAACCTCTCCTCCGCCTCGTCCACGACGCTAGGGGTCCGCGGGACACCGCCCCATCCGGCTGACAGGTGAACCGCCGGAGGGTTTCTCCTCCCCAGGGAGTGGGGAAAACCCCCGCCCACGGGAGTGTTGCCCCCTACACCGACCGCCGCCGCCGCGCCCCGCCGTACGGGGACGGGGAAGCGCCGGCCCCGTACCTCCCCTTCCGGGACGCGGCCGGCGCCTCGGGGCTACTGCCGGTAGCCCGCCAGGAAGCGGCCGATGCGGCTGATGGCGGCGTCCAGGTCGTCGGCACGGGGGAGCGTCAGGATGCGGAAGTGGTCCGGGCGCGGCCAGCTGAAGCCGGTGCCCTGGACGACCTGGATCTTCTCGCGGAGCAGCAGGTCGAGCACGAACCTCTCGTCGTCGTGGATCCGGTGCACCTTCGGGTCCAGCCGGGGGAAGGCGTAGAGCGCGCCCTTGGGCTTGACGCAGCTGACGCCGGGGATCTCGTTCAGCTTCTCCCACGCCATGTCGCGCTGCTCGTGCAGCCGCCCTCCGGGCAGGATCAGGTCCTTGATGCTCTGCCGGCCGCCGAGCGCGGCCTGGATCGCCTGCTGGGCCGGGACGTTGGGGCACAGCCGCATCGAGGCGAGCATCGTCAGGCCCTCGAGGTAGCTCTTGGCGTGCTGCCGGGGCCCGGTGACGACGAGCCAGCCGGAGCGGAAGCCCGCCACGCGGTAGGCCTTGGACAGCCCGCTGAAGGTCAGGCACAGCACGTCGGGGGCGAGCTGGGCCGCCGAGTGGTGCACCGCGTCGTCGTAGAGGATCTTGTCGTAGACCTCGTCGGCGAAGACGACCAGATGGTGCCGCCGCGCCAGGTCGAGCATCCCCTCGAGCAGTTCGCGCGGGTAGACGGCGCCCGTCGGGTTGTTGGGGTTGATGATGACCAGTGCCCGCGTACGGCTGGTGATCTTGGAGGCGATGTCGTCGAGGTCGGGGAACCAGTCCGCCTGCTCGTCGCAGAGGTAGTGCACCGCCTTGCCGCCGGCCAGGTTCGTCACGGCCGTCCACAGCGGGAAGTCGGGGGCCGGGATCAGCACCTCGTCCCCGTCGTCGACGAGGGCCTGGACGGCCATCTGCACCAGCTCCGACACCCCGTTGCCGAGGAAGACGTCGTCCACGCCGACGTCGGCGAGGCCGCGCTCCTGGTAGTGCTGGGCCACCGCGCGGCGGGCCGACAGGATGCCGCGCGAGTCGCTGTAGCCGTGCGACGCGGGGAGCGTGCGGATGATGTCCTGCAGGATCTCCTCGGGCGCCTCGAACCCGAACAGCGCCGGATTGCCCGTGTTGAGCCGCAGGACGCTGTGCCCCGCCTCCTCCAGCGCGTTGGCGTGCTCGATCACCGGCCCCCGGATCTCGTAACAGACGTCGGCCAGCTTGCCCGACTGCTTGTACTCCATGCGACGGCCTCCCGATCCGGTCCCGCGGTCCTGCCCGGTACGCTGCTCCACTTGGTTTTACCAAGTACGCGCTTGGAAAGTCCAACTCCTTGTCTACACTGGGGATCATGCCGCGCCGAAGTTACGACCAGTACTGCGCCGTCGCCCGCGCCCTGGACACCGTCGGGGAGCGCTGGACGCTCCTGATCGTCCGGGAGCTCCTGGCGGGCCCCCGCCGGTACACCGACCTCCACGCCGACCTGCCCGGCGTCAGCACCGACGTCCTCGCCTCGCGACTCAAGGAGATGGAGCGCGACGGCCTGGTCACCCGCCGCCGCCTCGCGCCCCCCGGCGCCGCGTACGTCTACGAACTCACCCCGCGCGGCAGTGGGCTGCTCGCCGTTCTCGGCGCCCTCGCCGAGTGGGGCGCGCCGGAACTGCAGGAGCCCCGGCCCACCGACGCCGTCCGCGCGCACTGGGCCGCCGTGCCCCTCATGCGGCACCTCGCCGCGCTGCCCGGCGCCCCCGCGGGGGTGGTCGAGGTCCGCCTCGACGAGGGCGCCTTCCACATCGAACTCGGCGGCGGCTCCCCGTCGTACGCCGACGGCCCCGCCGAACGCCCCGACGCGGTCGTGGCGCTGCCCCCGGGGGCCGTCCGCGGCGTCGCCGGCGCCCTGCGGGACGGCGGCGCGGCGGTCACCGGCGACGGCCCCCTCGCGGACGCCCTGCGCGGCGCCTGAACCGCGGTACGGTGCCCGGATGGAGCGTCGCCGCGTGGAACTCGGCCGGGTCCAGGAGACCCTGCTCATACCGCTGCGGGCACGGGCGGCCGAGACCCGCCGCAGGCGTCCGCTGACCCGCGACCCCCGCTCGGTGGAGGTGGCCGAGGCACTCGACCGCGACCTCACGCGCGTCGGCGGCAGGCTGCGGCTGCTCGGGCCCGTCTTCCGCGGGGTCGTCCTCGACGACTGGGTGCGGGAGTTCCTCGACGAACACCCCGCGGGCACCGTCGTCGAGATCGGCGTCGGCCTCAACACCCGTTACGAGCGGCTCGACAACGGCACCGCCACCTGGGTCGAGATCGACCTGCCGGACGTCGTCGCGCTGCGCCGGGAGCTCTTCGCGGAGCACGAGCGCCGCCGCATCGTCGCGGGCTCGGCGGCCGAACCGGACTGGGCGGCAGCGGTGGCGGCCGCCCCCGGTCCCCACCTCTTCGTCTCCGAGGCCGTGCTCATCTACCTCGACGAGGCGGGCGCCCGCTCCGCCGTGGACGTCATCCGCGACCGGTTCCCCGGCTCGGTGCTCCTGATGGACACCGTCGGCTCCGCGGAGGCCCGCAGGCCGCGCGCCGTCGACGTCGGCTGGAGCTGCGACGACCCGCGCGAACTGGCCGCCTGGGGGCTGCGGTTGCGCGACTCCCGCACCCTGTGGGACCTCCCGCCACAGGCGCGTGCCCGGCTCACCACGGGGCGCCGCCTGCTGAGCGCCCTGCTCGACCGCGCCTCACGCGGCGCGGGCTCGCGGCTGTCCCGCTTCGACGTCGACGGGCGGTAGGCGCAGGGGTGTTGGGCGGGCGGCGTCGTCGTCGGCGGTGGCGGCGGTCGTTCGGCTGTCGCGCCGTCTCGCGCCCTGCGGGCGCGAGACGAACCCGCACCCGCCCACCGGCGCGCGCACCCCACCCCCGTCAGTGCGTCTACGGCACCGGCGGCGCGGCACCCCAGACCGGCGGCAGGACCGGGCGCTGCTCGCGGCGACGGGCGGCCCGGGCCACGAGGCCCAGCACCAGTCCCGTGACGGCCGACGCGAAGCCGAGCAGCGCCGCCAGGGCCAGCAGCAGGGGGCCGGTGCGGTCCTCCAGCACGCGGGCCCGGACGCCGGCGGCGGGGAGGGTGCCGGACTGTTCCCGGACGAAGTAGCGGGAGTCCATGGAGTCCGCGCGGTGGTCGCCCAGCAGGAACAGCCGTCCCCGGGGCACCGTGACGTCGAACGCCGGGGCCCCGCCGGACGGATCCCCGTCCTTCACGTACGGCTCAGACAGTTCCTTGCCGTTCACCGTCACCGGCCCGCCGCGCCGCTCCGCGACGCGGTCGCCGCCCTCGCCGATCACGCGCTCGAGCACCGGCCCGCCGCCGTAGCGGTCGCCGCCGTCGATCAGGACGACGTCGCCGCGCCGGACGTCGTCCGCGCCGATCCGCTCGAACAGCAGCCGCTCACCGGGGGAGTAGCCCGGTTCCATGGACGCGCTGGCGACCGTGCCCGTCGTGTAGTCCGTCCGCGACGTCACCACCGCGCCGACCACGAGCACCAGTCCCACCGGCCCGAGCACCCACGCCGCGACGCGCCGCCGTCTTCCCGCCTCTGCCATGGCCCCTCTGCCCCTCTCGCATTCCGGTAGGCCGACACTAGGACACGGCCCTCCGGCCGGAACCGTGGCCCCCGGGGCAGCGCGCCGGTACCGTCGACTGGGATCACCGGGGGGTGGGGGATGTCCGCTACGCACGTCCGCGCGCAGGTGGCGTCGTTCGCCACCGTGCCGGTGCTCGGGGTCGCGGCCGCCCTCGCGGCCGTGCTGACGGCGCTGTCCGGCCGCTACGGCTTCCACCGCGACGAGTTGTACTTCCTCGTCGCCGGTGACCACCCCGCCTGGGGCTACGTCGACCAGCCCCCGCTCACCCCGCTCGCCGCCCGCCTGTCCACCGCGGTCCTCGGCGACTCGCCCGCAGGGCTGCGGGCGGTCGCCACCCTCGCCTGTGCCGCGACCGTCGTGGTCGTGGCAGCCGTCGCCAGGGAACTGGGCGGCGGTCGGTCGGCCCAGGTGCTCGCGGCGGTGTGCACGGCGGTCTCCGGATTCGTCGTCGCCGTCGGCCACATGGTCTCCACCGCCACCTTCGACGTCCTGGTGTGGGTGGTCGTCTGCTGGCTCGCGCTGCGGCTGCTGCGCACCGGCGACCGCCGCCTGTGGCTCTCGGTGGGCGCGGCGCTCGGCATCGGCATGGAGAACAAGTACCTGGTCGCCCTGCTGGCCTTCGCCCTGCTCGCGGCGCTGCTCGCCACCGGCCCACGGGACGTGCTGCGCGGCTGGTGGCCGCCGGCCGCAGTCGTCGTCGCGCTGGCGCTGGCCGCCCCCAACCTGTGGTGGCAGGCGGCGCACGGCTGGCCCCAGTTGACCGTCGCGGGCGGCATCAGCAGTGACGACGGCGCCGAGAACCGTGTCCTGTTCGTGCCCCAGCAGATCGTCTTCCTCTCACCGGCGTTCGTCCCGGTGTGGATCGCGGGCGGCCTGCGGTTGTGGCGCGATCCGGAGCTGCGCTGGGCGCGCGCGATCACCCCGGCGTACCTGCTCCTGGCCGTCGTCGTCCTCGCCTCCGGCGGCAAGGCCTACTACTGCCTGCCGCTGCTGCTCGTCCTGCTCGCCGCGGGTTGCGTCACGGCCGTCTCCCGGCCGCGCGCCATGTGGCCGGCCGTCGCGGTGACGGCGGCCGTCACCGCCCTGATCTCGCTGCCGGTGCTCCCGCCGGGCGCGGTGTCCGCGGTGAACGCCGTCAACAAGGAGCAGGGCGAGCAGATCGGCTGGCCGCGGCTCGCCGACGCCGTCGCCGACGCCTGGTCGGGCGTCCCCGCCACCGACCGGCCCCGCGCGGTCGTCCTCGCCCAGAACTACGGCGAGGCCGGCGCACTGGCCCACTACGGCCCCGCCCGCGGCCTGCCCGCCCCCTACTCGGCGCACATGAGCTTCGCCGACTGGGGCCCGCCGCCCGACTCCGCCACCGGCCCCGTGCTGCTGGTCCGCCAGGAGGACGCCGACGGCATCGAACGGCACTTCACCGGATGCCGGCAGGTCGGCCGGGTCGACAACGGCCACGGAGTCGACAACGAGGAACAGCACGCCGCGATCGTCCTGTGCGCCGCCCCAAAGGCGCCGTGGTCGCGGCTGTGGCCGTCGCTGCGCCACTACTACTAGCGCCGGGGACGTCCGCGGCACCCGTGCGTGCCCGCGGTGTCGCGGCCGCCGCGACACGGGGAAATGAGTCGCCGCTGCCTGCGGCGGAGCGTTACGGTGGACGGACTCGATGATCACGCTCCCCTGAAGGACGCCGCAGAACGGGAGCGGCCCGCACGGCAGGTGCGTGGTGACGGAGGGGCGGCACCACATGTCCGTGCCCTTCCCGAGGAGTTCCCCATGAAGATCGGTCTCGGCCTTCCCGTCGACGACCCCGCCGTGCTGACGACCTGGGCCCGCCGCGCCGACGACGGCCCCTTCAGCAGTCTCGGCCTGCTCGACCGTCTCGTGTACGACAACCCCGAGCCCCTGGTCACCCTCGCCGTGCTCGCCGGGGCGACCCGCCGGATCCGGCTGCAGACCGAGGTGCTCATCTCCCCGTTCCGTGACGGCGCCGTCCTGGCCAAGCAGGCGGCCACGCTCGACCGCCTCTCCGGAGGCCGCTTCACCCTCGGCCTCGGGGTGGGCGCGCGCGAGGACGACTTCCGTGCGGCCGGTGCCGACTTCCGCCGCCGCGGCCGTCTGCTCGACGAGCAGCTGGCCGTGCTGCGCCGCCTCTGGGCGGGCGACCCGTACGGCGACGGGGCCGGGCCCATCGGACCCGCCCCGGCGACCCCGGGCGGGCCGGAGGTGCTGTTCGGCGGCTTCGTCCCGGCGGCGCTCGACAGGGTCGGCCGTCACGGCGACGGCTTCCTCGGCGCCGGGATGCCGCCCAAGTCGATGGACCGGCTCTTCCGCGAGGCGGAGCGCAGCTGGGAGCGGTACGCGCGGCCCGGCCGGCCGCGGCTCGTCGCCCAGGCCAACGTCGCGCTCGGACCCGACGAGGTGGTCACCGCGGCCCGCGACAACATCCGCGCCTACTACGCCTTCAGCGGGTTCGCCGACCGTGTCGCCGAAGGCCTGCTGACCACCCCGGAGCAGATCCGTGACGCGGTCGCCGGCTACGGCGGCATCGGCGCCGACGAAGTGATGCTCTACTGCTGGGCGTCGGACCCCGGCCAGGTGGAACGCCTGGCGGACGCCGTGTCCTGACGCCGTGTCCCGCCGCCGTCCGGGGGCCGGACGGCGGCGGCCCCGCGCCTCAGGCCAGGGCCAGCGACAGGCGCGGCTGAAGTGCCTCGTCGAAGCGGCGCAGCAGCAGGCGGGCGACCTCCGGGGCGTCGCCGAGGACGCCGGCGAGGACGTCTGCCCCGGAGGCCAGGGCGCCACGGGCGATGCGGTCGGGCAGGAAGCCCGGCGCGATGACGTACGGCGCGACGGCGACGTGCCGTACGCCCTCGGCGCGCAGTCCGCGCACCGCCTCGTCCGTGGTGGGAAGGGATGCGGAGGCGAACGCAGGCCGCACGGCGCACCAACCGGTACGCCGCCACTCCCGCGCGATTTCTGCGATCACTGCGATCGCCTCCGGGTCGGAGGAGCCCGCCGAGGCCAGGACGATCCCGGTCGAGGGGCGGTCGCCGGGCCCGAGCCCGGCCCCGCGCAGCCGCCGCTCCAGCGCGGCGAGCAGCAGCGGTGAGGGGCCGAGCACGTCGGCCCGGCGTACGCGCATCCGGGCGTGGCGCGCCGCGGACTCGCGCAGCACCGCGGGGATGTCCGCCTTGGCGTGGAAGGCCCGGGTCAGCAGCAGCGGCAACGCCACCACGTCGCGCACGCCCTCCGCGGCCAGCCGGTCCACGACCTGCGGCACGTTCGGCGCGCAGTGGTCGAGGAAGGCCGTCTCCACCCGCAGTCCGGGACGGGCCGCGCGGACCCGCCCGGTCAGGGCGTGGACGGTCGCGGCGTGCCGCGGGTCGCGGCTGCCGTGGGCGATGACGAGGAGGACGGGCTGCGCGGTCATGGTCAGCCCCGTGCGAACAGGCCGCGGCTGCGGAGCACCGTGCGCTCCAGCGGCGCGAACACCAGCAGTTCGATGCCGATGCCGACGACCAGGATCAGCAGGATCGCGGCCAGCACGCTCGGCATGTCGGACAGTTCGCGCCCCTGCTCCAGCAACTGGCCCAGGCCCACGCCGAGGTCGGGGGAGGTGGCGATGAGCTCGGCGGCCATCAGGGAGCGCCAGGAGAAGGCCCAGCCCTGCTTGAGGCCGGCGAGGTAGCCCGGCAGGGCGGCGGGCAGCAGCACGTGCCGCACCGCGTGGACACCGGTGGCGCCGATGGTGCGGCCGGCCCGCAGGAACAGCGGCGGGATCTGGTCGACGCCCGCGACCAGGCCGTTGGCGATCGAGGGCACCGCGCCCAGCAGCACCACGCAGTAGATCGTGGCGTCCGAGAGGCCGAACCAGATGATCGACGCGGGCACCCATGCCACCGACGGCAGGGACTGCAGGCCCGACAGGATCGGCCCGATCGCGGCCCGTACCACCCGGACCCGCGCCACGAGCAGGCCGAGCGGCGTGCCGATCGCGACGGAGGCCACGAAGCCCAGCGCGCCGCGCGACAGGCTGGTCCAGACGTACCCGAGGAGGGTGCCGTCGAGCCACTTGTCCTGCAATGCGCGTCCGACCTCCGCCGGACTGGGCAGCTGGTAGTGCGGCTTGACCTCGAAGTGGTAGGCGAGCTGCCACACCACCAGCACCAGGGCGATGGCGACGAGCGGCGGAACGGCCTTCTGCAGCAGCGTACGGGCCAGCGGCACCCGCGCGGCCGAGCGCGTCTCCAAGGCGTCGAGGCCGGCCTCGAGCCCCGCGAGGTCCCCGCCGTGCCCGCTGTGCGCCTTCGTGTCAGTGCTGGCCATGTCGGCGGATCTCCCCCCGGAGGTGTTCGGTGATCTCCACGGAGAGCTCGGCGACCGCCGAGTCCTCGATGCGGCGCGGCTGCGGGATGTCGACCGTCCACTCCCGGGCGATCCGTCCCGGCCGCGAGGAGAGCAGCACGACCCGCTGCGCGAGCCGCACCGCCTCGCGGACGTTGTGGGTCACGAAGAGCACCGACAGGCGGGTCTCGGCCCAGATGCGGGTGAGTTCCTCGTGGAGGACGTCGCGGGTGATGGCGTCGAGGGCCGCGAACGGCTCGTCCATCAGCAGCAGCTGGCTGTCCTGGGCCAGGGCCCGGGCGAGCGCGACGCGCTGCCGCATGCCGCCGGACAGTTCGTGCACCCGCTTGCCGTACGCGCCCTTCAGGCGGACGAGCTCCAGCAGGCGCTCGGCCTCCGGGCGCCGCTCGGCGCGCGGCACGCCGCGCATGCGCAGGGCGAGTTCGATGTTCCTGCCCGCGGTGAGCCACGGGAACAGGGCGTGCTCCTGGAACATCAGGGCCGGGCGGCCGCCGGGGGTCTCGATGCCCCCGGCGGTCGGCCGGTCGAGGCCCGCGACCAGGTTGAGCAGTGTGGACTTGCCGCAGCCCGAGGCCCCCAGGAGGCAGACGAACTCGCCGGGGGCGACGTCGAGGCTGATGTCGTCCAGCACGTGCGTCTCCGCACCGGGACGGCCGAAGGACTTCGAGACGTGCTCGAGCCGTGCGGCGTACGGGGCCGCTTCGACCGTTACGGCGGGCTGGTTGGTGAGTGCGGTGGCCATGGCGTCACCTCCTGGGGGCTGGGGCTGCGGGCTTCATCGGGTGCTGCCGGGGTTCAGCCGCCGAGACCGGCGTCGTCGATCCCGGTCTTGCCCTCGCCCTTGAGGACCTTGTTGAGGAGCGACAGGTCGTAGATCCCCTTGAGGGAGGGCTTCTCCAGCAGGCCGGCGGTGACGGCGTGGTCGGCCTCGGTCTGCAGCGTGGACGCCAGCGGGTCGTCGATGACCTGGATGCTCTGCCACGCCGGGTCGATGACGTCGGCGGGCAGCGGCTTCCCGGAGAGCTTCTCCAGTTGGGCGTTGGCGTCGGCCTTCGCCTTGTCCGGGTTGGCGTTGATCCAGGCGTTGGTCTTCACCGAGCCGCGCAGGACGGCCTCGACGACGTCCGGGTGGGCCGTGAGGAACGCCTGGGAGACGATCACGTTGGTGATGACGAACTTCTTGTCCGGCCACAGGTCGCGCTCGTCCAGCAGCACCTTCGCGCCCTCGGCGACCAGCTTGGACGCGGTGGGCTCGGGGACCCAGGCGCCGTCGATCGACCCGGTCTTGTAGGCGTCGGGCGTCACCTTGTTGTCCGTGCGGACCACGGAGACGTCGCCCTTGCCGCTGGTGGCGTCGACCTTCCAGCCCTGCTCGGCGATCCAGTTGAGGAAGGCCACGTCCTGGGTGTTGCCGAGCTGCGGGGTGGCGATCTTCTTGCCCTTGACGTCCTTCAGGGACTTGATCTTGTCCGGGTTGACGACCAGTTTGACGCCGCCGGAGGCCGAACCGGAGATGATCTTCAGGCTCTTGCCGCCCGACTTCGTCCAGCCGTTGACCGCCGGGGAGGGGCCGATCCAGCCGATGTCGATGGAACCGGCGTTGAGGGCCTCGATCTCGGCGGGCCCGGCGTTGAAGACCGACTCCTTGATCGTGGTGCCCGAGCCCAGTTCGTCCGCGAAGAAGCCCTCCTTCAGACCCACCAGCGGGGTGGCGTGGGTGAGGTTCGCGAAGTAGCCGATCTTCACCGTCGAGGCGGACAGCTTCTTGCTGGTGCCGCTGCTCGCGGCCGCGTTGGTGGTGTCGTCCTTCTTCTCGGAGCCGTAGCCGCAGGCGGCGAGGGCCAGCAGCGGCAGAAGGACGGCGCCCGCCATGAGGCGGCGACGGGCGGACGTTCTCGGGGCGGTGGTGCGATCGGCAGTCACGGGAGGTGGTCCTCTCGGTGGCCCCGGCTCGCGCCCTCTAGGGCGCGCCGGGGTGGTGGCTGTCTGGATGTCGGTGGTGCGGTGCCGCCTGCGCGGCGCGGGTACGGTGCTCGGGCGGGGTCAGCGCGCACATCGCGTCACACCGCCCGTGCCGCTGCCCAGACAGCCGCTGCCGACCCGACCGCCCTCCTTGGCGAATCCCGCGAAGGCGTCGTCGAACGCCATCAGAAGTCCCACCCCTCCTCGTCACCGGCCGCGTCCGCGGCGGCCGTGGCGGTACGGACGGCGAAGGCCTCGCCCGCCATGCCGGCGGTCAGCGTGGTGCCGTCCGCCGGGTCGATCAGCAGGAAGGACCCGGTGAGCCGCGAGTCGGCGTACGCGTCGAGCGGCAGCGGCTCCGCGGTGCGCAGCACCACCGTGCCGATGTCGTTGACGCCGAACTCGCCCGGCTCGTCCTGGTGCTCCAGGCCCCGGGTCAGGTCGACCCGGTACGGGAGCCGCTTCACGATCGCCTTGACCGTGCGCGTGCTGTGCTTGAGCAGGACGCGGGCGCCGACCGCCAGTGGACGCTCGTGCAGGTGGCACACGGTCGCCTCGACGTCCTGGGTGGTCTCCGGGGCGGCGGCGGACGGCGCGATCAGGTCGCCCCGCGAGACGTCCAGGTCGTCGGCGAGCAGCAGCGTCACCGATTGCGGCGCCCACGCCACGTCGACCGGGGTGCCGAGCAGGTCGATGCCGCTGATCGTGCTGGTCAGCCCGGACGGCAGCACCGTCACCGGGTCGCCGACGCGGAGCACGCCCGAGGCGATCCGGCCCGCGTAGCCGCGGTAGTCCGGGTGCTCGGCGGTCTGCGGGCGGATCACGTACTGCACGGGGAAGCGCGCCGGGTGCCCGCCGGGGTCGCTGCCGACGGGGACGGTCTCCAGGTGCTCCAGGACCGTCGGGCCGCCGTACCAGTCCATGTTCGCCGACGGGGTCACGACGTTGTCGCCGGCCAGGGCCGAGATGGGGATCGCGGTGATCTCCGGGACGCCGATCGACGCCGCGTAGGCGGTGAACTCCTCGGCGACGGCCGCGAAGACCGGCTCCGACCAGTCGACCAAATCCATCTTGTTGACCGCGAGCACCACGTGCGGAACCCGCAGCAGCGCGGCCACCGCCGCGTGCCGGCGGGTCTGCTCCACCACGCCGTTGCGGGCGTCCACCAGGATCACGGTCAGCTCGGCGGTCGAGGCGCCCGTCACCATGTTCCGCGTGTACTGCACGTGCCCCGGTGTGTCCGCCAGGATGAACCGCCGCCTCGGCGTGGCGAAGTAGCGGTACGCCACGTCGATGGTGATGCCCTGCTCGCGTTCGGCGCGCAGGCCGTCGGTGAGCAGCGCCAGGTCGGGCGCGTCCTGCCCGCGGCGCGCGGAGGCCAGCTCGACGGCCTCCAGCTGGTCGGCGAGCACCGACTTGGAGTCGTGCAGCAACCGGCCGACCAGGGTGGACTTGCCGTCGTCGACGGAGCCCGCGGTGGCGAAGCGCAGCAGGGAGGTGGCCGAGAGCTGCTCGGCGGTGGTGCCGGTGGTCATGGCTAGAAGTACCCCTCGCGCTTGCGGTCTTCCATCGCGGCCTCGGAGAGCTTGTCGTCGGCCCGGGTGGCCCCGCGCTCGGTGAGCCGGGACGCGGCGATCTCGGCGATGACGGCGTCGATGCCGGCGGCGTCGGAGTCCACCGCCCCGGTGCACGACATGTCGCCCACCGTGCGGTAGCGGACCAGCCGGGTCTCCACCGTCTCGCCGTCCTTCGGGCCGCCCCAGTCGCCCGCGGTCAGCCACATGCCGCTGCGCCGGAACACCTCGCGCTCGTGGGCGTAGTAGATCTCCGGCAGCTCGATGCCCTCGCGGGCGATGTACTGCCACACGTCCAGCTCGGTCCAGTTGGACAGCGGGAAGACACGCACGTGCTCACCGGGGGCGTGCCGGCCGTTGTAGAGCTGCCACAGCTCGGGGCGCTGGCGCCGCGGGTCCCACTGGGAGAACTCGTCGCGCAGCGAGAACACCCGCTCCTTGGCCCGGGCCTTCTCCTCGTCGCGGCGGCCGCCGCCGAAGACCGCGTCGAAGCGGTGCTCCTGGATGGCCTCGGTGAGCGGCACCGTCTGCAGCGGGTTGCGGGTGCCGTCGGGGCGCTCGCGCAGCCGGCCGTCGTCGATGTAGTCCTGCACCGAGGCGACGTGCAGCCGCAGCGAGTGCTCCGCCACGGTGCGGTCGCGGTACTCCAGCACCTCGGGGAAGTTGTGGCCCGTGTCGACGTGCAGCAGCGAGAAGGGGACCGCCGCGGGGGCGAAGGCCTTCAGCGCCAGGTGGAGCATGACGATGGAGTCCTTGCCGCCGGAGAAGAGGATCACCGGCCGCTCGAACTCGCCCGCGACCTCGCGGAAGATGTGCACCGCCTCCGACTCCAGCGCGTCCAGGTGCGACAGCGCGAAGGGGTTCGCGGTGCTCTCGTCGACGGCGACGACCGTGGTCATGCCGTTCCCCTTTCACTCGGTCCGCTCGCTCGTCCGGCCGCCCCTGCCGCCCGGGCCGCCGGGAGGTGTCCACGGTTCACGCCAGTCCCCTCTCCACGAGAAGCGCGTCGACCAGCGCCGCCGAGTCCTCGACGGTGTGGTCCTGGGTCTCGATCCGCAGGTCGGGGGTCTCGGGCGCCTCGTACGGGTCGTCGACACCGGTCAGCCCCGATATCTCGCCCGCGGCCTGCTTGGCGTACAGGCCCTTCACGTCGCGCGTGGAGCAGACCTCCACGGGGGTGGCGACGTGCACCTCCAGGTACGTCGTGCCGCGCGCCTCGTGGCGCTTGCGGACGGCCTCCCGGCTGTCGGCGTACGGCGCGATGACCGGGACGAGCACGGTGACGCCGTGGGAGGCGAGCAGCTCCGCCACGAAGCCGATGCGCTGCACGTTGGTGTGCCGGTCCTCGCGGCCGAAGCCGAGGCCCGCGGAGAGGAACTCGCGGATCTCGTCCCCGTCCAGGACCTCGACCCGGCGCCCGTCACCGCGCAGCCGCGCGGCCAGCGCCCGCGCGATCGTGGTCTTGCCCGCACTCGGCAGACCGGTGAGCCACACCGTGGCGCCCGCGTCCGTCACGCTCATCCGCCCCTCCCGGGAGGTCCGTTCCGTCGTCATCAGCCGTGCAGCCCGCACTCGGTCTTCGCCCGGCCCGCCCACCGGCCGGCCCGGGCGTCCTCGCCCGCCAGCACCCGGCGGGTGCAGGGGGCGCAGCCGACCGAGGCGTAGCCGTCCATGAGCAACGGATTCGTGAGTACCCCGTGATCGGCGACGTAGGAGTCCACGTCGTCTTGCGTCCAGCGGGCGATGGGGGAAACTTTGACCTTGCCGCGCCGGGCGTCCCAGCCGACGACCGGGGTGTCCGCCCGGGTAGGGGACTCGTCGCGGCGCAGTCCGGTCGCCCAGGCGTCGTAGCCGGTCAGTCCCTCCTCCAGCGGCTCGACCTTCCGCAGCGCGCAGCACAGGTCGGGGTCGCGGTCGTGGAGCCGGGGCCCGTGCTCGGCGTCCTGCTCGGCCACCGTCCGTCGCGGCGTCAGCGTGATGACCCGTACGTCCATGACGGCCGCGACCGCGTCGCGGGTGCCGATGGTCTCGGGGAAGTGGTAGCCGGTGTCGAGGAAGACGACGTCGACGCCCGGGGCGGCGCGTGCGGCCAGGTGCGCCACGACCGCGTCCTCCATCGAGGAGGTGACGCAGAACCGGGAGCCGAAGGTGCCGGTGGCCCAGCGCAGGATGTCCAGCGCCGGGGCGTCCTCCAGGTCGCGTCCCGCCTGCTCGGCCAGCGTCCGCAGTTCGTCCGCGGTGTGCCGCTGCACGGTGCTCACGAAGGGCCTCCCTCACGGGTGTCGGTCCGCAGCCCCCGGGCCAGCAGGCCCAGGAACTTCAGCTGGAACGCGCGGTTGCAGGCCCGGCACTCCCAGGCGCCGTGGCCCTGCTCCGCCGGGTGCAGGTCCTCCTCACCGCAGTAGGGGCAGTGGAAGGGCGCGGCACGCTCGCTCACGACAGCGCCTCCTCGTCCGCCCGGGTCACCCACTGCGCGAAGCGCTCGCCTTCCGCCCGCCCGTCCTGGAAGCGCTTCAGGACGCGCTCGACGTAGTCGGGCAGTTCGTCCGCGGTGACCTTCAGGCCGCGGACCTTGCGGCCGAAACCGGCCTCCAGGCCCAGCGCGCCGCCCAGGTGCACCTGGTAGCCCTCCACCTGACGGCCCTCGTCGTCCAGCACCAGCTGGCCCTTGAGGCCGATGTCGGCGACCTGGATGCGGGCGCAGGCGTTGGGGCAGCCGTTGATGTTGATCGTGATCGGTTCGTCGAACTCCGGGAGCCGGCGCTCGAGTTCGTCGATCAGCGAGGAGCCGCGCGCCTTGGTCTCGACGATCGCCAGCTTGCAGAACTCGATGCCGGTGCAGGCCATCGTGCCGCGCCGGAACGGGGAGGGCCGCACCTGCAGGTCCAGTGCCTCCAGGCCCGAGACGAGCGAGTCGACCCGGTCCTGCTCGACGTCCAGCACGATCATCTTCTGCTCGACGGTCGTCCGCAGCCGCCCCGAGCCGTGCGCCTCCGCCAGCTCCGCGATCTTGCTGAGGGTGGCGCCGTCCACCCGGCCGACGCGCGGCGCGAAACCGACGTAGAAGCGGCCGTCCTTCTGGCGGTGCACGCCCACGTGGTCCCGCCAGCGCTCGACCGGCTGGTCGGGCGCGGGGCCGTCGGCGAGCTTCCGCCCCAGGTACTCGTCCTGGAGCACCAGCCGGAACTTCTCCGCGCCCCAGTCGGCGACCAGGAACTTCAGCCGCGCGCGGTTGCGCAGCCGCCGGTAGCCGTAGTCGCGGAAGATCGAGATGACGCCCTCGAAGACGTCCGGGACCTCCTCCAGCGGCACCCACGCGCCAAGCCGGACGCCGATCTTCGGGTTGGTGGACAGGCCGCCGCCGACCCACACGTCGAAGCCCGGGCCGTGCTCGGGGTGGCGGACGCCGACGAAGGCGACGTCGTTGATCTCGTGGGCCACGTCCAGCAGCGGAGAGCCGGAGATCGCCGACTTGAACTTGCGCGGGAGGTTCGAGAACTCCTTGTTGCCGACGATGCGGCGGTGCGCCTCGTCCACGGCCCACGTGCCGTCGACGATCTCGTCCTCGGCGATCCCGGCGACCGGCGAGCCGAGGATGACGCGCGGGGTGTCGCCGCACGCCTCGGTGGTGGACAGGCCCACGGCCTCCAGCCGCTCCCAGATCTCGGCGACGTCCTCGATGCGGATCCAGTGCAGCTGGATGTTCTGCCGGTCGGTGATGTCGGCGGTGCCGCGGGCGAACTCCTGGGAGACCTCGCCGATGACCCGCAGCTGCTCCGTGGTGAGCCGGCCGCCGTCGACGCGGATCCGGAGCATGAAGAACTTGTCGTCCAGCTCCTCCGGTTCCAGGATCGCGGTCTTCCCGCCGTCGATCCCGGGCTTGCGCTGGGTGTACAGGCCCCACCAGCGCATGCGGCCGCGCAGGTCTGCCCCGTCGATCGCGTCGAAGCCGCGGTAGCGGTAGATCGTCTCAATGCGTGTCCGCACGTTGAGACCGTCGTCGTCCCGCTTGAACTGCTCGTTGGCGTTGAGCGGCGTCATGTGACCGACCGCCCACTGGCCCTCGCCGCGGTGGCGGCTCACCTTGCGGCGCGGCGCGGCGGCGTTCGGCTGGTCAGGGGTGGATGCCATGGCGATGCAGTCCTTCTGGCAGGCTGGAAAGAGTCGGTCGTAGCGCAAATGGTCCCCTTGGCCTGCGGATACGCCGGAACGCCGGGAAAGGCGCAGGGCGTGGGCGCGTCATTGCGCCCGCGAGACCGGGGACGGCCGGATCAGTCCTGAACGGGACGGCGGCGAGTGCTCAGCACGCCTGACAGATGGCGCTGGACATGCGTCCGAGATCGACGTGCAGCCGACCTACCAAGGCGATTCCAGTGCGAGACATGTCGAAAGCGTGTCACGCGCATCTCGGGCCAGTCCACCGTTATCCATATGGTGGACGCGATCATCCCGCATGGCGAGACGTCCGAGTTGTCCGTCACCTGACAGGGGTCACCGGCCTCAGGAAATCCGCCGCGATGGCCCGGAATCCACCGTGCCCCCCGGTCCCCACGTGCCGCAGCTTGTGGCCCGCCAGCGCGGAACCCAGCCGCACGCCGGTGCCGAGCAGCGTGCGGCCCGCGACCAGGGCCGCCAGCAGCCCCGCCGCGAAGACGTCGCCCGCCCCGGTCGCGTCCTCGACCTCGCCGTCGGGCAGCGGACGGTGCGCGTAGCGCTCCACGGTGCCCGGCCGGTGCACCTCCACCCGGTCCGGGTACTTCACCACGGCCGCGCCCTCCCGCCGCGTCCGCACATGGCCCAGCCGCTCGAACTCCCGCCCGTTGACCAGCAGGAAGTCGCTCATCGCCGCCATGGCCAGCACATCGGCCGTCGGCTCCGCCGACCAGGCGTGGCCCGGGTCGAAGCTGATCAGCGTCCTCGGTGAACGCCGCCGCACCTCCACCAGCAGCCGGTGCAGCACAGCCCCGCCGTCCGGGTCCAGGAAGGAGGTGACGTGGACCGCCCGGGACGCCGCCAGGTAGCCGGCGATCTCCTCGAAGCGCTCCCGCACGTGGACGGCGATCCGCGTGTTGGCCCCGGTGTGGGTCAGCAGGGTGCGCTCCCCGCCGTCGTGCACGGACAGGCAGATCCCGCACAGCCGGTCCGGGTCCCGGGCCACCAGCCGCCGGTCGATGCCGAGCCCGTCCAGGACCGCCAGCGGGCCGGCCGCCCCCAGCGGGTCGCGGCCCGCGACGCCCACGTAGCCGAGCCGCAGCCCGCGGCCCAGGCGGCCCAGGGCATGCAGGGTGTTGAACGCCGAGCCGCCCGGCTCCGGCGTCAACGGCACGCCCTCGTCCCGCAGCCACTCCAGCCCGGCCCGGACCGCGCGCTCGTCGACCATGCGTTCGCCGCCGCTCTCCGGCGGGTGCCGCAGCCGCATGTGCGCGCCCAGCCGGGCCAGCACCGGGCCGCCGTTCAGGGCGGACGCCCCGGTGATGAGGTCCAGGTTGAGTGCCCCGACCCCGACGACGTCCATGCCCGCCCCTTCCCTCCGGCCGGTCCCTACCGGGCTCCGGGCCAGGGCCCGGTCACGGGCCTCTCCTCCTCTTCCCCCGTCTCGGTGCGGAAGATGCGGAAGCCGCGCCTCTCGTAGTTGGCGAGTGCGTGCGGCCCGTCCAGGCTGCAGGTGTGCACCCACACCCGCTTGGTGGGGGCGCGGTCCGGCAGGCGCTCCGCCAGGTCCCAGGCGCGGGCGATGCCGACGGACAGCAGGTGCCCGCCGATCCGCCGCCCCCGGAAGGCGGGCAGCAGCCCGAAGTACGCGATCTCGACCTGGCCGTCGTCCTGCGGGTCCAGTTCGATGTAACCGGCCGGGGTGTCCCGGTCGTACGCCACCCACGTCTCGACGCCCGGGCGCTCCAGGAAGGACCGCCACTGCTCGTACGACCACGGCAACCGGTCCGTCCAGGCGCAGTCCGCGCCCACCGAGGTGTAGAGGAAGCGGCTGAACTCCGGGGACGGCACCTCGGCCCGCGCGATGCGGACGCCCGCGGCCGCGGGGTCCGGCTCCAGGGAGGGCCGCAGGTCGGCGTGGGAGGTCTGCTCCAGGGACCACGTGGTCACCGTGACGCTAGTGCTCATGCGCCACATTCTGCGGCCTCGCGGGCCCGGCGGGCCCCCGGCTCGCTGCCGCCGCCCGTCCGGGTCCCGGGCCTCACTCCCCGAAGCGCGCCGCGCGCACCGCCGGCGCCGTCGAGTGCGGCAGCAGGTCCGCGGGGTGGGCGGGGCGCACCACCTCGACCTCGACGCCGTCGGCGAAGCGGTAGGGACGGTGGCCGAGTACCCCGGCCAGGGTGCGGCGCAGCCGGGACATCTCGGCCCGCACCGTCACCGTGCGCGAGGGGTCGCCGAACAGGTCGCCGGCCAGCTCCGCGGCGCTGCGGCCGTCCCGGTGCAGGGCCAGCACGAAGAGCAGTTCGGCGTGGCGCGGGCTGAGCTCCTGCGACCAGCCGCCGCCCGCGCCGGAGACGCTCACCGTCCACGTGCGGGGACGGGCGAGGTCCAGCACCACGTGCCCGGACGCGGGCACCTCGTCCTCCGGCGCGGCGACCCGCACCAGCCAGCCGCCCGGCAGCGGCTCCAGGGTGCACGTGCCCAGCGCGGGCACCCAGGTGCGCCCGGCGCTCGGCGCGGCGGGCAGCGTGATCCGCTCCACCGGTGGCATCCCGGTCACGGCCGCCGTCCAGCCGTTGGGGTCGACGACCGCCGCGCGGCCCTGCATCCGGGCCAGCAGCGGGGCGGCGACCGAGCGCAGCCGGTCCACGGTCGCCCAGTGCAGGCTGCGCAGTTCCGCCTCGGCGACCTTGGTCACCGCGGTCACCAGCGACAGCACCGCGGGGTGCATGCCGGCCGCCGGCCCGCTGACGTCCACCGCGCCCAGCAGCCGCCCGTCGCGCGGGTCGTGGAGCGGAGCGGCGGCGCAGGTCCACTGGTGGTGCACCCGTACGAAGTGCTCCGAGGAGTGCACCTGCATCGGCCGCCCGGTGACCAGGGCGGTGCCGATCGCGTTGGTGCCGACGGCCTCCTCCGACCACGAGGCGCCCTCCGCGAAGCCGAGCCGGTCCGCGCTCCTGCGGACGGCCAGGCTGCCGTCCCGCCACAGCACCCGGCCCTCGGGGTCGGTGACCACCATGATGTGCCGGGCCTCGTCGGCGACCGAGACCAGGCCGTCGCGCAGCGCGGGCAGCACCTCGCCCAGCGGGGTGCGGCGCCGGCGCACCTCGATCTCGTCGGCGGTGAGCATGCCGGTCTGACTGCCGCTGTCGGGGTCGACGCCGAGGTGCAGCGCACGCCGCCAGGAGTCCTCGATGACCGGTCTGGCCTGCGTGCCACCCGACCCGCCGCCCAGCGCGGCGTCCCGCATGCCGGCCAGCAGCCGGGCGGAACGACGCGGTTCCTGGACGGACTGGACCGACAACGACCGTGCGTCGATCGGAACCTGGCTCATGGTGCTCCCCGCGTCCGTGTGCGCCGCGCGTTGTGCGCCCCGGCAGTGGCAGCGACGTTTCTTCGCTGCCACACCATGTGCATATGGTGCCGTCGGGCCGGTCCCTCCGGTGGGATATCCGGCCAATACCTTGCAACTGTCTGCAACGGTTGCGAATATGCGCGCATTCGACGGACAGTGACGGCGCATCACGCTACTCGTACGGAACCCTGAATCCGTACGACGGTGAGGCGAGACCGGGGGTGGTGCCGAGTCGGCGCGGCACCACCCTCAGTGCGGCGCGGCGGCGGAACGTTTCCCCTGGGTCCCGGTCCTTCCGTCGGGACCGTGGGACGGACCGCCGCCGCACCCGCCCGCCCCTCACACCCGCGGGCGCGCCCGCTCCACGACCGCCGCCAGGTCCAGGCCGCGCGGCAGCGTCCCGAAGGTCGCCCCCCAGTCCCCGCCGAGCCGCGAGGCGCAGAACGCGTCCGAGACCTCCACCGGCGCGAACCGCACCAGCAACGAGCCCTGCAGCACCAGCGCCATGCGCTCCACCACCCGGCGTGCCCGAGCCTCGACGCCCTCCAGATCCGCCAGTTCCGTCAGCAGCGACTTGATCGCGCCGTCCAGCCGGTGGTCCGCGCCCCGCGCCAGGCCGATCTCGCCCAGGAACGCGTTGAGCGCCGCCGGCTCCCGCTGCAGCACCCGCAGCACGTCCAGGGCCTGGACGTTGCCCGAGCCCTCCCACACCGAGTTCAGCGGCGACTCCCGGAACAGCCGCGGCATCCCCGACTCCTCCACGTAGCCGCTGCCGCCCAGGCACTCCAGCGCCTCCGCCACCAGCGGCGGGCAGCGCTTGGTGATCCAGTACTTGGAGACCGCCACCGCCAGCCGCCGCAGGTGCCGCTCCTGCTCGTCGTCCGCGTCGTAGGCGGCCGCCAGCCGCAGCACGGTCGTGGTGGCCGCCTCCGACTCCAGCGCCAGGTCCGCCAGGACGTTGCGCATCAGCGGCTTGTCGGCCAGCAGCCCGCCGAACGCGCTGCGGTGCCCGGCGTGGTGCACCGCCTGCGCCACCGCCTGCCGCATCAGCGCCGCCGAACCGGTCGCGCAGTCCAGCCGGGTGGCGGCCACCATCTCGATGATCGTCGCGACCCCGCGCCCCTCCTCGCCGACCCGGCGCGCCCACGTGCCGTCGAACTCCACCTCCGCCGAGGCGTTGGAACGGTTGCCCAGTTTGTCCTTGAGCCGCTGGATCAGGAAGACGTTGCGCGAGCCGTCCGGCAGCACCCTCGGCAGCAGGAAGCAGGTCAGCCCTCCGGGAGCCTGCGCCAGCACCAGGAAGGCGTCCGACATCGGCGCCGAGCAGAACCACTTGTGACCGGTGAGCAGGTAGGCGCCCTCCTCCGCCAGGGGCTCCGCGCGCGTGGTGTTGGCCCGTACGTCCGAACCGCCCTGCTTCTCGGTCATCCCCATGCCGAACAGCGCCCCGGGCTTCCGCCCCGGCGCCACCAGACCGGGGTCGTACACCCGCGACCCCAGCCGGGGCTCCCACTCCGCGGCCAGCGCAGGGTCGACGCGCAGCGCCGGCACCGCCGCGTGCGTCATCGACACCGGGCAGCCGTGCCCGGCCTCCGCCTGGGACCACACCAGGAAACCCGCCGCGCGCCGCAGGTGACCGCCGGGCCGCGACCACGCGTCGGTCAGCCCGGACGAGACCGCCCGCCCCAGCAGCCGGTGCCACGCCGGGTGGAACTCGACCTCGTCGATCCGGTTCCCGTACCGGTCGTGGGTGCGCAGCACCGGCCGGTGGGTGTCGGCCGCCTCCGCCCACCCCCGCGCCTGCGTCGAACCGGCCACCCGGCCGATGTCGCCCAGCTCCCGGTGGACCTCCTCGCGGAGACCGGGCGCCACGTGCCGTTCCACCCCCTCCACCAGGGCGGCGTCGGCGGCGTACACGTCATACCCGACCAGGGGCGGAGGCTGGTTGGTCACGGTGTGTGTGGGGGGACTCATGCCAGTTACGGTAGGCGCGTGCAGGCAGCAGACGAAACACCCGAGGGGCCCAGGCGCGGCCGCCTCCACCGGGCGCAGGCCCTCTACCGGAACGTGTCCAAGCGCAAGGTCGGCTGGCTGCTGCTCAAGGACACGGTCGACTCCTGCATGGAGTACCGCGTCACCGGACTCGCCGCCGAAGCCGCCTTCTTCGTGCTGCTCTCCCTGCCGCCGCTGCTGCTGAGCCTCGTCGGCGCCATCGGCTACGTCGACGGGATCATCGGCACCGACACCATCGACAACATCCGGGGCAACATCCTCACGGCCGCCGCGACCGTCCTGTCCGACAAGGGCGTCGACCAGCTGATGCGGCCGCTGGTCGACGACGTCTTCGGCGGCGGGCGGCCCGACGTGATCTCCATCGGCTTCGTCATCGCCCTGTGGTCCGGATCGCGCGCCCTCAACGTCTTCGTGGACACGATCACGATCATGTACGGGCTGGAGGGCAGGCGCGGGATCGTCAAGACGCGGCTGCTGGCCCTGCTGCTCTACATCGTCGCCCTGGTGATCGGCGCCGTCGTCATGCCGCTGCTGGTCGTCGGGCCGGACGCCGTGGTGGCGCTCCTGCCGTGGAGCGAGGCCGTGATCCGGATACTGTACTGGCCGGTCGTCCTCCTGCTGTCGATCGCCTTCCTCACCACGCTGTACCACGTCTCGGTACCGGTGCGGTCGCCCTGGTACGAGGACATGCCGGGGGCGGCCGTCGCCCTGCTGATGTGGGTCCTGGGCAGCTTCGTGCTGCGCATCTACCTCACCCAGACCGTCGAGGGCCCCACCATCTACGGCTCCCTAGCCGCGCCCGTCGCCGTGCTGCTGTGGATCTTCGTGTCGGCCTTCGCGGTGCTCGTCGGGGCGGCCGTCAACGCCGCCATCGACCGGGTGTGGCCCTCGATCGAGACCGCGGCCGCCCGCGAGGAGAACGCCCGGGCCAGGGAACGCGCCGCCGCCGACCTCGTCGCCGAGGCCGCCGCCCGGCGCGCCGCGTTCGAGTCCGGCCCGGAGGACGAGGTCGGCCCGGAGGACCCGCCCGCCGAATTCCCCGAGCGCTGGGCGGGCTTCCTGCCCCCGGACGACGTACGGTCCCGGCTGCGCGGCCGCCGCCCCCCGGGCAAGGACGGCGGCAGACAGCCCCGCGACTGACGCGGCCCGGCCCGGGCCGGGCACGGACCCGACGCGGTGTCGGTGGCCGGTGCCATGCTGGAGCGGTGTACCGGGAACGGACCTCGGCCGTGCCCGGCGCCGTGCTGTGGACGAGGACAGCGGGCGCCGGCACCGCCCGCGTGCTGCCCGACGGCTGCATCGACCTGATCTGGGGCGAGGACACCGGGCTGTTCGCGGCGGGGCCCGACACCACCGCCCACCTCTCCGGCAGCCCGCCCGGCACGCGGTACGCGGGGCTGCGCTTCGCCCCCGGCGTCGGACCCGCCGTGTTCGGACCACCCGCGCACGAACTGCGCGACCGCCGCGTGCCGCTGGACGCGCTGTGGCCCGGCGCCGAGGCGCGCCGGCTCACCGAGCGCGTCGCCGCCGCCGCCGACCCCGGCGCCGTCCTGGAGTCCGTGGTGCTCTCCCGTGCCGACCGGCGCGCGTCGTCCCCGTGGGGCCCGGAGGTCGCCGCGAGCCTCGCGGCCGGGGCCCGCGTCGGCGCCGTCGCCGAGGACACCGGGCTCAGCGAACGCCAGCTCCACCGCCGCTGCCTGGACGCCTTCGGCTACGGGCCCAAGACCCTCGCCCGCATCCTGCGCCTCCAGCGGGCGCTGGCGCTGGCCCGGGACGGCCGCCCCTTCGCCGTTGTCGCCGCCCACGCGGGCTACGCCGACCAGGCCCATCTCGCCCGCGACGTCCGCGCCCTCGCCGGGGTTCCGCTCGGCGAACTGCTCTAGGTGCCGGTGGGTGGTGGCGGTGGGCCGGTGCTTCGGCTGTCGCGCCGTCTCGCGCCCTGCGGGCGCACAGCGCCGGCTGCGGAGGGGAGGGTGGGAAGCTGGGGCTTGTCCGCGGTGTGCGGCCCGGTGGGCGGCTGGGGTTGCGGCGCCGGAGCGGGCCTGGTTGTTCGTCTGGTGCCGGTCTCGTTGCCGTCCGCGGGTATAGATGGCCGGTGACCACGCCCACGGTGCGTGGGTGGCGCGCCCGCCGGAACCGGCGTCTGCGGGTGCTTCCCCGATCCGAGATCGGGCTCTGTTCCGACGGCTATGACGCTGAAAGCGAGCCCGATCTCCGTCCGCGCAAAGATCGGGCTCTGTTCCGCCGGATATAACGTCGAAAGCGGGCCCGATCTCCCGCCGACCGCCCGGGCAGCACCCCGAATCACCCGCAGTCGCGGGTTACGGCGGGCGCGCCCACCACCGGGATTGGGCGTGCCAACCGGCCATCCATACCCGCGGACGGCAACGAGACCCAGGCCAGCGGAAAGGCAACCCGCTCCGGCGCCTGAACCCCAGCCACGCACCGACCCGCACACCGCGAACAAGGCAGGCCCCCCACCCTCCCCGCCGCAGCCAGTCGCTGTGCGCCCGAAGGGCGCGAGACGAACCCGCACCCACCCACCGGCCTCACGCCTCGGCGCGCACCCACTCGCAGGTACCCCGCTAGGAGAACCTCGCGAAGAGGTCGACCGGGTTGCCGTCCGGGTCCAGGACCACGGCGTACCGCATCCCCCACGGCGCGTCGAAGGGCTTCAGATGTCCCGCGTAACCGGCCCCGGTCAGTTCGGCGAACGTCGTGTCCACTTCCTCCGGGCGCTCACACACGAAGGCCAGCGCCATCCGGTGACCGCCCTGCGGCGGCTCCCACGCGGAGTCGAAGGAGCGGACCATCTCCACCGTGTCCCACGCCATCCGCTGTCCTCCGGGCAGCGTGGTCTCCACGTGCGGTTCCGCCTCCGCCCCGGCGGGGATCTCCAGCCCCAGCCTGCGGTAGAAGGCCAGCGAGGCGGCCATGTCGGCCACGACGATCTCGACGACATCGAAACGAAGAGTCATGCCGCCACGGTAGGCGCGCCCCGTCCGGTCCGTCTTGAACGAATCGGACGCGCGCCGGGCCGGTCAACGCCGGGGGACGGCCGGGGTGTCCTCCCCGGGTTCGCCGAGCGGGGTGGCCGTGACCGTGTCGGACTGGCGGGCGGAGGAAGAGGTGCGGCGCGCGTCGGGGGCGACAGGGGGCCCCGTGCGGCGGTCCGGGCGGGGGGTCCCGGACGTTTCCGGGGCGGGGTCCGTCGACGGGCGCGGCGAGGGCGGCGGGTCGGCCGCCGGGGGGACGGACACCGGGGGCACGGTCGGGCCGACCGCCGGGCCCTGCGCGGGGGCGGACATCAGGTGCAGCGGCACGGCGACGACCGCCGCCACCGCCAGCGACACCCCGGCTCCCGCGGCCGTCCGCAGCAGCTTGCGCCGCACAGCCGCGCGGCGCACCTCGCGGAACCGACCGGGCGGCGGTCCGAGGAGGACCGTGCCGGGCCCCAGCAGGGCGTCCAGCTCGGCGTCGCGTTCCTCGCCCGGGCCCTCAATGGATGTGATCAAGGCTTCTCCTCAGTCCGGCTCGCAGCATCTCCCTGGCCGCGTGCAGGTCGGCCTTCACGGTTCCTTCCTTCCGTCCCGTCGCCGCCGCCACCTCCCGGACCGGCATGTCGGCGTAGTAGTACAGCAGGATCGGCACCCGCAGCCGCTCGGGCAGCGACTGGACGAGCATCCGCACCGAGGGGTCGGTCTGCCCGTCGCGTCCCTCGCCCTGCCCGTCGACGACGACCTCCGCGGTGGCGCGCCGCATGGCCCGGCGTTCGCGCTCCACCTTCCGCCAGTGGTCGCGCACGATGTTGGCGGCCGTGACGTAGAGGAAGCCGCGCGGCTCGTCCACGTTCGTCCAGCGCGCCCACAACCGGGTGAAGGCCTCGGAGGCGATCTCGTGGGCCGTCTCGTCGTCGTCGACCAGCCGGCGGCACCAGCCGGCCAGGCGCGGGTAGAGGGCGGCGAACAGCTCGGACGCCGCTTCCTCCCGGGAGGACCGTTTCAACACTCTCCACATTCCGTCGTTCATCATGCCGCAGGCCGATCGCCGGGCGGCCGGGCCGGCGGGCGTCACGCCCACCGGCCCGGCCACCCGCTAGCCGCGGTCCGCCGAGGTCAGGGAGGCGTACACCACGACGTTGTCGCGGTATCCGCTCCCGTCGGCGGTGCGGGGGCCGCCGCAGGTGATGAGGCGCAACTCGGGCCGGTCCACGTCGCCGTAGACCTCCTGGGTCGGGAAGTGCGCCTTGGTCACCGTCTGCACCCGGTCCACGGTGAACTCCGCGGACGCGCCGTCCCGCAGCACCGCCACGACCCGGTCGCCCGGTCGCAGCCGTGCCAGGTCGTGGAAGACCCCGTCGCCGAACCGGCCGACGGTGACGTGCGCGAGGAGCACCGACGGGCCGAGCCGGCCCGGGGTGGGGGAGTGGCGGTACCAGCCGGCGGGCGAGTCGCGCGCCACCGGCGGGACCTCCACGGTGCCGTCCGCGGCCAGCCCCAGTTCCATGACCGGGGTGTCGACCCCGATCGCCGGTATCCGCAGCCGTACCGGGACCGAGCGCGCGAGCTGGGGCGGCGGGGAAGGGTGCGTCCGGGCGGCGGCCGGCGGCGTCGGGACGACGGCCGGCGCAGCAATGGCACCGTCACCGGAACCGCCCGCGCACCCGCCCGCCCACGGCAGGACCGCGAGGACCGCCAGGACCGCGGCCCACCTCGCGCCCGGGGTCATCCGGCGGTGGTGCGCCTGCGCCGCGTCACCACGAACGTGCCGCCGGCCAGGAGCAGCAGGCCGCCGGCGGCCGCCCCCACCATTGCTCCGTCGGGACCCTGGGAGGCCGGGGACTGCACGCCGGTGTCGGGGGCGCCGGCCGGCACCCTGTCGACCTGACGCGGCGACGGCACCGCGGACGGCGCCGTGGACGGCGCCGCCGACGGCACCGCGGACGGCGCGCTGCCGCGGGCGGGCGAGGGCTGCGTGCTCGGCCCGTCGGCGAACGCGGGCGCCGTCCCCGCCAGCACCGCGGCGCACGCGACGGCGGCGGCGGTCAGAACACTCCTGCGCATGTATCGCTCTCCTTCGTCACCCCGCCCTGCCCCGTCGGGGCGCGGGCGGGTTCTGGCAACTGATCGCGCGAAGAGACGAGGCGGCCCGTGAGCCGGTTGTAAAGAACGGGCAAAGTCGCCCGCGCGGGGCCCCCGGTGAACGGCGGGCGACGCGGCGGCGACCGGCCGGAGCCGCCGCCCCGCCGGGCGTCACGGTTGGGCAACACCCAGCTCACGGCGGCAGCCGCACGCCCCCGCGAGCGCATCATGTGATCAGGGTGGGGACGTCAAAAGGGGGCGGGACCGGTGGAGTTCACGGTGGAGCGGACGCTCGCGAGACGGGGCCGGCGGTGGCTGACCGGGGGGCTGGTCGCGATCGGGGCGGCGGTGGTGTGGCTGGTCGCCTCGGGGAGCGCGACGGCCCCCCTGATGCTGGCGTTCCTGGCGGGCGTGGTGGCCTGGAGCGGCGCGAAGGACCTGCGGAGGTCACGGCAGCCGTTCCGGCTGCGCATCGACGCGTTCGGCATCACGCTGCACGACGCGGAGCTCGCCTGGGAGCAGATCGACACCGTCTCCCTCTGGCACGTCCCCAACACCGGTGAGGACAGCGAGACCACCACACCGCCCAAGCCGCGGCTCACGCTCTGGACGGCACCGGGCGTCGCCTTCCCCCGCAAGCCCGACCGCGGCCGGAGCGACCGGCCGCGCTACACGCTCGTCGACTGCGAGGACCTCGACCAGGGCGTCTCCGATCTGACGGCCGTGCTCGCCGAGCACGGCGGCGCCGCCTTCGAGACCGCGCCGCGCGGCGTGCGCCCGCCGATGCCGGTGACCGTGGCGGGGCCGGAACTGCGCGTGCCCGGCGGGGAGCGGCAGTTCGTCGACGACCGCAGGGCCGGCACCTGGACGCTGGTCTGGGCGGCGCTCGCCGTCGTCTTCAGCTACTCCTTCTGGGAACTCGTCCACGGCCGCATCATCGGCCCCGAACCCTTGACCGCCTTCGGCCCGCTCGGCGCGATCGGCTGCTGGTACCTCACCGGGCGGTCGTTCCGGCGCTGGCGCAAGCCGCTGCGGCTGCGTGTCGGCTCCGCCGGGATCGGCATGCGCGAGGCGACCCGCGAGGAGTCGTTCTTCTCCTGGAAGGACATCGCGGCCGTCACCGTCGGCCGCCCCCCGACCACCGACGACACCCGCCCGTGGCTGGTGGTGTGGCCGCTGCCGGGCAGCCGACCCTACGACAACCCCTCCTACCTGGTCGACGGCCACAAGGCCTACGCCCTGGTGCGCCTCGACCGGCTGCCCGGCGGGGCGGCCGCCGTCGCCCCCGTGGTGCGGGAGTACGCGGGGGAGCGCTACGCCGAGACGGCCTGAGCCGTCCGCGGAAAACCGGTTGCGGGGGCCCACCGCGCACCGGCTAGGGTGTCCCCGTCAGACCGCGAGCGAACCGGGAGGTGTTGGAACGATGACTGCCGTCGAGCAGGGCGCTGCCCGCATCCAGAAGATCGTCAACCCCACCTCAGCGGTCGCCGGCTGACCCATCCCGTCGCGGGACAACCCGACGGCACAACCGTGCGCGACCGCCCTCCCGAAGGGCTCTCCTCCGTTGACCAACGGATTCGTCCCGCAGCCGTCCACCGCGCTCACCGCCTACGGCTGGGACTCCGCACTCGACTCCGACTTCGCCGTACACGCGGAGCGGGGACTCACACCCGGCCGCATCGTCCGCGTCGACCGCGGGCTGTGCGACGTCGTCCTCCCCGACGGCCCGGACGGTCTGCGGACCGTACGCGCCGACACCGAGGACGTCTTCACCCGCGACCCCATGGGGATCGCCTGCACCGGCGACTGGGCCGCCGTCGACGAGACGCCGGCCGACGGCCCCGCCGTGCGCGCCCTGCTGCCGCGCCGCACGACCTTCGTCCGTTCCACCTCCTCCAAGCGCTCCGAGGGACAGGTCCTCGCGGCCAACGTCGACCTGGCGGTCATCGCCGTGTCGATCGCCGCCGAACTCGACCTCGGGCGGCTCGAACGCTTCGTGTCGCTGGCGTGGACCAGCGGCGCCCAGCCCCTGGTCGTCCTCACCAAGGCCGACCTCGTCGAGGACACCGCCCACCTGCTGGACGACGCGCGCGGCGCGGCACCCGGCGTGGAGGTCCTGGTCGTCAGCGCGGCCACCGGCGACGGCGTGCCGGAGGTGGCCGGGGCGCTGGCCGGCGCCACGTCCGTCCTGCTCGGGCAGTCGGGCGCGGGCAAGTCCACGCTCACCAATGCCCTGCTGGGCCGCGAGGTCCGGGAGGTGCAGACCATCCGCGACAGCGACGGCAAGGGCCGGCACACCACGACCACCCGCGACATGCTGCCGCTGCCCGGCGGCGGGGTGGTCATCGACACCCCGGGGCTGCGCGGGGTCGGACTGTGGGACGCCGACGCCGGTCTCACCCAGACGTTCTCCGACATCGAGGCGCTGGCCGGCGAATGCCGCTTCCACGACTGCTCGCACGAGTCCGAACCCGGCTGCGCGGTCCTCGCCGCCCTGGACGACGGCGTCCTGACCCACCGCCGGCTGGACAGCTACCGCAAGCTGCTCCGTGAGAACGCGTGGATCGCCTCGCGCACCGACGCCCGGCTCCGCGCCGAGATGCGGCGCGAGTGGAAACTGCGCTCCGCCGCGGGACGCGAGATGTACGAGCGCAAGCGCGGCGGCGGTCACCGCAAGGTGTACTGACCGGATCCGGCCCGGCTCCCCCACGGGGAGCCGGGCCGGCGGTCATCCGGCTCCGTTGTGGCGCTCACCGCCACGGCGCAGGGTCAGCGGGCTGCCCTCGTGCCAGAAGGTGTAGACGATGCTGCCGAGGCCGAGCGCGACGATGACGACGCCGAGGACGATCGAGTAGACCATGGCTCCTCCAGCCCGTTCGGGATGCGTTTTACCGCACCTTCACCTTCGATGTTCGAACGTGACCTTCCCGTGGCCGTGCCGTCTCACACGCGCGACGGCCCAACTCACAGCCCAGCGGCCCGAGTTGTCCGCATGTGCGGCTCATGCCGACGGCAGTCCGCCCCGGGCGACGACCCCGGCGTACCAGCGGGCGCTGTCCTTGGGCGTACGGCGCTGGCTCGCGAAGTCCACGTGCACGATGCCGAACCGCCTGCCGTACCCGTAGGCCCACTCGAAGTTGTCCAGCAGCGACCACAGGAAGTAGCCCTGGACGTCCGCGCCGTCGGCCACCGCCCGCTGCACCGCGGCCAGGTGCGCGTGCAGGTACGCGATCCGCTCCGGGTCGTGGACCGCGCCCTCGGGATCCGCGTAGTCGTCGTACGCCGCGCCGTTCTCGGTGATCAGCAGCGGTACGTCCGGCAGCTCGTCCCGCAGCCTGAGCAGGAGTTCGTGCAGGCCTTGGGCGTCCACCGGCCAGTCCATCGCCGTCCGCGGCCCCGGCGCCGGCACGAACCGCACGTGCGCCTCGGCCCCCGGCCACGGGGACGGCGACGCATGGGTGCCCGCGGCCACCACGGTCGGGGCGTAGTAGTTGAGGCCCAGCGCGTCCACCGGGCGGGAGATCGTCCCCAGGTCGCCGTCCGCCACGAACGACCAGTCCGTCAGCGCTGCCGTGTCCCGCAGCAGGTCCTCCGGGTACGCCCCGCGGAACACCGGGTCCAGCCACAGCCGGTTGGCCAGTGCGTCGACCCGCCGGGCCGCCTCCACGTCGCCCGCGCCCGCGGTGTGCGGGCGCACCGCCGCGAGGTTCAGCGTCAGCGACACCTGCGCCGGCACGGGCAGTCGCTCCCGCAGCACGCCGATCGCCAGGCCGTGCCCCAGCAGCAGATGGTGCGCCGCCCGCAGCGCCGCCGCCGGCTCCGTCCGGCCCGGCGCGTGCACGCCCTGCGCGTAGCCCAGGAAGGCCGAGCACCACGGCTCGTTCAGCGTCGTCCACGACGGGACCCGGTCCCCGAGCGCGTCCGCGACGAGCCCCGCGTACTCCGCGAAGCGCTCCGCGGTGTCGCGCACCGGCCAGCCTCCCGCGTCCTCCAGCTCCTGCGGGAGATCCCAGTGGTACAGGGTGAGGACGGGACGGATCCGGTGGTCGAGCAGCTCGTCGACGAGGGCCCGGTAGAAGTCGAGCCCCTTCTGCACGGCCGGGCCCCGGCCGGTGGGTTGTACGCGTGGCCACGACACGGAGAAGCGGTAGTCCGTGAGGCCGAGCTCCGCCATCAGCGCGACGTCCTCGCGCATGCGGTGGTAGTGGTCGGCGGCGATGTCCCCGGTGTCGCCGTTGCGGACCCTGCCGGGGGTGCGGCTGAACGTGTCCCAGATCGAGGGGGTGCGGCCGTCCTCGTGGGCGGCGCCCTCGATCTGGTAGGCGGCGGTGGCCGCGCCCCACCGGAACCCTCCGGGGAACCCGAGTGTCGTGTGCGGCGCGTTGCGAGTGCGGGGTGCGGTCGTGGTCATGCGTGCGTGCTCCTTGTGTGCCGGGTGGGTTGTGGTTGCGGTCCGTTGTGTGTGCGGGTGCGTTGCGCCTGCAGGTGGCTGCGCCGGGCCACCTGGTTGTTTGCGTGCACGTTGTGTGCGCCTGCGGGCGGCTGCGCCGGGCTGCCCGGTGGGGTGTGTGCGGGTCCGTTGCGCCTGCGGCGGGCTGTTCCCCGACCCTCCCGCCCGATTGCCCGGCGCGATTGGTGCGGGTCTCGCACGTCGTTGTGGGGTCGGCGCCGCGTCGGCGCACGTCCTCAACGCTCGCGGTTTACCCCCACATCCTTGGGCGCCGGGTCCGCCGCTCGTCGTTTCCGGGCGCACCCCGACACACCCCCTCCCGTCGTATGGGCGCACAACGGCCGGTGGGGGGTCAGAAGGCAATCCGGGGCGCCCCGAACCGCTCACTGGCCCCGCGGCCCCGTGGTTCAGGCCCGCATCATTCGGCACCGGGTCTGCCACCCGCCTCCCCCCAGCCTTCGGGCAGAGGGATCACCCACCACGCCCCTCCCTGTTGTGCGGGCGCAGGGTGTCCCGTTGGGGGTGCGTTGGACAGGTGCGGTGCCCCGGGCTGCCTTGTGACCTCCCACCGGCCGTTGGTCGCTGTCGATAGGGAGGGGGTGGGGTCGTAGGGGTGGGCGTTCTGGACGCTGACGTGTATTTGATGTGCGGCACAGACGGCACCGACGAGTGGTGCCCGCCATGCACATAAATATGCGGTACAGAATGCCCACCCCGGAGGCCCCGCCCCCGGTCCACCCATGCACAGTGCGCAGGCCCGCACCAATCGCGCCGGGCAATCGGGAGGGCGGGCGGGGGAGAAACCCCAACAGAAACCACGACGCAGCCGCACACAACCACCGGGCCGCACAACCACCCCCCGGCCCTACCCCTTCACCGCACCCTGCATGATCCCCCCCACGATCTGCCTCCCCAGCACCCCGAAAACCAGCAGCACCGGCACCGTCCCCAACAACGTCCCCGCCATGATCACGGACTGGTCGTGCACGTACCCCCCACCCAGTTGCCGCAAGGCAACCTGCACCGTGGGCTCCTGCGACGTGAGCGCGATGATCGGCCAGAAGAAGTCGTTCCAGGACGCCATGAACGTGAGCATCCCGAGCACCGCCATCCCCGGCCGGGCGACCGGCACGACGATGCTCCAGAAGATCCGCGCCGTCGAGGCCCCGTCGACGCGGCCCGCCTCGATCAGCTCGTCCGGCAGCGACTGCACGAGGTACTGCCGCATGAAGAAGACCCCGAACGCCGAGACGAGCCCGGGGAGGATGACGGACTGGAGCTGGTTCACCCAGTGCAGCTCCGCGATGAGCATGAACAGCGGGATGACGCCCAGCTGGGGCGGGATCATCATCGTGCCGACGGTCAGGGCGAGCAGAGCGTTGCGGCCCCGGAAGCGGAGCTTGGCGAAGGCGAACCCGGCGAGCGTGGAGCACAGGACGGTGCCGACCGTCACCGACCCGGAGACGACGAGGGAGTTGAGCAGGGCCTTGCCGATGTCGGCCTGCTCCAGCACCTGGCGGAGGTTGTGCCCGAGGTTGCCCCCGGGCAGCAGTGCCGGCGGACTCGCGGCGAGCTCCGCGTTGGAACGGGTCGCGGCGACGATCGTCCAGTAGAAGGGGAAGGCGGAGATCGCCGCCGCGACGATCAGGACGGCGTAGGCGAGCCGCCCGCCGTGGTGCTGCCGGCCCGCCCGGGACGGGCGGAGGCGGGCGAGGGGACGTGCGGTCCCGGCGTCGCGGCCGGGCCGCGGCCGTGTGAGGAGCGCGCTCACCGGCGGGTCCCCTTCCGTGAACGGCGCCGTGCCAGCGCGGTGTTGAGCAGTACGAGCAGGACGATGAGGACGAAGGTCACCCAGGCGATGGCGGCGGCGCGGCCGAGGTGGAAGTAGCCCCAGCCCTGCTCGTACATGTAGAGGCCGAGGGTCTGGTACTGGTGGGAGATGCCGCCCGAGATGCTCCCCTCGAACAGCAGCGGTTCACCGAAGAGCTGGGTGGCGCCGATCGTGGAGACGACGATCGTGAAGAGGATCGTGGGCCGCAGCCCGGGTAGCGTGACGTGGAGGAACTGCCGCCACCGCGAGGCGCCGTCGAGTTCGGCGGCCTCGTACAGCTCCCCGGGGACGGACTGCATGCCGGCGAGGTAGATCAGCGCGTTGTAGCCGGTCCACCGCCAGGTGACGATGGTGGAGACCGCGACCTGCGAGGCGACCGTCCCGGACTGCCAGTCGACGGGCTCGATGCCGGCCAGCCCGAGCACCCAGTTGACCAGGCCGAAGTCGCGGCCGAAGAGCTGGGCGAAGACCAGGGTGGCGGCGGCCACGGACGTGGCGTACGGCAGGAGCATCGTGACGCGGAAGAAGGTGCGGCCGCGCAGCTTGTAGTTGAGCAGGTGGGCGAGGCCGAGCGCCATGAGCAGCTGCGGCACGGTGGAGACGACGCCGATGGTGAAGGTGTTGCGCAGCGCGGTCCAGAAGAAGTCGTCACCCAGGAGCGCGGCGTAGTTGTCCAGGCCGCGCCACTCCATGTCACCGGGGGTCTGGAGTTCGACGCGGTAGAGGGAGACGTACGCCGTGTAGAGCAGCGGGAACAGCCCGAACGCGGCGAACAGCGCGAAGAACGGCGCGATGTAGGCGTAGGGCGACAACCGGGCGAGCAGTCGCCGCGGGGGCGCGGGGGCTGCCGGGGGCCGGGCGGGGGACACCGGCGCGGCGGCGGTCAGGGTCATGGGGGACCTTCGGGTCGGGGGAGTGGCGGGGCCGGGGCGCCCGGGCGCGGAGGACCGGGGGAGCGGTCCCGCGCGCCCGGCGCCGGCGGGGCGGGGGCCGTCAGCCGACGGCGTTCTCGACGCCCTTCCTGGCGTGGCTCCACGCCGTCGCGGAGTCCGTGCCCTTGCGTTCGACCTCGCCGAGCGCGTTGGTGATCTGCTGGTTGACGTCACCGTCGTGCACGCCGAGCACCTGCACCGGCGAAGCCTCGGCCGCGGCGCCGAAGATCTGTCCGATGGGCGCGTCGCTGAAGTACGGGTCGGTGACGTCCTTGACGGACTCGATCGCCCCGACGTTGGAGGGGAAGCTGCCCTGCTTCTTGAAGAGCTTGGCCTGCTGCTCCGCCGCCGTCAGCCACTTGACCAGCTCGAAGGCCTCCTTGGCGTGCGCGGAGCCCTTGGGGACGGCCAGGTAGGACCCTCCCCAGTTGCCCGCCGCGCCGCCCGGGAGCGGGGCGACGTCCCACTTGCCCTTGCCGGTCTCGCCGGCCTGGCCCTTGATGTAGCCCAGCATCCAGGCCGGGCATCCGACGGTGGCGAAGGAGCCGCTGCTGAAGGCCTGGTTCCAGGCGGGCGTCCACTGGGCGAGCTTGGCGCTCAGTCCGTCCTGGGCGGCCTTCACGGAGAGGTCCCAGGCGTTCTTGACGGCGGCGTTGTCGTCGTAGATCAGCTTGCCGGAGGCGTCGTAGTAACGTTCCTTCTCCTGGCCGACGATGACGGAGTAGAGGCTGCCGACGCTGTCGACCCAGGCGCTCTTGGCCCCGGCCTTCGCCCTGTACTGCCGGCCGAGTTCCAGGTAGCCGTCCCACGTGGACCACTTCTGCGCCAACTCGGCCCGGTCGGTGGGCAGTCCTGCCTTCTCGAGCAGGTCGGTGCGGTAGCAGATCGCCTCGGGGCCGACGTCGGTGCCCAGGCCCAGGGTGCGGCCGTCGGAGGTGGTCGCGGCGGACCACTTGGCGGCTGAGAAGTCGGCCTTGAGCTCCTTGGCCCCGAGGGCGCCCAGGTCCTCGAACCTGTCGGCCTGCTGCTGGGTGACCGACGCGATGCGCCCCACCTCGATGCCCTGGACGTCGGCGAGGCCGCCGCCGCCCGCGAGCCTGGTCTGCAGGGCCTTCCAGTAGTCGGCCTCGTTCTCGGTGCTGCTCTCCTTGACGGTGACGCCGGGGTGGAGCTTCTCGTACGCGTCGTACAGGCCGGCTTCCTTGTAGCCGAAGGTGCCGAACAGGTCGACGGTGATCGTGACCTTGCCGTCCTTGTCCGCGGACGTGCCGGTCGAACCGGATCCGCAGGCGGCGAGGAGCGCCCCGGCGAGCGCGACCGCCCCGAGTCGGAGGGTGGCGCGTCTGGCGGCTCGGGCGATGGGCATGGAAGCCTCCCATGGCTTCGGGACGGGTGAGAGGGCTCTCGTGCATGGTTCTTGAGAGCGCTCTCAAGCGATGCCCAGGAGAGTGCCGCCGCAGCCGGTGGTTCGTCAAGAGCCGAATGGATAACGGCCGGTGGGACGGCTCCGGGTCCCGTGCGGCCCCACGTCGTGACGGCATGTCCGGCCGGCGCCGTGACCCTCCGCGATGCTCTCCGGAATCCCGCACCCGTTGGCGCGGAAACGGTCGTGAAAGGGCGCGGAATTGACATCTGTAGGGCTCAAGCATTCGTCCTCGGCCATGTCGTGCGATGGCCGGAGGGGGGTGTCGGAGGGCTGCTAGAAATTACCCGCCGGCGTGAATGTTCGTGCATGAGTACGGCTTTTCCGCGCCTCCCGTCCGTACGTCCGCGAGCCCGCCCGTATGCCCGAACAGACGCAGCAAGGGGAGCGATGACCTCGGCACCATCGGGTTCCGTGCCCGCCCGGAATGCCGCTCACGGTCTGCTCGGCCGCGCGCTGTCCAGGTGCCACGACGAACGGGCCACCGGTGTGCTGCGGGTGCAGGGCAGCCCCGGCGGGGCCTTCCACCTGCTCGACGGCGCGGTGGTGGCCGTCGAGAGCCCCGGCGCTCCGGGGGTCGGGACGCTGCTCGTCCGCTCCGGGCGCATCGACGCCGACGAGTGGAACGCCGCCCACGACGCCGCCGGAACGGGGCTGTGGCCGGGCGCCGCGATCGCCGCCGGGGGACGGCTCGGCACGGCCGAGTTCCAGGTGCTGCACATGATGGCCGTTCAGGACGCGGTCTTCGCCGTGCTGGCCGGACGGCTGGACAACTGCGCCTTTGACCCCGACGCGCCCGGAACCGTGCCGGCCGCCCTGCCGGCGGGCCTGGCCCCCGGCGTGGAACCGGAGGAACTGCTGGTGGAGGCCGGTCGCCGGCTCTCCGCACTGGCCTCGCTGCCGCGCCCGGTCTCCCCCGACCGTGACCGGGTCGCCGCCGTGGGGCCGCCCGCGTGGGCGGACGAACCGCTGGCCCCGGTGCGCCGCGAGATCCTCGGCTGCGCCAACGGCCGCCGCAGCCCCCGGGACATCGCTTTCCTCATCGGCCGCGGGGTCTACACCATCACCGTGGAGGTCGCCCGGATGTGCGCCGAGGGCCTCGTCGAGACCGTCCCGGCCCCACCCCCGGCGGACCCGTCCCCGCCGTCCGCCGCGGATCCGGTCCCGCCGCCCTCTCCGGAGCCGCCCCCCGACCCGTTCGGCGTGCTCCCCGCCGAGCCGGCCGGGCCCGCCGTGCCGCGTCCGTCCGCCGATCCCCCGCAGGACGTCCCGGACCCGGGACCGTGCCCGCCCGTACCGGACTGGGAGCCGGGCGAGGTCCCCACCGCGGCCCCGGTCGCCGAGGGCCTGCCCCGTCGTGAGCCGGGCGCCAGCGGCATTCGCGAGGCGCTCGACGCGGGCCGTCCGCAAACGGGCTGGAAAGGATTTCTCCGGCCGCGAGGACGGAGCCGGACCGATTCCCCGTGACCGCGATCCCATGACCGATTCCTTGTTACCGATTCCCCCGTGACCGGAATCCCCGGGGATCGACCGAACACCGAACGAAGGGAATTCAAGGAGGTGCACGTGCATGAATCATGACGCCCTGGTCGCCGAGATGCGCGCTTTGCGGGACCGGGTGGTCGGTGTCACCGACACGGCCGTCGCGGCCGTCGACGGCCTGCTGATCGCCGCCGACACCGAGGACGCCATCGACCCCAACGGTCTCGCCGCGCTGGCCGCGGCCAGTCTGGGACTCGCCCGGCGGATCGCTGCGGCGGCGCTGCGCGGTCCGCTCCGCAGGACCGTGACCTGCAGCAGCGGCGGCTACACCGCCGTCTACGCGGTCGGCGAGACCGCGCTCCTCGTCGTCGTGGGCGACGAGGGCGTGAACGTCCCCCAGTTGCACGTCGAGGCCAGGTCCGCCGTCGAGCGCATCGGCGCGATCCTGCTCGCACCCGATCCCGGCCCGGGCGCCGTGCCCGCGCCGCCGGAGTCCGCGTACGACCCCGAGGGGGTCCTCGGATGACGACCCCGCCCCCCGCGAAGCCCGTAGAAGGAGTGCTGTGAGCACCACCGGAAAACGCCCGCACGGCAACCTGTCCGACCAGGTCATGGGCCTGGTGAAGACCCTGCGCCAGGAGGTCCCCGACTGCCTCGCCGCCGGTGTGGTCGACATGTCGACGGGCATGCTGCTGTCCGTCGACACCGTCGACAGCCATCCGCCGGAGGTCCTGGACCTGCTCGCCGCGGCGACCCTCGACCTCTTCCAGGGACGCACGGTCGTGATGATCGAGGACGTCTTCAAGGAGCGCCGCGGGGTCACCAGCGACGCGCACTACTTCCAGGAGATCCTGGTCAACAGCGACAACCTGACCCACCTGTTCATGCGCAACAACCTGAACGAGGACGTCGTCGCCGTCGTCGTCTGCCGCCGTTCGGTCAACGTGGGCATGCTCTTCGCCCAGGCCCGCCGTGTGGTCAAGGAGCAGGGCGCGTTCTGAGCCCCGGCCGGTCAGGCGCTGGCGCGCCGCACCAGCCGGGTGGGGGTGACGAGCGAGGACAGCGGACGGCCGCCGCTGTCCTCCTCCGCCCGCCGCTCCAGGCCGCGGACGAGCAGTCTGACCATCAACCGGCCCATCTCCTCGATCTCCTGACGGATCGTCGTCAGCGGGGGATCGGCCAGCTCGGCCACCGAGGCCATGTCGTCGAAGCCCACGACCGCGACGTCCTCCGGCACCCGCCGGCCCCGCTCGCGCAGCACCCGCAGCGCGCCGCACGCCATGAGGTCGGAGGCGACGAAGACGGCGTCGACGTCCGGCGCCCGGTCCAGCAGCACGGCCATGGCGCGCGTCCCGCCGGCCTCGGAGAAGTCGCCCTCGACGACCAGGCGGGGGTCGGCGTCCATGAGGATGTCGTGGTAGCCGTCGAGCCGGTCGACCGACGCGGTCTGGTCCAGGGGGCCGGTGACGGTCGCGATCCGCTCCCGCCCCAGCGAGACCAGGTGGCGCACCGCTTCGCGGGCCCCGCCGCGGTTGTCGGAGTCCACGTACAGCAGGCTGCGGTCCCCCTCGGCCCCCGGCCAGCCGGGGCGCCCGCCGAAGACGGTGGGAAGCGCGATCCGGCGGATGATGCCGGGCAGCGGGTCCTCGGCGTGCAGCGAGAAGACCAGCGCGCCGTCCACGTGCCCGCCGGCCAGGTAGCGGCCCACGCGGTCGTAGTCGGCCGTGCCCTCCACCAGCAGCAGCACCAGCTGCGAGTCGTGCACCGCCAGCTCACGGCTGATCCCGAGCAACTGCTGTGCGAAGAAGGGGTCCGCGAAGACCCGGGTCTCCGGCTCCGCGACGATGACGGCGACGGCCCCGGTGCGCCGGGTGACCAGCGAACGGGCCGCCTGGTTGGGTACGTAGCCCAGCTCCTCGACGGCCTTGCGGACCTTCTCCACCAGCACCTCGCGCACCCCCGTCCCGCCGTTCACCACGCGAGAGACGGTGGCCCGGGAGACCCCGGCCCGTTCGGCGACGGCCTCGAGCGTCGGGCGTGCTCCGGAGATCTGGTCGGACAAGGGGTGCTCCTCTCGGGACGGGAACAGCGTAGTCCCTCCCGGGAGCGGGGAGAGAGCGCTCTCCCCGCAGCTCGGAGGCTGTTTCTGAGAGCGCTCTCCACCGGTCTCCCGGCGGTCAGCGCACCGGGAAGCCGAAGCTGTAGCCCTGCTGCTTCAGCCAGGGCAGCACCTGCCGCAGGGCCTCGACCGTCTGGCCGCGGTCCCCGCCCGCGTCGTGGAAGAGCACGGTGGGCCCGTTGGGGATCTCGTGCTCGACGGTGGACACCAGCGTGGTCGTGCCCGGCTGCTTGAAGTCCTCGGAGTCGACGTTCCAGCCCAGCGGGCGCATGCCGCGGGACGCCGCCAACTGGCGGCTGTACGGGGTGAAGGCACCGCCCGGAGCCCGGTAGTACAGCGGGCGGACGCCGCCCGAGGCGCGGGTGATCATGCGCTCGGCGTCCAGGATCTCCTTCGCCTGGTACTCCCGCGACTTGCTGTTCATCGTGGTGTCGTGCGTGACGCTGTGGTCGCACAGCCGGTGCCCGGCGGCCACCACGGCCTTCACCAGGTCGGGGTGGGCCCGGGCCTGCGTGCCGACCATGCAGAAGGTCGCCTTCACCCCGTTGTCCGCCAGTACCTGGAGGACCTGCGGGGTCCACTGCGGGTCCGGCCCGTCGTCGATGGTGATGTTGACGCCCCGGGGGCCCTTGTCGGAGGCGTGGGCGATGTCCATGTTCACCACGGGCGCGGGCAGCGCCTCGTCCGGCACGGAGGTCTGCCCCGGTATGGGGCGCGGCGGGGCGGAGGCGGAGGGCCTCGCCGGACGTTCCGCCGCCTGCCGCCCGTCGGCGGTGCCCGCCTGGGCGGTCCACACCGACGCCAGCGCGGCCACCCCCGCCACGCCCAACGCCGCCGCCAGCACCCGGCCGTTCGTCCCGCGCATCCCGCTCCACCCCATGTCGCACCACTCCCCGCGTCCCGTGTTCCGTGTGCCGTGTCCCGCACCTGCACACGGGATGACGGGGGCGGGGCGCCGGGGGATCCGGCTGTTACGGAGCCCTGACGATTCCGGCGACGGACGGCGACGCGGCGGGCCGCGGCCGGCGGCTCCGCGGGCCTAGGAGGTGAGGACGGCCGCCAGCCACGCCCCGGCGACCAGCAGGCACGCGAACAGCTCGACCAGCAGCGCCGTTCCGGCGGCGCGCATGGCCGTACGGGTGGAGGACCAGGCCGCGCCGTGGCTGCCGAGCCGCAGCCGCTCGCCGCCGTAGAGGGAGAGGGTGAACCCGGCCGGCGCGCCCACGACCGGCAGCAGGAAGAAGCCGGCGACGGCCCACAGCCCCGCGACCAGGAAGGCCCGCCGGGGCACCCCGGCCTCCCGCACCGACCGGGTGGGCAGCAGCAGTTGGACGGCCTGGTTGAGCAGCAGTACACCGGTCGCCGCCGCCAGGACGCCCCAGGACAGGGGCGTGTGCAGATGGGTCGACCACCACAGGACCGCCGCCCAGCACATCAGCGGTCCCGGCGCGCCCGGTACGAGCACGCCCAGCAGTCCGGACAGCATGACGGCACCGATCAGGCACAGCTGTCCGGTCCCCATGGGCCCAGCGTGCCGGAAGCCGGGCCCGGGCGCCCCATGGTTTTCCGGCCTCGTAGGGCGGCGCCCCGCGTCAAGGCGCCTCAGCCGCGGCTGCGTTCCACCCAGCCCCGCTCGTACGCGTGCCAGCCCAGTTGCAGCCGGGTCGACACCTCGGCGAGCTCCATCAGCCGCTTCACCCGGCGCTGCACCGTCCGCAGCCCCAGCTCCAGTTGCTTGGCGACGCTGGCGTCGGTGAGCCCGGCCAGCAGCAGCGACAGGATCTGCAGGTCGAGGGCGTCGGGCGCGTCCGGTGACTCCTCCCGCGGAACGCCCCCGGTGCCCAGCCTGATCGGCACGGCCTCGCGCCAGACCCCCTCGAACAGGGCCGTCAGCGAGTCCAGCAGCCCGCTGCCGTGGACGACCAGCGCCGCGGGGCGGCCCGCGTCCCGGGCCATGGGCACCATCGCCAGCGAACGGTCGGCCAGCACCAGCTTGGTCGGCACCCGTTCCACCACCCGCACCTGCTCCTCGCGGCTCAGCGCCGCGGTGAGTTCGGCGATGCCGTTCGGGCCGCTGATGACCTCGCGCTCGACGACCACGCGGAAGCTCACCCCGCGTTCGGCGGCGCGCTCCTCGGCGGTGTTCTCCATCCCCGACACCACCATCGGGGTCCCCGTCACGAGGGCGCAGACCTCCTTCTCCGCCCCCAGTTGGAGTTGGTTGAAGCGGTGCGCCACCGCCCCGGCCCCCGTCACCACCTCCACCAGGTCGTGCGCCGAGGGCTCCGCCGCCACGCCCCGGTACTCCTGCGCCAGCGCCGCAGCCGTCATCTCGGCCTGCTCCAACCGGTGCCGCTGCTGGGTGAGCAGGGCGCCCAGCGCGACCGTGGGCGGGGCGGCCACCCAGCGGCCGGGCCGGGCGGAGGACCGCGCGACCAGCCCCTGCCGCTCCAGCAGCCGCAGGACCCTGGCCGCCTCGTCCTCGGGCATGCCGAGCCGGTGTGAGAGGTCCACGACCTCGGCGGCCCCCAGCCCCACGAGGGCGCGGTACGCCGCTTCCTGGGCATCGTCCAGCCCTATGGCACCGAGCACGGGCACCCCTTCCGGATCCGCGGGACACGACACGCGGGCATGGCGGAAATGAGCCATGGCGTAATCCCGCCGCCCGCCATCATCCCTGCTCGAACCCCTGTGCTGGCAAGGTGTCCCCACTGGATCGTCCGACGTGCGGCCCGAGGAGGGGGCCGGCCGCCCGTCGGACCATTCGCGTGCCCGAACCCTGTTCCCCCGCGCGCCCGCCGGTGGACAATAGGGGCATGAGTCAGCAGGGGGAGACGGACCGCCGCCAAGAGGACGAGTGGTGGCGGCAGTTGTACGGGCAGCCCGACCCCGCGGGGCGCGAGCCCGGCGACACGCTCGACGACCGTTACAGCTCGGCGCTCTCCGCGCTCGGCGAGGAGGCGGACGGTGGTGCGGCCACGGTGCCGCGGCAGGCCGGACCACAGGAGACCGCCGCGCAGGAGACCGTTTCGTGGGAGACGGAACCGCCCGCCGCGCCCGCCGACGACCGTAGTGCCGGCGCCGCTCCGGGCGCGGCCTCCACCGGCCGGTCCGGGCACGGCACCGACGCGGACGACGCCGGCCCGCCCGACACCCTGCGGCTGCGCCGCCCGGGCCCGCCGGCGGCCGGCCCGCCGCCCGCCCCGCGCCCCTGGCAGTACCAGGGGCCGCCCCCCTCGTCGGCGGCGCCCGAAGCGGCCCCGGCACCGCCCGGACTGCCGCCGGGCTGGGCCCCGGCCGAACCCGCCCCGGAGCCCGCGCGGTCGGCGGCGCCCCCGGGACCCCCGGCGCCCGCCGCCCCCGCGGCCGGGTCCGCACCGGCCGCCCTGCCCGAGTCCACGCTCCCCGGGGTGCCCTACGTCGGCGACGGCCCGCCCACGTACGACCCCGAGCCCACCGCCTGGCCGGCGGCCGACCCCGACGCCCTCGACGACCTCGTCCCGGACACCGAACTCGACGGCGCCCGCTACGGGCTGCTGACGGTCCGTACGGCCTCGGTGCGCGGCGACTCCGCCCGCTACCGGGGCGAGCCGCGCCGCGACGCCGTCCTGACCGCCCGCTTCGGTGCCGGCGACGACGCGATGCTGCTGATCGCGGTCGCCACCGGCCCGCGCACCTCGGACACCGCCCACCGCGCGGCCCGCGACGCCTGCACCTGGATGGCGGCGGCGGTCGGCCGCAGCCAGGCGCGGCTCAGCGAGGACATCCGCGCCTCCCGCCGGGGCTCCCTGAAGTCCGGGCTGCACCGGCTCACCGACCGCTGCTACGGACGGCTGCGCGCCCGCGGCGAGGACCTCGGCCTGGACCCGGCGGAGTACAGCGCCACCCTGCGCTGCCTGCTGCTGCCCGCCGACCCCGACTGCCGCATCCGACTCTTCTTCGGCGTCGGCGACGGCGGGCTCTACCGCATCCGCGGCGGCGAGTGGCAGGACCTCGACCCCTGGCGGCCCGACGAGCGCGCCGAGACCGAGGACAGCCCGGCCGTGCGCTTCCGCTTCCGTGCCTCCGTGGCGCGTTCCGGCGACACCCTGCTGCTGTGCAGCGGCGGCCTCGCCGGACCGCTGCGCGGCGAGCCCGCCCTCGTCGCCCGCCTCACGCAGCGCTGGGGTGCCGCCGAGCCGCCGGGACTGCCGGCCTTCCTCGGCGACACCCAGACCAGGGTCAAGGGCTACGCCGACGACCGCACGGCCGTCGCCGTCTGGGACGCCTGACCCCGACGCGGCCCCGGGGTGAGCCGCAGCGTCAGGACCTGGAAGGGGCGCAGCGCGACGGCGACCGCGTCGCCGTCGCGTCCGGCGTCCTCGAGCGGCCGTTCCAGCAGGTCGGTGACCTGGGCACGGACGAGAGGGAAGCCCGTGGCGAGCGTGCCCGAGGCGCGGTCCCCCCGCGACTCGTACAGGCGCACCACCACGTCACCGGAGCGGTCGTCGGCGAGCTTGACCGACTCCACGGTGATGCCGGGATGGCCGACCCGCAGCAGCGGCCGCAGCGCCGGCAGTGAATCCGCCCGCCGCAGCGGCAGGTTGAGCGCGAGCCCCTCCGCGACCGCGTCGCCCACCGCCGCTCCGGGCAGCAGCGCGTAGCGGAAGCGGTGCGTGCCCTGGTCGGTGTGCGGATCGGGGCTGTGCGGGGCGCGCAGCAGGGTGAGCCGGACGGTGGTGTCGGTGCCGGAACGGCCCGCGTCGTGGCCGTAGGTGGAGTCGTTGAGGAGCGCGATCCCGTAGCCGGGCTCGCCGACGTGCAGCCAGCGGTGCGCGCAGAGCTCGAAGCGGGCCGCGTCCCAGCCGGTGTTGACGTGGGTGGGGCGGTGCACGTGCCCGAACTGGATCTCCGCGGTGGAACGCTCGGCGAGCACGTCCAGCGGGAAGGACGCCTTCAGCACCTTCTCCGACTCGTGCCAGTCCACTTCCGTGAGCACGTCCAGCCGGCGGCTGCCCGCGGACAGCCGGAGCTCCTGGACGACACGGCTGCCGCCGAAGGCGCGCACGACCCGCACGGAGGCCCGCAGCGGCCCCTCCTCGACGAGTTCGACCGACTCCGCCGACGTCAGGTCGGTGTGCTTGCGCCGGTAGTGGCGGTCGATGTCCCAGGCGTCCCACTTGGTCGGGTGGTCGGGGTGCAGTTGCAGCAGGTTGCCGCGCGCTCCTGGCGCCAGCACCTCCCGCCCGGCGGTCATGTCGCGCACCGAGGCCAGCAGCCCGTCCGTGTCGACAGCCACCCGCAGCAGGCCGTTGCCGAGCACGATCAGTCCGTCCTCCCGTACGACGCGCACCGGCTCGTCCACGACCTCCGCCCGGCCCCCCAGAGCAGCGGCGCCCAGCGCCGGGACGCCGACCGCCACCGCCGCCCGCCCGTCCGGCAGGGGCTGAGCGCCACTGTCCGCCGGCAGGGCCGCCGCGGCGTCGGCGTCCAACTCGACCACCTCCTGCCGTGCGTACGGCGAGGCGTTGAGCAGGGCGGGGGAGCCCTGGGACCCCTCGCCGCCCAGCGCCCGCACCGCCGCCGCGAGGAGGGCCTCCAACTCCTCCCGCACCTCCGCGTAGGTGTCACGCGCCTCGCGGTGCACCCAGGCGATGGAACTGCCCGGCAGGATGTCGTGGAACTGGTGCAGCAGCACCGTCTTCCAGGTCCGGTCCAGCTCCTCGTACGGGTAGGCGTACGAGGACGGCGCCTCCAGCGCGGCCGCCGTGCACCACAACTCGGCCTCGCGCAGCAGGTGCTCGCTGCGCCGGTTGCCCTGCTTGGTCCTGGCCTGCGTGGTGTACGTCGCGCGGTGCAGCTCCAGGTAGAGCTCCCCCGACCACACCGGGGCACGCTCGCCGTACTCGGCCTCGGCGGCCGTGAAGAAGGCGGCCGGCTTCTCGATCTCCACCCGGGGCGACCCCTCCAGGGAACGCAGCCGGCGCGCCTTCTCCAGCATCTCCCGGGTGGGACCGCCGCCGCCGTCCCCCCAGCCGAACGGCACCATGGACCGCGTGGCGCGCCCCTTCTCGGCGAAGTTGCGCACCGCGTGCGCCAGTTCACGACCGGAGAGCTGCGAGTTGTAGGTGTCGACGGGCGGGAAGTGGGTGAACACGCGCGTGCCGTCGATGCCCTCCCACCAGAAGGTGTGGTGCGGCATCTTGTTGGTCTGGTTCCAGGACAGCTTCTGGGTGAGGAACCAGCGGACCCCCGCGAGCTTCGCCAGCTGCGGGAAGGCGGCGGTGTAGCCGAAGGAGTCCGGCAGCCAGATCTCCTCGGTCTCCACGCCCAGTTCGTCGAGGAAGAAGCGCTTGCCGTGGACGAGCTGCCGGGCCAGCGCCTCGCCGCCGGGCATGTTGGCGTCGGATTCGACCCACATGGAACCGACGGGCGCCCAGTTGCCGTTCCTGACGGCCTGTTGGATGCGCTGCCACACCACCGGCTGGTGCTCCTTCACCCAGGCGTACTGCTGGGCCTGCGAGCAGGCGAAGACCAGCTCGGGGTAGTCACGGGCGAGCGCGGTGACGTTGGCGAAGGTGCGCGAGGCCTTGCGGACGGTCTCCCGCAGCGGCCACAGCCACGCCGAGTCGATGTGCGCGTGGCCGGTCGCCGAGACGCGGTGGGCTCCGGCGTGCGCGGGGCGGGAGAGCGCCCCGGCCAGCTCGCGGCGGGCGTCGGCCGCGGTGCCGTGCACGTCGTGCAGGTCGAGCGCGTCCAGGGCGTCCTCCAGCGCGCGCAGGATCTCGTGGCGGCGCGGGTCGTGGAAGTCCAGCTCGTGCATCAGGCCCTCGAGGACCTCGACGTCCAGCACGAGGTGCCAGACGTCCTCGTCCAGGACGGCCAGTTCGGCGGTGTCGAAGCGGTACAGCGGCTCCGCCCCGGCGGTCAGCACGTCGCCCAGCGGGGTCGGCAGCCAGTCGCGCAGCACGGCGGGGTTGGCCGCCGCCTCCAGCAGGAGGTTCACCCGTTCTCCCCCGGCGGCGGGGGAGGCCACCGGGACGTGCCGGTTGAGCGGGTGGACGCCCTTGACCGGCACCCCCTCGGCGTCGTACACCATCCCCTCGGCCACGAAGCCCGGGCCGTCGTTCCCGAACCCCGGGTCGATCACGGCCTCAACCCGGCGGCCCGCCCACGCCGCCGGCACCGTGCCCTCCAGCCGGAACCAGCTGGTCGACCACGGCGGTCCCCAGCGCGTGCCCACGGAGAACGGTTCGAACCTTCCGTCCGACCAGGCCGTCAGCGCCTCGCCGACCGGCGGCGGCTCCCCCCTCCGGTCCTCCACGTGCCAGGCCGACATGCCCAGCGGCACCCGGTCGGCGTAGCGGGCGGGCCGCACGAACTGGTTCATGGCCCTGGTCAGACGGCCCTCGACCAGCAGACGGTCGTCGTGCATCTCAGCTCCTCGGGTCGGCTCACCGGATGGATTCCCCGTCAATACGGTGGTGTCCCGTAACGCCCGGAAGGCGGACGGGGTTTTCGTGGCATGAGAAAAATCGCGCGTCCCCGCGGACTCTCCCGGCGCAGGTTCCTCGGTGCGGCAGCCCGGCTCGCCCCCCTCGCCGCCGTGCCCGCCGTGTCCCTGCCCGGTGCGGGTGCGGCCGCGGCGGCCGAACCGTACGCCGCGCTCGCCCGGGCATCCGTCACCGAGTTCCGCAGCGCCTGGGACGCCTACCGCAGACTCGCCTGGGGACGCGACGAGTTGCGGCCGGTCGCCGGTACCGGCTCGGACTTCTTCATCCCCGGCAGCACCCTCGGCCTGACGATCGTCGAGTCGCTGGACACCCTCTACCTGATGGAACTGGACGAGGAACTGGACGCCGGCGTCCAGTGGGTGCGCGACGACCTCGTGCTCGGGCAGGACGCGCCCGTGCAGGTCTTCGAGACGATCATCCGGCTGGTCGGCGGGCTGCTCTCGGGGCACCTGGCCACCAAGGACACGGTCCTGCTCGACCGCGCCCGCGAACTGGCGGACCGGCTGCTGCCCGCCTTCACCCGCTCGCCCACCGGGGCGCCCTACCGCTACGTGAACCTGGCCACCGGCGCGGTCTCCGGCAAGGAGAACTACCTCGCCGAGATCGGCACCTGCATCACCGAGTTCGGCGAGCTGTCCCGGCTCACCGGCGACCGCAAGTACTACGACGCGGCGAAGAAGGCCCTGCGCGCCGTCTACGACCGCCGCTCGCGGCTGAACCTGCTCGGCACAGGCATGAACATCGAGACCGGCGCCTGGACCGGCACCACCGCCACCCTCGACCCGCCCGTCGACTCCTTCTACGAGTACCTCTGGGACGGCTGGGAGCTGTACCGCGACGAGGAGCTGCGCACCTGGTACACCACGCTCACCGCCGCCGTCCTGCGGCACTTGACCGAGCGCCGCTCCGGACGGCTCTGGTTCCGCCAGGCCGACATGCGCACGGGCGCCGCCACCGGGCACGCGCAGTCCGAACTCACCGCCTTCTACGCGGGACTGCTCGCCCAGAGCGGCCGGGTCGCCGAGGGCGAGGCCTACCACGACAGCTGGGCCGCCGCCCTGCGCTCCTTCCGCCTGCCGCCCGAGAGCCTGGACTACCACGGGATGCGCGCCCTGGACGCCTCCTACCCGCTGCGTCCGGAGTACGTGGACTCCTGCCTCTTCCTGTGGCTCGCCACGGGCAAGGACCTCTACCGGCTGCGGGCCGCGGAGATGTTCCGGCGGCAGAGGCAGTACTGCAAGGTGGCCAACGGCTACACCGTGGTGCGCGACGTGACGGCCCGTCCCATGAAGCTGGGCGACCTGACGCCCGCCTACTGGTTCAGCGAGAACGCCAAGTACTACTACCTGCTGTTCGCCCGGGCGCGCCGATTCGACTACCGCTCCCACTACCTCACCACCGAGGGCAACGTCCTGCGCGGACTGCGCTGATCCGGGGGCGGTCGCCCCCGGATCACGGCCGGTCGGCCGCGGCGACGGCCACCTCCGCCTCGTGGTCCACGGGGAAGTTGACCGAGCCGGCGATGAAGCACAACCGGTGGGCCTCGGCGTGCAGTGTGACGGCGGCGTCCACCATGGCGGCGGAGGCCACCTCCACCCGGGGCCGCAGCAGGGCACGGGTGAAGTGGCCGCCGCCGTCCCCGGTCTCCTCCATCGTGCCCTCGGCCCGGTCGGTGTAGGAGGTGACGACCACTCCGGCGACGGTGCACACGTGCAGGTAGGAGAGCATGTGGCACTGCGACAGCGCGGCGAGCAGCAGCTGTTCGGGGTTCCAGCGGGCGGGGTCGCCGCGGAAGGCGGGGTCCGAGCTGCCGGGTATCGCGGGGACGGGCAGACCGGGGGCGGTGACCTCGTGCTCCCGCCCGTAGCCGCGGTACGTGCTGGTGCCCGCACCCCGGTTGCCGGTCCAGACGACCTCGGTGGTGTAGGTGTGACGCTTGCTGATGTCGGGCACGGCTAACGCTCCTCCTCCGTCCCGTCCCGCTCGTAGGCGGAACAGGTGTCCATGACGTGCTCGCGGGCGGCCGCGTGGGCCTCCGCGGCGCGGCCCGCGGCGATCGCGGCGAGCAGCCGGCGGTGCTGGGCGGCGACCTGGCCGGGGCGCTCCGGCGCGGCCAGGGATCGCCGCGTGGAGACCTGTATCTGGTCCCACAGCCGCTCCAGCGAACCCGCGGCCACCGGGTTCGCCGACAGGGTGGCGACGCGGGTGTGGAAGCGCCGGTTGTGCCGTACGGCCTCGGCCTGCCGGCCCGCTGCCGTGGCCTCCTCCGCCTGTTCCGCGAGCCGTTCCAGCGCGGTCAGTTCGGCGGGCGCCAGCTCCCCCCGCCGCTGCCGCTCCGCGGCCAGCTCCGCCGTCAGGGCCTCCAGCACTCCTCGTACCTCGTAGGCGTGCCGCAGGGCCTCCGGCCCCAGTTCGACCACGCTCACCCCGCGCCCCGTGGAACGCACCAGCCCGTCCGCGACCAGCGCCCGGAACGCCTCCCGCACCGGCGTACGGCTCATCGCCAGCATCGCCGCCGCCTCGAGCTCGGTCAGGCGCTGGCCGGGGGCGTACACCCCGTCCAGGATCAGTTCCCGCAGCCGCGTGCGCGCGGCATCCGTCTGCTGCACCCCTCCACTGTATCCATTGCATGCATTGCATGCAATGGGTTGTGAGCGCTCCGTCCCCGGTCCATGACTGGACGTGGTCGCGGTGGGGCATGCATTGCGCGTAGATGTTCGAACCCGAAAGGGCGTCAGCGGCCGGAGCGGAGCCGATGGAACGTCAGCCTGTCCAGCCGGGCGGCAGGGAGGCCGGGGGGCCCGTCGAGGCGCGCCGCCTGCACCGGCCCCTCCAGCACGCAGACCTGCCGGCCGTCGCCGATGTGCGCAGGCTGCTGCGCGAGGCGTTACGGAGCTGGGGCGTGCCCGACCTCGCCGACACGGCGGAACTCCTCACCACCGAACTCGTCACCAACGCCCTGCGCCACACCGACCGCGGCGCCGTCCTCACCGTGACGCTGCAGCCCGGCGACGCCCGCCGACTGCGCGTAGAGGTACGCGACTTCACCACCCGTCACCCGCGGCTGCGCGCCCCCTCCGACCGTCGTACCTCGGGCCGTGGACTGCTGCTCGTCCAGTCGCTCGCCGACGCCTGGGGAGTGCGCCCCGACGGCGACGGCACCGGGAAGATCGTCTGGTTCGAACTCGACGCCGGGGCCCGCTGACCCGCCCGCGACCGCCCCGCCCGCGACCCGTCCACGCTCCTTGCCCCGGAACGCCGCTGCCCCGGCCGGGATTCCGGGCCGGGGCAGCGAACCGATGAGACGTCACATGCGCGGGGCATCAGCCGTACTGGCGCTCCAGGTCGGCGAGCTTGCGCTCGAGCGAGTCCAGCTTGGGGAGCGCCATCGTGTCGTCCTCGGCGGTGAGGTCGATCGTCGTACGGGCGGTCTCCTCACGTACGGGCGACAGGGCGGGCCGGGAGCGCGAGGGCAGTTCGGCCTTCTCCGGTTCTATGGCAGGCTCCGCGCCGGACTGGGCGCCGGCCGCGGCCGAGGAGGGCAGCTCGTACTTGCTGCCGCCGCGGTTCCAGATCCGGTGCTGCCGGTTGATCGCCTTGATGCGGGCCCGCTCCAGGCGCTCGTGCTCGCGACGGCGGATCGCCTCCTGCTCCTTGCGGGCGCGCTCCTCGCGGACCTCCTCGACGGCCTCGTCCAAGGTGCGGACGCCCTCGAGCAGCATCAGCGACCAGGCGCCGTACGTCTCGCGGGGCGCGCGCAGCCAGCGGACCATGCGGATCTGCGGCAGCGGCCGCGGGATCAGCCCCTGCTCGCGCAGGGCGGCCCGGCGGGTCTGCTTCAGCGCGCGGTCGAAGAGCACCGCCGCGGACAGCGACATGCCCGCGAAGAACTCCGGGGCGCCGGCGTGGCCGCCGCCGCGCGGGGCGTGCACCCAGTTGAACCAGGCCGCCGCGCCCGCGAACAGCCACACCAGCAGCCGCGAGCCCAGCGCGGCGTCACCGTGGCTCGCCTCGCGGACGGCGAGCACCGAGCAGAACATCGCGGCGCCGTCGAGCCCGAAGGGCACCAGGTACTCCCAGCCGCCGGAGAGGCCGAGGTTCTGCTGTCCGAAGCCGACCAGGCCGTGGAAGGACAGGGCCGCGGCGACCGAGGCGCACCCGAAGAGCAGGACGTACGAGGCCGTGCCGTACAGGGCCTCCTTCTTGCGGCGGCGCTCCTCGGCGCGCTCCCAGGAATCGGCCTGGCCCGCGTCATCCTTGCGGGCCTTGCGGTTGCGCAGGAACACCGCGGCGGCGGCGAGGACCGCCAGACCGACGGCGCACGGGAGCGCCCAGTCCAGCGTTATGTCCGTAAGTCTCATCGTGCGATTCCTTGCGTCGCAGTACCGTCGCGCTCGGGCCGCGAGACGGCGTCCGCGCGCCATCCTGGCGAACGCCTCGGACGCGTGATGCGGTTTCAGGGCAAGAGAACGCCAACGGAGGGGTGGCGTGGGACGAGATCGTCAGAATGCTCGAACTGGAAAGCGGGTTTGGTTCAGTTGATCGAGTTGAAACCTGTGACCTGACGGGTGATCAGATGACATGGGGAGAAAGATCCACATGAGGTGTGCCATACCTCGGACGATCTTGCCCCGGGCGGAGCCGTCGCTCCGGGGGCTCGAAGCCGGTCGCCGAGCGTGTTGCAATAGAGGCGGCGCACATTCCCCGCGGGAGTGCGCCAGCGCACACGACTGCCCGAAGGAGCCCCTGTGGAGTACGCCCCCCGCGCCCAGCGGCGCCCCGCGGCGCCCACCGCCGCGGCCCCCGGGCTGCCCCCCGGTCACGACGAGCGGGTCCGGGGCGCCCACCCGCACGCCGACCCCGGCTCCGGGGCCGCCCCGGAGCGCGACGAGGGGTTCCCCCGGCCGCGCCGGATGCCCGAGCGGCACACCGTGCGGGACCAGGTCCTGCGCGCCCTGCGCGGCGCCCTGCTCACCGGCGAGCTGCGCCCCGGGGCCGTGTACTCCGCGCCCGCGCTCGCCGAGCGCTTCGGCGTCTCCGCCACCCCGGTGCGCGAGGCGATGCAGCTGCTGGCCCGCGAGGGCGCCGTGGAGGCCATGCCGAACAAGGGATTCCGGGTCGCCGAGCGCAGCAGGCGGGACCTCGCCGAGCTCGCCGAGGTGCGCGCGCTCCTGGAGGTCCCCGTCGTGCTGCGGATGGCCCGCACCCTTCCCGCGTCCCGCTGGGAGCAGCTGCGCCCGCTCGCCGAGGCCACGGTGGCCGCCGCGGCCCTCGGCGACCGCGCCGCCTACGCCGAGGCGGACCGGGTCTTCCACCGTGCCCTGCTGGAGCTGTCCGGCAACCGGCAGCTCGTGGCCGTGGCGGACGAGCTGCACCGCAGGTCGCAGTGGCCGGTCACCGAGGACCACGGCCACGCCCGCCCCGGCGCGGCCCCGGTGCGTGGCATCAGCTCCCGCCTGATCGCCGACGCCACGCAGCACGCGGCGCTGCTGGAGGCACTGGTCTCCGGCGACCTCACCGCCGTCGAGTCACTGGTGCGGGAGCACTTCTCCGGGGCGTGACGCTCAGCCCGCGTCCCCCGCCGCCTCCGGCTCCAGCTCCCGGGCGAGCCACACGGGCACACCGCCCAGCGTCCGGAACAACCGCGCCGCCTCCGCGCGCAGCCGCTCCGCCTCCGGCTCCGGCGACACCCCGGCCAGCGCCGTCAGGGCCGGCGCGACCCCGACCGCGTAGCCGAGCTCCACCCGGATCCGCAGCGACTCGGCGAACCCGTGCCGCGCCTCGGCGACGTCCCCGTCACGGGCCGCCAGCCCGGCCAGGTGCCGCCAGGTGTACGAGGTCAGCAGCACGTCGTCGTGGGCCACCGCCCCCGCGTGCGCCCGGCGGTACGCGGCCCGTGCCGCGGCCGGGTCGTCGCCCAGGTTCTCCGCGACCAGACCGCGCCGGAAGTCCAGCAGCGGCCGCCCGGCCGCCCCCGGCGCCAGCAGCGCCGCACTGCGCATCAGCGCCGCCCGCGCCTCGTCCGCCCGGTCGCGGAGCCCGAAGAGCGTCGCCAGGTACGCCAGGTTGCCGCGTTCGCAGGCGGCCTCGCCGCGCTCGTCGTCCGTACGGGCCAGGGCCTCCGCCGTGCGCAGTGCGTCCTCGGCCTCCGCCCAGCCGTTCAGGGTGAACATGCAGCGCTCGATCAGCAGCGCCGCCCGCCGGGTCGCCTCCGCCGGCAGCCGCTCCGCGTGCGGGGCGAGCAACAGCGCGGCCTCCGTCCAGCACCCGCGGCCCCGCAGCCGCGTCACGTCGGGCGGCGTTCCGCCACCCGGCGCGTTCGGTCCCACCTCTGCGTCCGACATGGCGGTGTCCGCCACTTGCCCTCCCCGAAGCGCGTCATTGAGCCGGTTGGGCGGAAGTCCAGCACGACACCGGGTGCCACGCCAAGAGGGCGGACGGCGCGTGATCGAATTCCTGCCCCTCTTCGGCACCGCCCACCCGCAACTCCCGCGCCTCCGGGGCGCATCCGGTGGGGCGCGTGATGTTCACCCGTACCGGTGGGGCCGTGTCGACGCGTGGTGCGTCGCCCGGCGCACCTGATCCGGTTCTCCGGGACGAGGGCGGCCGGTCCGGGGACGTGCGCTCGCGCGGGGTTCGCCCGTCAGGTCGCCGCGCGGCGGCGCGATGCGAAGCCGGAGCGCACCACGCGGTCCGGCGCGGGACCCTCCCGTCCCGCCGCCGGGGAAAGGACCGTCACGTCGCCGCGCCCGCTGTACCCGCCGAGGACGACCTGCACGCCCCGCGGGTGCGGGCCGCCGCGCACGTGCGGCACCTGCCGGTCCGAGCTGGTCAGCCTCCGCCCCCTGTTCGGCGGCCCGTTCGGCCTGGAGCGTGCGGGTCCCGGCCGGGCGGGGACGTGCAGGCCGGGGCCGCACGGGTGTCCTCGCCCGGTCGGCGGCGGAGGCTTCCCGACCGGCTGCCTCCCCGATGCCGCGGGCGGCCGGGGCGAGGTCCCGAGCCGGACGGCGGGACCGGGAGCGTGGCCCAGTTGCGGCGGTCGGGCGATCGGTCCGACGGTGCCCCCGCGATGCCGGGACGCGCTCGCGTGCGGGCGGGTGCGGACCGCCCGGCGCGGCACCTGTCGGTCCGAGCCGTTCGCCATCCGCCCCATGGAGGGCGCGGGTCCCGGCCGGGCGGGGACGCGCGGGCCGGGGCCGCACGGGCGTCCTCGCCAGGCCGGCGGCGGAGGCTTCCCCGACGCCGCGGTCCCCCCGCGATCTGCCGCCGAGGAGTCAGCTCATCCGCAGGGCGAGGAAGAAGTCGAGCTTGTCCTCCAGGCGCGACAGGTCGCGGCCCGTCAGTTGCTCGATCCTGCCGATGCGGTAGCGCAGAGTGTTGACGTGGAGATGCAGCCGGTTCGCGCAGCGCGTCCAGGAGCCGTCGCACTCGAGGAAGGCCTCGAGCGTGGGGATGAGCTCCGCGCGGTGGCGCCGGTCGTAGGCGCGCAGCGGGTCCAGGAGCCGGGCGGTGAAGGCGCGGCGGACGTCGTCCGGGACGAACGGCAGCAGCAGGACGTGGGAGGCCAGTTCCTCGTGGCCGGCGACGCAGACCCGGCCCTGGCGGGCCGCGGCGACGCGGCGGGCGTGGCGGGCCTCCTCCAGGGCGCCGCGCAGCCCGTCGGCGGAGTGGACGGCGGCGCTGACGCCGATGGTGAGCCGCCCGTCGCCGTCGAGGCCCCGGGTGAGGGGTCCGCGCAGGACGGAGAGCAGGCCCTGGGCGGACAGTTCGGGGGCGGCGCCGTCGGACTCCAGCGACGACAGCGGGACGAGGGCCAGTGCCTCCTCGCCCGTGTGGGCGACGGCCAGGCGGTCGGCCGGGTCGGGGCCCACCGCTGCGGGGTCGACCAGCGCCTCCTCCAGCAGGGACTGGGCGACCGGACCGGCCGCGGGCCCGCCGCCCGCCCAGTCGACGCGGGCGACGACGACCTGCCAGTGCGGCGCGGTGCCCAGGCCCGGCACCAGGACGGGTGCGGCCACGCGCAGCCGGGCGGCGATCTCGCCCGGCGGCGCGCCGGTCTGCACGAGGTCCATCACCTCGGCGGCGAGCCGGCGACGCACGGTGCGCGCGGCGTCCCGCCGGTCGCGCTCGACGGCGATGAGCTGCGTGACGCCGTCCAGCAGGTCCAGGCGCTCGGCGGGCCAGTCGCCCGCGTCCGCGTCGACGGCCAGGAACCAGTCGGAGAGCAGGGTGCCGCGGAGGTCGTCGTCCGGGTCGCCGCTGCGGACCGGGAAGAGCGCGTAGTGGCGGCCCTCGGTGTAGGCGCGGTGCGGCGAGGGGCGGCCGGTCCGCGTGGCGGCGAGGTGCTCGCCGGCCAGCTCGGCCCGTACGGCGGCGGGCAGCGGGTGGTCGGAGCCGGCGATCCGGCGCCCGGTCGTGGACAGCACCCAGGCCCGCAGGTCGAGGTCGCTGCCGAGCAGGTCCAGGACGGCGTCGGGACCGCCGCCCTCGGGCCCGGAGGTCATCAGCCGGCGGTGCCGCTCCACCACGGCGGCCAGGTCCCCGGCGCGCTCGGTCGACACCTGACGCACGACATGCTCGGTGATGGCGGCGAAGGCGACGTCCTCGTCGACCGCGAAGAGCGGCAGCCGGTGCCGGGCGCAGGCCAGCACCAGGTCGTCCGGGACGGAGCCCAGTTCGGCCTCGCCGGCCGCGAGACCGGCGACCCCGGCCGCGGCGAGGATCCGCACGAAGCGCTCCGAGTCCTCCGGCCGGCGGCGCCACGCCAGCCCGGTCAGCACCAGTTCGCCGCCGGAGAGGTAGCGGCTGGGGTCCTTCAGGTCGGTGGTCATCACGCCACGGACCGTCCGGTCCAGCTCCTCCTCGCCGCCGAGCAGCCGCAGGCCGAGGGCATGGGTGTCCAGCAGTGCGCGCAGCCGCATCGTCGTCGCCTTGTCTCGAGCGCTTCCTCGTCCGAACCGGTACCAGGGTGGCGCCCGCCCGGTCGCATCGGTGTTGCCGCGTCGATGCCGACAGGTTTCGGATCCGCGTCTTTCGGAGGAATCTACAAGACCAGCTTAGCGACCAGCGAAGTGCTTCATGTGTTCGGTGACTGCACCCGGCACCCCGCCCGGTCGTGTACTGGGTCACACAGCGCGCACAGGACATGGAACAGCCCCGTCCCGTCCCCCCGAGGAAGAAGAGAGCGCTCATGGACTTCCTGCGTCCCGCGACCTGGGAGGAGGCCCTCGCCGCCAAGGCGGAGCATCCCACGGCCGTCCCCATCGCGGGTGGCACCGACGTGATGGTCGAGATCAACTTCGACCACCGCCGGCCCGATGTCCTGCTGGACCTGAACCGGGTCGGCGAGCTGTACGAGTGGGAGGTGGGGGAGGAGTCCGTACGGCTGGGCGCCGCGGTCCCCTACACCCGCGTCATCGAGGCCCTGGGCGGCGAACTGCCCGGCCTCGCGCTCGCCGCCCGGACCGTGGGCTCCCCGCAGATCCGCAACCGCGGCAGCGTCGGCGGCAACCTCGGCGCCGCCTCCCCGGCCGGGGACTCGCACCCGCCGCTGCTCGCCGCCGGCGCCGAGGTGGAGGCGGTGTCCGTACGCGGCACCCGGCTCATCCCGGTCGAGGAGTTCTACACCGGGGTGAAGCGCAACGCCCTCGCCCCGGACGAGCTGATCCGCGCCGTGCACATCGCCAAGGCCGACGGCCCCCAGCAGTTCTCCAAGGTCGGCCCCCGCAACGCCATGGTCATCGCGGTCTGCGCCTTCGGCCTGGCTTTGCACCCCGCCACCCGCACGGTGCGCACCGGCATCGGCTCGGCCGCCCCCACCCCGGTCCGCGCCACCACGGCCGAGGAGTTCCTGAACGCGGCGCTGGAGGAGGAGGGCCTGTGGGACAGCGGCAGGACCCTGCCGCCGTCCGTGGCCCGCGAGTTCGCCGAGCTGGTCGCCGCCTGCGCCAGCCCCATCGACGACGTGCGCGGCAGTGCCGCCTACCGCCGCCACGCCCTCCAGGTGATGGCCCGCCGCACCCTCGGCTGGACCTGGGACGCCTACCGCGGCGACGAGAGGAGCTCCCGATGCGCGTGACCTTCACCGTCAACGGACGGCGCCAGGAGGCCGACGACGTGTGGGAGGGCGAGAGCCTGCTGTACGTCCTGCGCGAGCGCATGGGCCTGCCCGGCTCCAAGAACGCCTGCGAGCAGGGCGAGTGCGGCTCCTGCACGGTGCGGCTCGACGGAGTGCCGGTGTGCGCCTGCCTGGTCGCGGCCGGCCAGGTGCAGGACCGGGAGGTCGTGACCGTCGAGGGACTGGCGGACTTCGCCAAGGAGCGCGACACCGGCGAGGCGGGCCCCGGCACCGACCCGGGCGCCGCACAGCGGTGGCAGGCGCGCCCCGCGGGCCCGGCCACCGATCTCTCGCCGGTCCAGCAGGCCTTCGTCGACGCCGGAGCCGTCCAGTGCGGCTTCTGCACCCCGGGTCTGCTGGTCGCCGCGGACGAACTGCTCGAACGCAACGCCCAGCCCACCGACGCCGACATCCGCGAGGCCCTGTCGGGCAACCTGTGCCGCTGCACCGGCTACGAGAAGATCCTCGACGCGGTCCGCCTCGCGGCCGCCCGCACCGGGACGGAGGGCTGACCGCGATGGGCGTGACCCGCACCCCCACCCCCACCACGCAGGGCAGCGAGACCCGCGGCGGCATCGGCGAGTCCACGCTGCGCCCGGACGGCGTCCTGAAGACCACCGGTGAGTTCGCCTACGCCTCCGACCTGTGGCACGAGGACATGCTGTGGGGCCACACCCTGCGCAGCCCCCACGCGCACGCCGAGATCGTCTCCCTCGACGTCTCGCGGGCGCTGGCGCAGCCCGGCGTGCACGCCGTGCTGACCTACGACGACCTGCCCACCGACGTGCGGCACTACGGCCTGGAGATCCAGGACACCCCCGTCCTCGCCCACGGCCGGGTACGCCACCACGGCGAACCGGTGGCGCTCGTCGCCGCCGACCACCCCGAGACCGCCCGCCGCGCCGCCGCGAAGATCGAGGTCGAGTACCGGCAACTGCCCGTCGTCGTCGACGAGGCGACGGCCACCGCCCCGGACGCGCCGCTGCTCCACGAGGGCCGCACCGACCACCACAGCGGCCACGTACCGCACCCCAACGTCGTGCACCGCCAGCCGATCGTCCGCGGCGACGCCGACGCGGCCGCCCGGCGCGCCGACGTCATCGTCACCGGGGACTACGAGGTCGGCATGCAGGACCAGGCCTTCCTGGGCCCCGAGTCCGGCCTCGCCGTGCCCGCCGAGGACGGCGGCGTCGACCTCTACATCGCCACCCAGTGGCTGCACGCCGACCTCCGCCAGATCGCCCCCGTCCTCGGCCTGCCCGAGGAGAAGGTCCGCATGACGCTCTCCGGCGTCGGCGGCGCCTTCGGCGGGCGCGAGGACCTGTCGATGCAGATCCACGCCTGCCTGCTGGCGCTGCGCACCGGCAAGCCCGTCAAGATGGTCTACAACCGCTTCGAGTCCTTCTTCGGGCACGTCCACCGGCACCCCGCCAAGCTGCACTACGAGCACGGCGCCACCCGCGACGGGAAGATCACCCACATGCGGTGCCGCATCGTGCTGGACGGCGGCGCCTACGCCTCCTCCTCGCCGGCCGTCGTCGGCAACGCCTCCTCGCTCAGCGCCGGCCCGTACGTCATCGACGACGTCGACATCGAGGCCCTCGCGCTCTACACCAACAACCCGCCCTGCGGCGCCATGCGCGGCTTCGGCGCGGTCCAGGCCTGCTTCGCCTACGAGGCGCAGATGGACAGGCTCGCCGCCGCGCTCGACATGGACCCGGTGGAGTTCCGGCGGCTCAACGCCATGTCGCAGGGCGCCGTCATGCCCACCGGACAGGTCGTCGACTCCCCGGCGCCCGTCGCCGAACTGCTGCGCCGCGTCAAGGCGATGCCGATGCCGCCCGAGCGGGAGTGGGAGAGCGCCGGCGGCGCCGTGGACGTCCGCGGGCTGCCCGGCGGGCTGTCCAACACCACCCACGGCGAGGGCGTCGTCCGGGGCGTCGGCTACGCCGTCGGCATCAAGAACGTCGGCTTCTCCGAGGGCTTCGACGACTACTCCACCGCCCGCGTCCGCCTGGAGGTGATCGCCGGCCGGCCGGTCGCCACCGTCCACACCGCGATGGCCGAGGTCGGCCAGGGCGGCGTCACCGTGCACGCCCAGATCGCCCGCACCGAACTCGGCGTCACCCAGGTCACCATCGACCCCGCCGACACCCGGGTCGGTTCGGCCGGCTCCACCTCCGCCTCCCGGCAGACGTACGTCACCGGCGGCGCGGTGCGGCACACCTGCGAGGCGGTGCGCGAACGCGTCCTGGACCTGGGCCGGGCCAGGTTCGGCAGCCAGCACCCCGCCTGGGCCACCGCCGAACTCCTGCTGGAGGGCGGCAAGGTCGTCACCGACGGCGGCGAGGTGCTGGCCGAACTCGCCGAGGTGCTCGGCGACGAGACGATCGACGTCGAACGGGAGTGGCGGCACCGCCCCACCGAGCCCTTCGACCTGCGCACCGGCCAGGGCCGCGGGCACGTGCAGTACTCCTTCGCCGCGCACCGCGCCGTCGTGGACGTCGACACCGAACTCGGCCTCGTCAAGGTCGTCGAACTCGCCTGCGCGCAGGACGTCGGCAAGGCGCTCAACCCGCTGTCGGTCATCGGCCAGATCCAGGGCGGCACCACCCAGGGCCTCGGCCTGGCCGTCATGGAGGAGATCCTCGTCTCCGACCGCGCCACCGTCCGGAACCCGTCCTTCACCGACTACCTCATCCCCACCATCCTCGACACGCCGCCCATCCCCGTCGACGTGCTCGAACTCGCCGACGACCACGCCCCGTACGGGCTGCGCGGCGTCGGCGAGGCCCCGACCCTGTCCTCCACCCCGGCCGTCGTCGCCGCCATCCGCGCGGCGACCGGACTCGCCCTCGGCCGCGTACCGGTCCGGCCGGAGCACCTGACCGGTACGTGAGGCAGCTCCGCCCGGCGCCGCCCGGCGCCGGGCGGTCACACCGCACCACTGTCGGGCCGTCCCCCGGTCGTGCTGCGGACCATCCCAAATCCCGTACGGCACACGCCGTCCGGGTGCCCCTGTGAACCTTGGGAGTGGCACCGCATGACCCAGTCGACCCCGTCAGCCACGCACGCAACCGCCCCCGCCCCCGGCGCCGCGCCCCCGCCCCGGCCGGGCGGCCGGACCCGGCTCGACCGGTACTTCCACATATCCGACCGCGGCTCCACCGTCGCCCGCGAACTCCGCGGGGGCCTGACGACCTTCATGGCGATGGCCTACATCCTGCTGCTCAACCCGCTGCTGCTGTCCGGCCCCGACGTCGACGGCCACCGGCTCGGCCAGACCGGGCTGATCACGGCGACCGCGCTCGCCGCCGCCGTCTCCACCCTCCTCATGGGCCTCGTCGGCAAGGTGCCGCTCGCCCTCGCCGCGGGGCTCTCCGTCTCCGGCGTGCTCGCCGCACAGGTCGCCCCGCACATGACCTGGCCCCAGGCGATGGGGATGTGCGTCCTGTACGGCCTGGTGATCGTGCTCCTCGTGGTCTCCGGACTGCGCGAGGTCATCATGAACGCGATCCCGCTGCCGCTCAAGCACGGGATCACCATCGGCATCGGCATGTTCATCGCCCTGATCGGGCTGGTCAACGCCGGGTTCGTGGGCCGCGGTGAGGGCAGCCCGCTGACCCTGGGCGCCGGCGGGCAACTGGCCGGCTGGCCCGTGCTGGTCTTCTGCGTCACCCTGCTGCTCATCTTCATGCTGCAGGCGCGCGAGGTCCCCGGTGCCATCCTCATCGGCATCGTGACCGGCACCGTCCTCGCCGTGACCGTCCACGCGGCCGGCGGCACCGACGCCGAGGTGTGGGGGCTGACCGTCCCGGAACTGCCCGGCCACGTCGTCTCCGCACCCGACTTCGGGCTGTTCGGGCAGGTCGAGTTCGGCGGCTGGGAGCACATCGGGGCGCTGGGCGCCGGCATGATCGTCTTCACGCTCGTCCTGGCCGGCTTCTTCGACGCGATGGCCACCATCATCGGCGTCGGCACGGAGGCGAAGCTCGCCGACGACAAGGGACGCATGCCGGGGCTCGGCAAGGCCCTGTTCGTCGACGGCGCGGGCGGCGCGATCGGCGGCGCCTGCGGCGCCTCCGGGCAGACCGTCTTCGTCGAGTCCGCGACCGGGGTCGGCGAGGGCGCCCGCACGGGCCTGTCGTCCGTGGTCACCGGCCTCCTCTTCGCCGCCGGGCTGTTCCTCACCCCGCTGGCGCAGGTCGTCCCCGGCCAGGTCGCCGCGGCGGCCCTGGTCGTGATCGGCGCCATGATGATGGGCAACGCCCGGCACGTCGACTGGGGCGACCGCTCGGTCGCCGTGCCCGTCTTCCTCACCGTGGCCCTGATGCCCTTCACCTACTCCATCACCGCCGGGGTCGGCGCCGGCGTCATCGCGTACACCGCGATCAAGTCCGCCCAGGGCCGGTTCCGTGAGCCCGGGATCCTCATGTGGGTGCTCACGGCCGTCTTCGTCGTCCACTTCGCCCTGCACCCCCTGGAGGGCTGGCTCGGCGTCAGCTAGAAGGAGTCCTCGCCATGCTGGACATCGCCGACGAACTCACCCGCTGGTCCGCGCAGGGCCGGCCGTACGCCGTCGCCACCGTCGTCGCGGTCGGCGGCAGCGCACCGCGGCAGCCCGGCGCGGCGCTCGCCGTCGACGCCGGCGGCACCGCCGTCGGCAGCGTGTCCGGCGGCTGCGTCGAGGGCGCCGTCTACGAGCTCTGCCAGGAGGTGCTGGAGACCGGCGAGCCGTTGCTCCGGAGCTTCGGCTACGCCGACGACGACGCCTTCGCCGTGGGGCTGACCTGCGGCGGGGTCATCGACGTCTTCGTCCAGCGGGTCGCGCCCGGGACGCGGGCGCGGCCGGAGCTCGCCGGTGCGCTGGCCGCCGCCTCCCGGGGGGAGGCGGCGGCGCTGGCCAGGGTCGTGGCCGGGCCCGCCGGTCTGCCCGGCCGGGCCCTGCTGGTGCGTCCCGGCGGGACGTACGAGGGCACCCTCGGTGATCCGGAGCTGGACCGCACTGCCGCGGCCGAGGCGCACGCCCTGCTGAACGCGGGGCGTACCGCGGTTGTTGGGCTCGGCGTCGGTGCGGACGGTAGTCGCTGTGGCGAGCCGCTCACACTGCTGGTCGAGGCCAGCATCCCGCCCCCGCGCCTGCTGGTGTTCGGGGCGATCGACTTCGCCGCCGCCCTGGTGCGGGTCGGCACGTTCCTCGGCTACCGGGTGACCGTCTGCGACGCGCGCCCGGTCTTCGCGACGGCCGGGCGCTTCCCGGAGGCGGACGAGGTCGTCGTGGAGTGGCCGCACCGGTACCTGGAGCGCACCCCGGTCGACGGCCGCACCGTCGTGTGCGTCCTCACGCACGACGCCAAGTTCGACGTGCCCCTGCTGGAGCGGGCCCTGCGCATGCCCGTTGCGTACGTCGGTGCGATGGGGTCCCGGCGCACCCATGCGGACCGCCTGGGCCGGCTGCGCGACGCGGGCCTCGGCGAGGCCGAACTGGGGCGGCTGCGCAGCCCGATCGGCCTCGACCTCGGTGCGCGCACCCCGGAGGAGACGGCGTTGTCCATCGCGGCGGAGTTCGTGGCGCACCGGGGTGGGGGGACGGGGCGGCCGCTTACGGATGTGACCACGCCGATTCATCCCGTGGGGCTGTGCGGGGTGTGAGCCTGCGGCGCCATTGGGGGCGGCGGTTGTTGTGTGCGGCCGCGGTGGTTGCGGTCGGCTGCAGTCGGCTGCGCCGGGCTGCCCGGTTGTTGGGTGCGGGTTGTCTGCGCCTGCGGCGGGCGTCCGCCCACCCTCCCGCCCGATTGCCCGGCACGGTCAGTGCGGGCCTGCGCACGTCGTAGTGGGGTCGGCGCCGCGCCGGCGCACTCCCCCAGCCTTCGGCCGGGGGGACCCCCAGAACGCTCGCGGTTTACCCCAACATCCTTGGGCGCCGGGTCCGCCGCTCGTCTCCCCCAGCCTTCGGCCGGGGGGAGCACCCCGACACACCCCCTCCCGTCGTATGGGCGCACAACGGCCGGTGGGGGGTCAGTCAGGCAACCGGGGTGACCCCGGACCGCTTTCTGACCCCCCACGGCCCCACGGCCCAAGCCCACATCATTCGGCGCCGGGTTCGCCGCTCAGCTCCCCCAACCTTCGACCAGGGGGAGCACTCCCGCCACGCCCCCTCCGGCCGGTGTGGGCGCACAACGGCCGATGGGGGTTTGAGACGGTCCGGGTTGCCGCCCACGTCTGCGTCAGGCCCCGCCCCTCCCGTTGGGCGGGGGCCGTTCTCGCGCGGGCGATGACAGCCGGTGAGGGGTGCGTCGGACGGGTGCGGTGCCCCGGGCTGCCTTCTGACCTCCCACCGGCCGTTGGTCGCCGTCGATTCGGAGGGGGTGGGGGAGTTGGGGGCACCCCCGGCCGAAGGCTGGGGGAGGGTGGGCGTTCTGGACGCTGACGTGTATTTGATGTGCGGCAGAGACGGTACCGACGAGTGGTGCCCGCCATGCACATAAATATGCGGTACAGAATGCCCACCCCGGAGGCCCCGCCCCCGGCCCACCAACCCACAGAGCGAGCCCCGCACCAATCGCGCCGGATGGGGGTCCCCCCGGCCGAAGGCTGGGGGAGGGAGGGAGGGAGGGTGGGAGACAGCCCGCCGCAGGCGCAACGGACGCGCACACAACAACCGGGCACAAACACGGACCCCGGGCAGCGCTACCGCAGCAGCTGCTCGGCCCAGATCACCTTCCCCTCGGCCGTGTACCGCGTCCCCCAGCGCTCCGCGAACTGCGACACGAGGAACAGCCCCCGCCCGCCCTCGTCCGTGGCGGCCGCGTACCGCAGGTGCGGGGAGGTGCTGCCGGCGTCGGAGACCTCGCAGACCAGCACCTGGTCGAGGATCAGCCGGACCTTGATGGGCTCGGCCCCGTAGCGGATCGCGTTGGTGATCAGCTCGCTGAGCACCAGCTCCGTCGTGAAGGACAGCTCCTCCAACCCCCAGGCGCCCAGCTGCCGTTGGACCGCCGCGCGCACCCCGGAGACCGCGGCCGGGTCGCTGGGCACGTCCCATTCGGCGACGTGGCCGGGGTCGAGGACGCGGGTGCGGGCGACGAGGAGTGCGATGTCGTCGCCGGGCCGGTCGGGCAGCATGGCCTTGAACACGTCGCGGCAGGTGTCCTCGGGGTCGCGGCCCGCCTCGGACAGGGAGCGGCGCAGGAGTTCCAGGCCCTCGTCGATGTCCCGGTCGCGGTCCTCCACGAGGCCGTCGGTGTAGAGCACCAGGCTGCTGCCCTCGGGCAGCGTCAGCTCCACGGCCTCGAAGGGCAGTCCGCCCAGGCCCAGCGGAGGCCCGGCCGGTACGTCGGGGAACTCGACGGTCCCGTCGGGGTGGACGACCGCGGGGAGCAGGTGCCCGGCGCGGGCCATCGCGCAGGTGCCGGTCACCGGGTCGTAGACGGCGTACAGGCAGGTGGCGCCCGCGACTGTGGTGCCCGCGGGGGCGGTGCCGTCGCCGGTGGGACCGGACTCGTTCTGGTCGATGCGGCCGACCAACTCGTCCAGGTGCACCAGCAGTTCGTCCGGCGGAAGGTCCAGCGTGGTGAAGTTGTGCACCGCGGTCCGCAGCCGCCCCATCGTGGCGGCCGCGTGCAGTCCGTGTCCGACGACGTCGCCGACCACGAGGGCGACCCGTGCCCCGGGCAGGGGGAGGACGTCGAACCAGTCGCCGCCGACCCCCGCCTGCGCGGGCAGGTACCGGTAGGCGGCCTCCAGGGCGGTCAGCCGCGGCAACTCCCTTGGCAGCAGGCTGTGCTGGAGGGTGACCGCCATGGTGTGCTCGCGGGTGTAGCGGCGGGCGTTGTCGACGCACACCGCGGCCCGTGCCGCGAGCTCCTCGGCGAGCTTGAGGTCCTCCTCGTCGAACGGCTCCGGGGCCTGGGAGCGCCAGAAGTTGACCATGCCCAGGAGCACGCCGCGGGCGCTGAGCGGGGCGCAGATCAGCGAGTGGATGCCGAAGCCGACGACCTTCGCGCTGCGCTGCGGGTCCTGCGCCCGCCAGCCGGGGGAGTCCGCGAGCCGGGGCTCCAGGACGGCCCGGCCGCCGGCGATGCCGGCCGCCTGCGGACTGGACGGCACGAAGTGCAGCGGGTGCCCCGTGGGGTACAGCGGGTGGTCGTCGCGGATCCCGCTCACCGCGACCCGGCGCATCTCCACCGACGGGCCCGTCCGTGGCTCGTCGCCGCGCAGCACCCGTACCGCGAGGTCCACGGTGACGTAGTCGGCGAAGCGCGGCACCGACACCTGCGCCAGTTCCTCCGCGGTCCTGGTGATGTCCAGCGTGGTGCCGATGCCCATGCTCGCGTCGTACAGCAGCCGCAGCCGGGTCCTGGCGGTCTCGACGCGCCCGGACAGCGCCCGCAGTTCGGTGGCGTCGCGCAGGGTCGCCACGCTGCCCGGCGGGCCGCCGTTGCGGTCGGTGTGGCGGTTGTTGAGCACCAGCAGCCGGCCCCCGGCCGGCAGCACCTCGTCGGTCGTGTCACGACCGGAGGCCAGCAGTTCGCGGGCGCGCTCGTCGAGGCCGAGCCCGGTGACGGGCCGGCCCTCCGCGTCGGCGGGCAGGTCCAGCAGCCGTCGCGCCTCGTCGTTGGCGAGCAGCAGCCGCCGGTCGCCGTCGAGGATGAGGACGCCCTCGCGCACGGCGTGCAGCACGGCGTCGTGGTGCTCGTACATGCGCGTCATCTCGACGGGGCCGAGGCCCCTGGTCTGCCGGGTGAGCCGCCTGGCGATCAGCCAGCTGCCGGCGGTGGCGAGGGCCAGCACCGCCGCCGAGAAGCCCAGCAGGACCGGCAGTTGCTCGTTGACCGCGCCGCTGACCTTGGCGATGGTGATGCCGGAGGACACGATGCCGACGACCCTGCCCCGGTCGTCGAGCACCGGCACGTTCGCCTGCACCAGCGGGCCGATGGTGCCCACGATGCTCTCGGTGACCACCTGGCCGCGCAGGGCGGGACCGATGTTCCCGATGAACTTCTTGCCGATGCGGTCGGGTTTGGGGTGCGTGTAGCGGATCCCCTGCAGGTCCGTCACCACGATGAAGTCCACCCCGGAGCGCCGGCGCGCCTGTTCGGCCTTCGGCTGCAGCACCGCGGTCGGGTCGGGGGAGGCGAGCGCCGCCGCGAGGCCCGGCGAGCTCGCGAAGGTCGTGGCCACCGCCACCGACCGGTTGCGGGCCTCCTGTTCGCTGTCGTGCCGCGCCTGCACGACGAGTTCGACGACGGCGGCGGCGACCAGCAGGACGACGACCACGACCTGCAGCAGGAAGACCTGCCCGGCCACGCTGCGCCCGGCCAGCGGCGCTCGCAGCCCCCGCTCCGGTGGTTTCCTCGAGGGGCGATGATCGCTCGGCCCGGCCATAGGCTATGTCTACACTCCCGGGCACTGCTGGGGCGACCGTTACCCCCGAGTTGTTCGTGGCCGTACGGTGTCCGCATGCGCAGGACGACACCGGGGGCCGTGCTGGGCCGCCGTACGCTCAACAGGGCCCTGCTGGACCGGCAACTGCTGCTGGCGCGGTCGGGGATGAGCGCCGTGGAGGCGGTCGGGCATCTGGTGGGCCTTCAGTCGCAGGCCCCGCACGCGGCGTACGCCGCCCTGTGGACCCGGCTGGAGGGCTTCGCCTTCGGCGACCTGTCGCGGCTGCTGCTGGACCGCGCGGTGGTGCGGATCGCGCTGCTGCGCGGCACCGTCCATCTGGTCACCGCGGACGACGCGTTGCGGCTGCGGCCGGTGCTGCAGCCGCTGCTGGACCGGCAGATCACCCAGGGCTCCTGGGGTCCGGGGGTGCGCGGGGTGGACCGCGACGAGGCCGTCGCCGCCTGCCGGGAGCTGGTCGAGGCGGAGCCGCGAACCCCGGGGGAGCTGCGCGAACTGCTCGGCCCGCGCTGGCCGGACGCCGATCCGGCGTCGCTCGCCAACGCGCTGCGCAACTGGCTGCCGCTGGTGCAGGTGCCGCCGCGCGGCGTGTGGGGGGTGTCCGGGCGGACCGCGTACACCACGGCCGATGCCTGGCTCGGACGTCCCCCGGTCGCCGCCCCCGACCCGCGGGCGCTGGTGCGCCGCTACCTGGCGGCCTTCGGGCCCGCCTCCGTCGCCGACGCGCAGAAGTGGTCGGGGCTCACGGGGCTGCGGGAGGTCTTCGCCGCGATGGAACTGCGCGGCTACCGCGACGAGGAGGGCCGGGTGCTGTACGACGACCCGGACGCCGCGCCGCTGCCCGACCCGGACCTGCCGGTGGCCGCCCGCTTCGTCGCCGACTTCGACAACCTGGTGCTCTCGCACGCCGACCGTTCGCGGATCCTGGCGCGGGAGCACGTCCGGAGGGTGATGACGGCCAACGGCATCGTCCGCGGCACGGTCCTCGTCGACGGCTTCGTGGGCGGCACCTGGAGCACCGGGCGGGCGCGTGGTTCCGCCGTGGTCACGGTCGTGCCGTTCGCGCCGCTCGCCGCCGCCGACCGTGACGCGCTGGAGGCCGAGGGCAGACGGCTGCTCGCCGCCTCCGACCCGGAGGCGGACCACCACGACGTGCGCTTCGCCTGAGGGGGGCGGGCGGCACGGCGGGGCCGGGCGGGGGATCGTTCCACCCGGGCCCCGGGCCCTGCGTCCTCGCCCGGTCGCCGGCCGGTGCGGGCCGGGCGACCGGGGACGGCGCGGAGTTCAGCCGCGCAGCGGCGCGAGGGCGCGGCTCCAGTCGATGACCTCGTCGATGAGGGTCGACAGGCTCGCGGCCTGGTGCTCGCCGGGGGCGAACTCGCTGAAGTTGACGAAGTCGGTGAAGAGGGAGAGCGCGACCTGGGTGCGCACGTCGGCCATCTTCAGCTCGCCGGCGATCAGGCGCAGGTGCTCGGCGGCGCGGGCGCCACCCACGGAGCCGTAGGACACGACGCCCAGCGCCTTGTGGTTCCACTCGGCGAACAGGTAGTCGATGGCGTTCTTCAGCACGCCCGAGGTGGAGTGGTTGTACTCCGGGGTGATGAAGATGAAGCCGTCGAAGCTGCCGATCTTGGCGGCCCACTCCTTGGTGTGGCTGTTCTGGTACTGGCCCATGGCCGGCGGGATCGGCTCGTCGAGGTGGGGGAGCGGGTAGTCGGCGAGGTCCACGAGCTCGAAGGTGGCGTCGCCGCTGTGCTGGGCGGCCTGCTCGACGACCCAGTGCGCGACCTTCTCGCCGTTGCGGCCGGGGCGGGTGCTGCCGAGGATGATGCCGATCCTGGTCATGAGGCGTGATTCCCGATCTGTCTGGTGCGGGGGTATGAATTGAAGCTTCAACTTGAAGCTTCAAGTGCACAGTAACAGATCGGATTGAAGCTTCAAGCGGTCCGATAGCCTGTGCGGCATGACGAAGAACACAGCGGCACCGCCTTCGCCCGCCGCTGCGGAGCCGCGCTGGTTGCGCGGCGGCGAGCTGACCGCGTGGATGTCGATGGCCCGCGTCATCGCACGGCTCCTGCCGGCCTTGGAGCGCGAGCTGGAGCGTGACGCGGACCTGAACTGGATGGAGTACCACGTCCTCGCGATGCTCTCCGAGCAGGAGCGGCACACCATCAGGATGAGCGTGCTCGCGGACCGCGCGAGCTCCTCCCTGTCCCGGCTGTCGCACGTGGTGCGGCGCCTGGAGCACCAGGGCTTCGTCCGCCGCGAGGCGGACCCCGGGGACGGCCGCTACACGCTGGCGATCCTCACGCCCGAGGGGTACGAGAAGCTGGTGGCCTCCGCGCCCGCGCACGTCGAGGCCGTGCGCCGGATGGTCCTGGACCCGCTGGACCCGGGCGAGCTGGAGGCCCTCAAGCCCGTCTTCGACCGGATCTACGCCGCCGTGGACGCCGCCGAGCGCGGCGGCCGCTGACGTGGAGGGGGGTCGCTGCGGGCGGCTCGTGACAGCCCGCAGCGACCCCCGGCTCGGCCTGACCCGCCGGGTCAGGAGTTCGTCCGGACCGGGCCCTGCGACGCGCACCCGGCCGGCGGTGGGCTTCCTCACGCGGGGTGAGCCCTGACGCGGGCCCCTCAGGATGCCGGTGGGGGGAACGCACGGGTCGCCGGTGGGGGCGGCGCTGCATCCCGCGCGTGACGGCACGGCCCGGGCCGGCGTCTTCGCCGGCGACCGCTGACGAGGGGCGAGTTGGCGCACGTGCACTCGAGGGACGGGGCAACCTGCTTGCTCTGTGCGGGACCCAGGCTAGGGACGCGGCCCGGGCACCCCAATGAGGGAAAGCCCCTGACCCGGTCGCGTAGGGAAACCCCTCGGTCACATCCCGTGCCCGCCCGCGAGCCGATGCCGACCCTGCCGTGGGCCCGGGCCCGGGCCGGGGCCGGGGCCGGACCGCGCTCGTCTGCGGGCTGTGGCGCCGGCCGGACGGCGGAGGATGTGTGCCCGGGAGGTGTGTGGTGCGGGCTCGCGGCTGGTGGCGTGCTCGGGGAGGGGCATGGTCCTGCGTGGTGGGGTCCGGCTCCGGCGGGCGCCTGAGCCCGCGCGCCGTCCGCGGGTCCGACGACACGCCCGGTCCGGCCCGCCCCGACGGTTCCGCCCGCCGATGTGGGGCGTGGCGGACGCGGGGTGCGTTCTCCGGCGGTGAGTTCGCTGTCGCCTCCGTGGTCCCTGACGCCGTGCGGTCGGTGGCGCTTTCCGGGACGGGCCTGGGTACCCGGTGTGCTGCCGGGGCTGGTCCGTCCGGTTCGGCGGTGTGCTTGCTGTGGACCCGTGCGCACCGCCTTCCGGGACGGCCGCGGGCACCCGGTGTGCCGGGCCGCGTCCGCCCGCCGGTGAGGGGCGGGGCGGACGCGGGGTCCGGGTCCGGGTCCCGGGGGCGCTTCCGGCGGCTCAGCCGGCGCGGCGGCCCGCCGCGAGGCGGACGATGTCGACGCGCGAGCGGATGCCGAGCTTGCGGTAGACCCGGGTCAGGGTCGCCTCGACCGTCTTGACGCTGATGAAGAGCGTGGCGGCGATCTCCCGGTTGGTGGCGCCCTCCAGGACGAGCGCGGCCACCTGGCGTTCCATTGAGGCCAGCCCGTCCAGCTCCGGCGCAGCCGCCGCGGGGGGCGCCGGGGCCGGGCCGACCAGTTCCAGCCAGGGCAGGGCCTTGGACCGCCGGAACAGCCGGGCGGCCTCGTCCAGTGCCGCGCGGGCCGCGCCGCGGTTGCGCCGGTCCGCCTCGACGTGGGCCAGCGCGAAGACGGCGCGGGCCTCCTCCAGGCCGTAGCCGAGCGCCGCGAGCCGCTGCCGGGCCCCGGTCAGCACCGCCACCGCGCCGTCGCTGTCGCCGCGGGCGGCGAGCAGCATCCCCTCGGCGCGCTCCAGGACGGCCAGGATGCTCTGCCGTCCCAGCCGCAGGGCGTGCCGGCGCGTCTCGTCGACGACCTCCCGCGCCTCCCCGAGCGCGCCGGTCAGGACCAGCGCCTCGGCGAGGTCGCCCTGCCAGCGGCCGCGCGCGGGCTCCGTCACGCCCATCTCGCGTTCCAGCGCGCGCACCCGGCGCAGCGCGTCCACCGCGCCCTGCGGGTCGGCGCCGACCAGCCGCGCGTGCCCGAGCGCGTACAACGCCCGTGTCATGTACGGCATGTCGCTGTCGGCTTCGGCCCGTCGTACCGCGTCCCCGGCCAGCGACAGCGCGCGTTCCACCGTGCCGCCGGCCGCTTCGGTCAGGGCCGCGATCTGCAGCGCGAAGCCCTCGCCGATGCCGATGTCCTCGGCCAGCCGCAGGCTCTCGCGGGCCAGGTCCAGCGCCGTGCCGCAGCGCCCGGAGCGCAGCTCGATCTCGGCGAGGCTGCGCACCGAGTAGACCTCGGTCTCCACCGCGCCCCGCTGCCGTGCCTCACCGGCCAGCCAGGTCAACGCGGTGCGTGCCTCGTTGAGCTGATCCTTCATCAGCAAGTAGCGGGAGCGGATGTAGACCGGGCCGTTGTGGTTCATGGCCACGTCCGGGTCCTGAGGTTCCGCGGAGGCCAGGGCGAGGGTGGCGGGCGCGTCGGGGTGGCCCATGGTCGTCTCGTTGAGCGCCTTGAAGGACAGCGCCAGCAACTCGGTGCGCCGGTCACCGGCCAGCGCGGCGAGCGCCGCCGAGCGGGCGGCCTCGGCGCGCGCCTCGTGCATCTGGCCGTCCACCAGGGCCCGCCAGGCGAGCTGGTAGCGCACCAGGCCCTGCAGCCGAGGGTCGTCGCCGGCGTCCGCCAGGGCCTGCGGGAAGACATCGTCGACCTCGGACAGGGCCTGCCCCACCGAGTCGATCACCACGCTCCACGCCCGCACCCGGTCCGCCGGGATCGTGGCATGGGCCAGCACCTCGCGGGCGGTGGCACGGGCGAGTTCGGGTTCCGCGGCGGTCAATGCGTCCTCGGCGGCGCGCAGCCGCCGCTCGTCCGCGGTGGGCACCGCGTCCTCGGGGGTGTGCCGGGCGGCCAGCAGGCCGAGTTGGGCGGCCACCGAGGGGGCGCCGCGGGCCCGGGCCTCGTCCGCGGCCTCGGACAGGCTCGCCGCGACCCGTTCGTCCTTGCCGCTCGTCGCCAGCGCCAGGTGCCGGGCCCGCTCGATCGGGTCGCCGGCGGCCGCGGCCAGCGCGGCGTGCGCGCTGCGCCGGTCCTCCGGCGTGGCCTCCGCGTACAGCGCCGCGGAGATCAGCGGATGCGCGAACCGCACCAGTTCGGTGCCGTCGTGGTGGTCCATCTCCACCAGGCCGAGGGAGGCCGCCACCCCCGTCTCGCTCTCGGCGTTGGCGCGGCCGGCGCTGCGCAGCGTGGCGAGGGTCGGACGGGCCCCCGCGCTGGCGATGAGCAGCGTGCGGCGGGTCTCCGCGGAGAGCATCTCCAGCCGGTTGAGGACCAGGGCGCGCAGCGAGGTCGGCACGGGCAGCGGCTCACCGGGACGCGGCGGGGTGCGGCTCTCGGCGAGGGCACGGCCGAGCTCCAGGGCGAAGAGCGGATTGCCGCCGCTGGTGCGGTGGATGTCCCGGACGACCGCGCGCGGCAGGCCCGTGTGCCCGCGCCCGTCGAGGAGTTCGGAGACGTCCGGCCGGGACAGCGGCGTCACCCGCAGCGTGAGCACGTCCTGGGGGAAGGCGCGCAGGTAGCGGTCGTGCTGGTCCTGCGGATCGGAGTCGGTGCGTACGGCGCCGAGCACCCGCACCGGCAGCTCGGCGACCCGGCGGGCCGCGAAGGCGAGCAGTTCGGCGCTGGCGGGGTCCATCCACTGCAGGTCGTCCACGACGATCAGCACCGGGCCGTCGGCCGCCAGCGCCCGCAGCACCGACAGCACCGCCAGGCGCAGCGCGAGCCCGTCCCGTTGCAGCGAGGACTCCCCGCGGCCGGTGAGCGCGGACTCCAGCGCGGCCCGCTGCGGTGCGGGCAGGCGGTCGGACACCCGGTCGGCGACCAGGCCGAGCAGATCGACCAGGGCGAGGAAGGGGAGGTGCGATTCGGACTCGGTCGCGGAACAGCGCAGCACCGTGGGGTCGGCGCCGTATTCCTCGGCGAGTGTCCGCAATACGGTGGACTTCCCGATTCCGGCCGGTCCGTACAGCAGCAGGCTGCCCCCCTGGACGAGGTGTCCGCGGGCCCGCGCGAGCACCTCACCTCGCCCGATCACCTGGTCGGGTCGGGGTCTGGCCGGCACGTCGAAGACCTGCTCCACGGTCGCCGCTCCCCTCGTGTCGTGTCCGGGACAATGTTATGCAAAGAGCCGTGGAAATCGCGGGGTACGGGCGCGGCTCCTCGACCCACGTCCGGTACTGGGAAATGCACCGCCGCCGCCGAATTGTCGTCGTGCGGAGGCGGCGGACCGGGAAATGCGCGGGGGCAGCCGCCCGTTGAACACCGGACCGTTCGTCAGGCCGGCCCCCGTCCCGTGTGTGCCGGTGGACACACCCCGAATGATCGGTCCGATCCCGCCGGCGGTCAAACCCCGAAATGGCCCCGGACGGGGTGAACACGACGGCATGTCCGTACTTCCGCTGCTGCCCGTGATCAGGGTGCTTTGCGGGTGAACGCGGTACCGGGACGCGGCCGGCGGGGCCGTTCCGCCGACCATGTCCCCCGCGGCCGGCGGCGTTCCGGCAGGTCGTTCCGCACCCGGTCCGCACGCCGGGCCGGGCCGCCTCGAAGACCCGGCCCGGCGTATCAGGGGAGCAGGCCGGCGCGGCGCGCGGCGACGACCGCCTCCAGCCGGGTGTGGGCGCCGAGCTTGCGCATGGCCGAGCGCAGATAGCTCTTCACCGTCTCCGGACGCAGCCCCAGCCGGTCGGCGGCAGCGGCGTTGGTGGCCCCCGTGGCCACGCATGCCAGGACGTCCAGTTCACGGGAGGAGACCACGACCGCCCGCTCGGCGGGGGAGCGGTCCCGGCCCCCCGCGGCCCCGGTCGCCGCCGCGAGCCGGCCGCACGCGGCGAGCAGTTCCTGCCGCAGCAGCGGATCGGCGACCCGGCCGGCCAGCGCCCGCAGCTCGCCGTGGGCCTCGCGGACCTCCTCCCAGGCCGCCGGGTCCCCGGCGGTCGGCTGCCGGCATGTGGACAGCAGGCGGTCGGCCTCGTCCCGGACCGCCAGGCGCTGTTCCAGCTCGCGCGCCGCCTCCACCGCGGCGCTGACCGGACGGTCGCCGAGCGCCAGCGGACGGCGCAGCGCGCCGTAGAGCACCCCGCGCACCCGGCGGCGCACCACCACCGGCACCGCCAGGACCGAACGCAGGCCCTCGGCGGCCACCGCCGCGTCGTACTCGTGGCTGATCACCCGGGACGTGCTGTAGTCGGTGACGGCCAGCGGCCGGGAGAGGGCGATCGTCTTGCCGCCCAGGCCGTTGCCCGTGGCGATGGTGAGCCCCTGCAGCGAGGCGGTGGCCGTGCCGGACAGCTCGCTGATCCGCAGCCGGCCCGGTTCCGGGAGCAGCCCTCCGAAGGCCACCGGCAGACCGCTGGTGCGCCTCATCCGCAGCAGTGCCGCCCGCAGCTCCGCCGCCTCGCCCGATCCCGTCACGCCCTCGCCGCTCCTTCACCCCCGTTCGGGGGTAGTGAGAGCCTCGTCACTGACAACAGGATGCTATCGAGGGGGCCGGCGACGAGGAGGACACATGACGGCAACCAGCGGGACGGACGAGTTCCGGGCGGCCCGGGACTTCCTGCTGCGCCACCGCGAGGACTACAAGGCGGCGTACGAGGGCTTCCGCTGGCCGCGGCCGGAGTACTTCAACTGGGCGCTGGACTGGTTCGACGCCATCGCCCGCGGCAACGACCGGCCCGCCCTGCACATCGTCGAGGAGGACGGCACCGAGTCCGTCGTCTCCTTCGCCGCGATGTCCGAGCGCTCCTCCCGGGTCGCGAACCGGCTGCGCGCCCTCGGAGTGGCCGCCGGCGACCGGATCGTGGTCATGCTGGGCAACCAGACCGAGCTGTGGGAGACGGCGCTCGCCGCCATGAAGCTGCGGGCCGTGGTCATCCCGGCCACCCCGCTGCTCGGTCCCGCCGACCTCACCGACCGCGTGGAGCGCGGCCGGGCCCGCCACGTGGTCGTCCGGGCCGCGGACACGGAGAAGTTCGAGCAGGTGCCGGGCGGGTACACCAGGATCGCCGTCGGCGGCGCCCCGGCGGGCTGGCACGCCTACGAGGACGCGTACGACGCCCCGGCGCACTTCACGCCCGACGGCGACACCCGCGGCGACGACCCGCTGATGCTGTACTTCACCTCGGGCACCACCGCCAAGCCCAAGCTGGTCGAGCACACCCACCTGTCCTACCCGGTGGGCCACCTGGCGACGATGTACTGGATCGGCCTGCGCCCCGGCGACGTCCACCTCAACATCTCCTCGCCCGGTTGGGCCAAGCACGCCTGGTCCAACCTCTTCGCGCCGTGGAACGCCGAGGCGACGGTCTTCATCCACAACTACACGCGCTTCGACGCGGGCCGCCTGATGGCCGAGATGGACCGGGCCGGCGTCACCAGCTTCTGCGCGCCGCCCACCGTCTGGCGGATGCTGATCCAGGCCGACCTCGGCGTGCTGCGCACGCCGCCGCGTGAGGTCGTCGCCGCAGGCGAGCCGCTGAACCCCGAGGTCATCGAGCACGTGCGGCGCGCCTGGGGCCTCACCATCCGGGACGGCTTCGGCCAGACCGAGACCGCCGTCCAGGTCTCCAACGCGCCGGGGCAGCCCCTCAAGCCGGGCTCCATGGGCCGCCCCAGCCCCGGCTACGTCGTGGAGCTCGTCGACCCGGTCACCGGCGAGCCCGGCGACGAGGGGGAGATCTGCCTCGACCTGTCCACCCGCCCGGTGGGCCTGATGACCGGCTACGCGGGCGACCCGGAGCGCACCGCCGAGGCCATGGCCGGCGGCTGGTACCGCACCGGCGACATCGGCTCCCGCGACGCCGAGGGCTACATCACCTACATCGGGCGCGCCGACGACGTCTTCAAGGCCTCCGACTACAAGATCTCCCCCTTCGAGCTGGAGAGCGCCCTGCTGGAGCACGATTCCGTGGCCGAGGCCGCCGTCGTCCCGGCGCCCGACCCGCTGCGGCTGGCCGTGCCCAAGGCGTACGTCGTCCTCGCCGAGGGGTGGGAGCCGGGACCGGAGACCGCCGCCGCGCTGTTCGCCCACTCGCGGGCCGTACTCGCCCCCTACAAGCGGGTGCGGCGCATCGAGTTCGCCGAGCTGCCCAAGACCGTGTCCGGCAAGATCCGCCGCATCGAGCTGCGCCGGCGCACCGCCGAGGGCGCCGTCGGCACCGAGTACCGCGAGGAGGACCACCGGTGAGCACCCCCGTGATCCCCGTCGAGCCGTCCTACGCGAGCGGCACCGGCACCACCGCGCTGCTCGGCGACACCATCGGCCGCAACCTGGACCGGGCGGTCGCCGCCTGGCCGGAGCGCGAGGCGCTGGTGGACGTGCCCAGCGGCCGCCGCTGGACGTACGCCGAGTTCGGCGCAGCCGTCGACGACGTGGCGCGCGGCCTGCTCGCCAAGGGCGTCGGCAAGGGCGACCGGGTGGGCATCTGGGCCGTCAACTGCCCCGAGTGGGTGCTCGTCCAGTACGCCACCGCCCGCATCGGCGCGATCATGGTCAACATCAACCCGGCCTACCGCGTCCACGAGCTGGCGTTCGTCCTCGACCAGGCCGGCATCGAGGTGCTGGTCGCCTCGACCGCCTTCAAGGCGAGCGACTACCGCGCGATGGTCGAGCAGGTCCGGGGGCAGTGCCCCGCGGTCTCGGAGGTCGTGTACATCGGCGACCCGACGTGGGACGGCCTCGTCGCGGCCGGGGCCGGCGTCCCGCACGAGCGGCTCGCCGAGCGCGCGGCGGAACTGTCCTGCGACGACCCGGTCAACATCCAGTACACCTCGGGCACCACCGGCTTCCCCAAGGGCGCGACCCTCTCCCACCACAACATCCTCAACAACGGCTACTTCGTGGGCGAGCTGGTGGGCTACTCCGAGCAGGACCGGGTCTGCCTGCCGGTGCCGTTCTACCACTGCTTCGGCATGGTCATGGGCAACCTGGGCGCCACCTCGCACGGCGCCTGCATCGTCATCCCGGCGCCCGGCTTCGATCCGGCGGCGACGCTGCGCGCGGTGGAGCAGGAGCGCTGCACCTCGCTGTACGGGGTGCCGACGATGTTCATAGCCGAGCTCAACCTGCCGGACTTCCAGGCGTACGACCTCTCCTCGCTGCGCACCGGCATCATGGCGGGTTCCCCCTGCCCGGTCGAGGTGATGAAGCGGGTCGTCGCCGAGATGCACATGGCGGAGGTCTCCATCTGCTACGGCATGACCGAGACCTCGCCGGTCTCCACCCAGACCCGCCGGGACGACGACCTGGAGCGCCGCACCGGCACCGTCGGCCGGGTGCTGCCGCACGTCGAGGTCAAGGTCGTCGGCCCGGACGGCGTGACGGTGCCGCGCGGCACGACCGGCGAACTGTGCACCCGGGGCTACTCGGTGATGCTGGGCTACTGGGACGAGCCGGAGCGGACCGCGGAGGCGATCGACGCGGGCCGCTGGATGCACACCGGCGACCTGGCCGTGATGCGGGAGGACGGCTACCTGCAGATCGTCGGCCGCATCAAGGACATGATCATCCGTGGTGGGGAGAACGTCTACCCGCGCGAGGTCGAGGAGTTCCTGCATGCCCACCCGAAGATCGCGGACGTGCAGGTGGTCGGCGTGCCCGACGATCGGTACGGCGAGGAGATCCTGGCCTGCGTCGTCCTCAAGGACCCGGCGTCCGCACTGACGGTGCAGGAGCTCGCCGAGTACTGCCGCGGCCGGCTCGCGCACTACAAGGTGCCGCGCCACCTGCGGCTGATGGACGCCTTCCCGATGACCGTCAGCGGCAAGGTCCGCAAGGTCGAACTGCGGGAGTCCTTCAGGCCCGCGTGAGGTCCGCGACCCGCCGCGCCACCGCCTCCGGGGGCGCGGCGGTCGTGTCGACCACCGTCGCCGCGGCCCGCAGCCAGGGCAGGGCCTTCGCGTACTCCTCCAGGTGGTCCAGCCGCCACTGCCGGGCGCCGGTCTCCACCGTGTCCTGCTCGATCCTGCGGGTGAGGGTGGCCGGGTCGGTGTGCAGCACGAAGTGCCGTACGGGCAGCCCGGACTGCTCCAGCCCCCGCGCGATCTCCCGCCAGTACTCCTCCACCAGCACGGTCTGCGGCACGATCAGCGTCCCGCCGAGGTAGCCGTGCAGCTGCGCGAGCGAGGCCACGGTCAGCGCCCGCCAGGGCGGCCACTCCTGGAAGTCCCGTACGGGCACGGCCCGGGCGAGCGTGTGCCGCAGCATGAAACCGACCTGTTCGGTGTCGAAGACGTGCGATCCGGGAACGAGCCGTTCCAGGTGCGCGCACGTCGTGGTCTTGCCCGCACCGAAGGTGCCGTTGAGCCAGATGATCACGCACGCCACCGTAGCCGCCGCCGTTACCCTGGCAACACAGCTGACACGTACGGGAGATGGGGGCGACGGGGATGGGTCACTGGGAGGACGTCCGGCCGGGCAGCGGTGACCAGTCCGCCATTCCGGAGCTGGTGTCCGCCGTGGTCGGCGCGGGCGGGGTGGTGCTGCTGAGCTCGTTCATGCAGGCCATGGGGACCAAGCTCGGCGAGATGACCGCGGCGCGCATGGGCGGCCGGGGCTTCTGGCGGCGGCGCGCGAGCACCGAGGAGGAGCAGACGGCGGCCGCCTTCGTCGCGGCGGTGAAGAAGCTCGGCTCGGTCCGGCGCGAGGGCGGCGGGGTGCTGCGGCTGGTGGACGAGGCCTCCCGGACCCGGGTGCAGGTGCATCCGCTGCTTCCGGTGGAGGCGGTCGCCCAGTTCCAGCGACTCGACCTGAGCCACCCGGAGGTCGTGGGCCTGGAGATCGCCTGGACGGGCACCCTCGGCGACCACCCGCAGGGCGTCTGGGCCACCACGGGTGGTGCCGAGGGCGCCGGCACCCGCTACCTGTGGAACGACGTCCGCCGTACCTGGGAGCCCCACCGCCGCAGTTCCTGAGGAACACCGCCGTCCGCGCGGAACCGGTCGTTCACCCGGCGGACACCGGGCCGTCATCACGTGCGTCCCGGCCGCCGGGAGCGGTTGCTAGGGTGCGAGCTGCGCTGCCGCGGAAGCCCCGTTGCGGGGGGACGTCGCGGCGCGGATGCCCCGGGGGACGGGTGTGCCCGAGCCCCGGCCCACGCGGCGGGGCTGCACTCGGCACATCCTGGGTTTGGAAGGTTTCATGACGGCTTCTCCCGACGAGCCGGCGCCGGCGGCCGGCGAGAGCCCGGCGGTGGGCTCCCCCGCCGGTGCGGGGCTGCCCCGGCGGACCCGGAGGACGTCCGCGATCGCCGACGCCTCCTCCACCACCAGCCGGACCCCGACGGACTGGAGCGGCGACGTGTCGACGCCGCGCGCCAAGCAGGCCGCCGCCGCGCTGCCCGGGCCGCAGGACGGGTCCGCGCAGCCGGAATCCGCCTACGCGGACGGCTTCGCCGCCGGCCTCGCCTTCGCCACCCGTTCCGCACCCGCCCCCGGCCCGGAGCGCGCACCGGCGGCGGACGCGGGCGCGGTCCCGCAGGCGCCTCCCGCGGCTCCCGCCACCGGACGGCGCGGCTGGTCGCGTCCGCTCCTGCTGGTCGGCGCGGGCCTTGCGGTGGGCGTGCTGGCCTGCGTGCCGTTCCTCGTGCGGGGTGCGGGCACGCAGGAGCGCGGCCCGGCCGCCGTCACCCTCACGGACGAGGACCCCGCCGGCGGTGCGACACCCGGCGCGGGCCCGGACACGGCGAGCCCCGACGGCAGCCGGTCGCCGTCCGCCGGGAACAGCCCGCGGCCGTCGCAGTCCGGTTCGCCGGACGGACCGGCCGCCACCCCGAGCGCCACCGACGGGGCCGGCTCCGGCGCCGCGAGCGGCGTGCCGGCGCAGCGTCCCGCCGTCGGCCCGTCGCACTCCGCCGCCTCCGGCACGGCGATCCGCAGCCACGACTCGGGCCGCTGCATCGACGGCAGCATTCCGTGGGGCGAACCGCTGCAACTGTGGGACTGCACGGGCGGCGCGGCGCAGTCCTGGCGGATCAGGCCCGACGGCAGCATCCGCTCCCAGGGCAAGTGCATGGACGTCGTGGACGGTTCACGGGAGGACGGCGCGGCCGTCCAGCTGGTCGACTGCAACGGCACCGGCGCCCAGCGCTTCCGCCTCAACGCCGCCCACGACCTGGTCAACGTCCAGGCCGACAAGTGCGTCCAGGCGGAGGACTCGCCGGCGGTCAACGGCACCAGGCTGCGGCTGCGGAGCTGCAGCGGCGCGGACGACCAGAAGTGGAGCCGCGCCTGACGGCCGGTCCGCCAGGAAGCACGGGCGGCGGTCAGGAGTTGTCGTTGCGTGCCAGGCACAGCACGTACTTGGTCGAGCCGTGCTCCGCCAGGAACGCGGCCACCGTGCGGGGGTAGACGTCGCAGCGGCCGGTGTCGGTGGTGTCCTCGAAGCGGCCGACGACCTCGTACTGGGCCTCCGCGGAACCGCAGTCGACGACCTTCACGTCCGGGAAGAAGGTCTGCCCGTTGCTGTGGACGCAGTCGCCGGCCTTGGCGAAGTCGGGGTCGTCGTGGAGCACCAGCCAGCCCGCGCCGATCAGGAGCACGGGTATCAGCAGGCCCAGGGCGGTGGGGCGGAGCAGGATCGGCCGGCCGGGGTCGGCGGGCGTGCCGGGGGCACCGGGGACCGGCTCGGCCAGGCGGTTGATCCTCCAGCGCTGGAACAGGTTGACCAGCAGCGTGAGCGGGTTGACCAGCATCGAGGCCGGGCTCCACCAGCCCTGCACCAGGCTGTTGGAGACCATCTCGCGGTGCTTGGCGATGCCGCAGCGCCGGCAGAACGGGGCCCGGACCTTCAGGAAACGCATCATCACGACCATGCCCTGGTGGCCGCGGACGGTCGCCTGGACGGCGGGCACGGAGCCGCAGAACAGGCAGGAGCGTCCGTAGCCCGGCACCTCCTGCCCGAACGGCGGCAGGGGTCTCGGCCGCGCGGCCGGGGGCACCGCCTGTGCCTGCGGCGGCGGTTGGGGTCCTGAGGGGGGCTGGGACTGCGCGGGCGAGGGCGTGGGCGTGGTCAAGGGGATCACCTGGGGTCCGTGTGAAGCCGATGTGAAGGGCGAGCGGAACCCTAGTGGGTGGTACCGACATCCATCGACCCCGTTCCCGAACGGCTTTCGCGCCTCCTTCTTGACCCGCGCGCCAGGGTCGCCCTATGTTCGCAGTAGTTCCGCATGACAAAAGAAGGCTTCCGCTATGTGGAATGTCAAAGGGTCGTGGGGAAGTGTGGAGCACCGGGCGCGACAACCTGGCCAGCAGGACGACGCAGGAGTGACCGAATGCCTCGAATGACCGCCGCCCGAGCGGCAGTGGAGATCCTCAAGCGCGAGGGCGTGGACACCGCGTTCGGCGTGCCCGGCGCCGCGATCAACCCCTTCTACGCCGCCCTCAAGGCCTCCGGCGGCATCCAGCACACGCTGGCCCGGCACGTGGAGGGGGCCTCCCACATGGCCGAGGGCTACACCCGTACCGCCCCCGGCAACATCGGCGTCTGCATCGGCACCTCGGGTCCGGCCGGCACCGACATGATCACGGGCCTCTACTCGGCCACCGGCGACTCGATCCCGATCCTCTGCATCACCGGTCAGGCGCCCACGGCCGTGATCCACAAGGAGGACTTCCAGGCCGTGGACATCGCGTCCATCGCCGCGCCCGTGACCAAGGCGGCCACCACCGTCCTGGAGGCGGCCCAGGTCCCCGGGGTCTTCCAGAAGGCGTTCCACCTCATGCGCTCCGGCCGTCCCGGCCCGGTCCTGATCGACCTGCCGGTCGACGTCCAGCTGACCGAGATCGAGTTCGACCCCGAGACGTACGAGCCGCTGCCGGTGTGGAAGCCGGCCGCCACCCGCCGCCAGATCGAGAAGGCGCTCGCCATGATGGCCGCCGCCGAGCGGCCGCTGATCGTGGCGGGCGGCGGGGTGATCAACGCCGACGCGGCCGGACTGCTGGTGGAGTTCGCCGAGCTGACCGGCACCCCGGTGGTGCCGACCCTGATGGGCTGGGGCGCCATCCCGGACGACCACGACCTCAACGCGGGCATGGTCGGCCTGCAGACCTCGCACCGCTACGGCAACGCGACCTTCCTGGAGTCGGACTTCGTCCTCGGCATCGGCAACCGCTGGGCCAACCGCCACACCGGCCGGATCGACGTCTACACCAAGGGCCGCACCTTCGTGCACGTCGACATCGAGCCCACCCAGATCGGCAAGATCTTCGCCCCCGACTTCGGGATCGCCTCCGACGCCGGCGCCGCGCTCGAGCTGTTCGTCGAGGTGGCCGAGGAGCTGAGGGCCGCCGGCGAACTGCCCGACCGCTCCGCCTGGGCGGCCTCCGCCCGGGAGCGCAAGGCGACCCTGCACCGCCGGACGCACTTCGACGACATCCCGATGAAGCCCCAGCGCGTGTACGAGGAGATGAACCGCGCCTTCGGCCCCGACACCCGGTACGTCACCACGATCGGCCTCTCCCAGATCGCCGGCGCGCAGATGCTGCACGTCTACCGGCCGCGCCACTGGATCAACTGCGGACAGGCCGGGCCCCTCGGCTGGACCGTGCCGGCGGCCCTGGGCGTGGCGAAGGCCGACCCGTCGACCCCGGTGGTGGCCCTGTCGGGCGACTACGACTTCCAGTTCATGATCGAGGAGCTCGCGGTCGGCGCGCAGCACCGGATCCCGTACGTCCACGTCCTGGTGAACAACGCCTACCTGGGCCTGATCCGCCAGGCGCAGCGGGCGTTCGACATCGACTTCGAGGTCAACCTGGAGTTCGAGAACGTCAACTCGCCCGAGCTGGGCGCCTACGGCGTCGACCACGTCAAGGTCGCCGAGGGCCTGGGCTGCAAGGCGATCCGGGTCACCGACCCGGACGGGCTCGGGGCCGCCTTCGAGCAGGCGAAGAAGCTCGCGGCCGAGTACCGGGTGCCGGTGGTCGTCGAGGCGATCCTGGAACGGGTCACCAACATCTCCATGAGCGTCACCAACGACATCGGCAACGTGGTGGAGTTCGAGGAACTGGCCACCGAACCCGGCCACGCGCCCACCGAGATCATCCCGCTCACGGGCTCCTGAGACCGGCTCGCCCGACGTGCCACCGGCCGCCGCGTCCTGACCTCCCGGGCGCGGCGGCCGGACTCCACGCGCGGCCGACCCGGGAACCGCGGCGGGTCCCGGGACAGCAGGCTCAGAGCGGCCCGAACAGCCAGTTGCCGGGGGCCTCGGGGTCGGTGCCGATGTAGTAGGCGCGGATGGCCGCCACCAGTTCGGCCGTGCTCACACAGCCGTCGCCGTCGGTGTCGATGCGGTTGAAGGCGGCGGCGATGTCGGTCAGCGGGGTGTTGAAGGCCCGCTGCAGGACCTCGAACTCCCCGCGCACGACGTGTCCGTCACCGTCGGTGTCGCACAGGAGGGCGACGGCCTCGGCCGCCGGGTGGAAGACCGGGTCGAAGGCGGGTCCCTCGATGAAGGCCTTGGTCATCCCGTGGTGGTACTCCGCGGAGGACAGCCGCCCGTCGCGGTCTCTGTCGGCGTACGCCGCCAGCTCCGCCCAGACGGCGTCCAGCCGCACCGCCACCGCCTTGCCCTTGGGTGAGGTGGGGGACATGCCGAAGCCGTGGATCAGCCGCGCGCCGACGTCCTGGAAGTCGGCGCGCTCGGCGTACCCGTTGCCGTCCGTGTCCAGACGGCGGAAGGATTTGTCGAGCTTGCGCTTCAGAAGGGCCGTAGACATCGCTGCGTCCTTGACGTAGTCCTGGGGTGCCGTACGGAGGGGAACCTCTCGATACTCCCCCGGGAGCGGCGGTCGCGCGACCCGAGTGACCACGGACGGTGAAGGGCAGCCCTGAGTTCGTCCCGGCTCAGGGCGTGGCGTGCGGGCCCGTCCTGATCAGTACGTCGGCGGCGTCGTTGACCGGCTGGGGCGTGCCGGTGAGGTCCATGACGAAGAGCGGCACACCCAGCCGGTCCGCACGCAGCCGCGCCTCGTGGGCGTAGCCCGCCAGGGAGAAGAAGGCCCCGGTGGAGTCCTCGTTGAGGCAGTTGAGCCAAAGGGTCTCCACGTCCCGCAGCGGCGTCGGCCGGGTCGTCGGGTCGACCTGGGCCACGACCCCGTCGCCGCGCAGGTCGATGCCGTTCGCGGCGCGGTCCCCCGCGGTGCGCACCCCCGCGAAGCCGAGCCACTTCAGGTACTGCGCGGCGGCGGTGACCGCGTCCCTGGCGGTACGGATGGTCACCGGCCGGAACGGCGGCCGGGACGGCGGCCGGGACGCCGGCGCGGAGGCCCCCGGGCCGTCCTGCCGCAGCGGGGGGACCGGGCGCCGCTCGGGCACCCGCAGTGCCCGGGTGTCCACCGGCAGCCGCACCACCGCCCCGCAGTCGCAGCCCAGTTCGGGCTGCGGCCACTGGTCGTCACGTCCGCAGTCCGGGCAGCGCATGGCCACCCAGGAGTCGTCCCAGGACCGGTGGCGGATCTGCAGCGGGACGCCGCCGCGCAGGATCGGCAGGGCCAGCGGCGTGCCGCAGGCGCAGGGGAAGGTGGGTGCGGTGTAGGCGTGCTCCCGGCGGCAGGCCGGACAGCGCACGGGCACGCTCTCTGCCATGGTTCGCGACTCCTGGGCGGTACGGCGGTACGGCGTTGCGGGCGGCGCGGCGGGACGGCGGTGCTCGCCGGAACGGTCCTGCCCTCCATGCTCCCGCAAGCGGAGCCCGTCGCGCACCCGTCTTGCCGTCCCCGTGTCGCCGGGAGGACGCACCACCGCCCGGGCACCCGGTCCGCGTCCGGCCCGGCCGCGGTACGGGTCCCCGGGCGGGGCCCGGTCCGCGCCGCCTCGACCTACCCCTCAGAAGTTCTCGGCGGCGCGGACGTTCGTGGTTCCGGGCGGCGGCGCCCCGTCGGGCGCGACGGGACGGGTCGGGGCGCCGCCGCCCGGAAGTCGGGGTCAGCCGCCGGTCGGCAGGCCGGACAGCCGCTCCACACCGCGCAGCAGGGCGGAGTGGTCCAGGCCGCCGTCGCCCTGCGCCCGCAGGGAGGCGACGAGGTTCGCCACCACCGAGCCGACGGGCAGGGCGGCGCCGACGTTGCGGGCGGCGTCGGTGACGATGCCCATGTCCTTGTGGTGCAGGTCGATGCGGAAGCCGGGGGCGTACGCGCGGTCGAGGAAGTTCTGCTTCTTGCGGGTCAGCACCGTGGAACCGGCGAGGCCGCCGTTCAGCACCTCCAGGGCCGCGGGGAGGTCGACACCGGACTTCTCCAGGAAGACCACGGCCTCGGCGCACGCCTGGATGTTCACCGCGACGATCAGCTGGTTGGCCGCCTTGACGGTCTGCCCGGCGCCGTGCGGCCCGCACAGGACGACGGTCTTGCCGAGGGCGTCGAACAGGGGCCGCGCCTCGTCGAAGTCTGCCTGCTCGCCGCCCACCATGATGGACAGCACCGCCTCCACGGCGCCGGCCTCGCCGCCCGAGACGGGGGCGTCCAGGACCCGGATGCCCTTGGCGGCCGCGGCCTTCGCGAGGTCGACCGAGGTCTGCGGGGTGATCGAGGACATGTCGATCAGGAGCGTGCCCGGCCGGGCGTTCGCCAGGATGCCGTCCTCGCCGTAGGCGACGGCCTCCACCTGCGGGGAGGCCGGGACCATGGTGACGACGACGTCGGCGTCCTTCACGGCCGCGGCGATCGAGGCCGCGGGCGTGCCGCCGGCCGCGGCCAGGCGGTCGAGCTTGTCCTGCTCCAGCGTGTGGCCGGTGACGGAGTACCCGGCCTTGATCAGGTTCTCCGACATGGGGGAGCCCATGATGCCGAGGCCGATCCACGCGACCGTGGGAAGTGTGCTGGTCATGATGTCCTCTCCGGATTACTTGTCGGCGTCGGCGAGCCAGCCGAAGGACGCGGCGCTGCCCTCGGGGCCCGGCTTGTACTCCAGGCCGACGAAGCCGTCGTAGCCCGCGTCGCGCAGCCGGCCCAGGAGGGCGGCCAGCGGCAGGGAGCCGGTGCCGGGGGCGCCCCGGCCGGGGTCGTCGGCGATCTGGACGTGACCGGTGCGGTCCGCGTAGGCGTCGATCACGGCGGGCAGGTCCTCGCCGTTCATCGACAGGTGGTAGAGGTCGAGCAGGAACCGGGCGTTGCCCAGCCCCGTCTCGGCGTTGACCTTGTCGACCACCTCGACCGCGGCGGCCGCGCTCACCAGCGGATAGCGCGGCGACTCCGGCGCGTTGAGGGCCTCGACCAGCAGGACCGCGCCGACCCGGTCGGCCGCGTGCGCGGCCCGGACCAGGTTCTCCAGGGCGAGTTCGTCCTGCGCCTCGGGGCTCACGCCGTCCACCCGGTTGCCGTACAGCGCGTTGAGGGCCGTGCAGCCCACCGAGCGGGCGAAGTCGGCGGCGACGTCGATGTTGGCGCGGAAGCGGGCGGACTCCTCGCCCGGCAGGGACAGGGCGCCGCGGTCGGGGCCGGGGAGCTCGCCCGCGTAGAAGTTCAGGCCCACCAGTTGGGTGCCGGCCTCCTGCAACGCGTCGCCCAGGGCGTCGAGTTCCGACTGCGGAGGGGTCGGCATCCGGGTCCACGGCCACCACAGCTCGACCGCGGAGAAGCCGGCCGCGGCGGCCGCCGCGGGGCGCTCCAGGAGCGGGAGTTCGGTGAAGAGGATCGAGAGGTTCACATCGAAGCGCGTGGAGTCGAAGCCCATCACATGCGCCCTTCCGTAATACGGAAACTAGTTTCTACTTAACGGAAGACTCCCGGAGCCGGACGGCGGCTGTCAAGAGGGATGTCCCGGAAAGCCGCTGACCAGCTAGGTTGAGGGGCGTGCGCTTGAGACTCGAATTCACCACCGAGCCCTTCGACCTGGACGAGCCGCCGCGGCACGCCGTGGTGGGCCGCGAGGTCCTGGAGACGGCCGGGCTGGACGCCGTCGACGTCGGGCCCTTCGGCAACTCGGCCGAGGGCGGTACGGAGCAGGTGGTCGCGGTGGTCGGCGATCTGCTGCGGCGCACCCTCCAGGCCGGTGCGACCCGGGTGTCGCTGCAGGTCAACGTCGTGGGTGAGGCGGACCGGTGAGCGAGCCGGTCGAGCACCCGCTCCGTGCGGCGATCAAGCCGCTCGCCGACGCCATGGGCGCCGAACTGGTGCCGCCGGGCGAGGCGCGCGGTGACGACGTCGTACTCAGCTGGGAGGGCGCGGAGGTCGTCGCCGTACGGCTGCCGCACCTCGCGGACTCGCTCGACCACATCCTGGCCGACCTCGAGCGCCGCCACGGCAAGGCGCTCTCGGAGCTGGGGCGCAAGGAGAAGCAGACGGTCGTCCGCATCCTGGAGGAGCGCGGCGCCTTCTCGGTGCGCCACGGCGTGGAGACGGTCGCCTCGGCGCTCGGCGTGAGCCGCTTCACCGTCTACAACTACCTCAACAGGGAGAACGCGGCGAAGGAAGGCCGGTAGCAGCCCCCGGCCCGCGGGCCGGTGCGCGGGTCCGCGCGCGGAGGGGCTGGTGGCGGCGGCCGTCCGGGCGTCGTGGGCCGCGACTTTTCAACAAACTGTTGACGTCGTGTGGTGGACGCTCCTAGCGTGCCCTTGTGACTTCCAGCCCATCCCCGGGCCTGGCCCGGTTCAACGCCGCCGGCGGACCGGAGGCGGCGGCGCTGCTGCACGAGGTCTGCGCGAGCCGCTCCTGGGGTGCCGCCGTCACGGCGGCCCGCCCGTACGACACCCTCGACGCGCTGCTCGCCGCCTCCGACGCCGCGACGGCCCGCCTCGGCCCCGACGACCTGGCCGAGGCGATCGCGGGCCATCCGCCGATCGGCCGGCCCCGGCCCGGCGACCCGGTGTCCGCCCGCGAACAGAGCGGGGTACGGGACACCCAGCGCGCGGAACTGCTCGCCCTGAACCTCGCCTACCAGGAGCGGCACGGCCACGTCTTCCTCATCTGCGCCACCGGGAGGACCGGCGACCAGATGCTGGCCGCGCTCGAGGAGCGCATCGGCAACGACCCGGGCACCGAGCGCGAGGTCGTCCGCGCCGAACTGGGGAGGATCAACCGCGTACGGCTCACCCGCCTCGTCGCGACCCCGCAGGAGGACCCCTCATGACCTCCGTGTCCACCCACGTCCTGGACACCAGCGCCGGCCGCCCCGCGCGCGGCGTCGCCGTCACCCTGGAGGTGCGCGCCGGGAGCGCGGCCCCCTGGGCGCCGCACGGCACCTCCCGGACCGACGCCGACGGCCGCTGCAAGGACCTGCCCGACCCGCCGGCGGGCACGACCCACGTACGGCTGGAGTTCGCCACCGAGCCCTACCTCACCCGTCAGGGCACCGACCACCGCAGTCGAGCCGCGGACCAGCAGGACTCCCCCCGCACCGGGGACAGCGGAGCCTTCTTCCCGGAGGTGGCGATCGTCTTCGCCGTCGAGCCGGGCGAGCACTACCACGTACCGCTGCTGCTCAACCCGTTCGGCTACTCCGTATACCGAGGGAGCTAGCACCGACATGTCGCCCACCCGACTCGGCCAGAACCAGTACGGCAAGGCGGAGACCCGCGTCGTCCACGTCACCCGCGACGGCGCGACCCACCACGTCAAGGACCTCAATGTCTCCGTCGCCCTCTCCGGCGCCATGGACGACGTCCACTATTCCGGCAGCAACGCCGCCGTGCTGCCCACCGACACCACCAAGAACACCGTCTTCGCCTTCGCCAAGCAGCACGGCGTCGCCTCCGCCGAGCAGTTCGGCATCCACCTCGCCCGGCACTTCGTCACCGGCCAGGAGTCCATCGCCCGGGCCAGGATCCGCATCGAGGAGTACGGCTGGGAGCGGATCGCGCGCGAGCACTCCTTCGTCCGCGGCGGCGGCGAGACCCGCACCACCGAGGTCACCTTCGACGGCACGCGGTGGCAGGTCGTCTCCGGCCTGAGGGACCTCGTGGTCATGAACACCACCGACTCCGAGTTCTGGGGCTTCGTCAAGGACCGGTACACCACGCTGCCGGAGACCCGCGACCGCGTCCTCGCCACCGAGGTCCGCGCCCGCTGGCGGTTCCACTGGACCCGGGACGAGGACCCCGCCCCGCCCTGGGAGGAGTCGTACGCCGAGGTCCGCCGCCACCTCCTCGACGCCTTCGCGGGCACCTACTCGCTCTCCCTGCAGCAGACGCTGTACGCGATGGGCGACCGGGTCGTCGAGCACCGTCCCGAGGTCGACGAGGTGCGGCTCTCGCTCCCCAACAAGCACCACTTCCTCGTCGACCTCGAGCCCTTCGGCCTGAAGAACGACACCCCCGACAGCGCCGTGTACTTCGCGGCCGACCGCCCCTACGGCCTCATCGAGGGCACCGTCCTGCGCGACGGAGCCGAGCCCCGCATCCCGGTGACGGACTGAGAGGCCCCGCCATGACCGCCCCAGCAGAGCGCACCGTCATCGAGAACTGCGCCGTCGCCACCGTCGACGCGGACGGCACCGAGTACCCGGACGGCCACGTCGTCGTCGCCGGCGACCGCATCGAGTCCGTCGGCCCGGGTCGCGCCCCCGCCGGACTGGACGGGGTCGTCAGGAGGGTGGACGGCACCGGCCACCTGCTCACCCCCGGCCTGGTCAACACCCACCACCACTTCTACCAGTGGCTCACCCGGGGCCTGGCCACCGACCACAACCTCTTCGACTGGCTCGTCGCCCTCTACCCCACCTGGGCCCGCATCGACGAGCCGATGACCCATGCGGCGGCCCAGGGCTCCCTGGCCATGATGGCCCGCGGCGGGGTCACCACCGCCATGGACCACCACTACGTCTTCCCCCGCGGCACCGGAGACCTGTCCGGCGCCATCATCCGGGCCGCCGCCGGCATGGGCGTGCGCTTCACCCTCGCCCGCGGCTCGATGGACCGCGGCGAGTCCGACGGCGGACTGCCCCCGGACTTCGCGGTCGAGACTCTCGACGACGCCCTCGCCGCCACCGAGGAGACGATCGACAAGCACCACGACGCCTCGCCCGGCGCCATGACGCAGATCGCCGTCGCCCCCTGCTCGCCGTTCTCGGTCTCCACCGAACTGCTGCGCCAGGGCGCCGTACTCGCCCGGCGCAAGGGCGTGCGGCTGCACACCCACGGCAGCGAGACCGTGGAGGAAGAGCAGTTCTGCAAGGAACTGTTCGGCATGGGGCCGACGGACTACTTCGAGTCCACCGGCTGGCTCGGCGAGGACGTGTGGATGGCGCACTGCGTCCACATGGCCGACTCCGACATCGCGGCCTTCGCCCGCACGCGGACCGGCGTCGCCCACTGCCCGTCCTCCAATGCCCGCCTGGCCGCGGGGATCGCCCGCGTCCCCTACATGCTCGCGGCCGGCGTCCCGGTCGGCCTCGGCGTGGACGGCACCGCCTCCAACGAATCGGGCGAGCTGCACACCGAGTTGCGCAACGCGCTGCTGATCAACCGCCTCGGCGCCCACCGCGAGGCCGCGCTGACCGCCCGTCAGGTCCTGCGGCTGGGCACGTACGGCGGCGCCCAAGTGCTCGGCCGGGCCGCGGAGATCGGTTCCCTGGAACCGGGCAAGCTCGCCGACCTCGTCCTGTGGCGGATGGACACCCTCGCCCACGCCTCGATCGCCGACCCGGTCGCCGCCCTGGTCCTGGGCGCGGCGGCCCCCGTCACCCTCTCCCTGGTGAACGGCCGCCCGGTGGTGGAGCAGGGCCGCCTCGTCACCGTCGACGAGGAGGCCGTCGCGCGCGCCACCCGCGACCAGGCCCGGCGGCTCGCGCGGATCGCGGGCCTGACGGGCTGACCGCCGAGGTCCCGCGCAGACCCCGGCCGGGGGAGGGACGGCCCCCCGGCCGGTGCCGGGTCCCGCCCTGCCCGGGGCGGGACCCGGCGTTCGGCCGCGTTCGGCGCCGGACGCGGGCGGGGGGCGGGCGGTCGCGCACGGCCCGCCGGCCGGGAATCCCTTGGAGGACTCCGCACCGGCTCTTCACGGCCGCGTGTTCCGGATGGGCCCGTTTACACTCTCCCGGTTCCTGCCAGAGTTCCGTCCCGGACGGGAGAACCCCATCGGCGAGGCCGTCACGGACCGTCGGGGTCGGACCGTCTGCCTCTGATCTTGGCCAGTGCTCTTGGGTTGGGGGTGAAGGCCGTCCTTGGCCGGGAGCCGAGTAGCGGCGGAGTTCGCTGCCGGCTCGGGGGTGATGTCAGGCGCCCGGCGGACGTCCTTCGCGCGGCCAGGCCGGTCCAGCGTACCGAAACTTCTTCGACGGCCTTCGGGGCAAGCGCCCCGCGATGGGACCGCCCCGCTTGAAGTCCCGCAAGGATACGCGGCAGGCGGTCCGGTTCACCGCGAACGCCCGGATGGAAGATCACGGCCGGCGGGAAGCTGCGGCTGCCCAAGGTCGGTGACGTGGCCGTGAAGTGGTCCCGCTCCCTGCCATCGGCACCGTGCACGGTGACGGTGGTCAAGGACAGTGCGGGCCGGTACTTCGCCTCGTTCGTGGTCGAGGCCGAGCCCGGGATGCCGCCCGCCACGGACAGCGCCGTCGGCATCGACGTGGGCCTGATTCACTTCGCGGTCCTCTCCGACGGAACGAAGATCGACAGCCCCCGCTTCCTGCGCCGGGCCGAGAAGAAGCTGAAGAAGGCTCAGCGCGATCTCAGCCGGAAGGCCAAGGGATCGAAGAACCGGGCGAAGGCCCGGATCAAGGTTGCACGCGCCCACGCACGGACCGCCGACGCGCGGCGCGAGTTCCACCACCAGCTCTCCACGGAGATCATCCGCGAGAACCAAGCGGTTGCAGTGGAAGACCTGGCGGTCAAGGCGCTCGCCCGCACCCGCATGGCCAAGTCGGTGCACGACGCGGGATGGTCGGCATTCACCGCGATGCTGGAGTACAAGGCCGCCGTGTACGGGCGGGCTTTCCACCGCATCGGACGCTTCGAACCGACCTCTCAGGTCTGCTCGGCCTGCGGCGTCAAGGACGGCCCCAAGCCCCTCAGCCTGCGCATGTGGACGTGCGCGGCCTGCGGGACCGTCCTTGACCGCGACATCAATGCGGCGGTCAACATCGCGAAGGCGGCCGGACTGGCCGTATCAGCCTGCGGAGCGTGGGTAAGACCGGTACTCGTACCGGCGCAGCGCGAAGAAACAGGAACCCACCCCAAGCCCCAGCCAGAGACCACCGGCAGGCAAGTGGGAATCTCCGCCCTTTAGGCCGGAGAGGATGTCAACTCAAGACCTTCCGGCTCTCGGAGAACCAGGTGCGCCGCGGCCACCTGCTCGACCGCCTCGCCGCCCACGACTGGCATCTGGCCCGCACCGCGGCGGCCCTCGGCGTCGACGAGGCGCAACTGGGCCGGCGCCTGGAGTCGGCCGGCTTCGGCCCACTGCTGCGCCAGGACGTCCTCGACGGCCACCGGGCGCGGACCCGCACCGGCTGACCTACCGGTGGCCCGGGCCCCGGCCCTGGGAGCGGCCCTGGGCCTCGCGCAGCACCGCGCCCCCGCGGGAGACGGTGTACAGGTCGGTCGGCACCGGCCAGCCCTTCTGCCCCGCGTGGTCGCCGTTGAGCCCGCGCGCCCACTTGCTGTAGTCGGTCTCCAGACCGTTCCCGGTGATGCGGATGCCGGGCGGCACCATCCGGGCGGCGCCCGACGCCGGCTCGGCCACCGTGTGCCGCAGGGTGACGAACAGGGCCTGGTTGGCGGGATGGTCGGGTCCCGCGTCCAGGTGCCGGGCGACGACCTCCCGGCGCACCGGCAGCCACAGCCGCAGCGCGGTCCGCGCCGACCGGGGGAGCGTGAACTCCTGCCGGGTCGCGGTCGTCCGGCCGGGCAGGTTCACGGTCAGCCGGATGCGGGACTCCCCGGCCGACAGGTCGGTGACGTCGGCGGCCACCAGTCCCTCGCGGGGCACCGCCGTCGCCCACAGCACCTCCAGCGCCGCCAGCAGCCGCAGCCGGTACGGCTCGCGGCGCGGCTCGACGGGGGTGGCGAGCGCCCGGCGCAGCACGATGTGCCCGGTGAAGTCCAGGGGCTCCTTGGTGTGCTTGGACCAGGGGCGCATCCCGCGGGCCTGCCACCCGAAGGGGGCCCGCCCGGCGGCCCGGTTGAGGTCGGCGACGCCGTCCATGATGTCGCGCTGGCTGGCGGGGGTGAGCTGCCGGCCCAGCTGCCCCGCCCGGGTGCGGTACCGGCCGGCCGCGATGCGGCCGAGCACGGTGTCGGGCCGCCCCGGGTGGCCCAGGACGGCGTCGGAGAACAGGTCGTCGAGGCTGCCAAGCGCCCGCGGCGGGAGGTCGGCGGCCGCGCGCTCCAGCACCGCGGTGGCCTTGCGGAGCCGTTCCTCCCGGGAGCGGGAGGTGGCGATGCCCGGGTCGGCGAGGGCGCGTTCCAGGGCGGCGCGGAGCTGGCGGAGGGCGGGCGCGTTCACGGCAGCAGGGTAGGGGCAGGCACCGACAGCCGGGGGAGACGCGTCACGGGAGGGACGAGTAATGCGGGGGTCGAGATTGCCTGGTGGCCACCCGCCCCACGCCCCCGCGCCGTACCCGCGGGCCACCGGGCGCCCCCGCGGATCCCCACGTCGGGACCGCTGCCGCCCGCACCGCCTCCTCCCCGGTGCGAACCTGTGGATCAACGCCGTGCGCGCAGTGCGTACAGTGCGGGGCAGCAGTGGTTCACGACACCGCCCGCCCGGAGCACCGAGGGGAACACCGTGCGACTCCACGTCGACCAGCGCCACGAACGGGTACTGGAGTTGGTCCGCCAACGGGGCACCCTGCGGGTGACCGACCTCGCCGACGAACTGGGCGTGTCGACCGTGACCGTGCGCCGGGACGTGGAGACGCTGGCCGAGCAGGGCCGGCTGCGCCGGGTCCACGGTTCCGTCCTGGCGCCCACCGCCGGGGGCGCCGCGGAGCCCGCCCGTGCGGGGGCGCGGGACGCCGAGGGGCTCGTGGTCGGCATGGTGGTGCCCACCCTCGACTACTCGTTCGGCGAGATCGTGCAGGGCGCCCGGGAGGCCGTGGAGGCGCGTGGGGGGCGGCTGGTCCTGGGCCTGTCCGGGTACCTGCCCGAGGGCGACGAGGAGCAGGCCGGCCGGCTGGTCGCCTCCGGGGTGGACGGGCTGCTGCTGACCCCGGGCTGGACGCCCGCGCCCGGGGGCGGGGCCCGGATCGCCGAGCGCGCGGTGCCCCTGGTGCTGGTGGAGCGGCTGGCGCCGCCCGGGAGCCAGGCGGCGGAGCTGGACCGGGTGCGGACGGATTCCGCGCAGGGGGCGGTGATGGCGGTGCGGCACCTGGCGGCGCTGGGGCACCGGTCGGTCGCGCTGGTGCTCCAGGAGACGGCGCACGCCGGGCCGTTGCGGTCCGGGTACGCGGCCGCGGTGGCGGCCCTGGGACTGGCCCCGGCGCCCGGGTCGCCGTTCACCGCGGCGGCGGACCTGCCGGAGGCCGAGCGGGTGGACGTGGCGGTGCGGCACGTGCGGGCGCTGGTGGAGGAGCACGGGGTGCACGCGGTGCTGATGCACGGCGACGAACTGGCGGTCATGGTGGTCTCGCGCCTGCGGGCGCTGGGGCTGCGGGTTCCGCAGGACCTGGCGGTGGTGGTCCACGACGACCAGGTGGCGGGTCTCGCGGATCCGCCGCTGACGGCGGTCGCGGCGCCCAAGCGGGCGGTGGGGGAGGCGGCCGTCGCGCTGCTGCTGGAGCGTGTCGCGGCGGGCGGTGGGTCGTCGCCGCGGCGGCACGTGGATCTGCTGCCCTCGCTGCGGGTGCGGGCCTCGTGCGGGGCGGCGCGGGGGGTCTGACGGGGCGGACGGAGGCGGGCGGCACGGGGGCGGCCGCGGGGTCAGAAGTGGCAGACCGCCAGGAGTGCCATGTCGTCGCTGCGCGGGCCGCCGGTGTGCGCGTGGACGTCGTCGAGAAGGGCGTCGAGGAGTTCGTCGGGGCCGTCGAAGGGCACGGTGGCCAGCCGGGCGACGGGGTCGTAGAAGGTGCCGTCGGCGTCGCGTGCCTCGGTGACGCCGTCGGTGTGCATGAGCAGGGCGGCGCCGGGTGGGAAGGGGAGCGTGTCGACCTCGTCGGTGACGTCGTCGAGACCCATGCCGAGGGGCAGGGCGTGGGCCGCGGGTTCGGCGCAGCGCACGGTGCCGCGGTGCAGGACCAGTGGGGGCGGGTGGCCGCGGTTGACCAGGCGCAGTCCGCTCTCGCCGGGCGGGAACTCGGCGAGGACGGCGGTGACGAACCATTCCAGGCGGTCCATGCCCTCGCGGCGTTCGGCCGCGCGCCACAGTGCCCGGTCCATGCGGTTCGCGACGCCGGCGAGGGTGGGTTCCTCGTCGGCGGCCATGCGGAACGCGCCGAGTACCACGGTGGCGGCCTCCACGGCCGCCATGCCCTTGCCGCGTACGTCGCCCATGATGCAGCGCAGTCCGTAGGGCGTGTCCTGGACGGCGTAGAGGTCGCCGCCGATCTCGGCCTCGGCCTCGGCGGTCTCGTAGCGGGCGGCGATGCGGTAGGGGCCGACGCGTCGCGGCGGTACGGGCAGTACGGCGCGTTGGACGGCGGCGGCGACGCCGCGTGCGGAGCGCAGCCGGACGTCGCGGACGTGGAGGAGGCGGTTGATGAACACGGCCACGACGGCGACGGCGGTGATCGAGAGCAGTTCGCTGATGCCGCCGGGGCCGCCGAGGTAGCCGAAGTGGCTGAGGATGCCCGCGTCGGCGGCGATGGCGCCCGCCCCGACCAGCGCGGTGCCGGGCAGGGACATCAGGGGGGCCGCCAGCATGGGGGCGACGGAGTAGAAGGCGGTGGCGCTGAACTGGGCGGGGGTCAGGTAGTCGACCAGGAAGCCGCCGACGAGCAGCACGACGGGGAGCATGCGGACGTACCGCAGTACGTCGCGTCCTTCGTCGGTGAGGTCCTCGCCCCCGCTCGCCACGCGTGTGCTCCTGCCGTCGCTGTCGGGCCGCCGGACTGGATCCCAGGGTCCCCGGGGTCGGGTCGGGGGGCCAGCGGTGGCGGTCCCGGCGGGTGAACGGCGGGCGGGCCGTGCGGTCCCGGGTAGCGGGGCGGGGCCGCTCGGGCGAGGCTGGTGGCACGATCCGTGAGCACAGGGAGCAGCAGCGATGATCCGCACCGACGCCCTCAACGAGCCGGCCGTCCGCGCCTTCGTCTCGGCGGTGAACGCCGGGGACCGCAAGGCCTTCGAGGCCGCGCTCACCGAGAACGCGACGATGTCCGACGACGGCTCCGACCGCAACCTCAAGGAGTGGGCGGACCGGGAGATCTTCGAGTCGCACGGTCACATGGACGTGCAGTCCCAGGATTCGGCGGGTCTCACCCTCATCGCGGACTACCGCAACGACGCGTGGGGCGAGATGCGCACGAAGTGGCGTTTCACGGTGGACGACGGCAAGATCAGCCGCTTCGACACCGGTCAGGCCTGAGCGCGACGGCGCGTCGTCCGGCGGGGCCGGTCAGCCGGCCCTGCCGTCGCGGTACTCCAGCAGGTAGCGCCAGAACAGCAGGCGCCTGATGCGGCTGCCGGGAAGCAGGTGTGCCGCGTCGGCGCGGATCTGCGGCAGGGGTGTGTCCGGTGGGCGTACGGGGGCCCGGACGGGTCCGGGGGTGCGGCCGCGGATCCGGTCGGTGACGGCCGTGACCGTGCGAGCGGCGGCGTTGAGTGGGACGGCGGTCAGGCTGACGGCCCAGTCGGCGGGGGTGCGTTCGGGGTAGCAGCCGAGGACGAGCAGGACGCCGCCGGGCGCGAGGGCGGCGCGCAGCGCGGTGACCGTGCCGAACGGCATGTGGTGCAGGGCGGCCAGGCAGGTGATGAGGTCGTAGTGGCCCCGGGGGAGGTCCACGCGGGTGACGTCGGCGACGCGGAAGGTGACTCCGGGGGCGGTTCCGGCGGCGGCGACGGCCTCGGGGGAGGCGTCGACGGCGTCGACGCGCAGTCCTCGGGCGGCCAGGCGCCGGGCGAAGCGGCCGGTGCCGCAGCCGACGTCGAGGGCGGTGAGTGCGCCGGGCGGGACCTTGCGCAGCAGCAGGCGGTGGTAGTGGTCGTTGTGGTCAAAGGGCATGCGGGGTGCCCTTCCAGGCCATGAGGTTGGCGAAGAGCTCTGCCTGTTCGACGGCGTCGTCGAGGGCGTGGTGGGTGTGCCGGCGGCGGGAGAGGAGTTCCGGGGGCATGGTGCCCTTGGCGACGGCGCGCAGCGGTACGCCGGCCTTGGCGGCGTAGAGGGTCTTCATGTCGAGGCAGCCGGAGTGCCCGAAGGGGCTGGATCCGGTGTAGCGGATCAGGTACCAGTACAGGAACATCCAGTCGTAGGCGGCGGGGTAGCCGGTCATGACGGGCTGGGCGCCTTCGCTGACGGTGTGCACCCAGGTGGTGAACTCGGCCATGGTGGCTGCCGGTTCGCTTCCCTCGGCGGCCAGGCGTGCCCGGTCGAGGCCGCTGACGGCGAGTGCCTGCGGGTCGGTCTCGGTTCCGGCCGGGCGCAGTTCGCGGTAGAAGGTGTCCCGCTCGGGGTCGGCGGCGGTGAATCCCGTGGCGTCCTGCCGTCCCGCGACGGCGGCTCCGAGGCTGAGCATCGAGTACGGGCCGGGGATGGGCCCGTCCGCCTCGACGTCGACCGAGATGTACAGGCTGGGCCTCGCGGCGCGTGGTCGTGCTGCTGGCATGCCGACGATCATGCCAGTGCCCCCGTGCCCGCCGGGTGTCTTTTCCCGGTGCGGGTCCGTGTGGGGCGGTGGCCCCTGGCCGGGGGTGGCCGGGGGCAGGGAGGCCGGTTCAGTCGAGCAGTTCGTAGGCGGGCAGGGTGAGGAAGTCGACGTAGGTCTCGTCGAGTGCCGTCTTCAGCAGCAGGTCGTGGGCCTGCTGCCAGCGGCCGGCGGCGAAGGCCTGCTCGCCGGTCTCCTCGCGGATGGCGGCGAGTTCGCGGTCGGCCAGGGTGCGTACGAGGTCGGCGGTGGCCTTCTCCCCGTTGTCGGCGAGGACGACGCCCGCGTTGACCCACTGCCAGATCTGGGAGCGGGAGATCTCGGCGGTGGCGGCGTCCTCCATGAGGTTGAAGATGGCGACGGCGCCCATGCCGCGCAGCCATGCCTCGATGTAGCGGGTGCCGACCTGGACGGCGTTGCGCAGTCCCTCGTAGGTGGGCTTGGCGTCGAGGGAGTCGACGGCCAGCAGGTCTGCGGCGGTGACGTGGACGTCCTCGCGCAGCCGGTCCTTCTGGTTCGGCCGGTCGCCGAGGACGGCGTCGAAGGAGGCGCGGGCGATGGGCACGAGGTCGGGGTGGGCGACCCAGGAGCCGTCGAAGCCGTCGTGGGCCTCGCGGTCCTTGTCGGCCTTGACCTTCTCGAAGGCGACCGCGTTGACCTCGGCGTCGCGCCGGGAGGGGATGAAGGCGGCCATGCCGCCGATGGCGTGGGCGCCGCGCCTGTGGCAGGTGCGGACGAGCAGTTCGGTGTAGGCGCGCATGAAGGGCGCGGTCATCGTCACGGCGTTGCGGTCGGGCAGCACGAAGCGCTCGCCGGCGTCGCGGAAGTTCTTGACGATGGAGAACAGGTAGTCCCAGCGGCCGGCGTTGAGGCCGGAGGCGTGGTCGCGCAGTTCGTGGAGGATCTCGTCCATCTCGAAGGCCGCGGTGATCGTCTCGATGAGGACGGTGGCGCGGATGGTGCCCTGTGCGATGCCGAGGTGGTCCTGGGCGAGGACGAACACGTCGTTCCACAGGCGGGCTTCGAGGTGCGACTCGGTCTTGGGGAGGTAGAAGTAGGGGCCCTTGCCCTTGGCGAGCAGACGGTGCGCGTTGTGGAAGAAGTAGAGGCCGAAGTCGACGAGGGCGCCGGGGACGGGTTCGCCGTCGACGGTCAGGTGGCGTTCGTCGAGGTGCCAGCCGCGGGGCCGCACGACGACGGTGGCGAGTTCGGCCTCGTCCTTGAGCGCGTAGGACTTGCCCTCGGGGGAGGTGAAGTCGATGCGGCGCTCGTAGGCGTCGATCAGGTTGACCTGGCCGCCGACGACGTTCTCCCAGGTGGGAGCGGAGGCGTCCTCGAAGTCGGCGAGCCAGATCCGGGCGCCGGAGTTGAGGGCGTTGATGGTCATCTTGCGGTCGGTGGGGCCGGTGATCTCCACCCTGCGGTCGTCGAGGGCGGCGGGGGCGTCGGCGACGCGCCAGTCGCCCTCGCGGATGTGGGCGGTCTCCGGGAGGAAGTCCAGGGTGCCGGTGCGGGCGATCTCGGCGCGGCGTTCGCCGCGTTTGGCGAGGAGTTCGGCGCGGCGGGGAGCGAACCGGCGGTGCAGCTCGGCGAGGAAGGCGAGCGCCCCGTCGGTCAGTACTTCCTCCGCGCGCTCGACGGGGGGTGCGGTGGCGGCGACGACGGCGTGCGGTGCGGGTCCTGGTGCGGACATGAACCTGACTCTCCTCTTGCCGGTGAGGGGTGCCGTGCGACCGGGAGAGCCGGGCGGCCACCGGGCCCCGGCCCTGGCACGGGGTGCCGGACCGGGCGGGTTGCGGCTGCGAGGCGCGCCGATCGTACGGGCGCTTCTGCTGGGTGGAGCATAGTTTTTGCATTGCGGAAGTTCAACGTTCTGTGGCACCCGGTGCAGGGGGTGCCGGCGGGTCCGCCAGCAGCCGCAGGTCATCCGGGGTGTCGATGTCGGCGGGGACCGCGACGTCCCCGCACTCGACGCGTGCGATCGCCTCCTCGTGCCGCCTCAGGTAGGAGCGTGCCCCCTGGTCCCCGACCGCACTCGCGGCGATCGCCGCCCAGTGGGCGGCGCCCAGCAGGATCGGGTGGCCCCGTCTGCCGCCGTACGTGGCGGACGCGAGGGTGCGCGGCGAGGCGTAGGCGGCCACCACCCGGGCCACCGCGGTGGCCCCGATCCCGGGCTGGTCCACCAGCGCCACGACCACGGCCGGCGCGCCGGTGCCCGCCAGCGCCTCCAGGCCGGCGCGCAGCGAGGAGCCCATGCCCTGCTCCCAGTGCGGGTTCACGGTGACGGCGTAGCCGTCCAGCGCGGCCCGTTCGCGTACCTGTGCCGCCGCCGCGCCCAGCACGATGTGGACGGGGCCGCAGCCGCCGGCGCGCAGCGTCCGCGCCGCGTGTTCGACCAGCGGCCGGCCACCGTACTCCAGCAGCGCCTTCGGGCGGCCGCCCAGCCGCCTGCCCCCGCCGGCCGCCAGCAGCAGCCCGGCGACGGCGCCCGTGCCCGCGTCGCTTCCCATGCTCCCTGGATACCGTGGACGGGGGGCGGGGGAAAGGACCGGCCATGACGCGCTGGATCATCGCCGTACGCCACGGGGAGAGCGAGGCCAACGTGGCCTTCGCCCGCGGTAGGTCCCTGCACGGGGTCCGGGACGCCGCTGTGGCGTTGACGGCGCTCGGGCAGGAGCAGTCGGCGCGCCTCGGCCGCGACCTGCTGGCCTTGCCCGCCGCCGAGGCGCCCGCCCGGGCCGGCTGCTCGCCCTTCGAGCGGGCCCGGCAGACCCTCGACGCCGTCGAGGAGGTCCGTACGGCCGCGGGGCGCGCGCCGCTGCCCGTCACCTACGACGAACGCCTGCGGGACCGCGGCATGGGCCGGCTGGAGCTGCTCACCCCCGAAGGGATCCGTGAGCGGTTCCCCGAGGAGGCGCGGCGCCGCGAGTGCGAGGGGGAGGCCGGCTACCGCCCACCGGGCGGGGAGTCGGTGGGCGACGTCGAGGACCGCGTCCGGGACTTCCTGGAGGAGACCGCCGCCCGCCCCGGCCCGTCGCTGCTGCTCGTCACGCACGACGCGGTGGTGCTGGCGCTGCGAAGGCTGCTGGGGACCCCGCCGTCCGCCGACGTCGCCGTCGCCAACGCCTCGATGGCCCGCTGGCGACGCGACGGCGCAGGGCGCTGGCGGCTCGCGGACTGGAACCGGATCGCGGGGCCCGGACGTTAATGTCGGCAAGTCGTCACGTGCGACGAGAAGTTGCGGCGGATTTCGCTCTCCGTATAGCGGGGGAAGCGCTCCGTCGCGTTTACTGTCCTCCCCGATTGCGGCGGACCGGATGGGGCCGGCCGTCCAGGGGGGAATCACCGGGGGCCTACCTGTGGGGGACGTATCAGTGGTGAAGGACGTGGCCGCCCGTGCGGCGGTCGACGACGGCGGGACCCTCGACCCGAGGGTGACCGCCCTGCGGGCCGCGGTCGCCCGCTGTCGCCGTGAACTCGCCGGGTACCGGGGCAACTTACCGGACCGGCACATCGCCGAGGACGAGCTCTCCGCGCTGGCCGCCGCCGCGGCCGCCGGCGTCCCGGACGTCCCGCGGCTGCGCCGCGGCCTGCTCGTGATCGCCGGGGCGCTGGGCTCCGTCAGTGCCCTGGCCGGTGCCCTCACCGAGGTCCGGCGGGCGATCGAGCTGTTCGGCACCCCGCGTCCCGAATGACGCGGGGTGCCGGCCGGGCCGGTCAGCCGAGCTCGGCCAGCCGGGGGACGGCCGGAGCGCAGTGGCTGTCGATCCAGGCGGCCGGCTCGGCGTCCGGCGGCACCACGATGACCGTGTCGACACCGAGCTTGGCGTAACCGGCCATGTCGGCGACGAAGGCGTCGGTGTCGCCGCCGCGGATGGAGGCCCCGGCGAACAGCACGGTCTTGCGGATTCCGTCGTAGTCGCGTCCGGCCTCGTCGCAGTGCGCGCGCAGTACGTCCAGCTTGTGCGCGACCTCGGCGGTCGAGGAGGCGAAGAGGTTGCAGGCGTCCGCGTACCGGGCGACCAGGCGCAGCGTCTTCCGCTCGCCGCCGCCCCCGATCATGATCTCCGGACGGGGTGTGCTCACCGGGGCGGGGGTGCTGCGGGTCTCCGCCAGCGAGTAGTGCGTGCCCTCGAAGGCGCCGTCGTCGCTCCGGTCCCACATCTGCAGGCAGATCCGCAGCGTCTCCTCCAGCCGCTCGAAGCGCTCCGCGAGCGGCGGGAAGGGCACGCCCAGACCCAGGTGCTCCCGCTCGTACCAGGCCGCGCCGAGCCCGAGGGTGGCCCGGCCGCCGGACAGGACGTCGAGCGTGGTCGCGATCTTCGCCAGCGGTCCGGGGTGGCGGTAGGTGACCCCGGTGACGAGGACGCCGAGGCGCACGGAGGAGGTGTGGGCGGCGAGGAAGCCCAGCGTCGTGTAGGCCTCCAGCATCGCGGCCTCGGCGCCGCCGTTGTTCTCCATCTGGAAGTAGTGGTCCATCACCGACAGCCAGCCCGCGCCGGCCGACTCGGCGGCCTCACCGGCCGCGGCCAGCGCCGGCGCGAGCCCGGCAGGTCCCGCGGGATGGTCGAACTTCGTGAGGTGCAGGCCCAGTTGCATGGTCCACCCGTCCGGGGTCGTGGTCGCTACGGTGACGACCGTAGGCCTTGGAGTGCGCTCCAGGTCAAGCTTCCGATCCCGCCGCGACCCGAGTGCGACGCCGGAGCCGACACGTGGGGTTGCTGGTCGGTGGTCGGGGGTTGGGGGCGGTCGTTCGGCTGTCGCGCGAACCCGCACCCACCCACCGGCGCGGCCCCCGGCCCCACCGGGTGTGCTCAGGACGTCCCGTTGCTGGCCAGCGCGGACGACAGCTGCCGCGCCACGCCCTGCAGCACCGGCACGATCTTCTCCGTGGCCGCTTCGGTCACCCGGCCGGCAGGTCCGGAGATGGAGATGGCGGCGGCAGTGGGGGAGTCGGGGACGGTGACCGCCAGGCAGCGGACCCCGACCTCCTGTTCGTTGTCGTCCACGGCGTAGCCCTGGGCGCGGATGTGCTCCAGTTCCGCCAGGAAGGCGTCCGGGTCGACGATGGTCCGCTCCGTGGCCGCCGGCATCCCGGTGCGGGCCAGCAGGGCCCGCACCTCCTCCGGCGCGACGTGCGCCAGCAGGGCCTTGCCGACGCCCGTGGAGTGCGGCAGCACACGCCGTCCGACCTCGGTGAACATCCGCATCGAGTGCCGCGAGGGGACCTGGGCGACGTAGACGACCTCGTCGCCGTCGAGGAGCGCCATGTTGGCGGTCTCGCCGGTCGCCTCGACCAGCTCCGCCAGGTAGGGGCGGGCCCAGGTGCCCAGGAGGCGGGCCGAACTCTCGCCGAGGCGGATCAGCCGGGGTCCCAGGGCGTAGCGGCGGTTGGGCTGCTGGCGTACGTAGCCGCAGTCGACCAGGGTGCGCATCAGCCGGTGGATCGTGGGCAGCGGCAGTCCGCTGCTCGCGGACAGTTCGCTGAGGCCCACCTCGCCGCCCGCGTCGGCCATCCGCTCCAGTAGGTCGAAGGCGCGTTCGAGGGACTGCACGCCCCCGGCGCGGTCTGACGCCACGTTTCCTCCCCAGGCGGACGGTGGTAGTGGTGCAGCCTACCGGCCCTGACCAGGCAGGTGACCGCCGTTCGGGGCGGTCGTGGGCGCGGCGCGGGCCGACGGACGTGGAAAACGTATTCCATTGCGTGGAATTACCCAACTGTACTGCCGGGGTCCCGCGCGTGGGCCGGGAAGGGGTTGACGGCGGCTCGGGAGCGAGCGGAGGATGCGTTTCAACAGAACGTTGAATTTCTGTGACGCCGGTGGAAGGGGAACCCCGTGTCCGAGGCCGCTGACGGGATCGAGCTCGTGCTGCGATCACCACGGGTCGTCACACCGGAGGGCGAGCGCCCCGCCGACGTGGCCGTCGCCGGAGGCCGGATCGCCGCCGTGCTGCCGTACGGGAGCGAGCCCCCGCCCGGCGCCCGCCTGGTCGACCTCGGCACCGCCGCCCTGCTCCCCGGCCTGGTCGACACCCACGTCCACGTCAACGACCCGGGCCGCAGCGAATGGGAGGGCTTCGCGACCGCCACCCGCGCCGCCGCGGCCGGCGGCGTCACCACCTTGATCGACATGCCGCTCAACAGCATCCCCCCGACCACCACCACCGCCCACCTGGAGGTCAAGCGCGCCGCCGCCCGCGGCCGGATCCACACCGACGTCGGTTTCTGGGGCGGCGCCGTCCCCGGCAACGGCAAGGACCTGCGGCCCCTCCACGAGGCCGGGGTCTTCGGTTTCAAGTGCTTCCTGCTGCCCTCCGGCGTCGAGGAGTTCCCGCAGCTGGCCCCCGCCGAACTGGCGGAGGCGATGCGCGAGATCGCCCGCTTCGACGGGCTGCTGATCGTCCACGCCGAGGACCCCGGGCTCATCGAGGGCGCCCCGCCGGCCGCCGGCCGCGCCTACGCCGGCTTCCTCGCCTCCCGCCCGCGCGCCGCCGAGAACGCCGCCGTCGAGGCGCTGATCGACCTCGCCCGCCGCCTGGACTGCCGTGTGCACGTCCTGCACCTGTCCTCCGCCGAGGCCCTGCCCCTGATCGCCGCCGCCCGCCGCGACGGCGTACGCCTGACGGCCGAGACCTGCCCGCACTACCTGACGCTGACGGCCGAGGAGGTCCCGGACGGCGCGACCCAGTTCAAGTGCTGCCCGCCGATTCGCGAGGCGGGCAACCGGGAGGCCCTGTGGCAGGGCCTGCTCGACGGCACCGTCGACTGCGTCGTCTCCGACCACTCGCCCTCCACCGCCGACCTCAAGCACCTCGACACCGGCGACTTCGGCGCCGCGTGGGGAGGGATCTCCTCCCTCCAGCTCGGCCTGCCCGCGATCTGGACCGAGGCCCGCCGGCGTGGCGGCACGCTCGCCGACGTGGTGCGCTGGATGGCGCGCGGCCCGGCCCGGCTCGCCGGGCTCACCACCAAGGGCGCCGTCGCACCCGGTCACGACGCCGACTTCGCCGTCCTGGCACCCGACGAGAGCTTCACCGTGGATCCGGCGGCGCTCCACCACCGCAACCGGGTCACCGCCTACGCGGGCCGCACCCTCCAGGGGGTCGTACGGAGCACCTGGCTGCGCGGCGAGCGGATCGCCGACCACGGCACCCCGGCCGACCCCTCCGGCCGCCTCATCGAAAGGGAGAACGCGTGACTGCCGTACCCCGGTACACCGGCGCCGCCCAGCCGTACTCCGGAGGGGACCCCTACGCCGACTACCGCGGCGCCGACCTGCCGTTCACGGGTCTCGTCGACCTCGCCGACCGGCGCCTGGGCGCCGGGGTGACCGCCGCCAACGACGAGTTCTTCGCCGAGCGGGAGAACCTGCTCGTCCCCGAGCGGCCCGAGTTCCGGGCCGAGCACTTCGGCCACAAGGGCCAGGTCATGGACGGCTGGGAGACCCGCCGCCGACGCGGCCCCGACGCCGGCAGCCCGCACCCCGCCGACGCCGACCACGACTGGGCGCTGATCCGGCTCGCCGCGCCCGGCGTCGTACGCGGCGTCGTCGTGGACACCGCCCACTTCCGCGGCAACCACCCCCGGCAGATCGCCCTGGAGGCCACCTGCGCGGCCCTGTCCGCCGCGCCCGCGGACCTGCTGGCCGACTGCGTGGAGTGGACGGAGCTGGTGCCCCGCACGGCCGTCGGCGGGCACGCCGCCAACGGCTTCGAGGTGGCCGTCGAGCGCCGCTTCACCCACCTGCGGCTCCAGCAGTTCCCCGACGGCGGCATCGCCCGGCTGCGGGTCCACGGCGAGGTCGTGCCCGACCCCGCCTGGCTGACCGCGCTGGGCACCTTCGACCTGGTCGCCCTGGAGAACGGCGGCGCCCCCGAGGACGTCTCCGACCGCTTCTACTCCTCCCCGGTCAACCCCATCCTGCCGGGCAGGTCCCGTCGCATGGGCGACGGCTGGGAGACCCGCCGGCGCCGCGACACGGGCCACGACTGGGCGCGCTACCGCCTCGCCGCTCAGGGCAGCGTCCGCGCCGTCGAGATCGACACCGGCTACTACAAGGGCAACGCCGCCGGCTGGGCCGCCCTCCTCGGCCGCGACGGGGAGGACGGCGGCTGGTTCGAGATCCTGCCCCGCACCCCCCTGCAACCCGACACGGTCCACCGCTTCGTCGTCGACGTCCCGCCCGCCACCCACGTACGGCTGGAGACCTACCCCGACGGCGGCATCGCCCGCCTGCGCCTGTGGGGCTCGCTCACCGACCGCGGCACCGCCCGCCTGGCCCGGTGCTGGGCCGACCTGGCCTGACGGCCCGCAGCGGACGTCCGGCACGAGCCGCACCAGGCCGAGCGAGGTGCGGTCGCCGACCGTCGTCCCGACGGCCTGGACGGCCCAGCGGCCGGCAGGCAGCGGGACGGGGGCCTGTGCGGGCATGCCGCCGCCGGGGTAGCCGACGCCCAGCAGGCCGCCCACCGGGGCGGAGTCCATGACACCGCGGGCCCGTCGGTCTCCCACGTCCCGCACTCCTGCCACGCGACGGCGGGATCGGCCGCCGTCACGCCCGCCAGGTCGTCCACGGCGCACGCCCGGTCGTAGTCGCCGGGGGCGTCCCCGTCTCGCCGAGCGTCCCGTGCTCCCTGTCTCCCCGGACGGCCAGGGCGGAGACAGGGACGGCGACCAGCGGGCTGCCCACTCGCGTCCGCCGCCGACAGGTGAGCCCCTCCGGGGCCCCGGTGCCCCGGAGGGGGGTTGGTGCCGCGCGGCGCCGGCGGCTCCCTCGTACGCCGGCGCCGCGCGGGGTCGGGTCAGCCCGCCGGCGTCAGCCGGAAGGACTGGGCGGCGGTGCCGTTGCAGGTGTACTGCTGCAGCAGGGCGCCGTCGGACGGCGAGGCCCCCGCGACGTCGAGGCACTTGGCGCTGTGCCGGGCCGTCAGGACGTACGACCCGTCCGGCTGGAGCACCGGCCTCCACTGCTGGTTGGCGCCCGAGGACCACTGCCAGGTCTGCACCGGCACGGAGTCGCCCGTCGCGGACGCGCCGCCCGTGACGTCCCAGACCTGCTCGGTGGCGGTCGCGTTGCGGTTCACCACCCGGTAGTAGCCGCCGTCGGTGGGCCGGAACTGCCACTGCTGGTTGGCCTGCCCGGCGACGCAGCTCCACTGCTGCACCGCCGTGCCGTTGGCGGTGCCGCGGTCCTTGGCGTCCACGCACTTGCCCGAGCCGGCGCCGGCCACCTGGTACCAGGCGGAGGTGCTGATGCCGTCCCCGTCGCCGCCCCCGCCGCCGGTCGGCGCGCCGGACCAGGTGAAGGTGGTCGTGGCGCGGGCCGGCAGGCTGTACGAGAAGTGCTGCCCGGCCTCGCGGACCGTCACCTGCTGCGTGGACGACGAGGAGTTGTGGGTGACCAGCACCCGCTGCCCGTCGCTGTTGACGAAGGCCGTGTTCCACACCGGGTCGGTGGCGTTGCTGCCGATCCGCACCGCGCCCGCGCGGACGAACTTCGTCAGCTGGCCCATCGTGTAGTACTCGACGGTGTAGTCGACCTGGCCGCTGCGCGCGTCACCGTTGTGCACCGTGATCAGCCCGCTGCAGCTGTCGCAGCCGCCCGCGTGCGGGCCCCTGGCCTGGTCCAGCGCCAGCGACCACTTCACGTAGGCGCGGGCCCAGTTGCGGGTGAAGCCGGTGATGTCCCGCAGGTCCTCCAGTTGCTGGTCGCCCACCCAGGTGCCGCCGGAGTGCTCCGTCTCGTACTGCGCCACACCCGGGTACTGGTCGTGGACCCTGCTGCCCAGCGCGTAGTCCGGCGGGGTCGGCGTGTAGCCGTGCCAGGCGACGCCGCCGAAGAGCGGGTCGTTGCGCAGGGCGGCGTCGGCGAGCTGGCCGGCGCCGGTGGTGTTCCAGTCGCCGTGGTTCCAGTCGTGGACGAGCGCCTTGGTGGTGATCCCGGCCGAACGGAACGCCGGGAAGAGGTGGTTCCTGGTGAAGTCCAGCAGCGTGGCCGCCGTCCACTCCATGGTGGGGTAGCTGCTGTTCGCACCGCAGCACTGCGGCTCGTTCTGCACCGAGACGTAGTCGACGTGGACGCCGCGCTGCTCGTACGCCTGCAGGTACTTCACGAAGTACTGCGCGTACATGTCGTAGTACTCGGGCCTCAGCTTGCCCATCTGGGTCAGCCTGCCGTTGTCCTTCATCCACGCCGGTGCCGACCACGGCACCGCCATGACCTTCAGGTCGGGGTTGAGCTGGCGCGCCCGCTGGGTCATCGGCAGGACGTCGGCGAGGTCCCGGGAGATGGAGAAGTCCGCCAGGTCGCAGCAGGTGTCGTCGTAGGTGTAGTGGCTGCGCGCGATGTCCGAGGCGCCCATCGGGTTGCGCAGGAAGCCCAGGCCTATGCCCTCCGTGGGGGAGAACAGCTTGCGCATCGTGGCGTCACGGGTGGCCGCCGACAGCGCGCCGGAGGAGTTCATCAGCCAGGCCGCGCTGTCGGTGAAGGAGGCCCCGCCGCCCTCGAAGGGCTGGTAGCGGGCGGCGGGGTCCACCGTGATGACCGTGCCGCCGCTGCCGTTGCCCGCCTCGAAGGCGGCCGGGGTCTGTGCCTGCAGGCCCCTGACGACGGTGCTGCCGTCGGAGGTGGTGGTCATCGTGACCTGGACCGCCGTGGCGGCGGCCGCCCCGGGTCCGGCGAGCAGTAATCCGGCGAAGGCCGCCGCGACCGCCGTGAGCACGGCGATCAGGCGTCCGACGTGGGGGGAGTGTGGCATCGCGGATCTCCTGTGTGGGGGTGGAGACGGGATGGCGAGGGAGGTCAGGCCGCGTTGCGGGAGCGGCTCCGGTGGGCGGTGATGATGTCGGCGTAGCGGCGGCCGCTGCCCTTCACGGTCCGGCGCTGGGTCTCGTAGTCGACGTGGACGAGGCCGAAGCGCTTGTCGTAGCCGTACGCCCACTCGAAGTTGTCCAGCAGCGACCAGGCGAAGTAGCCGGCGAGCGGGGCGCCGCCGCGCACGGCGCGGGCGCAGGCCGCCAGGTGCTCCTCCAGGTAGGCGGTGCGCTCGGGGTCGTGGACCTGCCCGTCGGGGCCGACGCGGTCCTCGTACGCCGAGCCGTTCTCGGTGACGTAGATCTTGCGGGCGCCGTACTCCTCGGTCAGCCGCAGCAGCAGCCGCTCCAGGCCGTCGGCGTGCACCTCCCAGTCCATCGCGGTGCGGCGGACGTCCGGGACGCGTACGGCGCGGGTGTGGGGGACCGGCCCCGACGGGTCGTCGGCAACGATGTCACGGAAGTAGTAGTTGAGGCCCAGCCAGTCCAGCGGCGCGGCGATGGTCTCCATGTCGCCCGCCTGGACGGGCAGTTCGACCCCGTACAGCTCCAGCATGTCCTCGGGGTAGCCGCGGCCGTGGATCGGGTCCAGCCACCAGCGGTTGGTGTGCCCGTCGGAGCGCAGCGCTGCGGCGACGTCCTCGGGCCGGTCGGAGGCCGGCTCGCAGGGGCTGAGGTTGTTGACGATGCCGACCTGGGCGTGCGGGACCGCGGCGCGCAGTGCCTGCACCGCCAGGCCGTGGCCCAGGTGCAGGTGGTACGAGGCGCGGACGGCGGCCGTCAGGTCGGTGAGGCCGGGGGCCATCACGCCCTGCAGGTGCCCGATCCACGCGGAGCACAGCGGCTCGTTGAGCGTCGCCCAGTGCGTGACCCGGTCCCCGAGCCGCTCGGCCACCACGGCCGCGTACTCGGCGAAGCGCAGCGCGGTCTCCCGCTCCGGCCAGCCGCCGCGGTCCTGCTGCGCCTGCGGCAGGTCCCAGTGGTACAGGGTGGGGAAGGGGGTGATGCCCGCCTCCAGCAGGGCGTCCACCAGGCGGTCGTAGAAGGCCAGGCCCGCGGGGTTGACCGGTCCGCCGCCCTGCGGCATCACGCGCGGCCAGGCGAGGGAGAAGCGGTACGCGTCCAGGCCGAGCCGGCCCATCAGGCCGATGTCCTCCGGCACGCGGTGGTAGTGGTCGCAGGCGACGTCACCGGTGTCGCCGTTCGCGACCTTCCCCGGCGTGCGGGAGAAGGTGTCCCAGATGGAGGGTGCTCGGCCGTCCTCGGCCACGGCTCCTTCGATCTGGTACGCGGCCGTCGCGGCACCCCACACGAATCCGTCGGGGAGGGCGCTGAGGTCGAGGGTCACGGACTGCCTTTCGTTCGGTGGAGACTGAGGGGCGGTGGGGCTCACTTGACGGCGCCGGCGGTCAGCCCGGCGACGAGGTAGCGCTGCAGGAGCAGGAACCCGGCGACGACGGGCACGCTGACCACGAGCGAGGCGGCCATGACCTGGTTCCAGTACACGTCGGTCTGCGTGGCGTAGCCCTGCAGTCCGACGGCGAGCGTGCGGGTGGTGTCGTTGGTCATGACGGAGGCGAACAGCACCTCGCCCCAGGCCGTCATGAAGGCGTACACGCAGACCGCGACGATCCCCGGCACGGCGGCCGGGACGACCACCCGGAACAGCGCGCCCAGCGGCCCGCATCCGTCGACCATGGCGGCCTCGTCCAGGTCCCGGGGGATCGAGTCGAAGTAGCCCGCCAGCATCCAGATGGAGAAGGGGAGCGAGAAGGTGAGGTAGGTCAGGATCAGGCCGCCGCGGCTGCCGTACAGGGCGATGCCCGTCGCGTTCCCGAGGTTGACGAAGATCAGGAAGAGCGGCAGCAGGAAGAGGATGCCGGGGAACATCTGGGTGGACAGGATCGTCACCGAGAAGAAGCGGCGCCCCTTGAACTCGTAGCGGCTGACCGCGTACGCCGCGAAGACCGCCACCACGACCGAGCAGAGCGTCGCCCCGCCCGCCACGACCAGCGAGTTCACGAAGTACCGGGCGAGCGGCACGGTGTGCCAGATGTCCGCGTACGGGCGCAGGGTGAAGCCGCTGGGGAACCAGCGGAACGGGCCCTGGACGTCCTGCAGCGGCTTCAGCGACGAGACGACCATGACGAACACCGGTGCCAGCGCGAAGGCCGTCAGCACGGTCAGCACGATCCGCCGGGTCCACACGAAGGAGCGCGGCGCGGCCATGGGGCTGCGGACGTCAGACATCCTTCCTCCTCAGGGAGGTGGCGAGCAGGTAGAGCACCGTCACGACGAGCAGGAACAGCAGCAGGAGCACGGACATCGCCGAGCCGGAGCCGAAGTTCCAGGTCACGAAGGACGACTGGTAGATGTGGATGGAGATCAGGTCGGCGGCGTCCGGCGCCGCCCGCCCGAACAGCACGTAGGGCGTGTTGAAGTCGTTGAACGTCCACAGGAACAGCACCAGCACCAGCACCTGGTTGACCGGGCGCAGCGACGGCAGGGTGATCCTGCGGATCTGCTGCCAGATCCCGGCGCCGTCCATCGCCGCCGCCTCGTACAGCTCGCGCGGGATGTTCTGCAGACCGGCCATCAGGCACAGGAACGCGAACGGCCACTGCCGCCACACCGACACCGTCACCAGCGCGAAGAAGCTGTTGTCGCCGATCAGCCAGAAGGGCCGGCCGTCGGTGAGGTGCAGCTGGTCGTGGATGACGTGGTTGATCATGCCGGTGTCCCGCTGGAACATGAACGACCAGGTGATCACCGCCGCGTAGACCGGCAGCGCGTACGGCACGAGGAAGACCGCGCGCAGCAGCCCGCGGCCGCGGAAGGCGTCCTGCATCAGGATCGCGGCGGCGGTGCCGAACAGCCAGGACAGCCCGACCGCCAGCACGGTGAACTCGCAGGTGACGAGGAAGGACTTGAGCAGGTCCTCGCCGACCGGCGCGTTGAAGTCCACCGCGACGCGGTAGTTGTCCAGGCCCTTCCAGGGAGCGGCCGACCAGTCGCTGATGAAGAACTGGGTGAGCTCCTTGAAGCTCATCACGACGCCGACGACCATCGGCACCAGGTGGATGAGCAGTTCCAGCGCGAGGGCCGGGAGCAGCAGGACGTACGGGAGCGACGCGCGCCGCAGCCGCGCCGGCAGGCGCAGCCGCGACAGCGGGGCCCTCCCCCCGGCGGCCCGCCGGCCGCCGGGGGAAGGCGTCTTGGAGCTGTGCCGGACGGGCGGCACGGTGGCGGTCATCGGTTCCTTCACGCTCACGACGCCGGCATCTGCTGCTGGGCCTTTTCGAGGGCGGCCTTGACGCTCTCGGTGGTGACCGGCTTGCCGGCGGCGGCGTCGGCGAACAGGTCCTTCATCGCGGTGCCGACGGCGGTCTCGAACTGGCTCTCGTTGGCGACCTGCGGCAGCGGCGCCGCGCTCTTGGCGAGCGCGTCCGCGAGGACCTTCAGGTCCGGGGTGGCGAAGGCCGGGTCGGACTGGGCGGCCTTGACCGGCGGGAGCGATCCGTAGGTGCCGTTGAGGAGCTTCTGCTCGTCGTCGCTGGTCATGAACTTCACGAACTTCAGGGCGCCGTCGACGTTGTCGGTCTTCTTGAAGACCGCCAGGTTGATGCCCGCGACCATCGAGTTCACTGCCGTGTCGCCGGAGGCGCCCGCGGACTGGAACGGCACCTGGGCGACGCCGTAGTCCTCGGGCTTCATGCCGTGGGACTTCAGGGAGGATCCGGCGGCCTGCCACAGCAGCATGGCGGCCTTGCCGGTGGCGAAGTCGGCGACCGACTGGTTGGCGGCGTACTCGGCGTTGCCGGGGGCCGCGATCTTGTCCTTGGCGATGAAGTCGATGTACTGCTTGACGGCCGCGACCGCCTCGGGCGTGGTGAAGGTCGGCTTGCCGGCGGCGTCGAAGAAGTCGGCGCCGTGCTGCTTGCCGAAGACGAAGGCGTGGTGGACGTTCTCGGAGAGGTTGCCGCCCTCGACGGCGAGGCCGTACTTGCCGCCCTTGGTGAGCTTCTTGCCGTCGGCGACGAGCTCGTCCCAGGTGGCGGGCGGGTTGGCTATGCCCGCGTCGGCGAACATCTTCTTGTTGTAGTACAGGCCGTAGGCCAGCGAGTACAGCGGCACCGCGGCCGGGTCCTTGCCCTCGGCGCCCGTGGCGCCCAGGGCGGAGGAGACGAAGCGGTCCTTGCCGCCGATGGCCTCGAACGCCTTGGCGTCGAAGGGGCGGAGGGCGCCGGTGGCCTGCAGCGAGGCGGACCAGGTGTTGCCGATGTTGAGGACGTCGGGGCCCTGGCCGGAGGTGGCCGCGGCGAGGATCCGGTTGAGCAGGTCGGACCACGGGATGACCTCGAGCTTGACCTTGATCCCGGTCTGCTTCTCGAACTTCTCCAGCTCGGGTGTCAGGGTCGCCTTGTCGGCTTCGAGGCTGGCGCCCTGGTTGCTGGCCCAGTAGGTGAGCTCCTTGGGGCTGCCGTTTCCGCCGCCGTCGGTCGAGGAGCCGCCGCCGCACGCGGTGGCGGAGGCGATGAGCGCGGCCGCGAGCGCCGCGGCGGCCGTGGTACGGGTGATGTGCATGACCGGGGATCCCTCTCCAGGGTGGGTGCCTTCGGGAAGTGAAGAACGTCACGCCTTAATTCAAGGCGTGATTTAACGTCTGAGAAAAGCTGGCGTCAAGACTTGGCGCAGCGATAGATTCAGCCGGGGAGGGAGCACCATGGCAGACCGAGGCAAGCGGACCGTACGCGACCTGCGGCGGGGCAACCGTTCGGCGCTCTTGCGTCACCTGTACTTCGAGGGACCCCTCAGCCGTCAGGAGTTGGCCAGGGACACCGGACTGAGCACAGGTTCCATCAGCAACGTCGTGGCCGAGCTCATCGCCGACGGCGTCGTCGAGGAGGCCGGCTCCGTCGAGTCCGACGGCGGCCGCCCCCGCGTGATGCTCAAGGTCGCCCCCCGGCACGGCTTCCTCATCGGCGTCGACGTCGGCGAGACCCGCGTCCGCGTCACCCTCTTCGACCTCGCCCTCACCGAACTCTCCTCCACCGACCGCCCGCTGGCCGACAGCGGCCACGACGTCACCCTCGTCGTCCAGCTCATCCTCGACGCCCTGTCCGTCGTGCTGGAGGACACCCGGGTCGACCCCGGCCTCGTGCTCGGCGTCGGCATCGGCGTGCCCGGCATCGTCGAACAGGGCACCTCCGGCGCCGGCGCGGTCGTCCACGGCCAGACCATCGGCTGGGACGCCGTCCCCCTGGGCGCGCTGCTCGCCGAGGGCACCGCGCTGCCGCTGCACATCGACAACGGCGCCAAGACCCTCGGCCAGGCCGAGATGTGGTTCGGCGCCGGCCGCGGCGCCCGCAACGCCGTGATCGCCCTGCTCGGCTCCGGAGTCGGCGCCTGCGTGGTCGCCGACGGCAAGCCGTACCGGGGCGCCAGCAGCAGCGCGGGGGAGTGGGGCCACACCACCCTCCAGGTCGGCGGACGGCGCTGCCGCTGCGGCGCCCGCGGCTGCCTGGAGGCCTACGTGGGCGCCGAGGCGCTCATCGAACGCTGGGACGCGCCCACCGGGGTCAGCGAGGAGTCCGCGATCGCCGCCCTCCTCGACGCCGCCGCGGCCGGCGACGCCACCGCCGTCGCGCTGCTCGACGAGACCGCCGAGTACCTCGGCGCCGGCATCGCCGACCTCGTCAACCTCTTCAACCCCGAGCGCATCGTGCTGTCCGGCTGGACCGGCCTCATGATCGGCCCCCTGCTGCTGGACGCCGTCCGAGAGGCCACCGCCGCGTACGCGCTGCACCACCCCTGCGCCCAGACCTCCATCGAGCTGGGCCGGCTCGGGACGGACGCGGTCACGGTCGGCGCCGCCACCCTGCCGCTGGCCCGCTTCCTCGACGCCGGCGGCCGTCCGCCCGCCCCCGCGGCACGGTCGGAGGAGCAGGCGGAACCGAATCGTCCGGGTCGTTCGTTGTCGGGTACATCAGTCTGAGCGAGAACACCCCGAGACCACCCGGAGCACCGCAGTGACCCTCCAGCAGCAGATCGTCGGCAACGCCATGCAGATGGCCGTGTGCACGCTCCAGCCCGGCCAGACCGTCTACTGCGAGGCGGGCAAGTTCCTGTTCAAGACCAGCAACGTGAGCATGGACACCCGGCTGGCGGGCCCCGGCGCCCAGCGCGACGCGCAGGCAGGCGCGGGCGGCGGCATGGGCGGCATGTTCCGCCAGGCCATGGGCACGGCCATGCAGGTGGGCCAGCGGATGCTCGCGGGCGAGAGCATCGCCTTCCAGTACTTCACCGCGAGCGGCGGCGAGGGCACCGTCGGCTTCGCGGGCGTCCTGCCCGGCGAGATGCGCGCCCTGGAGCTGGACGGGTCGCGTGCCTGGTACGCGGAGAAGGACGCCTTCGTGGCGGCCGAGTCGACCGTCGACTTCGGCATCGCCTTCCAGGGCGGCCGCAGCGGCATGAGCGGCGGCGAGGGCTTCATCCTGGAGAAGTTCACCGGCCGCGGCACGGTGATCATCGCGGGCGCGGGCAACTTCATCGACCTCAACCCCGCCGACTTCGGCGGGCGCATCGAGGTCGACACCGGCTGCATCGTCGCCTTCGAGGACGGCGTCCGCTACGGCGTGCAGCGCATCGGCGGGCTCAACCGGCAGGGCATCATGAACGCCGTCTTCGGCGGCGAGGGGCTGTCGCTGGCGACCCTGGAGGGCAACGGCCGCGTCATCCTGCAGTCCATGACCATCGAGGGGCTGGCGAACGCCCTGAAGAAGGCCCAGGGCGGCGACAAGCAGGGCCCCACCGGCGGCCTGTTCTCCACCCACGCCGGATGACGCCGAGCCGCGCGTCACCCCGCCCGGACGTCGCTGCCGGCCCCGTACGGAGCCGGGCCGCCGGCGGGCGGGCCCACTCCCGGCGGGATCCCGGCCGTAGGTGGTCAGGCCGCGTCACGGGCTGTGCGGCAGGGCCGCCCTCACAGCACGCCGGCGGTCCCCAGCACGCGCCGTACGGCCCGCTCCAGCGACGCCCGCACCGCGTCCGCGTCGCCGAGGGCGGCGGTCATCATCGCGCCGTCGCGCAGCAGCATCAGCGTCGCCGCGTCCTCGGCGGCCTCCGGGTCGCCCGCCTCCGCGAGCAGCCGGGCGACCAGCCCCCGCAGCCAGTCCCGGTGGGCCACGATCGCGCGGGAGACGGGATCGGCCGGGTCCGGGTACTCCGCGGCCGCGTTGAGGAACGGACAGCCGCGGAAACCCGGAGAGCACAGCTGGTCGCCGAGCGCGCCGGCCACCCCCAGCAGGGCCTCCCTCGCACCAAGCCCCGTGAGCGCGGCCGCGGTGAAGGCGCGGATCTGCCCGTCGGTGGCCTGGATGTAGCTCAGGACGAGCTGCTCCTTGCCGAGGAAGTGCCGGTAGAGCGTCGCCCTGGTCGTGGACGCCTCCGTGACGATCCGGTCCATGCCCACCGCGTGGATGCCCTCGGTGTAGAACAGCCGGGCCGCGGTGGCCAGGATGCGGTCACGCGGCGGCGCGTCCGCGGCGGCGTACGTGACGAGGGGAACGGCGGGAGGGGCACTCATGTCCTTGACGGTAGCGGACGGCACCGCGTAGCGTCCCGGCAAGAACGAACGTTCTGTATCGTCATCTTCCTGCTGTCCGGGCGCCCGGACAGCAGGAAGAACCCCGCACACCCCCCCCGGGCCCCGGCGCGCAGCCGCCGGGCCCGCCCCCGTGAGAGGACCCCCCATGCCCGTGCCCGAGACCGGCACCCCCGCCCCCGACTTCACCCTCCCGGGCGTCCTGCTCGACGGACCGGGTGCCGAGCGCGGCGCGTACTCGCTGTCCGCGCAGCGCGGCGCCCCCGTCGTGCTCGCCTTCTACCCCGGGGACGACACGGCGGTGTGCACCAAGCAGCTCTGCTCGTACACCTCCGACCTGGACCGCTTCCGCGACCTCGGGGCGACGGTCTGGGGCATCAACTTCAGCGACCTCGACAGCCACGAGCGGTTCGCCCGCAAGCGCGACCTGCGCTTCCCGCTGCTCGCCGACACCGAGCGCACGGTCGCCAAGGCCTACGGCATCACCATGCCGGGGCTCGGCCTCAAGCGCTCGGTCTTCATCGTGGACGCGGAGGGCATCGTGCGCTGGAAGCACGTCGCCCGCCTCGGGCTGAGCTTCCAGGACACCGACACGATCACCGCGCAGCTGGCCGCGCTCGCCCCGCGCTGAGCGGCCCCGGCGCCGGTGCGGTGGCGGTCCGCGTCGCCCTTCCGGCCGAGCGTGAAGCTGCGCTGTTGCCGAGCTTAAGAAAAGATCGATGGACCGAACGCTCGAAGCCGGGCAGATTGCTGTCTGCCCGGCGCAACGCGCGAGCAGGCGCCGACGGGCGCCCTCGCTCCGCCCGGGCTCCCCTCGTGCCCGGTCCGCGTCCCCCCACGCGGGCCGGGCCACATCGTCTGCCGGCAGGAGTCGCAAGAGTGAAGGCACTGGTGAAGGAGAAGGCCGCGCCCGGCCTGTGGCTGCGGGACGTCCCGGAGCCGGAGATCGGTCCCGGGGACGTCCTCATCAAGGTGCTGCGGACCGGGATCTGCGGCACCGACCTGCACATCCGTGCCTGGGACGGCTGGGCCCAGCAGGCCGTGGCCACCCCGCTCGTGCTCGGACACGAGTTCGTCGGCGAGGTCGCCGCCGTCGGCTCCGACGTCTCCGAGATCAAGACCGGCGACCTCGTCAGCGGCGAGGGCCACCTCGTCTGCGGCAAGTGCCGCAACTGCCTGGCCGGCCGCCGCCACCTGTGCCGCAACACGATCGGCCTCGGGGTCGGCCGCGACGGCGCCTTCGCCGAGTACGTCGCGCTGCCCGCGTCCAACGTGTGGGTCCACCGGGTCGCCGTCGACCTCGACACAGCGGCCATCTTCGACCCCTTCGGCAACGCCGTGCACACCGCCCTGTCCTTCCCCCTGGTCGGCGAGGACGTGCTGATCACCGGCGCCGGCCCGATCGGCATCATGGCCGCCGCCGTGGCCAAGCACGCCGGCGCGCGCCACGTCGTCATCACCGACGTCAGCGAGTACCGCCTCGACCTCGCCCGCAAGGTCGGCGTCAGCCTCGCCCTCAACGTGGGCGAGACCACCATCGCCGACGGACAGCGCGAACTCGGCCTGCGCGAGGGCTTCGACATCGGCCTGGAGATGTCCGGCCGCCCCGAGGCCATGCGCGAGATGATCGCCAACATGACGAACGGCGGCCGCATCGCGATGCTCGGCCTGCCCTCGGAGGACTTCTCCGTGGACTTCGCCAAGATCGTCACGTCGATGATCACCATCAAGGGCATCTACGGCCGCGAGATGTTCGAGACCTGGTACGCCATGTCCGTGCTGCTGGAGGGCGGCCTCGACATCGCTCCCGTGGTCACCGGCCGCTACTCCTACCGCGACTTCGACGCCGCCTTCGACGACGCCGCGAGCGGCCGCTGCGGCAAGGTCGTCCTCGACTGGACCTCCTGACCCCTCCCGGCCCCGCCCCCGCGGCACGGCCCACCGCACCACCCGCAGCCTCCCAGGGAGAACCCCGATGTTCGACTCCGTCCGCGACGACCTGCGCGGCACCCTCGAAGAGATCCGCGAGGCCGGGCTCTTCAAGCCCGAGCGCGTGATCGGCAGCCCGCAGAGCGCCTCCGTCTCCGTCACCGGCGGCGGCGTCCCCGGCGACGTCCTCAACTTCTGCGCGAACAACTACCTCGGCCTCGCCGACCACCCCGAGGTCACCGCCGCCGCCAAGGAGGCCCTGGACCGCTGGGGCTACGGCATGGCGTCGGTCCGCTTCATCTGCGGCACCCAGGAGGTCCACAAGGAGCTCGAGGCCCGGCTGTCCGCCTTCCTCGGCACGGAGGACACGGTCCTCTACAGCTCCTGCTTCGACGCCAACGGCGGCGTCTTCGAGACCCTCCTCGACGAGAACGACGCGGTCATCTCCGACGCGCTCAACCACGCCAGCATCATCGACGGCATCCGGCTGTCCAAGGCCCGCCGCCTGCGCTACGCCAACCGCGACATGGCCGAGCTGGAGGCGCGCCTGAAGGAGGCGTCCGACGCCCGCCGGCGCCTCATCGTCACCGACGGCGTCTTCTCGATGGACGGCTACATCGCGCCGCTCGACGAGATCTGCGACCTCGCCGACCGCTACGACGCCATGGTGATGGTCGACGACTCCCACGCCGTCGGCTTCACCGGCCCCGGCGGCCGCGGCACCCACGCCCTGCACGGCGTGATGGACCGGGTCGACATCCTCACCGGCACCCTCGGCAAGGCCCTCGGCGGCGCCTCCGGCGGCTACGTCGCGGCCCGCGCGGAGATCGTCGCCCTGCTGCGCCAGCGCTCGCGCCCGTACCTGTTCTCCAACTCCCTCGCGCCGGTCATCGCCGCCGCCTCCCTCAAGGTCCTGGACCTGATCGAGGACTCCGAGGACCTGCGCACCCGCCTCGCCGAGAACACCGCGCTCTTCCGCTCCCGCATGACCGAGGCCGGCTTCGAGATCCTGCCCGGCGAGCACCCCATCGCCCCGGTCATGATCGGCGACGCCGCGAAGGCGGGCCGCATGGCGGAGCTGCTGCTGGAGCGCGGCGTCTACGTCATCGGCTTCTCCTACCCCGTCGTGCCGCACGGTAAGGCCCGCATCCGGGTCCAGCTGTCGGCCGCGCACTCCACCGCGGACGTCGAGAAGGCGGTGGACGCATTCATCGCCGCGCGCGATGCCCTGGCAGGATGAATGGGTGATTGACGCACGACGGCTGCGGACCCTGCGGGCCGTGGCGGACCACCGTACGGTGACCGCCGCGGCCGCGGCGCTGTACCTGACCCCCTCCGCGGTCTCCCAGCAGCTCGCGGCCCTGGAGCACGAGACCGGCCACCGGCTGCTGGAACGCGGCGGCCGCGGCGTCCAGCTCACCCCCGTCGGCGAGATCCTGCTCGCCCACGCCAACACGGTGCTGGCGCAGCTGGAACGCGCCGAGGCCGAACTGGCCGCCTACACCTCCGGCGCCGCCGGCGAGGTGACCGTGGCCTCCTTCGCGACCGGCATCGCCCTGGTGCTCGCGCCGGCCATCGCCGCGCTCGGCGGCACCGCCCCGGGCATCCGCGTCCGGGTCCGCGACGCCGAGGGCGACGAGTCGCTGCCCATGGTGCTCGACGGCCGCGCCGAGATCGCCGTCGCCGTCGAGTACCGAGGCGCCCCCCGGGCGGACGACCAGCGGCTCGCCCGCGTCCCGCTGTACGCCGAGCCCTTCGACGCCGTCCTTCCGGCCGGGCACCGCCTCGCGGACGGCGCGACCGGTTCCGTCCGCGTCGCCGACCTCGCCGACGAGACGTGGATCGGCCCCTACCCCGGCAACCCCTGCCACGACGTGGTCGTCCTCGCCTGCGAGTACGCCGGTTTCCAGCCCCGCCTGGAGCACTCCTCCGACGACTTCCGCGCGGTCGTCGCCCTCGCGGCGGCGGGCGCGGGCGTGGCCCTCGTACCGCGCAGCGCGTTGCGCGACATGGACCTGTCCGGCGTCGCCGTCCGCCCCGTCGACGACGTGGTCGCCACCCGCCGCGTCTTCGCCGCCGTCCGCCGCGGCGCCGAGGAACACCCCCTGCTGCGTCCGGTCCTGGACGCCCTGCGCGAGGCGGCGGAGGGATCGGGCGGCACGGACTGACCCGGACCGGAAGGTGTGAACTCCCGGGGAACATCCCGTGATTGTCGTTGACATGACAGGCTCTACGCGCGTCATCCTGGAGCCATGAGAATCCCCCCACGGATCCTTCGCATCGGCGCCCTGGGCGCCCTCGCCTCGGCCCTTCTCGTCGGCGGCCCCGCCGTCGCCACCGCCGCGCCGGCGCCCGCCACCGCGGCCACGGTCTCCGTACCGGTCGCTTCGGCGGCCTCGGCCGGTGACATCTGCTACTCCGACCTGCCGTCGCAGGCCTACACCACGCTCCGGCTGATCGACCAGGGCGGCCCGTTCCCGTACCCCCAGGACGGGACGGTCTTCCAGAACCGCGAGGGCGTGCTGCCCGCCCACGCGAACGGCTACTACCACGAGTACACGGTCAAGACCCCCGGCTCCTCGACCCGCGGCGCACGACGGATCGTCACCGGCCAGGGCGCCGACGAGGACTACTACACCGCCGACCACTACGTGACGTTCGACCTGATCGACTACGGCTGCTGACGCGGCCCGCTCCACCGCCCTCGGGGCGGCGCCCGGCAGGTCCCACCGGGCGCCGCCCCTTCGGCGTGTCAGGGGGCGCCCGCCCGCGTCCCGAAGAGGCGCTCCAGGACGCGGGCCACACCGTCGTCCTCGTTGGATGCCGTGCGGTGGGGGACCGCGGCCAGCACGGACGGGTGGGCGTTGGCGACGGCGTAGGCGGTGCCCGCCCAGGTCAGGACGGGCAGGTCGTTGGGCATGTCGCCAAAGGCGACGACCTCTTCGGCGAGGATGCCCCGGGTCGCGCACAGGGCCGCCAGCGCGGCGGCCTTGGTGACGCCGCGGGCGCTGACCTCCAGCAGGCCGCGGCCGCCGGAGTGGGTGAACTGGGCCGCGCCGTCCGCGGCGCGCTGCGCCACGGCGAGCAACGCGTCCGCGTCGAGCGCGGGTGACCAGGCGAGCAGCTTCACGACGGGGCCCGGCACTGTCCACAGTTCGTCGAGCGAGCGCACGGGGAGCTCGGCGTGCGCGTCCTCCGGCAGGTGGTGGCCGTACCCCGGCGCCCAGTGCAGAAAGTGGCCCGTCTCCACGGCGAAGCCGACGCCGGGTGCCGCCTCCCGCAGGGCGGCGGCCACCCGGAGCGCGACGGGGACGGGGAGCGGGCTGGAGTCCGTGACGGTGCGGCTGCCGACGTCGTACACGATCGCGCCGTTGGAGCACACCGCGGTCCCGCTCAGGCCGGTGGCCGCGGCGAGCGCGTCGAGGTAGCGGTGCGGCCGGGCGGTCACGAGGACGACCTCCGCGCCCGCGCCGGCCGTGGCACGCAGGGCGTCCAGCGTGCGGGCGGAGAGGGCGCCGTCGTCGCGCAGGAGCGTGCCGTCGAGATCGGTGGCGACCAGTCGGGGGCGGTGCATCGCCGCAAGCCTACGGAACCCGGCGGAAGCCTGTGGCGTGCGATGCGGTGATGCGGTCAGGTCACCAGAAGATCGCGTTTTTAAGTTAATTAGCAATTAATATTGACACGCTTCCGGGGTGCGGCCACAGTTTCCGCCGTGGCACCGACGCCCGGCACGACCGGAGCGGGGTGTCCCGTACCCCCAACTCCCGGGAGAACCCATTGGCTTCGCATCGCGCGGACGCGGCCGGCCGGGGCGCGTCGCGGCACGGCGAAAGCGGTGCGTTCGCGACCTTCCGCGAGTGGGGCGGACGGGGCCACCAGGCCGCGCTCTGAGTCCGGCGCGACCCTCGCGCCGCCTCTCGCAACACCCCCCGCTCCACCCTGCTTCACCCCGTTCCACCTGCGTCAACCGGTGCCGTCCGGCACCAACAGGCGTGCCTCCGGGCCGTGTTCGACCCGGGGTGCGACGTCCGGAAAATAAATTAGTAATTAATCTTGACGGGACGCTGACCCCTGCGACAGGCTGTGTGCCTGCCGCACCCAGAGCCGGGCCGTCAGGGGGCCTCAGCTCCGTTCCGTGGGCACTAAGGGAGTGCACAGATGACCGCCTTCAACGCCAGCCGCCGCCGGTTCCTCGCCGTCTCCGGCGCCGTCGGCGCCGGCGCGCTGCTCAGCAGCTGCGTCACCCAGAGCCCGTCCGCCTCCGGAGGAAAGTCCGGCGGCCCGGTGACCCTGCAGTCCAACCTCTCCTCCCCGCAGGCGAAGACCTCGATGCAGCAGCTCGTGGCCGCCTTCAACAAGCGCGGCGGCGCCGAGGCCGAGCTCAACACCGTCGCGTCGGAGACCTTCCGCACGCAGCTGCCGACGTACCTCACCTCGGCCAACCCGCCGGACATCTACACCTGGTACCCGGGCTCCGTCGCCGAGTCGTACGCCAAGAAGGACCTGCTGCTCGACCTGGACGACATCTGGGGCAAGCCCGAGCTGTCCGGCTACACCGACGCCCTGAAGAACCTGTGCACCTCGGCCTCCAGCGGCAAGAAGGTCTTCGTGCCCACCAGCTACTACTGGTGGGGCATGTTCTACCGGAAGTCCAACTTCGCCAAGTGGGGCGTCCAGGAGCCGAAGAACTGGGACGAGTTCCTCGACCTGTGCGACAAGCTCAAGAGCAAGGGCGTCGCCCCGATCGGCCTCGGCGCCGGCGGCGACACCCCGTGGGTCGCCTCCGCCTGGTTCGACTACCTCAACATCCGCGTCAACGGCGCGACGTACCACCGCGAGCTGCTGGCGGGCAAGCACCGGTTCGACGACCCCGAGGTCCGCAAGGTCTTCGACACCTGGGACCAGGCCCGGCCGTTCTTCGACCCCAACGGCACGGCGATACCCTTCCAGGACGCCACCACCGCCCTCCTGCAGGGCCGCACCGGCATGATGCTGATCGGCACCTTCTTCGCCGACGCCGCGCCGAAGGACGCCCTGGGCGACCTGGACTTCTTCCAGTTCCCGATCATCGACCCCAAGGTGCCGGTCGCCGAGGAGGCGCCCACCGACGGGTACTTCGCCAGCGCCCGCAGCAAGCGCACCGACGGCGTCAAGGAGCTGCTGAGCTACCTCGCCACCGCCGAGGCGCAGGAGCTCTACCTCAAGAACTCCTCGGGCACCGCGCTGCCCACCCACCCGGATGCCAAGGACGCCGGCACCCCGCTGGTGGTCAAGGGCCGCAAGCTCATCGAGAGCGCCGCCGAGGTGACGCAGTTCTTCAACCGCGACTCCAGCGACGCCCTCCAGCCGACCGCCGACACCGCGCTGGTGCACTACCTGGCCAAGCCCAAGGAGATCGGCTCCATCCTCACCACGTGGCAGCGCAGCGCACAGAAGATCTGGAGCCAGTGACGATGGCGCTGCTCGGTTCCACACGTCGGTCCAGGGCCACCCGGGTGCCCCCGGTGGTCCTGGCCTTCGTCCTCGTCCCGCTGCTCGCCGAGGCGTTCTGGGTCTTCTGGCCGGCCATCCAGGGGTTCTACCTCTCCCTGACCTCCTGGGACGGGCTGGCCGCCCCGAAGTTCGTCGGTCTCGACAACTTCAGCGAGATGGTGCACGACCCGGTCTTCCGCACCGCCGCCGTCAACACGGTGCTGTGGCTGCTGCTCTTCGGCGGGCTCTCCGCCGCCCTGGGACTCGGTGCCGCGCTGCTGCTCCAGCAGGAGCGGCGCGGCGTCGGGTTCTACCGGGCGGCGCTCTTCCTGCCGGTGGTCTTCTCGCTGGTCGCCACCGCGCTGGTGTGGCAGGCCATGTACCAGCCGGACGGCCTGATCAACAACGTGCTGGAGGGCGTCGGCCTCGGCAGCTTGAAGCACGCCTGGCTCGCCGACCAGGACACCGCCTTCTACGCGGTGATCGTGCCCGCGCTCTGGCGCCAGGTCGGCTACGTGATGGTGCTGTACCTGGCCGGCCTCAAGGGCATCGACCCCGTCCTGTACGAGGCGGCCAAGGTCGACGGCGCCACCCGCTGGCAGCAGTTCCGGCACATCACGCTGCCCCAGCTGCGCAGCGTCAACGCGGTCGTCCTGTCGGTGATCATCATCGACTCGCTGCGCTCGTTCGACGTGGTGTGGGCGCTCACCCGCGGCGGCCCGTACCACTCCTCCGAACTGCTGAGCACCTACATGTACTCCACCGCGTTCCAGTCCCTGCGCCTGGGATACGGCTCCGCGCTCGCCGTCGTCATCTTCGTGCTGGCCTTCGGCGTCATCGCGAGCTACCTCGTGCGCGCCTTCCGGGAGGCCGACTGATGACCGCCACCCACGCCACCGCACGGGTCGAGGACCCCGCCGGCCGCGACGGCAAGGCCACCGAGGCCCCGGCCGCGGCGCCCCGCCGGCCGCTCCTGAGCGGCCGCGCCCTGCGCACCACCGGCTTCCACTTCACCGCGGTCCTGCTGTCCGCGCTGTGGCTGCTGCCGATCGTCCTCGTCCTGGTCACCAGCACGCGGACCTTCGACGACATCGCCGCGCACGGCGTCGGCAGCTGGCCGCACTCCTTCACCTTCGACAGCTTCCGCCAGGCGTGGGTGGACGGCGGCCAGCAGCGCGCCCTCATCAACAGCCTGCTGGTCACGATCCCCACCGTGCTGCTGTCGCTGGGCCTGGCCTCCATGGCCGCCTTCGCGATCAGCCGCTACGACCTGCCCTTCCGGCGCGTCCTGCTGCTGCTCATGCTCGGCGGCAACCTGCTGCCCCCGCAGATCCTGCTGATCCCGGTCTCCAAGCTCAGCGAAGTGCTCGGCATCTACGACCAGCTCTACGCCCTGATCGGGGTGCAGGTCGGCTTCGGCGTCGGCTTCTACGTCTTCGTGCTGCACGGGTTCATGCGGTCGATCCCCAGCGAGATCCAGCAGGCGGCCGTCATCGACGGCGCGGGCCCCTGGCAGATCTACTGGCGGATCATCCTGCCGCTGGCCCGCCCCGCGCTGGCCGCGCTGAGCGCCCTGTCGTTCACCTGGATCTTCAACGACCTGCTGTGGGCCATCACGGTGCTGCGTACCGACAGCCAGATGCCCATCACCGCGTCGCTCATCGGGCTGCAGGGCCAGTACGTCTCGATGTGGAACGTCATCGCGGCCGGTTCGGTGATCGCCGCCGCCCCGACGGTGGCCGTCTTCCTCAGCTTCCAGCGCCACTTCGTGGCCGGACTCAACCTCGGAGCCGTCAAGTGACCGCGCACGACCGGTGGCTGCTGCGCACCGACACCACCACCTACGCCGTCACCCTGGGCGGCGACGGCCGCTGGGCCGAACTCGCCGCCTGGGGGCCGCACGGCGCCGAGGACGGGCCCTCGCCCCTGGACTGGTCGCGCCGCACCCACTTCATCACCCCCGCCGACGCCACCCCGGCCGAGTACATCCCGTACGGGCTGCGGCCGTTCACCGGCGCCGACCTGATCGCCTCCCGCCCCGGCGGCGACCGCGGCAGCTGGTGGCGGTTCGACGGCGCCACGCAGGACGGCGACTGGGCCCTGCGCCTGGCCTTCGCCGACGACCTCCTCGGACTGCGCACCACGCTGCACTACGAGACGGTGCCGGGCACCGACGTCGTCCTGCGCTGGACGGAACTCACCTGCACCGGCGAGGACGAGGTGCGGCTCGAGCGCTTCGACTCCGCCGCCGTCAACGTGCCCGTCCAGGGCGGCGCGCGGCTGACGTACCTGGCCGGCCAGTGGTCCCAGGAGTTCCAGCTGAAGGACGTCACGCTGGAGCGCGGGCGCTTCGAGATGGAGAGCACCCAGGGCTCCGCCGGGCACGCCTACCACCCGTGGCTCGCCGTCCAGGACGCCGCCGCCCCCGCCGAGGGCGCCACCCCCACCTACGGCATCGCCCTGGAGTGGTCCGGCAACTGGCGGATCACCGCGGACGCCGAGCCCGGCGGCGCGGTACGCGTCCGCGCCGGACGCGTACCCCACGAGGGGGCCGTCCGCCTCGCCCCCGGCGAGACCCTCGTGACGCCCCGGCTGGCCTGCGCCTTCAGCGCCGGCGGCCTCGACGGCCTGGCCCGCGTCTGGCACCGCTACGAGCGGCACCTGACCGGCGGGCGTATGGACCGGCCCCGCAAGGTCCTCTACAACTCGTGGGAGGCCACCGGCTTCGACGTCGACGCGGGGAACCAGCTGGAGCTGGCCAAGGTCGCCGCCGAGCTCGGCGCCGAGCTCTTCGTCGTCGACGACGGCTGGTTCACCGGACGGCCCGACGACACCGGCGGCCTCGGCGACTGGGACCCGGACCCGGCCGAATTCCCCGGCGGCTTCGACCGCTTCGTCGAGGACGTCCGCGCCCTCGGCCTGGACTTCGGCCTGTGGGTCGAGCCCGAGGGCATCAGCCCCCGCTCCAGGCTCTACGCCGAGCACCCCGAGTGGGTGTACCGGATCGACGGCCGCCCGGCGACGCTCGTGCGCAACCAGCTGCTGCTCGACCTCGGCCGCGAGGACGTCCAGGAATTCGTCATCGGCACCCTCGACCGGTTGCTGAACTCACACGCCATCAGCTATCTCAAGTGGGACATGAACCGTCCGCCCACCGAGCGCGGCCGCCCCGGCCACCCGGCGGGCGCGGACCCCGAGCGCCAGGACCTCGACGCCGCGCACATCGCCGGCTACCTCCGCGTCCTGGACCACCTGCGCGCCGCGCACCCGCACGTCACCGTCGAGGGCTGCGCGGGCGGCGGCGGACGTGTCGAGCACGCCACCATCGCGCGCACCGACGTGGTGTGGCCCAGCGACAACACCGCGCCCATGGACCGGCTGCGCATCCAGTACGGCTACCTCCACGCGCACGCCCCGCACACCATGAGCTCCTGGGTCACCGACGCCCCCGGCGTCTTCGACCCGCGGCCGCGCTCGCTCGCCTTCCGCTTCGTCAACTCCGCCGCCGGCGTACTCGGCATCGGCGCCGACATCCGGCACTGGACGCCCGAGCAGCGGGCCGAGGCCGCGCGGTGGATCGCCCGCTACAAGGAGGTCCGCGACGTCGTCCACCACGGGGAGGTCCACCTGCTGGGCAGCCCCGCAGACCCGACCTGCGGCGTCCAGTACGAGGAACCGGGCGGTGACCGCCTGGTGGTGACGGCCTGGAACACCGGCCTCCTCGACGGCGCGCCCCTGGTGCCCGGCCGGGCCGCCCGGCTCCGGCTGCGCGGCCTCATCCCCGACGCCGTCTACGCCGACACCGCCACCGGCACCCGCTACAGCGGCGCGTACCTGATCCACTCGGGACTGCCGTTCGCCTGGACCGCCGAGTACGACGCGGAGTTGACCGTCCTGGCCCGGCAGTGACGACAGCGGAAGAATCTGCACCCAGCTGACCCACCGACAGGAGACGACCCACCCCATGAACCCAACGGCCCGCTTCACCAACCGCGTCGCCGTCGTCACCGGCGCCGCGTCGGGCATCGGCGCGGCGAGCGCGGCACGCCTCGCCGCCGAGGGCGCGGCCGTCGTCCTCGTCGACATCGCCGCCGACCGGGGCGAGGAGACCGCCGAACGGCTGCGCAAGGACGGGGCCCGGGCCCTGTTCGTCGCCGCCGACGTCTCGGACGAGGACGACTGGCAGCGGGTGGTCACGGCCGCCCACGGCTTCGGGCCCGTGGGCGTCCTGGTCAGCAACGCGTACACGGTGACGGTCGCGCCGGCCCACGAGACCAGCCTCGCCTCCTGGGAGCGGCAGCTGTCGGTGAACCTCACCGGCGCCTTCCTCGGCGTGAAGGCGACGCTGCCCGACCTGCGCGAGCACGGGGGGGCCGTGGTGCTCGTCTCCTCGGTCCACGCCCACCGGGGCATCCCCGGCCACCCGGCGTACGCGGCCGCCAAGGGCGCCCTGCTGTCGCTGTGCGGTCAACTCGCCGTCGAGTACGGTCCGGACGTCCGCGTCAACGCGGTGCTGCCGGGGCCGATCCTGACCGCCGCCTGGGACCGCGTCCCGGAGTCCGACCGCGCCGCGAGCGTGGCCGAGACCGCGGCGCGCCGGTTCGGCACCCCCGAGGAGGTCGCCGCCGCCGTCGCCTTCCTCGCCGCCGACGAAGCCTCGTACATCACCGGATCGAGCCTGCTCGTGGACGGCGGCTGGAGCGTCACCAAGGCCTCGGCCTGACGGAACCGAACGCACCGGCCACCGACCGAACAGCAAGAAAGGCAAACACATGACGCCATACGCGCGCCGCGGAGTGCACGGCCAGACCGTGGAGACCCTCGCCCGCCGAGTGCTCAGCGGCGAGATCCCCGAGGGAGCGACGCTCGACATGGCGGCCCTGCAGAGCGAGCTGGACGTCAGCCTGACGGCCCTGCGCGAATCGCTGAAGGTGCTCGCGGCCAAGGGCATGGTCGACGCCCGGCAGAAGCGCGGCACCTTCGTCCGGCCCCGCTCGGACTGGAACCTGCTCGACGCCGACGTGCTGCGCTGGCAGTTCTCCGAGGGCAGCGACACCGGCGCCGACCTGGCACTGCTGCGCAACCTCGGCGAGGTCCGCGGCATCATCGAACCCGCCGCCGTGCGGCTGGCCGCCGCCCGCCGCACCGACGCCGACCTGGAGGAGCTGGAGGCGGCGCTGACCGCCATGGGCGAGGAGGGCGGCGCCAACCACGCCGTCGAAGCCGACCTCGCCTTCCACCGGGCGCTGCTCGCGGCCACCCACAACGAACTGCTGGAACGCATGGAGATGGTCATCGAGTCGGGCCTGGCCCAACGAGACCAACTCGTGCACAGCGCCCCGCACAGCGAGGACCCGGTGCCCAGCCACCGCGCCGTCCTCGACGCCGTACGCGACCGGGACCCGGACGCGGCGGAACACGCCATGCGCGCCCTGCTCGACCAGGCGACGCGTGACCTCGACAAGGTGAGCGGCCCGCAGGCGCCCGAGGGCGCGGACGGCTCCGACGAACAGAAGGACGGCCAGGCACAGTGAAGATCGCGCGCGTCGAGACCTTCCTCGTCCCGCCCCGCTGGCTGTTCTGCCGCATCGAGACCGACGACGGCGTCGTCGGCTGGGGCGAGCCGGTGGTGGAGGGCCGCGCCGAAGTGGTGCGGACCGCCGTGGAGGTGCTCGCCGAACACCTGGTGGGGCAGGACCCCCTGCGGATCCAGGACCACTGGCAGGTGCTCAGCAAGGGCGGCTTCTACCGGGGCGGCCCCGTGCTCTCCAGCGCCGTGGCCGGCATCGACCAGGCCCTGTGGGACATCGCGGGCAAGGCCCTCGGAGTACCGGTGCACACCCTGCTCGGCGGCCCCGTCCGCGACTCGGTCCGGGTGTACGCCTGGGTCGGCGGCGACGAGCCGGACCGGCTCAAGGAGGAGATCACCGCCCAGGTGGAGGCGGGCTTCACGGCCGTCAAGATGAACGCCGCCGGGCGGACCCCGCCGCTCGGCAGCCCCGCCGAGACGGCCGCCGTCGTGGAACGCGTCACGGCCGCCCGCGAGGCGCTCGGCCCGCACCGGGACGTCGCCGTCGACTTCCACGGACGGTTCACCGCCGCCAACGCGCGCCGCGTGCTGCACGAGATAGCCCCGCTGCACCCGCTGTTCGTCGAGGAACCCGTCCTGCCCGAGCAGGCGCACCTGCTGCCGGGCCTGGTCGCGGCCTCCTCCGTGCCGCTCGCCACCGGTGAACGACTCTACGGGCGGGCCGACTTCCTGCCGGCCCTGACCGCGGGCATCGCCGTGGCCCAGCCGGACCTGTCGCACGCCGGCGGGATATCGGAGGTCACCCGGATCGCCTCGCTCGCCGAGACGTTCGGCGCGCACCTGGCGCCGCACTGCCCCCTGGGACCGATCGCGCTGGCCGCGAGCCTGCAGGTCGCCTTCGCCACCCCGAACTTCCTGATCCAGGAGCAGAGCCGGGGCATCCACTACAACAAGGACGCCGACCTGCTGTCCTACCTGGTCGACACCGAGCCCTTCCGGTTCGTCGACGGCCAGGCCCGCCGCACCGAACTGCCCGGGCTCGGCGTCGCGATCGACGAGGACGCGGTCCGCGCCGCGGACCGGTCCGGCCACGCCTGGCGCAACCCGGTGTGGCGCCACGCCGACGGCTCCTTCGCCGAATGGTGACCGGCGACCGGCTCCCCGTCTCGGTGGTCACCGACCCGGAGCACGGCGGCCGCTGGACCTCGCTGACGGCGGGCGGCCGCGAATGGCTCTGGCACCGCGCCGAGCCCCGGCGGCCCCTGGTCCGGCCCGGCGACCCCTTCGCCGACGCCGGCGGCCTGGAGGAGTGCGTGCCCACCGTGCGCGGCCTGCCCGACCACGGGGACGCCTGGTCGCGGCCCTGGCGCCGGGAGCCGGCCGCGGACGTCGTGGACTGCCCCGACTTCCGGCTGACCCGGCGTCTGAGCACGGAGGCGGGCGCCGCCGTCGCCGACTACAGGCTCACCGCCGAGCCCGGCTACCGCTTCGTGTGGGCGGCCCACGCCCTGCTGGAGCTCTCCCCGGACGCGCGCATCGGCATCGACGCGGGCACCGAGACCCGGCTCTACTCCGACGAGGGCCCGGGCTGGGTCACCGGCGCCTGGCCGCACGTCGAGGGCATCCCCCTCGACCGGCTCGGCCCTGACGACGGCACGGCCGTCGGCGCGGTCGTCCTCACCCCGGGGGTGACCGTGCACGACGGCCCCGACGCGCTGCACCTGGTCGTCGAGGCCGGGGGCAGTCCCGTCGCGATCGCCCTGTGGCGCAACCTCGGCGGCTTCCCCCAGGACGCGCCGTACCGGTCGATCGGCGTCGAGCCGATGCTCGGCCGGGTCTTCGACCGCACCGGTGCGGACGACGGCGACACGGTCGTCGTCCCGCCCTCCGGCGAGGTCGCCTGGCGGCTCACGGTCACCGCGACCCGCCGCCCCTGAACACCCATCACCAGAAGGGATGTCGGATGGACCTGCTCGCCGCGCTGCGTGCCCACCGGCTGCTCGCCATCGTCCGCGGCAGCGACCCGGACGCCGCGCTGACCACCGTGCTCACCCTCGTCGAGGAGGGGATCAGCCTCATCGAGGTGTCCCTCAGCGGACGTGACGCGCTCGACGTCATCGCCCGGGCGCGCACCGCACTCGGCCCGGACGCGACCCTCGGGGCCGGAACCGTGCTCGGCGCCGACGACGCACGGGCCGCCCACAAGGCCGGTGCCACCTTCCTCGTCACCCCCGCGGTCAGCGACGGCATCTCCACCGGACGGGAACTCGGACTCCCGGTGCTCGCCGGGGTGATGACCCCCACCGACATCCTCCAGGCGCTGCGGCTCGGCGCCGACGCGCTCAAGCTCTTCCCGGCGGGCAGCGCGGGCGGCCCCGGCTACCTCCGGGACCTGCGCGGGCCCTTCCCCGACCTGCCCTTCGTGCCCGTCGGGGGCGTGGACGCGCAGGCCGCCGCGGCATACCTGGACGGCGGCGCCGTCGCCGTCGGCGTCGGATCGCCCCTGATCGGCGACGCCGCCGAGGGCGGCAGTGTCACCGCCCTGCGCGAACGCGCCCGCACCTTCCTGGACGTCGTCCGTGCGGAGGCCCGCCCGTGACCGCCACCGTGCCACCTCCGGCCGTCCTGGGCAGCGACCGCCTCGAACTCGGTGAGGGCATCCGCTGGACGGACGGTCGCGCCGTGCTCACCGACATCCTCAGCGGGCGGCTGCTGGCCGCTTCCGAAGACCCCGATGCGCCCCACACCCTGCTCGCCCAACTCCCCTGCCCGCTGGGCGCGGTGGCGCCGGTCGAGGGGCGGCCCGGCCACTGGGTCGCGGCAGCGGGCACCGGCATCTGCCGCATCGACCCCGCGGGCCGGATCGAATGGCTCGCCCGCCCCGAGGACGACGCCCCGGTGCCGATGCGGATGAACGACGGCGTCGCCGACCCGCACGGCCGCTTCTGGGCGGGCAGCATGGCCTACGACACCACCGAGGACGCCGGCTCGCTCTACCGCCTGGACCCCGACGGCCGCGTGACCCGCGTGCTGCGGGACATCACGATCCCCAACGGCCCGGCCTTCACCGCCGACGGCACCGTCATGTACCTCGCCGACAGCGCCCGGGGCGTCATCCGGCGCTATCCGGTCGACCCCGACGGCGGCGACCCCGGCACGCCCGACACCTTCGTCACGCTCGCCGACGGCAGCCCCGACGGCATGACCACCGACAGCGAGGGCGGGCTGTGGACCGCCGTCTGGGGCACCGGCCAGGTCCACCGCTACCTCCCGGACGGCAGCCTCGACCGGATCGTCGACCTGCCCGCAGGACAGCCCGCCGGGCTCTGCCTCGGCGGCCCCGACGGCCGGACCCTGCTCGTCACCAGCGCGCACATCGGCCTGGAGGCCCCGGGGCCGCTGGACGGCGCCGTCTTCGCCGTCCGGGTCGACGTGCCCGGCACACCGGCCGCCCCGTACCGTCCGGCGGACCGCGCCGACACCCCCTAGGAAGTCACCATGAGCACCCCCCGGCCGCTGCGACCCGGACCCGTGGTCTGCGTCGGCGAGACCATGGCCGCCCTCGCCCCCGACCCGCTCGGGCCGCTGGACGCAGCGGACCTGCTGCGCGTCGACGTCGCGGGCGCCGAGTCCAACGTCGCGCTCTACCTCGCCGACCACGGCATCCCCGCCCGATGGGTCTCGGCGGTCGGCGACGACCCCTTCGGCCGGCGGGTCCGCGCCCGGATCGCCGCAGGCGGCGTCGATGTCTCCGGGGTGCGCACCGACCCCGCGCGGCCCACCGGGCTCCTGCTCAAGGACCCGGGCGCGCACGGCACCCGCGTCCACTACCACCGTGCGGGGTCCGCCGCCTCTGCGCTCACCCCGGACGTCCTCGACGACCCGGCACTGACCGGGGCCGCGCTCGTCCACCTCAGCGGCATCACCCCCGCCCTGTCGCCCGGCTGCCACGCCCTCGTCGAACGGGCGCTGCGCCCCGACCGCCCGTGGCCCGTCAGCTTCGACGTCAACCACCGCCCCGCGCTGTGGACCGGCCGTTCCGCCGCCGACGTCCTGCGACCGCTCGCCGACCGGGCCGACATCGTCCTCGTCGGCCTCGACGAGGCCCAGGCCCTGTGGGGCGAGGGCATCACCGACGCCCGCTCGGTCCGCGAACTGCTGCCCGGGCCCGGCATCCTCGTCGTCAAGGACGGCTCCCGCGCCGCCACGGCCTTCACCGGGAGCGACGTCCACAGCGTGCCCGCCCTCACCGTCCGGGTGGCGGAGCCGGTCGGCGCCGGGGACGCCTTCGCCGCCGGCTTCCTCAGCGGCCTGCTGCGGGACCTGCCCGTGGAGCGCGCCCTGCGGCTCGGTCACCTGACCGCGGCCTCGGCCCTGCGCGTCGCCGCCGACCACGGGCCGCTCCCGGACCCCGCCGTCCTCGCCGCGCTCCTGGAGGCGGACGGGCAGACCTGGCGGGCCGCCACGATCGGCTGAATCCTTCGGATGAGACCGTCCGGGGTGTCTCGTCCCGCAGGGTGACGTGTCGCGACGGACCCCCGGGTTACCGTGCGGTACATGGACACGGTCGATCTCACGGTCTACGGCGAGGAGTTCACCGCCGATCCCTATCCCGTCTACGCCAGGCTCCGCGAGAAGGGGCCCGTGCACCGCGTGCGTACCGCCGACGTCGGGGAGCTGTGGCTGATCGTCGGCCACGACCAGGCCCGGGCCGCGCTCGCCGACACCCGGTTCGCCAAGGACTCCCGCGCACTGGGCTGGACCTCCTACGACGAGGAACTCCTCGGCCGCCACATGCTCGTCTCCGACCCGCCCGAGCACACCCGGCTGCGCAAGCTGGTGGCCCGCGAGTTCACCGGCCGCCGGGTCGAGGAGCTGACGCCGCGGGTGGAGGAGATCACCGCAGCCCTGCTCGACACGATGCTGGCCCGCCCGGACGGCACCGCCGACCTCGTCGAGGCGCTCGCCTACCCGCTGCCGATCACGGTCATCTGCGAGCTCCTCGGGGTGCCCGACCTGGACCGGGCGGCCTTCCGTGCCTGGTCGAACGAGGTCGTCGCACCGACCGGCCCCGAGGCCGAGCGCAGGGCCTTCGAGGAACTCGCGGCCTACCTCCACGAACTCATCGAGGACAAGCGCTGCGCGCCCGGCGACGACCTGATGAGCGCCCTCATCCGCACCACCTCCGAGGACGGCGACCGGCTCTCGCGCCCCGAGCTCAGCGGCATGGCCTTCCTGCTGCTGATCGCCGGACACGAGACCACGGTCAACCTGATCTCCAACGGTGTCCGCGCACTGCTCACCCATCCGGACCAACTGGCGCTGCTGCGTGCCGACATGGGCCTCATCGACGGCGCCGTGGAGGAGATGCTCCGCTACGACGGCCCCGTCGAGACCGCCACCTTCCGCTTCACGACGGAACCGGTCGACGTCGCGGGCACCGTCATCCCGGCCCGCGAACCCGTCCTCGTCGCACTGGCCTCCGCCGACCGCGACCCCGGCCGCTTCGCCGAGGCGGACCGCTTCGACATCTGCCGTGACAGCCGGGGGCACGTCGCCTTCGGGCACGGTCTGCACTACTGCCTCGGCGCCCCGCTCGCCCGGCTCGAAGGTCGCATCGCCGTCCGCGCGCTCCTGGAGCGCTGCCCCGACCTCGCCCTCGACGCCGATCCGGCGAAGCTGGACTGGCTCCCCGGCATGCTCATGCGCGGTGTGCGCCGCCTCCCCGTGCGCTTCACGCCCGCAGGGCCCGGCACGCCCGCCGCCTAGAATGGGCCTGCCCCTCACCAGGGCGTCCCCGCACGTCAGGCAACACAGGAGAGCACCGTGACCGTCGTCGCCGTCCCCGGATCGAAGTCCGTCACCGCCCGGGCGCTGTTCCTGGCGGCGGCGGCCGAGGGGACGACGACACTGCGGCGGCCGCTGCTCTCCGACGACACCGACGGCTTCGCCGAAGGACTCGTCCGGCTCGGCTACCGCGTGGACCGCGGCCCGCAGGAGTGGCGCGTCGAAGGACGCCCCGCCGGCCCCGCGCTCCCCGAGGCCGACGTCCACTGCCGCGACGCCGCCACCGCCGCCCGCTTCCTCCCGGCCCTCGCCGCGGCCGGGCACGGCACCTACCGCTTCGACGCCTCCGCCCAGATGCGCCGGCGTCCCCTCGCCCCGCTGACCACCGCACTGCGGACGCTCGGTGTCGACCTGCGCCACTAGGAGGCGGAGGGCCACCTGCCGCTGACCGTCACCGCCGACGGCATCTCGGGCGGCGCGCTCGACCTCGACGCGAGCCTTTCCTCGCAGTTCCTCACGGCGCTGCTCCTCGCCGGCCCCCTCATGCGCGACGGACTGCGCGTCAACGTCACGGGACTGGTCTCCGTCCCCTACGTCGAGATCACCATCGCCATGATGCGCTCCTTCGGCGTCGAGGTCGGCCGCGAGGGCGACGTGCTCGTCGTCCCGCCCGGCGGTTACCGCGCCGCCGACTACACCGTCGAGCCCGACGCCTCCACCGCCGGCTACTTCTTCGCCGCCGCCGCCCTGACCGGCCGCGAGGTCACCGTGCCCGGCCTGGGCACCGGCGCGCTCCAGGGCGACCTCGCCTTCGTCGACGTACTGCGCCGCATGGGCGCGCGCGTCGAGACCGGCACGGACGCCACCACCGTCGCCGGCACCGGCACGCTGCGCGGGATCACCACCACGATGCGGGACATCTCCGACACGATGCCGACGCTCGCGGCGATCGCGCCCTTCGCCGACGGCCCGGTGCGCATCGAGGACGTCTACAACACGCGGGTGAAGGAGTGCGACCGCCTCGAGGCCTGCGCGGCCAACCTGCGCCGCCAGGGCATCCGGGTGGAGACCGGCCGCGACTGGATCGAGATCCACCCCGGCACCCCCGCCCCGGTCGAGGTCGCCTGCCACGGCGACCACCGCATCGCGATGAGTTTCGCCGTCGCCGCACTCCGCACGGAGGGTGTCACCTTCGACGAGCCGGGCTGCGTGAAGAAGACCTTCCCCGAGTTCCACGAGGTGTTCGGCGAGCTGCGCGAGGAGTGGGGCCTGTAGGGCCGGGGCCGGAGCGTACCGCCCCGCCGTGCCGACGATCTTCGTGTCCATGCCGTTCGTGTCCCTTCCCCCGGTGGTGGCCGTCGTGCCGTGAAGGCCCCGACGGCCGTGCTGCCTCGACGTCCCTTCGACCGGGGAAACCGCCACCGTCGCCGATCGCGTTGCACGTCCGCGCCGAATTAACCGGATGCGGTGAACCTCCTGCCCTGCGAAGCTGCGCCGATGGAACGACGCCGCATCTCGCGCATCGCGCACACCCACCACCCGATCGCCGCGCCGCTCGACGACGCGGTGGTGCGCCACCTCCTCGGACGGGCGCTGCGCCGAGGGGACGAACGTGTCCTCGACCTCGGGTGCGGGGAGGGCGCCTGGCTGCTGCGGGCCCTCGACGGCCGCCCGGAGGTCACGGCGGAAGGCGTCGACCTGGACACCGGCGCACTGGAGAAGGCGGCCCGTGAGGCCACCGCGCTCGGCGTCGGCGACCGGCTGACCCTCCACGAGGGGGACGCCGGCGGCTTCGCCCCGCCGTACCTCTTCGACGTCGTCCTCAGCGTCGGCGCCGCACACGCCTTCGGCGGCCTCCTGCCGACCCTCGCCGCCGCCCGGGAGCACCTCGCCCCCGGTGGCACCGTGCTCATCGGCGACGGCTTCTGGGAGCGCGAACCCACCCCGGACGTCGTGGAGATGCTGGGGGAGTACGAGGACCTGCCGAGCACCGTGGACCGGATCGTCGCGGACGGCTGGACCCCGGTCCTCGCCCACGTCAGCAGCATCCGTGAGTGGGACGACTACGAGTGGTCCTGGACCGGCTCCCTCGCCGAGTGGGCCCTGGACCACCCCGGCGACCCGGACAGCGGCGCCGCCCTCGAAGCCGCCGCCGTCCACCGCGCCGAGTGGCTGCACGGCTACCGCGGCACGTTCGGCTTCGTCACGCTGCTGCTGCGGCGCACGACCTCGGGCGCTCAGCCGCCCGGAAGCCCCGTCGGACGGGAACGGAAGCTCGCCACCACGATGTGGAGGCTGACGACCAGCGCCCACAGCGGGAAGACCAGCTCGGCCAAGGGTACGTTCGGCACCACGAACAGCAGCGTGACGCCCACGAGGTAGCCCAGCAGCACCAGCCAGCGCGGGAAGGACCCCAGCCGCAGCCCGACGGTGGAGGCCGACAGCACGAACACCGCGGCCATCCGCATCGAGTACGTCGTCAGCAGGCTGTAGGTGAGGTGCTGGCCGAAGTAGGCCAGCTCGGCCCGCGGGGTTCCGGGCGAGGCGACCTGCGTGGTGGCCAGCAGGCTGCCGGCCGCCGCGGCGGCGCCGAAGAGCGTCGCTACGAACACCAGACCGCTGCCGAGGAACACCGTCGAGAGGAACTTGTCCTCGCCCGGGCCGACGTGCGCGCGCACCGCGCCGATGAACCACAGGAAGAAGATGCCGGCGAAGGGGATGAGGGCCAGTGCCGTCTGAACCCCGCTGCGCGAGGAGAGACTGAGCGGCGACTCGGTCAGCGCGCCCTCACCGCTGGGGATGGAGGCCCTGACCAGCACGATGGCGGCGCCGATCAGCACCGCGAACGCGATCCCCACGAGTCCCGCCGCACGGGGCGTGCGCAGCGCCTGGACCTTCATCGCCATGAAAGGTCCTTCCCTCGTGGACCGCCGGGACCGCCTCGTCCCAGCAAGCACCGCCCCCGGTGATCACGCCACCCGGGGCGGACCGCGGGGGTGACGTGCCCGCGGCGCCCCGCGGGGTCACCGCGCGCGCGTGCCGGCGTGCTCCGCGACCTCGGCCATCTCGGCGACCGTGACCGGCCGCCGCTCCCGGCGCGAGACCTCGCACGCCTCCGCCACCAGCAGCGCGTCGAGCGCCTCGCGCCCGTCGCAGGGGTTCTCCGAACGACCCGTCACGAGCTGCAGGAAGGCGTCGATCTCCGCCCGGTACGCGTCCCCGAAGCGGTCCACGAACCCGGTCCACGGGTCGGGCACGCCCGGGGCCGCGCCCGGTTCCACGGACGTGACCGGCGTACGGGGGCCGACGCCGACGGCGATCTGGGCCAGCGATCCGGCGAGTTCCATGCGGATGTCGTAGCCGGCGCCGTTGTAGCGGGTGGAGGTGGCGGTGGCGAGGGTGCCGTCGTCGAGGGTGAGGAGCGCCGCCGCGGTGTCCACGTCCCCCGCGTCGCGGAAGAAGGCGGCCCCGCCGTTGGCGCCCGTGGCGTAGACCTCGACGACCTCACGGCCGGTCACCCACCGCACCGCGTCGAAGTCGTGGATCAGGCAGTCCCGGTAGAGCCCGCCGGACAGCGGCACGAACTCCGGCGGCGGGGGCGCCATGTCGGAGGTCAGCGCCCGCACGGTGTGCAGCCGTCCGAGCCGTCCGGCCCGGACGGCCTCCCGGGCGGCGCGGTAGCCGGGGTCGAAGCGGCGCTGGAAGCCCATCTGGAGGACGGCGCCGGCCTCCTCGACCTCGCGCAGCGCGGTGACCGTCGACTCAAGGTCGAGGGCGACCGGCTTCTCGCAGTAGACGGGGAGCCCGGCCCGCACGGCGCGGGAGATCAGCTCCGCGTGGGCGGAGGTCGCCGAGGCGATGACGACCGCGTCCGCGCCGCCGGCGAACGCCGCGTCGACCGAGGACGCGGCCCGCGCGCCGGCACCCAGCCGCGCGGCGGCCCCGGCGGCCCGCGCGGCGTCGGCGTCCGCGAGGACCAGCTCGGAGACCTCGGGATGGGCGTGCAGGGTGGCCGCGTGGAAGGAACCGAGGCGCCCGACACCGAAGAGGACGACGCGCATGTACGGGGATGCCTTTCTCACGGATGCGGTGGAGGCGCGGGCGGGGCGGCCAGGGAGTAACCGTCCCACCCGCGCCGGATCCGGGGTGGCCGGGGACGTGCGTCCCTCAGCGGTAGAACGCCGGTCGGTCGGCCAGTTCGACCTCGACGCGCCCGCCCGTCTCCTGGGAGCGGACACCGGCCTCGCAGACCGCGGCGGCGGCGTAGCCGTCCCAGACGCTGGGGCCGGTGACCTCTCCGCGCCGGGTGGCGTCGACCCATGCCTGGACCTCGCGGTCGTAGGCGTCGGCGAAGCGTTCCACGAAGTCCTGGGCGATCGTGCCGCCCCAACGGCCCGCGGTGTTGACGAGCAGGTCGTGCGCGTCGCCGATGCGGGCGCTGCCGCGCTCGCAGACCGCCTCGGCCTGCACCTGGTAGCCGAAGCCGCAGTTGAGGAAGACCTCGACGTCGACGACCGCCCCGCCGTCGGTCTCGAAGACCACGAACTGCGGGTCGTCCAGGCCCGCGGGCGCGTTCGCGGACGGGCGGGGGCGCAGCACGGTGACGGCGGTGATCTCCTGGCCGAGCAGCCAGCGGGTCACGTCCATCTCGTGCACGAGAGAGTCGTTGACGAGGTTGGCGTTGGTGAAGCCGGGCGGGATGCTCGCGTTGCGGTGCCGGTTGTGCAGCATCAGCGTCCGGCCCAGTTCACCGCTGTCCAGCAGGGCCTTGAGCTTGCCGTACTCCGCGTCGTAGCGCCGCATGAAGCCGACCTGCACCCGCCGGTGCCCCAGGCGCTGCTCGGCCTCCATCACACGCAGCGCGGAGGCGGCGTCCGGTGTGAGCGGCTTCTCGCACAGCACCGGCAGGTCGTGCTCGAAGGCCGTGAGCAGCGCCGCCTCGTGGGCGGGGCCGGGCGAGGCGATGAGGACGGCGTCCACGTCGGCCGCGGCCATCGCCGCCGCGGGGTCGGTGTACGCCGTGCAGCCCTCGACGCCGTCGGCGACCGCCTTCACGCGTTCGGCGTCGACGTCGACGACGGCGGTCACCCGGGCACCGCTCACCACGTCGTTGATGCGGCGTACGTGGTCGGCGCCCATCTTGCCGGTGCCGATGACGGCGACCCCGAGCGGTCCGTGCTGCGTCATGATGCGTGTCTTCCCTTTCGTGGGCGGTGCGTCAGGCACCGCAGGAGCGCAGGAACTTCCGGGTGCGCTGCGCGATGGGCAGCGGCCGCTCCGGCTCGCAGGGGTACATGTCCTGCTCGACGATCGCGAACAGGTCGACGCCCAGGCCCTGCGCCGCGGCCAGCACCGGCTCCAGGGCGGGCACGCCGCCCGGCGGCTCACACATGACGCCGCGCTGCACGGCCGGGCCGAAGGGGACCCCGTTCTTGACGACGTCGGCGAGGATCTCCGGGTCGACCTGCTTCAGGTGCAGGTAGCCGATCCGCTCCCCGTAGGTCTCGATGAGCTTGACGCTGTCGCCGCCGCAGTAGGCGTAGTGGCCGGTGTCCAGGCAGAGGTTGACCAGGTCCGGGTCGGTGGCGTCGAGGAAGCGCTCGACGTGCTCCTCGGTGTCGATGTGCGTGTCGGCGTGCGGGTGGACCACGATGTCCAGGCCGTAGGTGTCGCGGACCTGGCGGCCCAGGCGCTCCATGCCGGTGGCGAGGTGCCCCCACTGCTCGGCGGTGAGTTCGCGCGGCTCGATGATCTCGGCGGTCTTGTCGTCGCGCCAGAAGGACGGGATGACCACCAGGTGGCGGGCGTCCATGGCCTGGGCGAGGGCGGCGACCTGGCCGACGTGCTCCCAGGTGGCGTCCCACACCGAGGGGCCGCGGTGCAGGGAGGTGAAGACGGTGCCCGCGGAGACCTTCAGGCCCCGGCGCGCGGTCTCCTCGGTGAGCCGGGCCGGGTCGGTCGGCAGGTAGCCGTACGGGCCCAGCTCGATCCACTCGTAGCCCGACTGGGAGACCTCGTCCAGGAAGCGCTGCCAGGGCACCTGCTGGGGGTCGTCGGGGAACCAGACGCCCCACGAGTCGGGCGCGGAGCCGATCCGGATCCGGTCCAGAACGGGGGAGGGGGCAGTCATGAGGAGGGCTCCTCTCACCGGTCGCCGCGGACCGGTCGTGGTTCGGTAGGGCGGCCCGTCAGGGCGGTGGTACGGATGCCCGCGGAGCTCCGTGGTCCCGCTGGAAGCTTCGCCGTCCGGCCGGGCAGCCGTCAAGAGTTAGTCCTGACATACGGACGTCATGTCAGGGTCGGGGGGAAGGGCCGGGCCGCCCCTCACGGGGAGGTGCGGCCCTCGGCCAGGTCCTCCGGACCGGGCAGTTCGTCCACGTCGACGCCGCGGACCTGGGCCAGTTCGTGCTTGAGCGCGGCCAGCTCCGTGCCGCCGGCCATGTGGTGGGTGAGCTCCTCCAGGGAGACCTCCTTCCGTGCCGCACTCAGTTCCAGGGTGCCCAGCCGCAGCACGGAGAAGTGATCGCCGACCATGAACGCGTGGTGCGGATTGTGGGTGATGAAGATGACGCCCAGACCCCGCTCGCGTGCGGCCGCGATGTACTTCAGGACGACGCCGGACTGCTTGACGCCCAGTGCCGCGGTGGGTTCGTCCAGGATCAGCACCCGTGCGCCGAAGTGGACCGCGCGGGCGATGGCCACGGACTGCCGCTGGCCGCCGGAGAGGGTGCCGATGGGCTGTTCGAGGTCGTCCAGGACGATGCCCATCGCCCGCAGTTCCTCGTCCGCGGTCCGTTTCATCCGGACGATGTCCAGGCGGCGTACGGGCCATGGCCCGCGCGTCAGCTCGGAGCCGAGGAAGAAGTTCCGCCAGACCGGCATCAGCGGAACGGTCGCCAGGTCCTGGTAGACGGCCGCGATGCCGCGGTCCAGGGCCTCCCGGGGGGTGTTCAGCCGTACGGGCGCGCCGTCGATGCGGAACTCGCCCTCGGTGTGCCGGTGCAGCCCGGAGACGATCTTGATCAGGGTGGACTTGCCCGCGCCGTTGTCGCCGAGGACGCAGGTGACCTGCCCCGGCCGGACGGCCAGGTCGACGCCGTGCAGGGCGCGGACGTTGCCGTAGCTCTTGCCCACCCCGTCCAGTTCGACGAGGGGCTCGGCGGCGGCGGTGCCGCCGGGGGTGGTGGTGGCGGTGGTCATCGAGCTCACCTCCGGGTCGCCGTGCGGCGGACCCACAGATTGACGAGGGTCGCGATCAGGAGCATCACGCCGAGGAAGAACTTGAACCAGTCGGGGTTCCAGTTGGCGTACACGATGCCCTGCGAGACCATCCCGAAGATGAAGGCGCCGATCACCGAGCCGATCGCCGAACCGTAGCCGCCGGTGAGCAGGCAGCCGCCGATGACCGCCGCGATGATGTACAGGAACTCGTTGCCGACGCCTTCGCCCGACTGCACCGCGTTGAACGAGAAGAGCAGGTGCATGCCGGTGAACCAGGCGCCGAAGCCCACGGCCATGAACAGCGCGATCTTGGTGAAGGCCACGGGTACGCCGACCGCCCGCGCGCTGTCCTTGTTGCCGCCGACCGCGAAGGTCCAGTTGCCGAACCGGGTGCGCAGCAGCACCCAGGTGGCGAGCGCCGCGAAGCCGAGCCACCACAGCACCGTCACCTTGAGCTGGACCCCGCCGACACCGATCTCCGAGGCGAACAGCGCGCGCGCCTGGCCGAAGCCGTCCATGTCGCTGATGGAGTCGGTGGCGACGTTGCCGGTGAATATCTTGGTGACGGCCAGGTTGAGGCCCTGCAGCATCAGGAAGGTGGCCAGGGTGATGAGGAAGCTGGGCAGCCCCGTCTTCACCAGCAGGTAGCCGTTGAGCGCCCCGATGCCCAAGGACACCACCAGGGCGACGGCCACACCGGTCCACACGTTCATGCTGAGCTGGAAGCTGAACATGCTCGCGGTCAGCGCCGACGCGGTGACGGCGACGCCGGCCGAGAGGTCGAACTCGCCGCCGATCATCAGCAGGGCCACGGGCAGCGCCATGATGCCCATGACCGACGCCTGGTAGAGCACGGTCGCAAGCGATCCGGCCTCGCGGAACGACGGCGCCACCGCGAAGAAGAAGAGGTAGACCGCGACGGCGGCGATCAGCGCGCCGATCTCCGGGCGGGCCAGTGTCCGGCGCAGCAGCGAGCGTTCGGCGGTGCGGCCGTCCGCCTCGGAGGCGGGTGCCGCGGGTGGTGAGGGGGACGCCGCGGGGGCGGCTGCCTGGGACACAGGGATCACCGGGTGCCCTTCGCGGCGAACGCGGCCACGGACTCGACGTTGTCCTTGTCGACGAAGGCCGGGCCGGTCAGGACCGGTGCCACGCCGCCGCCGCTGACGTTGCCGTTGGTCTTGTACAGCCACAGGGAGTCGACGGACAGGTAGCCCTGCAGGTACGGCTGCTGGTCGACGGCGAACTGCACCCCGCCGTCCTGGACGGCCTTGACCAGGTCCTTGTTGAGGTCGAAGGTGCCGACCTTGGCATTGCTGCCGGCGTCCGCGACCGACTGGACGGCCGTCAGCGCGAAGGGCGCGCCCAGGGTGACGACGTAGTCGATGCCGGAGTCCTGCTTGAGCTTCGCAGTGATCGTGGACTTCACCGACGGCATGTCCGTGCCGTTGACGTAGAGGTTCTCGGTCTTCCCCTTGAACGTCTTCTTCACGCCGGCGCAGCGGGCCTCCAGGGCGACGTGGCCCTGTTCGTGGATCACGCAGACGTTGTGCTTGGCGCCCAGGTCGTTGAGCTTGTCGCCCAGCGCCTCGCCGGCGACGCTCTCGTCCTGTCCGAAGTACTCCAGCAGCCCCTGGTCCTTCCAGTCGTCCAGGCCCGCGTTGAAACCGACCACCGGGATGCCCGCGGCCTCCGCCTTGGCGACGACGTCCTTCATGGCGTCGGGCTTGGCCAGGGTGACGGCTATCCCGTCGACCTTCTGGTCGATCGCGTTCTGGATCAGGTTGGCCTGGGTCGCGGCGTTGGGGTCGTTGGAGTAGACCAGCTCCACGTTGTCCTTGGCGGCGGCCGCCTGGGCGCCCTTGCGGATCAGGTCCCAGAAGGTGTCGCCGGGGGCGGCGTGGGTGACCATCGCGATCTTCATCCGCGGGGTGTCGGCCTTTCCCGCGGCGGGGGCGCCCGCCGACTCCTCGGCCTTCTTCCCGCCTGAGCTGCTGGAACAGCCGGCTGCGAGGAGGACGGCGGCGGTGGAGAGGGCCGCGACGGCGGAGATCCGACGGTATCTGCGAGAGCGTTCCATGTTCCTGCACCTCACTGCGGTGGGAGGGAGAAGGGGACGGACGTGTTCACATGGCCGGGTGCTGCACGGGAGCAAACCCCTCCCCGGGGTCCCTGTCAAGACTTTGTCAAGACATCAATTCATCTCGACGTAACGACAAGGTAACGAGCCGGACGTCCGGCGGTCGGTACGTTCGTATGTAAGGACATAGTGTTGACAGCGCTCGGCCGGGCGGGCTAGACCTGACAGGGCCGCAGAGCGACCCCCCGGTGACGCACGACGAGGAGTCACGCCCATGACCGAGCCGTACGACCTGATCACGATGGGCCGGATCGGGGTGGACCTCTACCCGCTGCAGACCGGTGTCCCGCTGCCCCAGGTCGAGACGTTCGGGAAGTTCCTCGGCGGCTCCGCCACCAACGTCGCGGTCGCCGCCGCCCGCCTCGGCCGCGCCACCGCCGTCATCACCCGCACCGGCGACGACCCCTTCGGCACCTACTGCCACCAGGCGCTCAAGGAGTTCGGCGTCGACGACCGCTACGTCACGCCGGTTGCCGCGTACCCGACACCGGTCACCTTCTGCGAGATCTTCCCGCCGGACGACTTCCCGCTCTACTTCTACCGGCTCCCCAAGGCCCCCGACCTGGAGATCCACGCCGGCGAACTGGACCTCGACGCGATCCGGGCCGCCCGCATCTTCTGGATGACCGGGACCGGCCTGTGCGCGGAGCCCAGCCGCACCGCCACCCTCACCGCCCTCGAGGCCAGGGCCCGCCGCGGCACCACCGTCTTCGACCTCGACTGGCGCCCCATGTTCTGGAAGGACCCCGACGAGGCCCGCCCCTACTACGCGCGGGCGCTGGCCTCGGCCACCGTCGCCGTCGGCAACCTCGACGAGTGCGAGATCGCCACCGGGGTGCGCGAACCGCGCGCCGCCGCCGAGGCGCTGCTCGCCGCCGGGGTCGAACTCGCCGTCGTCAAGCAGGGCCCCAAGGGCGTCCTCGCCGTCCACCGCGACGGCACCACCGCCGAGGTGCCGCCGGTACCCGTCGACGTGGTCAACGGGCTCGGCGCGGGCGACGCCTTCGGCGGCTCCCTCTGCCACGGGCTGCTCGCCGGCTGGGACCTGGAGCGGATCATGCGCCACGCCAACGCCGCGGGCGCGATCGTGGCCTCCCGCCTCGCCTGCTCCTCCGCGATGCCCACCGCGACGGAGGTCCAGGACCTCCTCGGCCGCGGCTGACGGTCCGTCCCCTGCCCGAAAGTGAGCTCCTCTTGAGCATCAGCATCTCCGACCTGGTGAAGGTGCGGACCCACCACCCCGAGGCGATCGCCGAGGCCGCCGCCCGCCGCGTGCGCCGTCCGCTCGTCGGTGACAGCGGCCGGCTGATGATCCTCGCCGCGGACCACCCCGCGCGGGGCGCGTTCGCCGTGGGGGACCGGGAGTTCGCCATGGCCAACCGCGTGGACCTGCTGGAGCGGCTGTGCACCGCGCTCTCCCGTCCCGGCGTCGACGGTGTGCTCGGCACCGCGGACATCCTGGAGGACCTGCTGCTGCTCGGCGCGCTCGAGGGCAAGGTGGTCATGGGGTCGATGAACCGCGGCGGCCTGGCCGGCGCCTCCTTCGAGCTCGACGACCGCTTCACCGGCCACCGCGCCCAGGACATAGCCCGGCTCGGCTTCGACGCGGGCAAGCTGCTGCTGCGCATCAGCTACGAGGACAGCGGCTCGCTGAGCACCATGGTCGCCACCGCCCGCGCCATCGACGAGATGGCCGAGCACCGGCTCCCGGTCTTCGTCGAGCCGTTCATATCCCGTCGCGTCGACGGCAGGGTCCGCAACGACCTCAGCGCGGAGGCGGTCACCAAGTCCATCGCCATCGCCTCGGGGCTCGCCGGGACCTCCGCCTACACCTGGCTCAAGGTGCCCGTCACCGAGGACGTCGACGACATGGCGACCGTCATGGAGACCTCCACGCTCCCCGCCGTCCTGCTGGGGGGTGAGGTGGGCAGGGAACAGGAGGCGGTCTACGAGAAGTGGCGCAAGGCGCTGCGCCTGCCCACCGTCCAGGGCCTGGTCGTCGGCCGCACCCTGCTCTACCCGGCGGAGGGCAGCGTGGAGACCGCCGTCGACACCGCCGTCGGTCTGCTGTGACGTCCCGGTCGAACCGCGAGAAGTGCGAGGCCCACACCATGAACGGCACCGAGGAGCACCTGCCCGCCGGGAAGGCCGCCGCCGGCCCCTACGCCGTCGACGTCGACCCCGGCCGGGCCGGCTGGGAGCACTCCTCCCTGCGGGTCCTGGAACTCCCGCCCGGCGGACGGCACGAGTTCGCCACCGGCGACAGCGAGTGGATCGTGCTGCCGCTCTCCGGCGGCTGCGAGGTCTCCGCCCAGGGGGAGACCTTCCGGCTCACCGGGCGCGAGAGCGTGTTCACGGCGGTCAGCGACTTCGCGTACGTGCCGCGCGACGAGACCGTCACCGTCACCACCGCCTCCGGGGGCCGCTTCGCCCTGACCGGCGCCCGCTGCGAGCGGCGGCTCCCCGCCCGCTACGGACCGGCCTCCGCCGTCCCCGTCGAGCTGCGGGGCAGCGGCAGCTGCAGCCGCCAGGTCAACAACTTCGGCGCCGCCGGGGTCTTCGAGTGCGACCGCCTGATCACGGTCGAGGTGCTCACACCCGCCGGCAACTGGTCGTCCTTCCCGCCGCACAAGCACGACGAGGACCGCGAGGGCGAATCGCGCCTGGAGGAGATCTACTACTTCGAGATCGCCCCGGCGCACGGCAAGGACGGCATCGGCTACCAGCGCGTCTCGCCCTCCGGCAACGGCCGGGGCACCGACGTCCTCGCCGAGGTCCGCAGCGGCGACGTCGTCCTCATCCCCGACGGCTGGCACGGTCCCTCGATGGCCGTGCCTGGTCACGACATGTACTACCTCAACGTCATGGCGGGCCCGGGGGAGGAGCGCGCCTGGCTGATCTGCGACCACCCCGACCACGCCTGGATCCGCGACACCTGGCCGGACCAGCCGGCCGACCCGCGCCTGCCTCTGTACACCGCCCCCGCCGCCACCGGCGAAGCCCCCGAGAGGTCCTGATGAGCAGCCAGTCCGTACGCCGCCTCACGGTCGCCCAGGCGCTGGTGCGGTTCCTGTCCGCGCAGTACACCGAGCGCGACGGGGTCCGCCGCCGGCTCGTCGCCGGCACCTGGGGCATCTTCGGCCACGGCAACGTCGCCGGCATCGGCCAGGCGCTGGTGGAGTACCGGGAGGAGATGCCCTACCACCAGGGCCGCAACGAGCAGGCCATGGTGCACGCCGCCGTCGGCTACGCCCGGCAGCTCAACCGGCTGTCCGCGCAGGCCGTCACCACCTCCATCGGCCCCGGCGCCACCAACCTCGTCACCGGCGCCGCGCTCGCCACCGTCAACCGGCTGCCGGTGCTGCTGCTCCCCGGCGACTCCTTCGCCAACCGCGTGCCCGACCCGGTGCTCCAGCAGCTGGAGCACACCCAGTACGGCGACGTCACCGTCAACGACGCGCTGCGGCCGGTCTCCCGCTGGTTCGACCGGGTCACCCGGCCCGAGGCACTGATCCCGTCCGCGCTCCAGGCGATGCGGGTGCTGGCCGACCCCGCCGAGACCGGGGCCGTCACGCTCGCCCTCCCGCAGGACGTCCAGGCCGAGGCGTACGACTGGCCCGAGGAGTTCTTCGCCGAGCGCGTCTGGCACGTACGCCGTCCGGCTCCCGAGGCCGCCGAACTGGCCGCCGCGGCGGACGCGGTGCGCGCCGCGCGGCGTCCGCTGATCATCGCGGGCGGCGGTGTCCACCACAGCGAGGCCGAGGCCGCCCTGCGCACGCTGGCCGAGGCGACCGGCATCCCTGTGGCCTCCACCCAGGCGGGCAAGGGCTCGCTGCGCCACGACCACCCGGCCGACCTCGGCGGCGTCGGCCACACCGGCACCGCCGTCGCCGACGACATCGCGCGCACCGCCGACCTGGTCATCGGCGTGGGCACCCGCTACACCGACTTCACCACCGCCTCCTCCACCCTCTTCGCCGCCCCCGGGGTGCGCTTCCTCAACCTCAACGTCACCGGCTTCGACGCCCACAAGCTCGGCGCCCGCACCCTGGTCGGCGACGCCCGCGCGAGCCTGGAAGCCCTCGCGCGAGCCGTGGCGGGCCACCGCGTCGCGCCGGAGTACGAGGCCGAGTACACCGCCGGCAAGGAGCGCTGGGAGCGCGTCGTCGACGCCGCGTACGCCGCGGACGACACCGACCGCCCCACCCAGACCCAGGTGCTCGGTGCCCTCGACTCGGTGGTCGGCGACGACGACGTGCTGATCAACGCCGCCGGCTCCCTCCCCGGCGACCTGCACAAGCTCTGGCGCGCCCGCAGCCCGCGCCAGTACCACCTGGAGTACGGCTACTCCTGCATGGGCTACGAGATCCCGGCCTCCATCGGCGTGCGCATGGCGGCGCCCGACCGGCCCGTCTGGGCGCTCGTCGGGGACGGCACCTACCTGATGATGCCGACGGAGATCGTGACCGCCGTGCAGGAGGGCGTGAACGTCAACCTCCTCCTGATCCAGAACCACGGCTACGCCTCCATCGGCGGGCTGTCCGCCGACGTGGGCGGCGAGCGCTACGGCACCGCCTACCGCTACCGCGCCGCCGACGGCTCCTTCACCGGCGACCCGCTCCCGGTGGACCTCGCCGCCAACGCCGCCAGCCTCGGGATGGACGTGCTGCGCGCCGCGACGGTGCGCGAGCTGCGCGAGGCGCTGGCCACCGCCCGCGCCTCCGACCGTCCGACCTGCGTGTACGTGGAGACCGACCCCACGCCGACGGCACCCGCCGCCCAGGCATGGTGGGACGTGCCGGTCGCCGAGACCGCCTCCCGAGAGGCGGCCGTCGAGGCCCGCAAGTCCTATGAGCGGTACCTGGGCGACCGCCGCCGCCACCTGTGAGGCGGCTCCCCGGACCGCTCCCGGAACCCGGCACCACCGACCGCACCACCGACCGCACCGGCCCGTCCGCGGGCCCTGGAGAAGGCGTGGATCCACATGTTCGGACAATGTGATGTCAGAGTTTCCTGAGATCGATACCGGCGGATACGCTCCCCCTGTGTCCAAAGCAGAGTCCGCGCCGCTCGAGTTCGAGGTGGACCGCTCCAGCCCGGTGCCGCTGTACTACCAGCTCGCGCAGCAGCTGGAAGGTGCCATCGAGCACGGCAGGCTCGCTCCCGGAAGCCTCCTGGGCAACGAGATCGAACTCGCGGGACGGCTCGGCCTCTCCCGGCCGACCGTCCGGCAGGCCATCCAGTCCCTGGTGGACAAGGGCCTGCTGGTGCGCCGGCGCGGCGTGGGCACCCAGGTCGTGCACAGCCAGGTCAAGCGGCCACTGGAGCTGAGCAGCCTCTTCGACGACCTGCAGGCCGCCGGGCAGAGCCCCGCCACCCGGGTGCTGCGCAACGAGACCGAGCCGGCCTCCGCCGAGGTCGCCGCGGCGCTCGGCATCGCCGAGGGCAGCGACGTCGTCGTCCTGCAGCGGCTGCGCTTCACCCACGGCGAGCCGATGGCCCACATGTGCAACTACCTGCCGCCCGGACTCCTCCCGCTGGACGACGCCAAACTGGAGTCCACCGGCCTGTACCGCATGATGCGCGCCGCCGGGATCACCCTGCACAGCGCCCGCCAGTCGGTCGGCGCCCGCTGCGCCACCGAGGCGGAGGGCGAGCTGCTCGCGGAGGAACCGGGGGCGGCGCTCCTCACCATGAGCCGGACGACCTACGACGACACGGGGCGGGCCGTCGAGTACGGCAGCCACATCTACCGCGCGTCCCGCTACGCCTTCGAGTTCCAGCTGCTCGTGAGGGCCTGAGCGGCCGCGGAACCCCCCCTTCCGCGAGCATCGCACCCTGTGACGGATACTTGGTCGGTTCCAAGACCAGCAGGGAAAGGCACGACGTGGAGAGCGCGAACAGGGGAAGGCGTGCGCTCGGTGCGCTACTGACAGTGGTCATCGGTGTGGCGCTGGCGGGCTGCAGCAGCACCGGAGGCCTGCGCGCCGAGCAGCGGGCCAAGGAGGCCCGGGCCAACGGGTCGGCCGTCGACACACCGAGGTGGACGGTCGCCATGGTCACCCACGCCGGCGCCGGCGACAGCTTCTGGGACATCGTCCAGAAGGGCGCCCGGCAGGCCGCCGCCAAGGACAACATCAAGTTCCTGTACTCCAACAGCGACCAGGGCAAGGACCAGGCGCAGCTGGTGCAGACGGCCATCGACCAGAAGGTCGACGGCCTGGTCGTCACGCTCGCCAAGCCCGAGGCGATGAAGGACGTCGTCCTGAAGGCGGAGAAGGCCGGCATCCCGGTCATCACCATCAACTCGGGGTCCGCCCAGTCCAAGGAGTTCGGCGCCCTGGCCCACATCGGCCAGGACGAGACCATCGCCGGCGAGGCCGTCGGCGACGAGCTCACGGCGCGCGGCAGGAAGCACGTCCTGTGCGTGCTGCACGAGCAGGGCAACGTCGGCCACGAGCAGCGCTGCGGGGGAGTGAAGAACACCTTCGAGGGCACGACGGAGAACCTTTACGTCAACGGCACCAACATGCCCGACGTCCAGTCCGCCCTCCAGGCCAAGCTGGCCGCCGACCGTTCCATCGACGCCGTCGTGACCCTCGGCGCGCCCTACGCGGCCACGGCCGTCAAGGCGAAGGAGCAGGCGGGCAGCAAGGCCGAGGTCGACACCTTCGACCTCAACGGCCAGGTCGCGGGCGCGCTGGAGGCAGGCACCCTCGGCTTCGCCGTGGACCAGCAGCCCTACCTGCAGGGCTACGAAGCCGTGGACCTGCTGTGGCTCTACCGCTACAACGCCGACGTCCTCGGCGGCGGCGGCCCGGTGCTCACCGGCCCGCAGATCGTCACCAAGGACGACGCGGCCGCGCTGAAGGACTACGCGAAGCGGGGCACCCGATGACCGCGGACAGCCTCGCGCCCCCGAGGGGGCTCGGGAACCGCCTGTTCAGCCGCCCCGAGCTGGGCGCCGTGGTCGGCGCCGTGGCCGTCTTCATCTTCTTCTCGGTGGCCGCCGACTCCTTCCTGCGGCCGGCGAGCCTCGGGACCGTCCTGTACGCGGCGTCCACCATCGGGATCATGGCGGTGCCGGTGGCGCTGCTGATGATCGGCGGCGAGTTCGACCTGTCGGCGGGCGTCCTGGTGACGTCCTCCGCCCTGGTGTCGTCGATGTTCAGCTACCAGATGACGGCCAACGTCTGGGTCGGTGTCGGCGTCTCGCTGCTCGTCACCCTCGCCATCGGCTTCTTCAACGGCATCATGCTGGCCCGCACCAAGCTGCCGAGCTTCATCATCACGCTGGGCACCTTCCTGATGCTCACCGGGCTCAACCTGGGCTTCACCAAGCTCATCGACGGCACGGTCAGCACGAAGTCGATCGCCGACATGGAGGGCTTCCCCTCGGCGCGTGCGCTGTTCGCCTCGCACCTGACCATCGGCGACGTCGACCTCCAGGTCACCATCCTGTGGTGGATCGCCCTGGTCGCCGTCGCGACCTGGGTGCTGCTGCGGACCCGCGCCGGCAACTGGATCTTCGCGTCCGGAGGCGGCCCCGACGCGGCCCGCGCGGTCGGCGTCCCCGTCACCCGTACGAAGACGGGCCTCTACATGGCCGTCGCCTTCTGCGCGTGGATCTCCGGACAGCACCTGCTGTTCTCCTTCGACGTGGTGCAGTCGGGAGAGGGCATCGGCAACGAGTTCCTGTACATCATCGCCGCGGTGATCGGCGGCTGTCTGATGACCGGCGGCTACGGCTCGGCCATCGGCTCCGCGGTCGGCGCGTTCATCTTCGGCATGACCAGCAAGGGCATCGTCTACGCCGAGTGGAACCCGGACTGGTTCAAGTTCTTCCTGGGCGCCATGCTGCTGCTGGCCACACTGCTCAACGCCTGGGTGCGCAAGCGGGCGGAGGCGGCGAAGTGACGGCCCTGGTGAGGCTGACCGACGTCAGCAAGGCGTACGGGCACGTGCGGGCCCTGGAGGACGTCTCCCTGGAGGTGCACGCGGGGGAGATCACCTGCGTCCTCGGTGACAACGGCGCCGGGAAGTCCACCCTCATCAAGATCATCGCGGGGCTGCACCAGCACGACCGGGGCAGCTACGAGATCGAGGGCGTGCCCGTGCGCCACGCGTCGCCCCGTGAGGCACTCGACCACGGCATCGCCACCGTCTACCAGGACCTGGCCGTCGTCCCGCTGATGCCGGTCTGGCGGAACTTCTTCCTCGGTTCCGAGCCGCGCAGGGGCCGGGGCCCCTTCAAGCGCCTGGACGTCGCCTTGATGCGGGAGACCACGCGCACGGCGCTGCGCGACATGGGCATCGACCTGAGCGACGTGGACCGGCCCATCGGCACCCTGTCGGGCGGGCAGCGCCAGTGCGTCGCCATCGCCCGCGCCGTGCACTTCGGGGCCAAGGTGCTCGTCCTCGACGAGCCCACGGCGGCGCTCGGCGTCCGGCAGTCCGGCGTCGTGCTGAAGTACGTCGCCGCGGCACGGGACGCCGGCCTCGGCGTGGTCCTCATCACGCACAACCCCCACCACGCCCACCTCGTCGGCGACCGCTTCGTCCTGTTGCGCCGCGGCACGATGACCGGCACCTACACCAGGGACGGGATCACGGTGGACGAGCTCACTCGGGAAATGGCCGGGGGCACGGACCTGGAGACCCTCGCCCACGAGTTGCGCCGCCCGGCACCGTGACGGCGGGCGGGCGGCCCCGGCCGCCCGCCCCGCGCACCCACCCGCCGTCGCCCGGGACCGGGGGCCACGCCCCCGCGATCCCGGGCACTTAGAATCACTCGGAGAACCGCCCCCGACCCCGGAGAGACGAGCCTTGCGAGCGACGACCGAGCAGCAGTTCGGGAACGAGTCCGGGATCGGATCCACGGGGGTGAACCGATGAGCATGTACCGGGGTGCCGCCCGCTCCTCCAGCAGCTCCACGCTCCTGAGCACGGTGGGCCGCCGTGAGCGCCGCTCGCACCTCACCGCGCCCCGCGTCCCCACCGTCGGCATCGACATCGGCGGCACCAAGGTGATGGCCGGCGTGGTCGACGCGGACGGCAACATCCTGGAGAAGCTGCGCACCGAGACGCCGGACAAGAGCAAGAGCCCGAAGGTGGTGGAGGACACCATCACCGAGCTCGTCCTCGACCTGTCCGAGCGGCACGACGTGCACGCCGTCGGCATCGGCGCGGCCGGCTGGGTGGACGCCGACCGCTCCCGTGTGCTCTTCGCCCCGCACCTGTCCTGGCGTGACGAGCCGCTGAAGGCCCGTCTCACCGAGCGCCTGCGGGTGCCGGTCATGGTCGACAACGACGCGAACACCGCCGCCTGGGCGGAGTGGCGCTTCGGCGCCGGCCGCGGCGAGAGCGACCTCGTGATGATCACGCTCGGCACCGGCATCGGCGGCGCCATCCTGGAGGACGGCCACGTCAAGCGGGGCCGCTTCGGTGTCGCCGGCGAGTTCGGACACATGCAGGTCGTGCCCGGCGGGCACCGCTGCGCCTGCGGCAACCGCGGCTGCTGGGAGCAGTACAGCTCGGGCAACGCCCTGGTGCGCGAGGCCCGCGAACTCGCGGCGGCGGACTCCCCGGTCGCGTACGGGATCATCGACCGGGTCGACGGCCAGGTGCGGGAGATCACCGGTCCGCTCATCACGGAGCTCGCTCGTGAGGGTGACGCGATGTGCGTCGAGCTCTTCCAGGACATCGGCCAGTGGCTGGGCGTCGGCATCGCCAATCTCGCCGCCGCCCTGGACCCTTCCTGCTTCGTCATCGGCGGCGGCGTCAGCGCGGCCGACGACCTGCTGATCGCCCCGGCCCGTGACGCCTTCCGGCGCCATCTGACCGGGCGCGGGTACCGGCCCGAGGCGCGTATCGTCAAGGCGCAGCTCGGCCCCGAGGCCGGGATGGTCGGCGCCGCGGATCTGGCGCGGCTGGTCGCGCGCCGCTTCCGGCGGGCCAACAGGCGGCGGGTCGAGCGGTACGAGCGCTACGCGAAGGTTGTCGGCAAGTGAGTGCCATGCCCCCGAGGAAGCCACCGCGCTGGGTGCAGTGGACGGTCGTCCCGCTGCTGATCCTGGTGCCGATCGGCTACGTGATCATCTCCGCGGAGCAGAGCCGGGACAGCGGCGAGGAGAAGCAGGAGCAGGCGGCCGCCACCACGCTCACCTACCTGTGGCCCACGAAGGTGCAGCGGCGCATCTACGAGGTGACGATCCCGTCCGGTTCGACGCCCGTGGCGTACCTGGAGACCAACAACTGGGCCGCCAGCTCCTTCTACGTGCAGTTCCGTACCAACCAGGGCGGCCTGGACACCTTCCTCGCCCAGTACGGCCGGAGCCGCTCCGCCCTCCGGGACGGCGACGTGACCGTGAGCCCGAAGCAGGCCCGCGCCGTGCGCTGGGACTTCGGTGCCTCCGGCAAGTGGGCCGGTCTGAAGCTCAAGCAGCACGGTGACAAGCCGGACCACAACATCACGGTCGACTTCTCCAACACGGACCACCCCGTGGTCTATGTCGTGTCCACGATAAACTTCCGCTGACCGGCGCCCAGGCGCCCCACGGCCGCCCACGCCGTCGCGGGGCCCGGCCGTCCCCGCCCGCGAACGCCTCGATAGCGTGGCGCGAGTGAGCGACGAGCAGAGCACGCAGACCCTCCAGCACCGCGTCGACGGGCCGCAGGACGCGCCGGTCCTGGTCCTCGGCCCCTCACTGGGCACGACGTGGCACATGTGGGACCGGCAGATACCCGAGCTGACCCGCCAGTGGCGGGTGCTGCGGTACGACCTCCCCGGGCACGGCGGCGCACCCGCCGACGCCTCGGTGTCCACCGCCGAACTGGCCGACCGCCTGCTGCGCACCCTGGACGAGGCCGGCATCGAGCGCTTCGGCTACGCCGGCTGCGCCTTCGGCGGCGCCGTCGGCACCCAGCTGGCACTGCGTGCCCCGCAGCGCGTCGCCTCGCTCGCCCTGGTCTCCTCGGCGGCCCGCTTCGGGACGCCCGACGCCTGGCGGCAGCTCGGAGTGGTCGTCCGCGCCAACGGCCTGGAGCAGATCGCGCTCAGCGCCCCCGAGCGCTGGTTCGCCCCCGCCTTCCGTGCCGCTCAGGCCGCCATCGTGGACTGGTCCGTCCAGATGGCCCGGGCCGTCGACCCGGAGTGCTACGTCGCCGCCTGTGAGGCGCTGGCCTCCCACGACGTGCGCGCCGAGCTGGGCCGGATCACCGTGCCGACGCTGGTCCTGGGGGGCGCCGAGGATCAGGTGACACCGCCCGCCGACGCCCGGGCCCTGGTCGCCGGGATACCGGACGCGCGCCTCGCGGTCGTTCCCGGAGCCTCGCACCTGGTGCCGGTCGAGCAGCCCGCCGCCGTCGGCGAGCTCCTCGTACGCCACTTCGAGGCCACCTGGACCGAGCAGCCCGTCGTCGTGGCCGCGCCCGTTCAGCCCGCGGCCGTCGCCCCGGAGCCCGCACCGGCGGTCGCGACCCCCGTACGGCCCGGGCCGCAGCACCAGGGAGGCGTCGCGCCCGGCCGCGTCGACCCGTACGCCGAGGGCGACCGCACCCGGCGCGAGCTCCTGGGCGACGCGCACGTCGACCGGGTGGAGGCCGAGGAGGCCGACGAGCCCGCCGGGGCCTTCGAGGAGTTCGTCACCCGCTACGCCTGGGGCGAGCTCTGGAACCGGCCCGGGCTCGACCGGCGGACCCGCAGCGTCATCACCCTGACCGCACTTGTCGCGGGCGGCCACCACACGGAACTGGCCGCGCACACCCGGGCGGCGCTGCGCGGCGGCCTCACCCCGGCCGAGATCGAGGAGGTGCTGCTCCACGCCGCCGTCTACCTCGGGGTGCCCGCCGCCACCTCCGCCCACGCGGTGGCGCGGCGCGTCATCCGGGAGGAGACTCGGCCAGGGGTGTGAGCCCGCGCGCAGGGCGGCAGCGTCGTCCCGCCGGCCCATCGGCGCCACCACCTGGATGCGGCGTGTGCGGCGCGCACGGCCTCGGCCATGATGGCCACGCAAAGGATCACCGCTCCGGAGGAGAGTCATGAAGCTGACGAAGAGGGGCCACGCCTGCGTCCGCCTGGAGAAGGACGGGCGCGTGCTCGTCATCGATCCCGGAGGCTTCACCGAGCCGGACGCCGCGGTGGGGGCGGATGCGGTCCTCGTCACGCACGAGCACGCGGACCACTTCAGCGAGCAGCAGTTGCGCGCCGCCCTGGAGGCCGACCCCGCCGCCGAGATCTGGACCCTCAAGAGCGTCGCCGACCAGGTCTCGGCCGCCTTCCCGGGCCGGGTCCACACCGTCGGCGAGGGCGACACCTTCAGCGCGGCCGGCTTCGACGTCGAGGTGCACGGCCAGATGCACGCCGTGATCCACCCCGACATCCCGCGCATCACCAACGTCGGCTTCCTCGTCGACGGCTCCGTCTTCCACCCCGGCGACGCGTTCACCGTGCCCGGCCGGTCCGTCGAGACGCTGCTGCTGCCCGTGCACGCCCCCTGGAACAAGGTCTCCGAGGTCATCGACTACCTCCGCGAGGTGAAGCCGGCCCGCGCCATCGACGTGCACGACGGGCTCCTCAACGACCTCGCCCGCACCCTGTACGACCGGCTGCTCGGCCCCGACGGGCCCGGCGTCGGCGGCGCGGAGCACGGCAGGCTGGCCCCCGGCGACAGCACCGACCTGGGCTGACGCCCCGGCCGCACGACCCGCCGCGGACGGCCGCCGGGAACGCCCCGGGACCGGTTGTCGGAGGCGGGCGGTACATTCGGGTCCATGCGCATCGCCACCTGGAACGTCAACTCGATCACCGCCCGCCTGCCGCGGCTGCTGGCCTGGCTGGAGAAGAACAGCCCGGACGTGCTGTGCATCCAGGAGACCAAGTGCACCGAGGAGCAGTTCCCGTTCGAGGAACTGCGCGCCCTCGGCTACGAGACCGCCGTCAACGCCACCGGCCGGTGGAACGGGGTCGCCCTCCTGTCCAAGGTGGGCCTCGAGGACGTCGTCGTCGGCCTGCCCGGCGGCCCGCTGTACGAGGAGGCCGACGAGCCCCGCGCGGTCTCGGCGACCTGCGGCCCGGTCCGGGTCTGGTCGGTGTACGTGCCCAACGGCCGTGAGGTCGGCCACGAGCACTACGCGTACAAGCTGCGCTGGTTCCAGGCGCTGAGCGCGGCGGTCGCGGAGGACGCGGCGGGCGAGCGCCCCTTCGCCGTCCTCGGCGACTACAACGTGGCGCCCACCGACGAGGACGTGTGGGACCCCACGGTCTTCGAGGGGATGACCCACGTCACCCCCGCCGAGCGCGAGGCGCTGGCACACCTGCGCGAGGCCGGGCTCAGCGACGTGGTGCCCCGCCCGCTGAAGTACGACCGTCCCTACACCTACTGGGACTACCGCCAGCTGGCCTTCCCCAAGAACCGCGGCATGCGGATCGACCTGGTCTACGCGAACCAGCCCTTCAGCAAGGCGGTCGGCGACGCCTACGTCGACCGCGAGGAGCGCAAGGGCAAGGGCGCTTCCGACCACGCCCCCGTCGTGGTCGACCTGGACGTCTGACCGGTCCTGGGCAGGCCCAGCGCGAAGCGCCCCCCGGCCCTGCGCTGGAACTCGACGTGGCCGCGGAGCCCCGGCGGGCAGGGCAGGTGCAGGGTCGCCGGGTGCGCCACCTCGCGCAGGTCCACCACCAGGGCGTCGTCCGGCAGTCCGGTCAGCACGGCGGCCAGCTCCGGGTCCGCCGCCGGCCGGGCCTGTCCCACCGGGGTGCCCCGCAGGTCGGGGCGGTAGGAGAAGACGTTCGAGGTCTCGGCGAGCCGTTCCAGCACCGCGGCGTGGTCCGGGACCGACCCGTCGGCCCGGGCCGCCCCCGGCTCCGCACCGGGGGGCAGGCGTTCCAGGGCCGCGAGCCCCGCCCGGGCCAGCAGGGTGACCCAGTCGACAAGCGAGGGCGCGACGTACGCCCAGGTGTCGGGGAAGACCCCGGTCGCCGCGAACACCCGGCCCCAGGCGCCGGTGCCCCCGTCCACGTCGACGAAGAGCGTGTCCCCGCCCGACTCGTGCAGCAGGTGCGCGGAGCCGGGTGGCCCCACGGCCCAGCCGCCGGGGTGCAGACCCCGCTCGGGGGCGAGCCGGTACTCCTCCAGGCCGCCGATGCGGATCGACCGCACCCTGCCGACCAGGCGCCGCACCTCGCCGGGGAGCGGCACGCCCCACGCCGCGATCTCGGCGTCCTCCGCGCCGGTTGCGAGCCGGACCGCGCCCGGGGCCCGCGCCGCCAGCTCCTCCAGCAGCCGCCAGGCGCGGTCCGCCGCCCGCCCCCCGGCTTCCCGTTCATCCCGCATTGCGTGGCCCTTCTCGCGCCGGGCAGCCTTACGTCACGTATTGTGCGGCAACGGAACGTATACAACGTGTCGTTACCGTTGGCATACGCCCGCGCGTACGCTCCGGCCATGAAGAGCTTCTCCGTCGACATCGCCGCCGCCGTGCTCGACCCCGAACCCCTGGACGCGGCACAGATCGTCTCCGGCTCCCCCGAGGTCACCGGGAAGGTGCTGTGGCGGTCGGCCGACGGCACCCGCTCCAGGGGGGTCTGGCAGATCACCCCGGGCGTGGTGACCGACACCGAGGCGGACGAGATGTTCGTGGTCGTCAGCGGACGCGCCACCGTCGAGGTGGAGGGCGGACCGACCCTGGAGCTCGGTCCGGGAGAGGTCTGCGTCCTCCGCGAAGGAGACCGCACGACATGGACCGTCCACGAGACACTCCGCAAGGCCTACGCCATAGGCTGATGCCCATGGACATCTCCTTCCTGGACAGGTGGCGCAAACGGTACGGCGAGGTCCGCGGCGCGGCCGTACCGGAGTCCCTCGCCGAGGACCAGGAAGGAGTCGCCGAACTGCTCTCGGAGTGCGAGCTGCTGCGCGCCAGGGCCGAGGCCGAGGGCGTGGAACTGGACGACACTGCTCTCTCGTTGGAGCGCCTGGACCAGTTGGTGCCGCGCTGGCGCGACGACCCGGACGAGCTGTCCTGGCTCGGCAACGATGCCGGGCTCTACCTCGGCACGGTCGTGGTGCGCACCGTCCCGGGCGCGAGCTGGCAGATCTGGCCCAACGGACGGCCCGTCATCCAGCTGGCCTCCGGCCGTGAACTCGACGTCGTCGAGGCGGGCCACGAGTGGGCGGAGAGCGGTACCCCGGAGCTGTCCCAGGTCTACGCCGAGGCCTCCGAGGTCTGATCGCCCGCCGGGCCCGCGACGGGCACCCTAGATGACGCGTTCGGCCTCGCCGAGCATGGCCTCGAACCAGCGCTCGAAGCCGTAGAGCACCGAACCGGGCGGGGTGGCGGTGAGCCGGTAGACCAGCGAGCCCCGCGGGTCGGCCGGTGGTCCGATGACGGAGACGAAGGTGGCGCCGTCGAGGCGCACCAGCCTCCACACCGGTGGGGTGCGGTAGCGGTAGACCTCGAGCCGAATCGTTCCTTCTTCGGCGAGGGCACCGAGCATGTCCTCCGCGAAGCGGAGGCTCGAGGAGAAGAAGCGCGGTGTCTCGCCGACCTCCTCCGCGATCCGGGCCACCGCCGGGCTCTCCGGGTGCAGCAACAGCAGCCGCATGCGGGCCGTCCCGGTCCGGTCCCGGCGGGTCAGCGGCCCGCGCAGCAGCGAGTCGCCGAGCGCCAGCAGGCCGAGGGCGCGTACGCCCACCACGTCCACCGCATCGGCGCTCACCGCCACCTCACGGATCTCCGCGGCGGCCTCGGGCTTGGTCAGCGCGACCGCGGCCACCTGTGGATGGTCCATCAGGTCCCGGACGCCGTAGGAGCGCAGGCGGCGCGGTGCGAGCCCCATGAGCAGCCGTGCGTGGTCCGGCATGCGCAGTCCCTGCGCGATGCGCTCGAACACGTCGAACCGCACCACCGAACGGCGGCCCCGCACGATCTCGTTGACCCGGCCCTGCAACAGCCCCGTCGCGGCTGCGATGCGTGACTGGCTCGCGCCGCCGTACTGCTGCGCGAACCGCAGGATGGCCCCGGCGTCGCGGGCCCGCAGGGCCTCCCGTATCTCCTCGCGCTCCCAGGCCCACGCGGGGATCTCGACGGCATCACCGGTAACCGGTCCCGACATCCACGACTCCCGTCCACCCCGGCGGCGGTCCACCGGCGTTACCAGCGGGTATGTCGTGGTGAGAATAGCGCGGGGGTATCGCGTGCACAGGTGCTTCGCGGGAATGCTCGGCGCCACCTACGACACCTGTGAGGTGGTCACATGGGGGACAACCTGGCCGCACGGCCGCCGTTCCGGCGCGCCGCCCCCGGCGCCGGCCGCGGTGCGGGCGACGACTCGCCCCCGGACACCCTCCATACCCACGATCCGGCGGCCGAACCCGTCCCGTCCCCGCCCGCCACCGTGCTGCTGGGCGAGGTCTTCCTGCCCGCCGACGACCTGGCGCCCGCTCAGGCGCGGCGCGTCCTGGCGGCGACCCTGGACGCGTGGGACCTCGGGTACCTGCTGGACACCGCGGGCATCGTGCTCGCCGAGCTCGTCTCCAACGCGGTGCGCCACGCCGGGGGCCGGAGGGTGGGCGTCACGTTGTCCCGGCGGCTGACGCTGGTGCACATGTCGGTCCGCGACGGCTCGCGCACTCCGCCCTGCCTGGTACTGACCGGCCAGGTCCCCGACACGACCGGGAGCACCCGCGGTCTCCAGGTCCTTTCGGCCCTGACCTACCGCTGGGGGACAGAACTCCTGCCGGGCGGCAAGCGTGTCTGGGCCGAGATCGCCGTCTGACGGGGCGTCGGGAGGTGCATGATGGGGGCATGGACTCCCTGCAGCAGATGCCCAACATCGGCGCGGTCCTGGCCGAGCGCCTCCGCAGCGCCGGCGTGCCGGACGCCGACGAGCTGCGCCGCCTCGGATCCGGAGGGGCCTTCGCGATGATCCGCGAGGGGCTTCCCGAGGACGCCTGCACCCACACCCTGCTCGCCCTCGAGGGCGCGATCCGCGGTACCCGCTGGACCGCCATCCCCAAGGCAGACCGCGACGCGCTGGTCGGCCGGGTGCTCGGCGAGGGCCACGCGGGCGCGGCCGCCGGAGGCCGATGACGACCGGCCGCCGTCACCGGCCGGCGGGACGCGCCCCCGCCGGGGCCGGTCAGGACGAGAAGTCGATGCTGTAGGCCACGCGCCAGCGGTCGGCGCGGATCACCGTGTCCGAGGTCTCGACGGCGCGGTCGTCGGCGTCGAAGTACGTGCGCTGGACCGCCGTCACGCACTGACCGTGCGCGCAGCCGAGCGTCTGCGCCTCCCAGCCGGTGGCCGGACGCGACTCCAGGACCTCGCGGGCCCGCACCACCCGTACCCCGATCGCGGCCAGCCGCCCCCGCACCCCGCGGCGGGCGTAGGGGCCGCGCTCGGGGTGCGCGACGTCCGTGCCGTCGGTGACGGCCAGCGGCTCCCAGCTGGTGGCGAGCTGCACGGGCCGGCGGTCGGCCAGGTACTCGTAACGGGTCATCACCACCGGGTCGCCGGTGACGATGCCGAGCCGCTCGGCGATGGCCGGCGGGGCGGTGGTGGTGACGGTCGAGGCCTCCCAGTCCACGGTCGCGGTGTCCCCGGCGACCCGGGTGGCGAAGGGCGAGTCCACGGCGCCCGTGCCGCGGTCGAGCGTCCCCAGGCTGGACCGGTCGACGACGAACACCCCCCGCCCGAACTGACCTTCGACGTAGCCCGCCGCCTTCAGCACGCGCACGGCGCGGTCGACGGTCTGGTCGCTCGCCCGGTAGGTCTCCTTGAGCCGGGAGCGGGAGGGGATGCGGGACCCGGGCTTGAGGAGTCCCTCGTCGATCCGCCGCATGAGGTCGTCGGCGATCCACTGGTACACCGGCCCCGGCTCGGCCATCCCCGCCCGTCCTCTCTCCCGCTCCTGGCACGACGTTAGGTACGCAGGCCACGGCTGCGTACCGAGGTACGCACGCTACGGGAGTGACGGTCGGCGAAGCGGTACGGAGAACCGCGACGGGTCCGCCGCCGGGGACCGGAGGTGCCGGGTGCGGCCGCCGTCGATGGATTCGGTCAGGTCCGCCCAGCCGCTGAGCGCCGTCACGGCCTTGACGCGCGGTTCGTGCGCGGCCCCATGAGGGTCGGCCCGGCGTCGTAGGAGACGCCCGCCCCGCCGATCCGGCCGGGATCGGCGGGGGTGTTGGCGAGGGTCCGGTCGACGACCTCGGAGACGTCCGCGACGTCGAGCGGCCCGCACCTGACCGCCGGTGCCGTTCGCACCCGATGGGGTGAAGACGTTGCCCTTGAGGGTGATCCCACCGGCTCCCGGGATGTCGGCGATGCGGACGGAGGGAGCGGTGGAGCCGCCGGCCGCGGAGTTCGCGCCGGCCGTCGCGGCCCGTGCGGCGGGGGCCGCGATGTCCAGTGCCGTGGTGGCGAGCAGGAGTGCGGACAAGGCTCCCGCGGCGGTGCGAGGCGTTCTCATGGCGGCTCCAGATGTCCCCGGGACGAAGTGACCGGAGGGTGACCAGGGCGACTTACCTCAGGTAATGGGGCTGCATGTTGCGCGCCAGCAATGATTGCGGTGAGCTGAGGGAACGTCAGTCCATCGAGCGAACTTGCGACGCATCCATTGACTTGGGCCACGCGGGGCGCCGAATCTGAACCCGTCAGCGTCGACAGGGGGAGGGCCCGATGGGTGTCGGACGTGCATCGATCCTGGGAGCGGCCGCGGCGTCGGCCGCGATCCTGCTCACCGCGGTGAGCGCGGTCCCGGCCACCGCGCATTCGCGCGACGGCCGGCACCACGGCCATGGTCACGGCAACGGCCACCGGGACGCGTACGTCGCGCTCGGGGACTCGTACACGTCGGGACCGCTCATCCCCGACCAGGTGGACGCCAACTGCGCCCGGTCGAACCGGAACTACCCCTCGCTGGTGGCGCAGCGGCTCAGGGGCACCACCCTCACCGACGTGAGTTGCGGCGGGGCCACCACCGCCGAGATGTGGAAGGCACAGGGCAGCAACCCGCCCCAGCTGGACGCGCTCAACCGGCGTACCTCGCTGGTCACCCTGCAGATCGGCGGCAACGACGTCGGCTTCGGCAGCATCATCCGCACCTGCGCCGGCGCCGCGCTCTCCGACCCGACCGGCAATCCCTGCGAGAAGTACTACACGGCCGGCGGGACCGACCAGTTGCGGACCGCGGTCGAGCAGACGGCCCCGAAGGTCGACGCCGTGCTCGACGCCATCCGGCACCGCGCACCGCGGGCCCGTGTCGTGGTCGTCGGCTACCCGGCGCTGCTCCCCGACAGCGGCGTCGGCTGCCGGCCGGCCGTGCCCTTCGCGGACAAGGACTTCGCTTACCTCCGGGACACCGAGAAGCGGCTCAACGCCATGCTGGCCCGTCGTGCCAAGGCCGCCCACGCGACCTACGTCGACACCTACACCCCGACCGTGGGCCACGACATGTGCACGGCCCCCGGCGTCCGCTGGATCGAGCCGCTCACGCCCGCCGCTCCGGCCGCGCCCGCCCACCCCAACGCACTGGGCGAGAAGGCCATGGCCGCCGCCGTCCTGGACCGGCTCTGCGTACGCGGCCGCATATGACGGGGCCGCGGGGTGCCCTGCCCCCGCGGCCGCCCGCCCCGTCCCGGGCCGTCACTCCGCGGTGACGGCCACCGGGAGGGCGGGGGCTGTCCTGGCCTCGCGGGTGACGTCGGCGACGACCTCCACCACGTCGGGTCCGTAGGCGTCGGAGTTGACGACCTTCAGCAGCAGGCAGAAGGTACCGTCCACCCCGTACTTGCGGGACAGCCGCTGGTGGTGGCGGGCGAGGTAGCGCACGGCGGCCTGGTTGGTCACTCCGCGCTGGCCGGAGGCGAGGAAGACCGGGCGGTTGTTCCCGGTGTTCTCGTCGGCGGCCAGCCGGGCCAGGAAGACGTACTCCACCTTGCCCTTCTCCATGCGGTAGGTATCGCCGCCCACGGTCAGCGCGCCCTGGTCCTCGACGGGCCCGGTGAAGTCCTTGACCTGGAAACCGGGCAGCATGGAGCGCAGGTGCGCAGCCATGCGGTGGTTGGATATCGGGCCGCCGATGCAGAACTCCGTGCGGGCGCCGAAGCCCTGCCAGGCGGTGTCGTGGGGCAGGATCTCGGCGTGCGCGCCGCACTCCTTGATCAGCGCGGACAGTTCGATCAACGCGAAGACGTCATGGCGTGCCACGCTCCATCCCCGCGTCGAGCCCGGGTCGCGGTTGATCACCATCAGGCACTCCGAGCCGGTGGGCAGCCCGAAGAAACGCTGCTTGCGGCGCAGCTTGCGCCGCCACAGGTACGTGCGGACGAACCAGCCCAGCACGGCGCTGATACCGCTCGCGGCCAGTCCCAGCACGATATTGCGCACGTCGTCGCTCATGGGCCGGGATCGTAGTTGAGGCGTTCCTGACGAGGAAGGCAGGGTGGGGTTAGGCTGCCCGGACGGTCGCCCCAGTGGAGGTCCACGTATGCGTCGTCACGCTGTACGGAGTCTGTCGCTGCTCGCCGTAACCGCCACCGCCGCGCTGTCGGTGGCCGCGGCACCGCCGGGGGCGGACGCCCCGGCCCGGGACGCGACGCCCGCCAAGGTCCCGCTCGCCGTCGGCTACGGAGGCGCGGTCTCCAGCGTCGACCCCGACGCCTCCGCCGCCGGCATCGAGGTGCTGCGGCGCGGAGGGAACGCCGTGGACGCCGCGGTGGCCACCGCGGCCGCCCTGGGCGTCACCGAGCCCTATTCCTCGGGCATCGGCGGCGGCGGTTACTTCGTCTACTACGACGCCGGGCAGCGCAAGGTCCACACCATCGACGGCCGCGAGACGGCCCCCAAGAGCGCCACCGACAAGCTCTTCGTCGAGAACGGCCAGCCACTGCCCTTCAACGACGCCGTCACCAGCGGTCTGAGCGTCGGCGTCCCCGGCACCCCCGCGACCTGGGACACCGCCCTGAGGTCCTGGGGCAGCCGGAGCCTGCGCGACGTGCTGCGGCCCGCCGAGCGCCTCGCGCACGACGGCTTCACCGTGGACGCCACCTTCCGCAGCCAGACGGAGGCCAACCAGGCGCGCTTCAAGGACTTCCCGGCCACCGCGGCGCTCTTCCTGCCCGGTGGGCAACTGCCGGCCGTCGGTTCCACCCTCAAGAACCCCGACCTCGCCCGCACCTACTCCGAGCTGGGCCGCAAGGGCGTCTCCGCCGTCTACCGCGGGAGCATAGGCGCCGACATCGTGAACACCGTGCGCAAGCCGCCGGTGGACCCGGCCGCCACCCGGGTCGTCCGCCCCGGCGACCTCACGACGGCCGACCTGAAGGCCTACAAGGCCAAGCCGCAGAGCCCCACCCGGGTGTCGTACCGCGGGCTGGACGTCTACGGCATGGCCCCCTCCTCCTCCGGCGGCACCACCGTCGGTGAGGCGCTGAACATCTTGGAGCGGACGGGCCGGCTCTCCCGCCTGTCCGAGGCGCAGTACCTGCACCGCTTCCTCGAGGCGAGCCGGATCTCCTTCGCCGACCGCGGGCGCTGGGTCGGCGACCCGGCCTTCGAGAAGGTCCCGACCGCGGGGCTGCTGTCCCAGTCCTTCGCCGACTCCCGGGCCTGCCTGATCAAGGACGACGCGGTGCTGACCAGCCCGGTCGCCCCGGGGGACCCGTACCACCCGGCGCGCTGCCCCAGCGGCGGCAAGGCCGCCCCCACGACGTACGAGGGCGACAGCACCACGCACCTCACGGTCGCCGACAAGTGGGGCAACGTCGTCGCGTACACGCTGACCATCGAGCAGACCGGGGGCAGCGCCATCACCGTGCCCGGCCGCGGTTTCCTGCTCAACAACGAGCTGACCGACTTCTCGTTCGTCCCGGCCAGTGCCTCGGTCCACGACCCCAACCTGCCGGGACCCGGGAAGCGGCCGCGCTCCTCGATGTCGCCGACGATCGTGCTGAAGGACGGTCGTGTGGACTTCGCGCTCGGCTCGCCCGGCGGCGCCACGATCATCACCACGGTGCTGCAGGTGCTGACCGAGCACGTCGACCGCGGCCTGCCCCTTGTGGACGCGATCGCCGCGCCGCGCGCCAGCCAGCGCAACGCCACGGCCACGCAGGTCGAGCCCGGCTTCCTCGCGAGCGACGTGGCGGCGGAGCTGAAGGACATCGGGCACAGCTTCGCCGACGCGGGCGAGATCGGCGCCACGACGGGCGTCCAGCGGTTGCGGGACGGCCGCTGGCTCGCCGCGGCCGAGACGGTGCGCCGCGGCGGCGGCTCGGCGATGGTGGTTCAGAGCACCACGCGGTAATGGGTCGTCAGGCGCCGCTCGTCGTCCAGCACGTGGAAGGCGACGCCGGGCGGCGCCGTACGGTCGGCCACCGAGCCGTCCGGTTCGCCCTCCCACGGCATGCGCAGCGTCCACGTCACCCCGGGTGCGGCGATCAGCGGCCGTCCGGCGAAGGTGGTGGCCGCGGGCGTGTGGGCGTGACCGGTGAGGACGGCGATCACCTCGGGGTGCGCGTCCAGCAGTTCCTCCAGGGCGGCGGGCCGGCCGAGCCGGTAGCCGTCGGGCAGCGGATGGTGCAGCGCGACGGGCGGATGGTGGAACGCCACCAGGGCCGGGGTGCCGGGGTCCAGCCCGTCCAGCGCGGCCGACAGCCATCCCAGCGTCTCCTCGTCGAGGAGGCCGTCGTCCTCGCCCGGGATCGTCGAGTCGCACATCAGGACCGCGGTTCCGGCGACGAGGTGCGCCCGGTTCACCGGTCCCGTCCCTTCGGCCTCGCCCAGCAGCGCCTTGCGGTAGGCGGCGCGCCGGTCGTGGTTGCCCGGACAGGGGAGGACCGGGAACGGCGCGTCGAGGATCCGGGCCGCCTCCTCGTACTCGGCCGGGGCGCCGTGGTCGGCGATGTCCCCGGTGACCAGCAGCGCGTCGGGCGGGCTCGGGAGCCCGCGCAGGTAGGACATGACGCGGCCGGCGCGCTCCGTCGAGCGTTCGGTGCCGTCGAGATGCAGGTCGCTGATGTGAGCCAGCAGCATGGGCCGCTCCCCTCCAGGCTTAATGATTAATCTGTCCTTTGACGTTAGAACGGTAGAGTGCCGCCGACGGACGATCAAGAGGAGGGGCGCCGTGGAGCGCTGCCTGGCCCTGGAACTGGTGAGCACGATCCGGCACGACGGCGACGGAGGGGTCGCCGACGACCTGGGCGACCCCTCCGCGCTCACGGCCTGGGTCCGCGAACACCTCCCGCAGGACGGCGGCTTCGTCGCGGATGGCACCGCGCTCGCCGAGGTGCTCGCGCTCCGCCGCGCCGTACGCGCACTCTTCGCCCGTGCCGTGGCGCCCGGACCGGCCAGCCCGGCCGACGCCGGACACCTGATGCCCGCCGAGCAGGCCCTCGCGCACCTCAACGCCGCGGCTGCGCGGGTCCCCGTCGTCCCGCGGCTGGTGTGGGAGGCGCAGGAGGCGCCCGTGGCCCGGCCGGCGCCCGCCGTGGAGCCGGCCGATCCGACCGCGCGGATCGTCGCCGAACTCGCCCGCGCCGCCGTCGACTTCCTCGCCGGCCCCGATCGCACGCGGCTGCGCGCCTGCGCCGCGCCGCGGTGCGTCCGCTACTTCGTCAAGTCCCACGGCCGCCAGGAGTGGTGCAAGCCCTCCTGCGGCAACCGCGCCCGCGTGGCCCGCCATTACCGCCGCCACCGCCCGGAGGCGGCCCAGTCCTGAGCGGCGGGACACGGCGGTGGCAGCCGTCCGTCCGCGGGGGCGCGCCGCCGTGCCTCCGCGCGGGGCCGGGGCGCCCGTGCAGCCGCCGCCCCCTGTGCGAAAACTCTCCGTAGCGCCGCTGTAACACGCCGGGTGTCGAATGCCGTGCGGACCACACGCTTCCGCCGCCGGGCGGCGGGCAGGGAGGAGCGAGAGTGGAACGCGGGGTGCGCAGCCAGGTCGCCGACCCGGTCGGTGAGTTCGCCCGGTACCTGCGGGGGCTGGTCGGTGCGGCGGGCGGCACGCACGGCTGGTACGCGGTCTTCGCCGAACGCGATCCCGCGGGTGTGCGGGCCTGGCTCGACGGCACCGACGTCCCGCCGTGGGACGTCGTCCACGCCCTCCTCCAGGACGTGGCTGTCGCCCAGGGCACCCCCCGGGCCCAGGAGACCGCCCGGCCCGCCCGTGGCCTGCACGCCGCCGCCGTTGCCGCCCACGACGCCGCACCGGGCGGCGAGGCGGCGCTCAGCGCACGGCTGGACGCCTTGCTCGGGGAACGCCGGCACGTGGTGCTGCACGAACGCGCGGTCGCCGCCGCGCTGCGCGGCGCCGCCACACCCGCCGAGGCCGAGCGCCTCGGCAACGAACTCGCCTGGGCCCGCGACGACCGCGAACGGGCCGTCGCACGCTGTGCGGAGCTCCGGACGCGTCTGGACGCGGTGCGCTCACGCCCCGCCGTGCCCGAAGGGTGGTTACGCCCGCGGGCGGAACCGGACCCGCCGCCGGAGGGCGGCGGTCGTGCCACCGTCCCCGCCTCCGCCCCCGCCACCCGAGGCCGGGAACGCCCCCGCGGCGGAGCACGCTACGGCGGGGCCCGCTTCGCCGGGGGACCCGAGGCCGAGGTGGTCCCGCCGCCCGTCGTCGCGGCGCCGGAGGACGGCGCCGGTGCCGCACCCCGCGGGGCCCGGTTCGCCGGCGCGGCGGGCCACGACGCCCCCGACGGCCACGAGCCAGGGCAGGTCCGCGGCGACGTCCGTACGACCGCTCCCGCCCGCGGGCAGGCCGCGCGGGCGACCGCGGCGCGCATGGCGGAACTGCGCCGCACCGGCCGCACCGGTGAGGCGTACGTGCTGATGAGCGAGGCCGTGGCGGGCCCGCCCGAGGACGTCCCCGAACTCGCGGCCGCGCTGGAGCGCTGCGGGCTGGCCGCGGACGTGGCCACCCTGCTCTGGGAGCTGGCCGCGCAGCCCCCGCACCGTCTGGCGGCCGCCGCGGCCGCCCTGGACTCCGCCGGCCGCGGCGACGACCGCAGGACCCTGCTGCACCAGGCCGCCGCCCGGCCCGCCGCCGAGGTGGCCGGGACCGCCGGGGCCCTCCTCGACGCCGGCCACCGGGACGCGGCACTGAGCCTGCTGGCCGCCCTCGTCGGCGCCCGCAGCCCGGAGGCGGCCGCCGGCATCGCCCACGAGGGTCCAGGGCTCGTCGGCCCGCTCCTGGACGCGGCCGGGCTGGTGTCGGCGTCCAAACGCCGCGACGTGGCCGCCGCACTGCGCCGAGCGGGTCTGCCCGGCCGCGAAACCTGATCGGCTTCGTTGAGTAAAGGCGCCGGTATTGCCACAGTGGGCTGTGGGCTCTTACGTTCGTCCCAGCGCCGGATCTACGTGCGTAGACCAGCCCGCCGTTCCGGCGTGACCTCGCGTCAAAGGAGCTGTCATGCCCAATGTCGTACGCGCCGCGCTCGTCCAGGCGACGTGGACCGGTGACACCGAGTCGATGATCGCGAAGCACGAGGAGCACGCCCGCGAGGCGGCCGCGCAGGGCGCCCGGGTGGTCGGCTTCCAGGAGGTGTTCAACGCCCCGTACTTCTGCCAGGTACAGGAGGCCGAGAACTACCGGTGGGCCGAACGGGTGCCGGACGGCCCGACCGTGCAGCGCATGCAGGCCCTCGCCCGGGAGACGGGCATGGTGACGGTGGTGCCGGTCTACGAGATCGAGCAGGACGGCTTCTACTACAACACCGCCGCCGTGATCGACGCCGACGGCAGCTACCTGGGCAAGTACCGCAAGCACCACATCCCGCAGGTCAAGGGCTTCTGGGAGAAGTACTACTTCAAGCCCGGCAACCTGGGCTGGCCGGTCTTCGACACGGCCGTCGGCAAGGTCGGCGTCTACATCTGCTACGACCGCCACTTCCCCGAGGGCTGGCGGGCGCTCGGCCTCGCCGGTGCGCAACTGGTCTACAACCCCTCGGCGACCCACCGCGGGCTCTCCTCGTACCTGTGGCAACTGGAGCAGCCGGCCGCCGCCGTCGCCAACGAGTACTTCGTCGCCGCCATCAACCGGGTCGGCCAGGAACCGGTCTACGGCGACAACGACTTCTACGGAACGTCCTACTTCGTCGACCCACGCGGCCAGTTCGTGGGCGACGTCGCCTCCGACAAGGAGGAACAGCTGATCGTGCGCGACCTGGACTTCGACCTGATCCCCGCGGTGCGCCAGCAGTGGGCCTTCTACCGGGACCGCCGCCCTGACGCCTACGGCACCCTGACGGAGGCGTGAACACGTCCATGACCATCACCGAGAACCCGCACGCCGCGCTCCACTCCCGCCACCGGGCCGTGATGCCGCAGTGGCTCGCGACGTACTACCGGGAGCCCATCGAGATCACCCACGGCGAGGGCCGCCACGTCTGGGACGCCGAGGGACGGCAGTACCTCGACTTCTTCGGCGGCATCCTCACCACCATGACCGCCCACGCCCTGCCGGAGGTCACCGCCGCGATCCGCGAGCAGGCCGGCAGGATCCTCCACTCCTCCACGCTCTACCTCAGCTCGCAGGCCGTCGACCTCGCCGAGCGCATCGCCCGCCTGTCGGGCATCCCGGACGCCCGGGTCTTCTTCACCACCTCCGGCACGGAGGCGAACGACACCGCGCTGCTGCTCGCCACCACCTACCGGAAGTCCAACCAGATCCTGGCGCTGCGCAACAGCTACCACGGGCGTTCCTTCTCGGCGATCGGCATCACCGGCAACACCTCCTGGTCGCCGACGAGCCTGTCGCCGCTGCAGACGCTGTACGTGCACGGCGGCGTCCGCCACCGCGGTCCCTACGCGCACCTGTCCGACGCCGAGTTCACGACCGCGTGCGTGGCGGACCTGGAGGACATCCTCGGCCAGGCCAACGGCCAGGTCGCGGCCCTGATCGCCGAACCGGTCCAGGGCGTCGGGGGCTTCACCTCGGGCCCCGACGGGCTGCTGGCCGCCTTCAAGGAGGTCCTGGACCGGCACGGCATCCTGTGGATCACCGACGAGGTGCAGACCGGCTGGGGCCGGACCGGTGAGCACTTCTGGGGCTGGCAGGCACACGAGGGCTCCGGCCCGCCGGACGTCCTGACCTTCGCCAAGGGCGTCGGCAACGGCATGTCGATGGGCGGCGTCGTCGCCCGCGCCGAGGTGATGAACTGCCTCTCCGCCAACTCCATCTCCACGTTCGGCGGCAGCCCCATCACCACGGCCGGCGCGCTGGCCAACCTGCAGTACCTCCTCGACCACGACCTGCAGGGCAACGCCCGGCGCGTGGGCGGCCTGCTCAAGTCGCGGCTGGAGGCCATCTCCGCCGGGCTCCCGGTGGTGCGCGAGGTGCGCGGCCGCGGGCTGATGCTGGGCGTCGAGCTGGCCACGCCGGCCGCCGCGGGCGTGGTCCTCGAAGCGGCGCGTGAGGGCGGCCTGCTGATCGGCAAGGGCGGCCGGGCCGGCGACGCGCTGCGCATCGCCCCGCCGCTCTCCCTGACCGTCGCGGAGGCGGAGGAGGGCGCCTCGATCCTGGAGTCGGCGCTCAAGCAGGCGCAGAGCGAACTGGGCGACGGACCGGTCTGACGGCACGGCACAGCACGGTGCGCCACGGGCGCGGGGCGCGGCCCCGCGCCCGCCGCGCCGCCGTCAGGGCTCCAGGTCGACGACGAGCGGACGGTGGTCCGAGACCGGTACGGCCGGCGCCCGCGCGGAGCGCACGGCGGCCCGCCCGACCCCGGCCGCCAGCACATGGTCGAACTGCACCACGGGACGGTGCGAGGGGTAGGTACGCCTCCGGGCCAGCGTCCGCCAGGCACCGCCCAGCACCAGCGGCGGCACCGGTCCCACCAGGTTGAGGTCGCCCAGGAGCAGGTGCGGCCGGGGCAGCCCGGCGATCCAGCGGCGGACCGCCACCAACTGGCCCACGTTCCAGCCGGGGACGAACGACAGGTGCATCGCGACCACCGTGAACGGGCCGCGCGCCCCCTCCAGGACGGCCGCCAGGGCGCAGCGCGGCTGGTCGGACATCATCCGCAGCCCGGCGACCCCGGGCACTCGCAGGGGCACCCCCACGGGCGAGGGGGACAGCCGCCGGGCCCGCCACTCCCGTACGGGAAGCCGGGTGACCAGGGCGATCCCGTGCGACGGCGGGCCGTCGCCTTGAGCGGCGTCCCGCGGCCCGTACACGCGCAGCCCCGGCTCGGCCGGATCGGGCACCCATCCCGTGCCCGGCACCGAGCGGCCGTGCACCGCGGACGCGTAACGCCAGTCCCGGGCGCCCGACGCCGCCGCGGCCACCGCGGCCTGGTCCAGCCCGCCGGACCGTTCCTGGAAGCGGTCCAGCTCCTGCAACGCGAGGACGTCGGCGTCCAGCGACGCGACGGCCCGGGCGAGCGGCTCCCCGGCGGCCGTCCCGCCGGGGAAGGGGACCGGCCTGCCATCGGTGATCGGCCTGCCGTGGAGCACGTTGAACGTCGCGAACCTCATGGCTGTGCCGCCCGCGGCCCGGTGGAAGCGGGGGAGGGCACGTCGCCCCGGCGCGGACGGCCCGGCCGGCGGAAGTGGGCGTATGGCGGGTACGCCGTGAAGGCGACGTCGAGCTCGGGCCCGCGCCCGCGGCCCGTGTGCTCCAGCAGCGGTGTGAGCTGCTCGACAACGGCCATGCGGCCCTTCACCACGCCCTTCTGACGCGGTCCCTGGCCGGCCGCCCACGCCAGCTGCGTCGCGGCGGAGGAGAACGTGCCGCGGCTGCCGACGAGGAACAGCGTCCGGGCGTGGCTGACCGGCCGCAGCCGGTCGCGGGCGTCCGCGTGCCCGTGCCGCCTCCACCAGGCGTCGGCGTCGCGTTGCGTGCGCGCCTCGTCCGTACGGACCGTCAGGGGGACCCCGCCGGTGAGCCCGCGGCGCAGCCGGGGCCACTCGCTCACCCGCAGGCCCAGTGAGTGGTGGACCAGGACGAGGTCCACGCGGCCGCCGCACGCGTCCACGAACGCCTCAGCGCCCAGGATGACGCCGTCGCGCAGCGGCACATGGACGAGGGTCCGCCGCGAGCAGGCCACGAAGGAGAACAGCCCGGCGAGGGCCGAGAGTCCCGCGTGGTCGCCGACCAGGAAGCCGTACCCGGTGGGATCGGTGAGCGCCGTGTGGCGCGGTGGATGCCACGGCTGCACGATCCGGTGCTCCACCGGGCCGGTACGCGGACGGAAGTGACGCAGCCTCAGCCGCATGCGGATGCCTCCATCCGCCCATCGTCGCGGCGCGGACGCGGCGGAGGCAATGCGATTTCGCACCTCGTCGCCTACAGACTCGAACGCCCGGTTCGTGACATATTGTGAGCGTTCGCCGTACGGCGGCGTGGAGGAGGAGCGATCGTCCCCGTCGATCCCGTCGATGGAGAGCAGCGGTATTGCCACCGTGGGTGACCGGTCATACGTTCTCCACCATGGCGGGGTCTACGTGCGTAGAGCCGTTCCGACATGGCATCGAGGTTTCCGGGACCCCGCCCTCAGCCGTTGGAAGGAGTGGGAGCATGAGCCGCATCGTCATCCGGGGCGGACTGGTCGTCACGGCCGCGGAGGAGGTCCACGCCGACGTCCTCGTCGAGGGTGGCCGGGTCGCCGCCCTCGCGACGCACGACTCCGACCCGGCGCAGGGCTGGACCGCGTCGGCCGATCGCGTCATCGACGCCACCGGGAAGTACGTCATCCCTGGCGGGGTGGACGCGCACACCCACATGGAGCTGCCCTTCGGTGGCACCTTCGCCTCGGACACCTTCGAGACCGGTACCCGGGCCGCCGCCTGGGGCGGGACGACGACGATCGTGGACTTCGCGGTGCAGTCGGTGGGCGAGTCGCTGCGCTCCGGCCTGGACACCTGGCACGCCAAGGCCGACGCCCAGTGCGCCATCGACTACGGCTTCCACATGATCCTCTCCGACGTCAACGAGGACACCCTCAAGGAGATGGACATCCTCGTCGAGGAGGGCGTCACCAGCTTCAAGTTGTTCATGGCCTATCCCGGTGTGTTCTACAGCGACGACGGCAGGATCCTGCGGGCGATGCAGCGGGGTGCCGGCAACGGCGGCCTGGTGATGATGCACGCGGAGAACGGGATCGCCATCGACGTGCTGGTCGAGCAGGCGTTGGCGGCGGGGAGGACCGATCCCCGCTACCACGGTGAGGTGCGGCGGGAGTTGCTGGAGGCCGAGGCGACCCACCGCGCGATCCGGCTGGCCCAGGTCGCGGGGTCCCCGCTCTACGTCGTGCACGTCTCCGCCCGGCAGGCCGTCGAGCAGATCGCCCTCGCCCGGGACGAGGGGCTGAACGTGTTCGGTGAGACGTGCCCGCAGTACCTGTTCCTGTCGACGGACAACCTGGCGGAGCCGGACTTCGAGGGTGCCAAGTACGTCTGCTCGACGCCGTTGCGGCCGAAGGAGCACCAGGCGGTGTTGTGGAGGGGGTTGCGGACGAACGATCTGCAGGTGGTGTCGACGGATCACTGCCCGTTCTGCTTCGTGGGGCAGAAGGAGCTGGGGCGGGGTGACTTCTCGAAGATCCCCAATGGTCTGCCGGGGGTGGAGAACCGGATGGACCTGTTGCACCAGGCGGTGGTGGACGGGCACATCAGCCGTCGCCGGTGGATCGAGATCGCGTGTGCGACGCCGGCGCGGATGTTCGGTCTGTACCCGCGCAAGGGGACGATCGCGCCGGGTGCGGACGCCGACATCGTGGTCTACGACCCGGGCGTGGAGCAGGTCATCTCCGCGGCCACCCACCACATGAACGTCGACTACTCGGCCTACGAGGGCAAGCGGGTCACCGGACGCGTGGAGACCGTCCTGTCCCGCGGCGAGCCCGTCATCGACGGCCGGGAGTACGTCGGACGGGCGGGACACGGCCAGTACACCCCGCGCGGAACCTGCCAGTACCTCGTCTGAGAAAGGCGCGTGGACCCATGGACTTCGGACTCGTCCTGCAGACGGACCCGCCCGCCGAGCGGGTCGTGGAGCTGATGCGGCGCGCCGAGCGCAACGGCTTCAGCCACGGTTGGACCTTCGACTCGGTCGTGCTGTGGCAGGAGCCGTTCGTCATCTACAGCCAGATCCTGGCGCGGACCGAGCGGATGGTCGTCGGCTCCATGGTCACCAACCCGGGGACGCGGACCTGGGAGGTGACCGCGTCGACCTTCGCCACGCTGAACGAGATGTTCGGCAACCGGACGATCTGCGGGATCGGGAGGGGCGACTCGGCGATGCGCGTGGCGGGCCGCAAGCCCAACACCCTCGCCCGCATCGAGGAGGCGATGCACGTCATCCGCGAGCTCGCCGAAGGCCGCGAGGCCGACCTCGGCGGCACGACCGTCCGCATCCCCTGGATCAAGGATGGAGCGGAACTGCCGGTGTGGATGGCGGCGTACGGGCCGAAGGCGCTGGCGGTCGCCGGGGCGAAGGCGGACGGGTTCATCCTGCAGCTCGCCGACGTCTACCTGACGGAGTGGATGGTCAAGGCGGTCAAGGAGGCCGCGGTCGCCGCCGGCCGCGGCCCGGCCGAGGTGAAGGTGTGCGTGGCGGCTCCGGCGTACGTCACCGAGGACGACTCCCCGCAGGCCCTGGCCCATGCCCGCGAGCAGTGCCGCTGGTTCGGCGGCATGGTCGGCAACCACGTCGCCGACCTCGTGGCGAAGTACGGCGAGCACTCCGCGTCCGTGCCCGGGGAACTCACCGACTACATCGCGTCCCGTCAGGGCTACGACTACTCGCACCACGGCCGCACCGGCAACCCCGACACCGCGTTCGTCCCCGACGAGATCGTCGACCGCTTCTGCCTCATCGGCACCGCCGAGCAGCACGTCGAGAAGCTGCGCGCCCTCCAGGCCCTCGGCGTCGACCAGTTCGCGGTCTACGACATGCACGACGCCAAGGAGTCCACCATCGACGCCTACGGCTCCACCGTCATCCCCGCGCTCCGCGGCTGAGGGGGTGCACCCCGCCGATGCCGGCCCCCACGCCGCCCGCCCAGATCACGCACCCCGACGGCCGCGTCGAGCTCCGCCTCGACGCGGCCGCGCCGCACGGCCGGTACGCCAACCGGGACCTCCTGCCGATCCCCATCGCGGACCGGCACTGGACCACCTACAACTTCACCGCCCTGTGGATCGGGATGGCGCACAACATCCCCTCCTGGACCCTCGCCTCCGGTCTGGTCGCCCTCGGCATGGACTGGAAGCAGGCGGTGTTCACCATCGCCCTCGCCAACGTCCTCGTGCTGGTGCCGATGCTGCTCACCGGGCACGCGGGCCCCAAGTACGGCATCCCGTTCCCGGTGCTGGCGCGTTCCTCGTTCGGGGTGCGCGGCGCCAACCTCCCGGCGATGCTGCGCGCCGCCGTGGCCTGCGCCTGGTTCGGCATCCAGACGTGGATCGGCGGCCAGGGCATCTTCGTCCTGCTCGGCAAGATCTGGGGAGGCTGGGCGGGCGCCGCGCACGTGGCGGGCTACCCGTGGACGCTGTGGGTCTGCTTCCTCGCCTTCTGGGTGCTGGAACTCGCCATCATCTACCGGGGCATGGAGACGCTGCGCCGCTTCGAGAACTGGGCAGCGCCCTTCGTCCTGGTCGGGGCCGTCGTCCTGCTGGTCTGGATCACGAACAAGGCCGGCGGCCTCGGCCACCTGCTGGACCAGCCCTCGCGACTGGGCTGGGGCGGCGACTTCTGGAAGGTCTTCTTCCCCGCCCTCATGGGCATGATCGGCTTCTGGTCGACGCTCTCCCTCAACATCCCCGACTTCACCCGCTTCGGGGCCGGACAGCGCGCCCAGGTCTGGGGCCAGTCGCTCGGCCTGCCCACGACGATGACCCTCTTCGCCGTCCTGTCGGTGCTCGTCACCTCCGGATCCCAGGCGGTGTACGGCGAGGCCATCTGGGACCCGGTCGAGCTGGCCGGCAAGACCGACAACGTCGTCGGCCTGCTCTACGCCCTGGTCACGGTGCTGGTGGCCACCCTCAGCGTCAACATCGCGGCCAACGTGGTCTCACCGGCGTACGACCTGTCCAACCTCGCACCCCGGCACGTCGACTTCCGCACCGGCGCCCTGATCACCGGCGTCGTCGGGGTGCTGATCTTCCCCTGGAAACTGACCTCCACCCCCGAGCTGTACATCTTCACCTGGCTTGGTGTCGTCGGCGGCGTCCTCGGCACCGTGGCCGGCGTGCTCATCGCCGACTACTGGCTCGTCCGGCGCACGCACCTGGCGCTGGCCGAGCTGTACGAGGCGGGCGCCGGACGCTACTGGTACCACCGCGGCTGGAACTGGCGGGCGGTGCTCGCCCTCGTCGTCGGCGGCCTGCTGGCGGTCGGCGGTTCGTACTCCACCGTCGACGCCGAGGGCCGCAGACAGGGCCCGTTCCCCGTCGACGGCCTGATCCCGCCGTTGAAGCCGCTCGCGGACTACGGCTGGGCGGTGGGCCTGGTCACCTCGTTCGTGCTGTACGCCGCCCTGATGCGGAAGGCGGGGCCCGCCGCGCGGACGGCGTGAACCCGCCAAAGCCACGGCGGGTGCGCGTCGCCGCGGCCGATCTGGTCTGATGGAGGAGTGATCGATGACGCACTCTTCAAGGCGGTCGAGGGCACGGTGCGCGCGGCCGCCGAGGCGGAGGTCGTGCCGCGCTGGAGGCAGCTGGGCGCCGCCGACATCAGCCACAAGACCGGACCGGGGGACCTGGTCACCGTCGCCGACCGCGAGGCGGAACTGCGGCTCGCCGAGGAGCTGCCGGCGCTGCTGCCCGGTTCCGTCGTGGTGGGGGAGGAGGCCGTGCACGCCGACCCCGGCATCCTGCGCCGCATCGGCGGCGACGCCCCGGTGTGGATCGTCGACCCCGTCGACGGCACCGCCAACTTCGTCGCCGGCAGGCCCGAGTTCGCCACACTGGTCGCGCTCGCCCGCGGCGGCGAGGTGCACGCCTCCTGGACGTACGTGCCGCGCCTGGGCCTGATGGCCACCGCCCGGCTCGGCGGCGGAGCGCTCCTCAACGGCGAGCCGATCCGCACCGCGCACGACGTCGACGGGTCCGCGCTCAAGGTGGCCACCTCGCAGTTCGCCTTCCTCGACGAACAGGAGCGGCGCCGCTTCGAGGGCCTCGGCACCGACGGCCTCGAGACCCGCCAGTGCACCTGCGCCGGGCTGGACTACCTGGAGGTCGCCCGGGGCGCCATCGACGCCGTCGCCTTCACCTGGGAGTCGCCCTGGGACCACGCGGCCGGCGTGCTGCTGGTCGCCGAGGCGGGCGGGGCCAGCGTCACCGCCGAGGGCGTGCCCTTCCGGATCGGCGGCGGCAACGCCTTCCCCTTCTCCGTGGCGCGCGACGAGGCGACCGCGCGACGGGTCGTCGACCTCATGGCGGGTGACCGATGAGCAGGACCCGCGTCACGGACGTCATCGTCGTCGGCGCCGGCCCCAACGGCCTGACCGCCGCGGTCGAACTCGCCCGCGCCGGCCACTCGGTGGAGCTCTTCGAGGCCGCCGACCAGGTCGGCGGCGGCGCCCGCACCGAGGAACTGACCCTGCCGGGCTTCCGCCACGACCCCTGCTCCGCCGTGCACCCGTTCGGCGCCGGCTCGCCCGCGTTCAACGCCATGCCGCTCGCCGAGCACGGACTGCGGTGGCTCCACCCGGAGCTGCCGCTCGCCCACCCCTTCGACGACGGCACCGCGGCGGTGCTGGCCCGCACCGTCGGCGCGACCGCCGCCTCGCTCGGGCCGCGCGACGCGGGCAGCTACCGCCGGCTCCTGGCCCCGTACGTCGGCCGCTGGCCGACCCTCGCCCACGACTTCCTGCGCCCCCAGTGGCGGGGCCTGCCCCGCGACCCGCTGCGCTTCGCGAGCTTCGGGCTGACCGGGCTCCCGCCGGTGGCCGTGCTCGCCCGGCTGTTCCGCGACGAGAAGGCGCGCGGGCTGCTGGCCGGTCTCGCCGCCCACGCCATCGCGCCGCTGACCAGCCCGCTCACCGGCGCGACGGCGCTGATGTTCGCCGTCGCCGGCCACGACGTCGGCTGGCCGGTGCCGCGCGGCGGCTCCCAGTCGATCGCCGACGCCCTCGCCTCCTACCTGCGGCTGCTCGGCGGCACGATCCACACGGGCGTCATGGTCCGCAAGCTCGACGAGCTGCCGCCGGCGCGCGCGTACGTCTTCGACACCTCGCCGACCGCGCTGGCGCGCATCGCCGGGCTCGGCGACGCGTACCGGAACTACCGCTACGGACCGGCCGTCTGGAAGATCGACTACGCGCTGGACGGCCCCGTGCCCTGGACCGCCGCCGACGCCCGGCGCGCCGGCACCGTGCACATCGGGCCCACCTTCGGCGAGATCGGCGACGCCCTGAACCGGGCGGTGCGCGGCCGGCCGCCGCAGACCCCGTTCCTGATCGCCGCCCAGCCCAGCGTCGTCGACCCCGGGCGCGCTCCCGAGGGCAAGCACGTCTTCTGGGTGTACGGGCACGTGCCCAACGGCTGGAGCGGCGACGCCACCGAGGCCGTCGAGCGGCAGATCGAGCGCTTCGCGCCCGGCTTCCGGGACCTCGTCCTCGCCCGGGCGGTCAGCGGACCGGCCGACCTCGCCGCCCGCAACCCCAACTACATCGGCGGCGACATCGGCAGCGGGGCCTTCGCCGGCCTGCAGACGGCCTTCCGCCCCAGGCCCAAGTGGAACCCGTACAGCACCTCGCGCCCGGGGGTCTTCCTCTGCTCCTCGGCCAGCCCGCCCGGACCCGGTGTCCACGGCATGTCCGGCCACCACGCGGCCCGCGCCGTGCGCCGTCACCTGGAGGAGGCCGCCCGCCGGTAGTGCCCGATGCGGGCCCCGCCCCGTCGGTCGCGGCCGGCGGGGCAGCGACTAGCATCGAGGGCATGGAGCAGCGCGTATTGGGCAGGACGGGCCGCAAGGTGTCCGTCGTGGGTCTCGGCACCTGGCAGCTGGGCGCCGACTGGGGTGAGGTCCGCGAGGAGGACGCACTCGCGGTCCTGGACGCGGCCGTGGCGGAGGGCGTGACCCTCTTCGACACCGCAGACGTCTACGGCGACGGACGCAGCGAGCAGCTGATCGGCCGCTACCTGCGGGAGCGCCCGGACGCCGGGATCTTCGTCGCCACGAAGATGGGACGCCGGGTCGCCCAGGTCCCCGAGAACTACGTCCTCGACAACTTCCGCGCCTGGAACGACCGTTCCCGGGCCAACCTGGGCGTCGAGACCCTCGACCTCGTGCAGCTGCACTGCCCGCCGACCGCCGTCTACTCCTCGGACGCCGTCTTCGACGCCCTCGACACCCTCGTCGAGGAGCAGCGCATCGCGGCCTACGCCGTCAGCGTCGAGACCTGCGAGGAGGCGCTGACGGCGATCGCCCGCCCGGGCGTCGCGAGCGTGCAGATCATCCTCAACGCCTTCCGGCTCAAGCCCCTGGAGCAGGTGCTGCCGGCCGCCGCCGAGGCCGGGGTGGGCATCATCGCCCGCGTACCCCTCGCCTCCGGCCTGCTGTCCGGCCGCTACACCAAGGACACGGTCTTCCCCGCCGACGACCACCGCACCTACAACCGGCACGGCGAGTCCTTCGACCAGGGCGAGACCTTCTCCGGCGTCGACTACGCGACCGGCCTGGAGGCCGCCGCCGAGTTCACCGCCCTCTCCCCGGAGGGCGCCACTCCGGCCCAGACCGCGCTGCGCTGGATCATCCAGCAGCCCGGCGTCACCACCGTGATCCCCGGTGCCCGCTCCGTCGAGCAGGCCCGCGCCAACGCCGAGGCCGCCGCCCTGCCGGCGCTGCCGCAGAGCACGCTGGACGCCGTGCGGGACCTGTACGACCGGAGCATCCGCGCACAGGTCCACCACCGCTGGTAGACCCTCGGCGGAGCCGTCACAGCCGTGCCCCGGACGCTCGCCGTCCGGGGGCACGCGCGTCAGCCCGCCGCGGCCTCCCGGGCGATCCCGTCCAGGAGCGCGGGCAGCGAGCTCCCGATCGGCTCGCGCACCAGCTCGTCCGCGATCGCGTCGTACGGTGTCGGCTCGGCGTTGACGATCACCAGTCGCGCGCCGTGTTCCGCCGCCATCCCGGCGAGCGACGCGGCCGGCTGGACCTGCAGGCTGGTGCCGACCGCGACGAGGACCGTGCACCCCTTCGCGATGGTCATCGCGTTGCCCAGGACCACCGGGTCCAGCCGCTGCCCGAACATGACGGTCGCCGACTTCAGGATCCCGCCGCACTCCCCGCACGCCGGGTCCGGCTCGCCCGCCCGGACCCGGGCCAGCGCCGCGTCCATGGACGTCCGGTCGTGGCACCGCGTGCACACCACGGCCCGGGCCGTGCCGTGCAGCTCCAGCACCTTGCGCTCGGGCAGGCCCGCCATCTGGTGCAGTCCGTCGACGTTCTGCGTGATCACGCGCACGGGCACGCCCGACCGCTCCAGCCGGACGATCGCCTCGTGCGCGGCATTGGGCCGCGCCTCCAGTGCCGGGCCCTCCATGCGCATCAGCCACGACCTGCGGCGCACCTCGGGATCGGCCATGTAGTGCTCGTACGTCACGAGCTTCTCGGCCTCGGGGTCGCGCCGCCACAGACCGTTCGGGCCGCGGTAGTCGGGGATGCCGGAATCGGTGGAGATGCCCGCGCCGCTGAGGATCGCGACAAGCGGCTTCTTCGCGCTCATGCCGCGAGGTTACGCAGACCGGGACGGCCGCGGCCATCGGGTTTTCCCGCCGGTCAGGCCAGCGCCGCGCGCACCCGCGCGACCAGGGCCGAGGCGTCCTCCACCGCGGCCACCGGGTCGCCGAGGCCGGCCAGCACCGCCTCGGCGCGGGCGTGGAAGCCCGCCGGGGTGTCCGGGAGGGCGTCCGCCGCGGCGAGGGCCCCCTTCTCGTTGAGGCACCACACGCGGTGGTGGGCGTGGAGCGACTGCGTCAGCACCCCGACCGCCCGGGACAGGCACAGCGCCGCGTGCAGGACGTCCCCGGCGCCCGCGGACTTGCGGGCGTTCGCGACGAGGAAGTCCGCCTCCCAGGAGGCCTCGACGAGCGCCCGGCGCAGCGGTTCGGGGTAGACCCGCGCGGCCTCGCGCAGCGCGGTCAGCTCGCCCGCCGGGTCGGCCAGGACCCTGCCGAGGGCGACCTCACCGGCGTACACCGGGGACCAGAAGCCCAGCGGATGGCCGGCCTGCACGCCCACCTCGTAGCGGCCGGCGCGGCAGTCGTCCCACACCCGCCGCACACGGTCCAGGTCCCGCAGGATCCAGTCGACCTGCACGCCGTCGACGCGCAACCACGCCCCGCCGTTCACCCAGGGCCCCCAGCCGCCGGGGCCGGCGACCTCGACCGGGGCGCCCGTCGCCTCGGCGGCGAGCGCGGCCAGCGCCGCCACGTCCGGTTCGCCGCGGTAGTACACGCCGAGGTCCCAGTCGGAGCCGGGGCGGTGCGCACCGCGTGCCCGGCTGCCGCCGAGCATCACCCCGACCACACCGGGGACGCGGGCGAGCGACCGCGCCATGGAGGCGACGGGGGGTGCGTGTTCGGTTTCGTGGGACACCGTGCGAGTGTAGGAGCACCCCCGGCGCGAGGAGCACTGCATTGTTCACGACCCGCCCCACCCTTCAGGGCACCTACGGAATGGTCTCCTCCACGCACTGGCTCGCCTCGCAGTCGGCGATGGCCGTGCTGGAGAGCGGCGGCAACGCCTACGACGCGGCGGTGGCCGCCGGGTTCGTCCTGTACGTGGTGGAGCCGCACCTCAACGGCCCCGCGGGAGAGGTCCCGATCATCGTCGCGCCCGCCGGCGGTCCGGTGCGCGTGCTCTGCGGCCAGGGCCCCGCCCCCGCCGGGGCGAGCGTCGACCACTACCGCGCGCTGGGCCTGGAGTTCGTCCCCGGCACCGGTCCGCTCGCGGCCGCCGTGCCCGGCGCCTTCGACGCGTGGATGGTGCTGCTGCGCGACCACGGCACCAAACCGCTCGCGGACGTCCTCTCCTACGCCATCGGCTACGCCGAGCAGGGCCACCCCGCGGTCGAGGCGGTCGGCGCCACGGTCGGCTCCGTCCAGGCCCTCTTCGAGACGGAGTGGACCACCTCGGCCGAGCTGTACCTGGCCGGCGGACGTCCGCCCCGGGCCGGGGCCCTGCTGCGCAACCCCGCTCTCGCCGCCACCTGGCGGCGGCTGCTGCGCGAGGCGGAGGCCGCCGGCAGCGGCCGGGAGGCGCAGATCGAGGCGGCCCGCAGGGTGTGGCGCGAGGGCTTCATCGGCGAGGCCCTGGCGGCCTTCGCCGCCCGTCCCGCGATGGACACCACCGGCGAGCGGCACGCCTCCACCCTGACCGGGGACGACCTCGTCGCGTACGAGGCGCGCCACGAGGACCCGGTCACCCTCGACTGGAACGGCTGGACGGTCTGCAAGGCGGGACCCTGGAGCCAGGGCCCGGCCTTCCTGCAGCAACTGGCCCTGCTGCCGCCGGACTCCGCCGACCTGGAGTACGGCACCGCCGACTACGTGCACACCCTGGTCGAGGGCACGAAGCTCGCGATGGCCGACCGCGAGGCCTGGTACGGCGACGCCGAGGACGACGTCCCCCTCGCGGAACTGCTGTCCCCCGCCTACAACGACGCGCGGCGCGCCCTGGTCGACCGCGCCAAGGCCTCCCACGAGCTGCGCCCCGGCAGCCCCGGTGGCCGCACGCCGCGGCTTCCCCGCTTCCCGCTCCACGACCCGGCGGCGGCACCGGACTTCGACGCCATGGGGGTCGGGGAGCCGACCGTCGCCCAGAACGGCGCGACCCGCGGCGACACCTGCCACCTCGACGTCGTCGACCGCTGGGGCAACATGGTCGCCGCCACCCCCAGCGGCGGCTGGCTCCAGTCCAACCCGGTCGTCCCTGGGCTCGGCTTCCCGCTCGGCACCCGCCTGCAGATGACCTGGCTGGAGCCCGGACTACCCAACTCCCTCACCCCGGGCCGCCGTCCGCGCACCACGCTCACCCCCTCGCTCGCGCTGCGCGACGGGGTGCCGGTGATGGCCTTCGGCACCCCCGGCGGCGACCAGCAGGACCAGTGGTCGCTGCACTTCTTCCTGGGCGTCGCCCTGCGCGCCCCCGTCCGGGGCGGTCTCGACCTCCAGGGCGCCATCGACGCGCCCAACTGGCACAACGACAGCTTCCCGAGCTCCTTCCACCCCCGGGAGATGCGCCCGGGCAGCCTCACCGTGGAGAGCCGCTTCGAGGAGTCCGTCATCGCCGGGCTCCGCGGGCGCGGCCACGACGTGACCGTCGGCGCCCCCTGGTCCGAGGGCCGACTGTGCGCCGTGGCCCGCGACCCGGAGACCGGCGTGCTGTCCTCCGCGGCGAACCCGCGCGGGATGCAGGGCTACGCGGTGGGCCGCTGACCGGCCCGCCGGGGGCGGTCAGCGGCGGGCGGGCCGGTCAGGCGTCGTCCACGCGGCGTCGGGGCCGCGGGCCGGGCGGCCGGGCTCGGGACCCGACGCTCGGCGTACGCCGCCCGCCCGCCCGGGCGGGACGCGGTACTACGCCGGGGGACGCCCGTTGACCAGCTCGACGGGGAACGCGCCGTCCTCCAGCGCCGCCAGGGCGGCGCGGACGCGGCGGTACAGGCCGGCGGAGAGGTACTCCTCGGCCTCCTCGGGCGTCGCCATGCGCCAGGCGGACAACTCCTCCTCCTGCAGAACGATCGCGCCCAGCGCGGCCTCGTCGAGCACCCCGCCGTCGTACATGTACGAGGCGAGCGGCGGCCGTCCGGACGGCCCCTGCACCCAGTCCACGGTGAGGAGGGCGCCCGGTTCGACGTCGAGCCCGACCTCCTCCAGGGTCTCCCGGCGTGCCGCCTCGCGGGGCGTCTCCCCGTCGGCCGACTCGATGGTGCCGCCGGGCAGCACCCACTTGCCGTCCTCGCGGTAGGTGGTCTCGGCGATCAGGATGCGGCCCTCGGCGTCGCGGAAGAGCGTGCTGGCCCCGGCGAGGATCTTCGGCAGGCTGTCGATGTACGCGGAGAATTCGGTGGTCGTCACGGGCCCCAACCTACGGGTTCGCGGCCCTCGACGGCGGCGGCCACCTGCGCCGCCTCCAGGCTTCCGGGGGCGCGACGGTCGCGCGCCGCTCCGTTCGCGAGCCGCCGCAGCGTCTCGTTGACCGGCACGGGTATCCCGTGGAGCCGCCCCAGCAGCACGATCTCGCCGTTGAGCCAGTCCGCCTCGACGCTGCCGGTGCCCCGGGTCAGGCTCTGCCAGGACGAGCCGCCGCCCCGGGCGAAGCGTTCGACCGGCCGCAGGCTCACCCGGTCCCCGCGGACCGTCGCCTGCTCCTCCACGCCCGCGTACGGGATGCCGGCGGCGTCGAGCACCGCCGCGCCCTCGGCCCGGGCCCGCTCCAGGAGCGCGGCCGCCGTGTCGTCCACGCCGCCGCACAGCGCCTCGACGGCGTTGCCCAGGTTCGACAGCAGCTTGGCGTACTTCCAGCGCATCACGTCGGGCACGACCGGGGCGGCGAAGGAGGACTTCTCCAGTTCCGCGGAGACGGCCCGGGCGAGGTCGTCCGTTCCGTGCGGGTAGCGGCCCAGGTGGAGGATGCCGGTCAGCGGCCCGCACGGGGCGACGACCTCACCGGGCTCCAGGTGGGTCGACGGCAGCCACACGCACATCCCGTACACGTCGCGGAAGCGGCGCAGGGCCATGCGTTCGTTGGCGACGCCGTTCTGGGCGCAGACCAGCGGCAGACGGTCCGCCACCGGGGCCCAGGCGTCGAGGGCCGCCTGCGTGTCCTGCGTCTTCACCGCCAGCACCAGCACGTCGTCCTCGCGGAGCGTCAGCTCCTCCGGGCCGCCGGCCACCGGGACGGGCAGCGTCATCGTCCCGTCCGGCGTCCGCAGGGTCAGCCCGCGCTCGCGCAGCGCCTCCAGGTGCGCTCCCCGCGCGACCAGGACGACCTCGTGCCCGCTCCCGTACAGCCGGCCGCCGATCGTCGCGCCGACCGCGCCCGCTCCCACCACGATGTATCGCACAGGCGGGACCCTACGGCACCAGGAGAACGGTGCGGCGGGCCAGCTCGCTGATCGCCGCCCCGTCGAAGCCGAACACCGCGCTGCGCACCCGGTCCTCCAGCGGCCCGGTCCACTGCGGCGGGATCGCGGACGCGCCGCAGAGCACCCCGGCGACCGAACCCGCCGTCGCCCCACCGGAGTCGGTGTCCAGGCCGCCGCGTACGGTCAGCGCGATCGTGGCGGTGAAGTCGCCCGCGCCGTAGAGCAGCCCGGCGGTGACGAGCGCGGCGTTGGGGACGGTGTGGATCCAGTGCAGTCCGCGGTTCTCCTCGTCCAGCTCCGCCATGGTGCTCGCCCAGTCCAGCCCCGCCTCGTGCAGCGCCATGGTCCGGCGCACCGTGCGGGCCAGCCGGCAGCCCGGCGGCACGTGCTGCAGCGCCGACTCCAGCGCGGCCCGCGCGCCGGGCGCCGTGAACGCCGCCGCGATCAGCGCCGCCGCCCACATCGCCCCGTACACCCCGTTGCCCGTGTGGGACAGCACCGCGTCCCGGCGGGCCAGGGAGGCGGCCCGCCGGGGGTCGCCGGGAGAGGTCCAGCCGTACACGTCGGCGCGGATCAGCGCCCCGATCCACTCCTGGTACGGGTTGTCGGCCGTGGCCGTCAGCGGCGGCCTCAGTCCCTTGGCGAGGTTGCGGTACGCCGCCCGCTCGGCGGTGAAGGTCTGCAGGTAGGGGAGGCGCAGCAGCCACAGCTCGCCGACCTGCTCGGTGGTGAACTCCGGGCCGTAGGTCTCCAGCAGGTCGAGTCCGAGGATCGCGTAGTCCACGTCGTCGTCCCGCGCGCTGCCGTGGATGTTGCCGCGGGTGCACTGCGGCCACTCCGGGCGCAGCGCGAACTCGGCCGGGTCAGGCGGCGGGTCCAGCGCCGGGATGTAGTCGGTCAGCGGCAGCGCCCCGGCACGGCGCAGGTAGCGGTCGATCCGGTCACGCGTCCAGTGGTCGCCGCGTTCGACGGGCTTGCCGAGCATGTTGCCGGCGATCCGGCCGAGCCAGCCGCCGAGGACGCGGTCGTCGAGGGAGAGGGCGGAGAAGGCCATGCCTCCGGTGTACCGCCCCGCGCCCCGGGATAGGGTCCAAGCGGCGCGACCTGCCGAAAGGGAGATCAAAGTGACGGACGCACGGCCAGTGCGGGTGCTCATAGCAGCGGACAAGTTCAAGGGTTCGCTCACCGCCGTCGAGGTGGCGGAGCGGCTCGGGTCGGGACTGCGGCGGGCCGTCCCCGGTCTCGTCGTCGAGTCCGTGCCGGTGGCCGACGGCGGGGACGGCACGGTGGACGCCGCCGTCGCCGCGGGCTTCGAACGGAGGCTGGTGGAGGTCACCGGCCCGCTGGGGGAGACGGTCACCGCCGCGTACGCGCTGCGCGGGGGCACCGCCGTGGTGGAGATGGCCGAGGCCTCGGGGCTCCGGCACCTGCCGCCGGAGGTCTTCGCTCCGCTGACGGCGACCACGCGCGGTACCGGTGAACTGCTGGGGGCGGCGCTCGACGCGGGGGCCCGGTCCATCGTGCTCGGCGTCGGCGGCAGCGCGACCAACGACGGTGGCGCGGGCATGCTCGTCGCGCTCGGCGCCCGCCTGCTGGACGGCCGCGGCGAACCGGTCGGCCCGGGTGGTGCGGCGCTCGCCGGGCTGGCCTCGGCGGACCTGTCCGGGCTCGACCCCCGGCTCGCCGCGACCGAGGTCGTCCTCGCCAGCGACGTCGACAACCCGCTGCTCGGCCCCAAGGGCGCGGCCGCCGTCTACGGCCCCCAGAAGGGCGCCACACCGGAGGACGTCGCGACGCTGGACGCGGCCCTGGCCCACTACGCGGAGGTGCTGGGGGCCGGTGCGGCCGCCGAGGCCCCGGGCGCGGGTGCGGCCGGCGGGGTCGGCTTCGGCGCGCTGGTGGGGCTGCGCGCCTCCTTCCGGCCCGGCGTCCAGGTGCTCCTGGACATGCTCGGCTTCGCGGCGGCCCTGGAGCGGGCCGACCTGGTGATCACCGGTGAGGGTTCGCTGGACGAGCAGACCCTGCACGGCAAGGCCCCGGCCGGTGTGGCCGCCGCCGCCCGCGCCCGGGACGTGGACGTGGTCGCCGTCTGCGGCCGTCTCACGCTGTCCGGGGAAGCCCTGGGCGCGGCCGGCATCCGGCGGGCGTACGCCCTGACCGACCTCGAGCCGGACCCGGCGCGCTGCATGGCCGAGGCCGGGCCGCTGCTGGAACGCCTCGCCGAGGACATCGCGCGCGACCTCCCGGCCTGACCCGGCGAACGCCAGGGGCCCCGAGCCTTCCCGGCTCGGGGCCCCTGGCACGTACCTGGTACGGCTACGGAAGCTGCGCCGTACGCGCCTCACGGCGGTTGTTGCGGATCGTGTTGACCCGGCGGGTCGTCGCGAACAGCGGGATCACCGCCGCGGCGCAGATCTGCAGGGCCGCGCCCGTCTGCAGCAACACGTCACCGCCGGGGACGGCGAACGCCCAGCAGACCAGGCAGCCCATGCTCAGCACGATCCAGGCGAGCGTGATCGTCGCGAGCCGGCCACGCGGCTTCGGGTACTCGACCCGGCTGACCATCAGCCACGCCACACCGACGATGGCCAGCACCGTCGGGATGAAGGGAAGCTCCAGCAGCACGACCGAGATGACCGTCATGGCCCCGAAGGGGCTCGGCATGCCCTGGAAGATCCCCTCCCGCACCGTCGTGCAGGAGAAGCGGGCCAGGCGCAGGACGACCGCCAGCAGCACCACGACCGCCGCCACGGCCGACAGCTTGCCGTAGGCGTCGTCCGAGATCAGGCCCCAGACGACCACGAAGTAGGCGGGGGCCAGGCCGAAGCTGATCAGGTCGGAGAGGTTGTCCAGCTCCGCACCCATCGCCGAGCTGCGCAGCTTGCGCGCCACCAGCCCGTCGAAGAGGTCGAAGACCGAGGCCATGAGCATCAGCAGCACGGCCGTGGCGGCGCTGTGCCGCGTCATGCCGCCGTCGGTGTTGCCCATCAGGTGCGGGACGAGCACCCCGGTGGTGGTGAAGTACACCGCCATGAACCCGCAGATCGCGTTGCCGAGGGTCAGGCCGTCCGCTATCGACAGGCGCGTCGACAGCGGCATGTCATCGTCGTCGTCCTCGTCCACCGAGGCGACCCACGGTGCCTGGGTGTCGGGATCAATCACGGTCAAGGCGCGTCACCCCAGCCACGGTGGTCTGGCCGACCTCGACGGCGGGCTCGACGCCCTCCGGCAGGTAGATGTCCACACGGGAGCCGAAGCGGATCAGACCGATGCGCTCGCCCTGCTCCACCTTGGTGCCCTGCGGCACGTAGGGAACGATGCGGCGCGCCACGGCTCCGGCGATCTGCACCATCTCGATGTCGCCGAGCTCGGTGTCGAAGTGCCAGACGACGCGCTCGTTGTTCTCGCTCTCCTTGTTGAACGCCGGAACGAATCCACCGGGGACGTGCTCCACGGACGTGACCGTGCCGGCCAGCGGCGCGCGGTTCACGTGGACGTTCAGCGGGCTCATGAAGATCGCGACGCGGGTGCGCCCGTCCTTCCACGGCATGATGCTCTGCACCACGCCGTCGGCCGGCGAGATGACGCGGCCCTGGGCGATCTCGCGCTCGGGGTCGCGGAAGAACCACAGCATGCCCGCCGCGAGGGCGGTGGTGGGGACGGCCACGGCCGCCCAGCGCCCGGAGCGGCGGGCGCGGACCAGACTGACCGCCGCGGTGGCCACGGTCGGGAGGAGCCACGGCGACGCTCCGCGCGCGAGGCGTACGCCGGCCCGGCTGTCGCGTTGTGCAGAGGAATGGCTGTGGGGCATGGAAGACCTTCGTAGCGGAGGGTGCCGCAAAGATGGTGCTGGGGACGGCGGCTTTCCGTGAATGGTATCGGGAGTCACCGGCAACTGGGCAAGCCAGCAGTCGAGTCAGTGGCCGGTATTTGATGACTGGGTGTGACCTTTGGCTCGCACAAAGTGTCACAACCCAGACATTCACCCCTGGATCCGGTACTCCTCGAGCAGCCGGCGACCAATGATCATTTTCTGGATCTCGGCGGTGCCCTCGCCGATGAGCAGCATGGGTGCCTCGCGGTACAGGCGCTCGATCTCGTACTCCTTGGAGAAGCCGTAGCCGCCGTGGATGCGGAAGGAGTCCTCCACGACCTCCTTGCAGTACTCCGAGGCCAGGTACTTCGCCATGCCGGCCTCGAGGTCGTTGCGCTGGCCGGAATCCTTCTTGCGGGCCGCGTTCACCATCAGCGCGTGGGCCGCCTCGACCTTGGTGGCCATCTCGGAGAGCTTGAACTGGATCGCCTGGTGCTGCGCGATCGGCTTGCCGAAGGTCTGCCGCTGCTGGGCGTACGCGATCCCCAGTTCGAAGGCCCGCTGTGCGACACCGCAGCCCCGGGCGGCCACGTTGACCCGGCCGACCTCGACGCCGTCCATCATTTGGTAAAAACCGCGGCCGCTCTGACCGCCCAGGACGCGATTTGACGGAATCTTCACATCTTCGAGGATGAGTTCGGTCGTGTCGACGCCCTTGTACCCCATCTTCTCGATCTTGCCGGGCACGGTGAGGCCCTTCACCTTCGGGTTCGGGCCGAAGCCGGGCTCCTTCTCGATGAGGAAGGTCGTCATGGACTTGTGCGGGGCCGCGCCCTCCGGCTGACCCTCGTCGGTCCGGCACAGCACCGCGACGAGGTTGGACGTGCCGCCGTTGGTCAGCCACATCTTCTGGCCGTTGATGACGTAGTCGTCGCCGTCCCGGACCGCCTTGGTGCGGATCGCGGAGACGTCGGAGCCCAGGCCCGGCTCGGACATCGAGAAGGCGCCGCGTACCTCGCCGGTGGCCATCCGGGGCAGGAAGTGGTCCTTCTGCTCCTGGGTGCCGTGCTGCTTGAGCATGTAGGCGACGATGAAGTGCGTGTTGATGATGCCCGACACGCTCATCCAGCCGCGGGCGATCTCCTCGACCGTCAGGGCGTACGTGAGCAGGGACTCGCCGAGGCCGCCGTACTCCTCGGGGATCATCAGCCCGAAGATGCCGAGTTCCTTGAGGCCCTCGACGATGTCGGTCGGGTACTCGTCCTTGTGCTCCAGCTCGTTGGCGACCGGGATGATCTCCTTGTCGACGAAGCTGCGGACGGTGGAGAGGATCTCCTGCTGGACGTCGGTCAGCCCGTCGGTCTGCGCGAGGCGGCTCATGTCTGCTGTCTCCTAGGCGTTCAGCTCGGGGCCAGGGGTATCGCCCCGCAGGGGCGCCGATTGAGGGTGGTGGGGGGAGACGGGCGGGCGGCCGGGCTGCTCGCCGCCGCGCTCCTTGACGTAGGTGGCGGTGGGGACCATCACCTTGCGGCGGAAGACGCACACCAGGGTGCCGTCCTGCTTGTAGCCCTTGGTCTCCACCTGGACGATCCCGCGGTCGTCCTTCGACTTCGACGGCCACTTGTCCAGCACGGTCGTCTCGCCGTAGATGGTGTCGCCGTGGAAGGTCGGCGCCACGTGCTTGAGCGACTCGACCTCCAGGTTGGCGATCGCCTTGCCGGACACGTCCGGCACCGACATGCCGAGCAGCAGGGAGTAGACGTAGTTCCCCACGACCACGTTCTTCCCGAAGTCGGTGGTCCGCTCGGCGTAGTTCGCGTCCATGTGGAGCGGGTGGTGGTTCATGGTCAGGAGGCAGAAGAGGTGGTCGTCGTACTCGGTGACCGTCTTCCCGGGCCAGTGCTTGTAGACGGCGCCGACCTCGAACTCTTCATACGTACGGCCGAACTGCATCTCTGCTACGCCTCCGGTGTGTCGAACGTGTTCGTACGGGTGTTCGCCGCGGGGGTCATGCGGCGACCTCCAGCGGGTCCAGCTTGTTGGCCCTGCGGATCTCGTCCACGATCCTGCCGATGATCTCGGTGATCCCGAAGTCCTTCGGCGTGAACACGGCCGCGACGCCGGACTCGACCAGCTTGGCGGCGTCCGCCGGCGGGATGATGCCGCCGGCGATGACCGGCACGTCGTCCACCCCCGCCCTGCGGAGCCGGTCCAGCACGTCCGGCACCAGCTCGGCGTGCGAGCCGGAGAGTATCGACAGGCCCACGCAGTGGACGTCCTCGGCGACCGCCGCCGAGACGATCTGCTCCGGCGTCAGCCGGATGCCCTGGTAGACCACTTCGAAGCCCGCGTCGCGCGCCCGTACGGCGATCTGCTCGGCGCCGTTGGAGTGACCGTCCAGCCCCGGCTTGCCCACGAGCAGCCGCAGCTTCCCGGCGCCCAGTTCCCGGGCGGTCAGCGCCACCTTGCGGCGGACCTCGGCCATCGGGGTGCCCGGCTCGGCGGTGACCGCGACGGGGGCGCTGCTCACGCCCGTGGGGGCGCGGAACTCGCCGAACACGTCGCGCAGCGCCCAGGACCACTCGCCGGTGGTGACGCCCGCCCGGGCGCACTCCACGGTGGCCTCCATGAGGTTGCCGGTGCCGGCGGCCGCGGCCTTGAGGGCCTCCAGCGACCGCTGCGCCCGTACCTCGTCCCGGTTGTCGCGCCAGTCGTGGAGGGCGGCGACGACCCGCGCCTCGTTCTCCGGGTCGACGGTCATGATGGCGCCGTCGAGGTCGGAGGTGAGGGGGCTGGGCTCGGTGCCCTCGTAGCAGTTGACGCCGATGATCTTCTCCTCGCCGGACTCGATCCGCGACCGGCGCTCGGCGTGCGAGGAGACCAGCTGCGACTTCAGGTAGCCGGACTCCACGGCGGCCATGGCGCCGCCCATCTCCTGGATGTGCTCGATCTCGGCGAGGGACCGCTCGACGAGTTCGCCGACCTTCGCCTCGACGACGTGGCTGCCGTCGAAGATGTCGCCGTACTCCAGCAGGTCGCTCTCGTGGGCCAGCACCTGCTGGATGCGCAGGGACCACTGCTGGTCCCAGGGGCGCGGCAGGCCCAGCGCCTCGTTCCAGGCGGGCAGCTGCACGGCGCGGGCCCGGGCGTCCTTGGAGAGCGTCACGGCCAGCATCTCCAGCACGATCCGCTGGACGTTGTTCTCCGGTTGCGCCTCCGTCAGGCCGAGCGAGTTGACCTGCACCCCGTACCGGAAGCGGCGCTGCTTGGGGTCCTCGATGCCGTAGCGGTCACGGGTGATCCCGTCCCAGATGCGGGTGAAGGCCCGCATCTTGCACATCTCCTCGACGAAGCGGACGCCCGCGTTGACGAAGAAGGAGATGCGCGCGACGACGTCGCCCATCCGCTCCTGCGGCACCTGGCCGGAGTCGCGGACCGCGTCGAGGACGGCGATCGCGGTGGACATCGCGTAGGCGATCTCCTGCACCGGTGTGGCCCCGGCCTCCTGCAGGTGGTAGCTGCAGATGTTGATCGGGTTCCACTTGGGGAGGTGGTTGACCGTGTACGCGATCATGTCGGTCGTCAGCCGGAGCGAAGGGCCGGGCGGGAAGACGTACGTCCCGCGCGACAGGTACTCCTTGACGATGTCGTTCTGCGTCGTCCCCTGGAGCCTGGTGACGTCGGCGCCCTGCTCCTCGGCGACCACCTGGTAGAGCGCGAGCAGCCACATGGCGCTGGCGTTGATGGTCATGGAGGTGTTCATCTCCTCCAGGGGGATGTCCTGGAAGAGCCGGCGCATGTCGCCGAGGTGGGCGACCGGGACCCCGACCCGGCCCACCTCGCCGCGGGCCAGGACGTGGTCGGGGTCGTACCCGGTCTGCGTCGGGAGGTCGAACGCGACCGACAGGCCCGTCTGGCCCTTGGCGAGGTTGCGCCGGTACAGGGCGTTGGACGCCTCGGCGGTGGAGTGCCCCGCGTACGTCCGCATCAGCCACGGACGATCCTTCTGACGCTGGTTCATGGTCCCTCCCGGTCTCAGACGTTCCGGAAGCGGTTGATGGCGTCGATGTGCCGGGCCCGCAGCTCCTCGTCGCGGACGCCGAGGCCCTCCTCGGGGGCGAGCGCCAGCACGCCGACCTTGCCCTGGTGCACGTTGCGGTGCACGTCGTGGGCGGCCTGGCCGGTGTCCTCCAGGCGGTACGTCTTCGACAGCGTGGGGTGGATCCTGCCCTTGGCGATCAGCCGGTTGGCTTCCCAGGCCTCGCGGTAGTTCGCGAAGTGCGAGCCGACGATGCGCTTGAGCGACATCCACAGGTAGCGGTTGTCGTACTCGTGGTTGTAGCCCGAGGTCGACGCGCAGGTGACGATCGTGCCGCCCTTGCGGGTGACGTAGACCGAGGCGCCGAAGGTCTCCCGGCCCGGATGCTCGAAGACGATGTCCACGTCCTCGCCGTCGGTCAGCTCGCGGATGCGCTTGCCGAAGCGCTTCCACTCCTTCGGGTCCTGGGTGTGCTCGTCCTTCCAGAACCGGTAGTCCTCGGCCGTGCGGTCGATGATGGCCTCGGCGCCCATGCGGCGGCAGATCTCCGCCTTCTGCGGCGAGGACACCACGCAGATCGGGGTGGCGCCGCCGGCCAGCGCGAACTGGGTGGCGTAGCTGCCGAGGCCGCCGCTGGCGCCCCAGATCAGCACGTTGTCGCCCTGCTTCATGCCGGCGCCGTTGCGGGAGACCAGCTGGCGGTAGGCGGTGGAGTTCACCAGGCCCGGGGCCGCGGCCTCCTCCCAGCTCAGGTGCCTGGGCTTGGGCATCAGCTGGTTGGACTTGACCAGGGCTATCTCGGCGAGGCCGCCGAAGTTGGTCTCGAAGCCCCAGATGCGCTGCTCGGGGTCGAGCATCGTGTCGTTGTGGCCGTCCGCGGACTCCAGTTCGACGGACAGGCAGTGCGCGACGACCTCGTCGCCCGGCTTCCAGAGGTTCACGCCGGGGCCGGTGCGCAGCACCACGCCCGCCAGGTCGGAGCCGATGACGTGGTACGGCAGGTCGTGGCGCTTGGTCAGCGGGGAGAGCCTGCCGTAGCGCTCCAGGAAACCGAAGGTGGACACCGGCTCGAAGATCGAGGTCCACACCGAGTTGTAGTTGACCGAGCTGGCCATGACGGCCACCAGGGCCTCGCCCGGGCCGAGCTCGGGCACGGGCACCTCTTCCAGGTGCAGCGACTTGCGCGGGTCCTTCGCGCGGCTGTCCACGCCCTCGAACATGCCGGCCTCGTCCTTGTGGACGGTGACGGCGCGGTACGACTCGGGGAGCGGCAGCGCGGCGAAGTCCGCGGCCGTGCTTTCGGACGCCATGATGGCGTCGAGGATGTCCTTCACGGTGATGCCTCCGGCGAAGCGCGACGTAGGGACGCTTGAGGGAACGTCGGGGGGTTGCTGAGGGTGGTGCCGTCGGTTCGGCGGTGGTGCTTCGGTCCGTGGCGGTCGCACGGATGGAGCGGGAGCGCGTGGTGGCGCTGTGAATGCCTGTGACGCAGGCGTCCGGGCCTCGGGGACAGACGGCGTGCGACGGATCCCAGCACGCCGCCCGCCCGGACTGCTCTCACGGTATGGCACCGCGTGCCACCCTGCAAGACACTGCGTGCCAACAATTTTTCTCAGATGGCACCACGGCTTCACGTTTGAGCAACACGCGAAGGCGCCCCCGGCAAGAGGGCCTGGGGGCGCCAATGGGATGCCGGGGGCGCGGGAGGGCGCCGGGGGCGCGAACGGGCGGCTACGCGCCCTTCAGGGCTTTTTCGATCGTCCGCATGACCTCGGCCGGCGAGGCGTCCGTGCGGGCCACGGCCACGATGACCTCGCCCTGCTCGGAGGCGAGGATCGGGGTGGGGGAGGGGCGCCGGCCGATGCCGGTGCCGAAGGTCTGCTTGATCACCTCGAAGGCGTGGTCGAGCTGCGACTCGACGTCGCCCTTGCCGCCGGCGCGCAGCCAGCGCCGCAGCACGTGGTTGTGGGCGGCGACGACGGCGGACGCGGCGACCTCGGCCAGCAGGGGGTCGTCGTCCCCGTCGTGGTGGGCGCCCTCGTCGAAGTGGCCCAGCAGGTAGCGGGTGAACAACCGCTCGTAGCGGGCCACCGAGGCGATCTCGCGCTCCCGCAGGATGGGGATCTCGCGGGTCAGCCGGTAGCGCTCCACCGAGACCTCGGGAGCCTCCGCGTACATCCGCAGCACCTCGGTGATGCCGCGGCACACCGTGTCGAGCGGGTGCTCGTGCGGTTCGGCCGAGTCCAGCACCTGCCCCACGCGCACCAGGGTGTCGTCGTGGTCGGGGAAGATCGCCTCTTCCTTGGAGCGGAAGTGCCGGAAGAACGTCCTCCGCGCGACCCCGGCGGCCGCGGCGATCTCGTCGACCGTGGTCGCCTCGTACCCCTGGCTCGCGAAGAGGTGCATCGCCGCGGCGGCCAGTTCCTGGCGGACACGATGGCGCTGGGCGGTGGTGGAGGACGCACGGGCGGGCTTCACGGGCTGGGGCATACCGCGAACGTACTGCATTCCCGTGGAAGCGTGGGCCGGGCCCGGTTTCCGGAGGCGGTGGGGCGGCCCCAGCAGGCCGCCCCAGCCGCCGGGACCGTCCCGGCCGTCCCAGCCGCCCGTGTGATCAGCGGCGGGCATACTCGCGGAAGCCGCGGCCCGTCTTGCGGCCGAGGCAGCCCGCGGACACCAGGTGCTCGAGCAGCGGCGCCGGCGCCAGGCCCGGGTCGCGGAACTCCCTGTGCAGCACCTGCTCGATCGCGAGCGAGACGTCCAGCCCGACGACGTCGAGCAGTTCGAAGGGCCCCATGGGGTAGCCGCCGCCGAGCTTCATCGCCGAGTCGATGTCCTCGACCGTCGCGTAGTGCTCCTGGACCATCTTCACGGCGTTGTTGAGGTACGGGAACAGCAGCGCGTTGACGATGAAGCCGGCCCGGTCGCCGCAGTCCACGGGGTGCTTCCCGATCCGGCCGCAGACCTCGTGGACGGTGGCGTGCACGTCCTCGGCGGTCAGCACGGTGCGGACCACCTCGACCAGCTTCATGGCGGGGGCCGGGTTGAAGAAGTGCATGCCGACGACGTCCCGCGGACGCGTGGTCGCCGTCGCGACCGCCACCACGGGAAGCGAGGACGTCGTCGTGGCCAGCACCGCGTCCGGCTTGCAGACCTTGTCCAGGGTCGCGAAGAGCTGCTGCTTGACGGGCAGGTCCTCGGCGACCGCCTCGACGGCCAGGTCCACGTCGGCGAAGGCGTCCAGCGAGCCCGCAGCGGTCACCCGCGCCAGGGCGGCGTCACGCTGCTCCTGGCTGAGCCGGCCCTTGGCGACCGAGCGGTCCAGCGACTTGGCGAGCGCCGCGACGGCCCTGTCCGCCTTCTCCTGGCCGCGTGCGGCCAGGACGACCTCGTACCCGGCCTTGGCGAAGACCTCGGCGATGCCGGTGGCCATCGTGCCCGAGCCCGCGACGCCCACGCTGCGCACGGGACGCCCGCCGCTCGCGCCGCCGGCCGCGGCCGGCGTCTCGGCGTCCGCGACGACCGTCGCGCTGCCGGGGGCCTCGTAGCTGTAGAAACCGCGCCCGGCCTTGCGGCCCTTGAGGCCGGCGGCGGTGAGCTGCTTCAGGATGGGCGCGGGGGCGTGCAGCCGGTCGCGCGAGGCCTCGTACATCGCCTCCAGGACGGTCTGGGCGGTGTCGATGCCGATCAGGTCCAGCAGGGCGAGCGGGCCCATGGGCAGGCCGCAGCCCAGCCGCATCGCCGCGTCGATGTCCTCGCGGGTGGCGTAGCGCGCCTCGTACATGGCCGCGGCCTGGTTGAGGTAGCCGAAGAGCAGCCCGTCGGCGATGAAGCCCGGGCGGTCGCCGACCGCCACCGGCTCCTTGCCGAACGAGCGGACCAGTCCGGTCACGGCGTCCGTGGTCTCGGGGGAGGTCAGCACGGTGGAGACCACCTCGACCAGCTTCATGGCCGGGGCGGGGGCGAAGAAGTGCAGGCCGAGGACGCGGTCCGGGCGGGAGGTGTGGGAGGCCAGCTGGGTCACCGACAGCGCGTTGGTGCCGGTCGCGAGGATGGCGCCGGGCTTCACGATGGCGTCGAGCGCCGTGAGGACCTCGCGCTTGATCTCGAAGTGCTCGGTGACGACCTCGATCACCAGGTCGGCGTCGGCCGCCGCCTGCAGGTCGGGGAAGGTGCGGAAACGGGTCAGGATGTCGCCGCGTTCGGACTCCGTGATCCGCTCGCGCTGCACGGCGCGGGCGGTGGAGGCCTCCAGGGCGGCGACGGCGCGGTGCGCGGCCGCGTCGTCGATCTCGATGCCGATCACTTCGTGGCCGGCCCGGGCGACGACCTCGGCGATGCCGGTGCCCATGGTGCCGAGACCGATGATGGCGACGGTGGGGAAGGGTCGTGGACGGTCCATCGCGGAACTCCGAATGCTGAGGATCCGCGCCGTGCGTCTCTGCTGCGCAGGCGCGGGGCGGGAGAGTCGAGGAGCCGCGGGGGTGCGTACGCGTGCGTGTGCGTACCCGCGTGAGAACCGGCGAGCCCTGTCCCGGGGCTGCGCCGCGATGGTGCCGAACCGACAACGGCCGCACAAGCGGCTGCGTCACCAGGCCGCCACGTGCGTTGGTTAGAGGGTAACCGGTGAGTAACCTCGGCGCCAGCCCTCCCGCCCATGTGATTTACGCCGCCCACAGATGAGCGCGCCATTAGGGTGAGCGCACGGGGGAGAGGGGGAACCGTGGAACGGGTGCAGGGGGGCGCCGGTCACCCGGCGCGGCGCGCGGCCCGGCTGTACGGGGCCGTAAGGGCCGGGGAGACGGACGTCGCGCGGCTGCGCGGGCGCGGCGAACCGCGCCGTGTCCTGGGCCTGCTGGAGTTCGCCGCCCAGGGGCGCCGCGAGGAACGCGGTTCCTATCTTCGGCGGCTCGCCGCCTCCCCTGACGTCGCCGCCATGGTGCGGCCCTGGCTGGGGCCCACGGAACGGGCGCGCCTCGACGTCGCGGGCGGGCAGGTTGCCGCCGTCCCGCCTTTGCTGGTCGTGCTTCCCCGCGGCACGGAGGAGGAGCGCCGCTACGCCCTGGAAGCGCTGGCGGTGCAGCGCCCCCTGGAGGCGACGGGCCCGCTCTTCGGCCTGCTCGCCGTACTCGCCCCCGAGGAGCCGCCGTGGTACTCGGGGCTGATCGAGGACACCGTCAGCCGCATCGTCATCGGCCGGCACCTGCCCTCGTGGCGCCGGCCGTCCGGGACCGAGCCCGCACTGCCCGCCGTCTGCGTGCCCATGCTGCTGCGCCAGGCCAGTCAGGCGGCGCCCCGCGTCAGGCGGCCGGCCCTGACGCTGCTCGGGTGCGACCGGGACCCGGCGCACCTGGAGCTGTTCGTCGCGGCGGCGGGTGACCCCGACCAAGGGGTGGCCTCGGCGGCGCTCGTCGCCCTGGGCCGGCTGGACGATCCCGCGGCCCGGGACCGGCTCGCCGCCGTCCTCACCGAGCCGTCGCGCTCCCTGGAGGAGCGGGAGATCGCCGCCGTGATGCTCGGCCGGGCCGGCGACCGGAGGGCGTTCGAGACCCTGGTGCTGCTCCTGAACCACCGTGACGGCATCCGCAACGTCACGGCGGCCGAAGCCCTCGCCCGGCTCGGCGACCCCCGGACCGCACGCGCCGCCGCCGCGCTCGCCACGAACCGGCTGCGGATCGCCTACGCCCTGGCCGCCGTGCGCCTGCTGGGGCGGTTGCGGGCGCCGGAGTCGCTGCCCGCGCTCACGTCCACCCTCGCCTGGCTCCTGGACGAGGGTCGGACGTCCTGCCAGGCGGCCGCCGGCTGCGTCGAGGAACTGGGACGGCTCGGGGACGCGCGGGCGGTGCCGGTGCTGACCCGGGCCGCCGGTGATCCCCGCCTGCGCGCCGCGGCCGTCGACTCCCTCGGCAGGATCGGGGGCCCGGAGGCGCTCTCCACGCTACTTGCGGCGGCGGCGGCGGCGTCGGACGGGGACGGGGAGGTGCGCGCCGCCGCGGCGCGCGGCCTGGCCCGCTCCGGGGCCGAGCCCCGCGCGACCGCAGCCCTCGTCGGGCTGTTGGCGCCGCCCTATCCCCGGCGGATCGTCCGCGCCCTGGTGCGGTCCGGCGACCCGATGGCGGCGGAGGTGCTGGCCATGGCGCGGGACGAGGCACCGAGTGCCGCGACGCGCCGTCTCGCCGGGCGCTTCAGGCCAGATCCGTCGCGTACCGCAGTTCCTTGAGCGGGACGCCGTCGTACATCTCGATCTGGTCGCTGCCGTCCGGCGCGAGCCCGGATCGCTCGTAGAAGCGCAGCGCCTGTGCGTTGTCCGCGAGCACCCACAGCCGCAGGCTGCGGAAGCCGCGTTCGTGCGCGCGGGCGCGGACGGCGTCCATGAGCGCGCGGCCGGTGCCCCGGCCGGTCCGGTCGGGGTGCACGTAGATCGCGTACAGCTCGCCGGTCACGGCGTCGTCAGGCTCGCCCCGGTACGGGCCGAGCGCGGCCCAGCCGGTCACCTCGTCGCCGTCCGTGGCGACCAGGTTGTCCACCCGGCTGCCGCCCGCGTCGAACCACTCCTTGCGGCGTTCCGCCTCCGCCGCGACGTCCATCGCGTCCAGGTACGAATGCGGCACGATGCCCGCGTAGGCCGCCTGCCAGCCCCGGACGCGGACCGCCGCCACGGCGTCGATGTCGTCACGGGTCATCACCCTCACAACCGTCATGGCCGCGACGTTAAGGGGGGCCGGGCCCGGCGGGCACCCGTTTTTCTTGGGATCAGATCAGGGTCAGTTGCGTCGGCTGGGCCGGCTGGGCTGGCTGGGCCGGTCCGGCTGCGACGGCGGGCGGCCCCGGGGTGTCCTCCTCGGGTGCGGCGATCCGGCGCGCCGCTGCGGGGCGGCTCGGACCGATCCCGAACTCCGCGGCGAATTCGTGCACTTGGCGGGTGATGCGCCGCTGGTACCAGGTGGGCGCGTAGGCGCCGTCCGCGTACAGCGCCTTGTAGCGGGGGATCAGCCGCGGGTGGTGCACGGAGAGCCAGGCCATGAACCACTCCCTCGCCCCGGAGCGCAGATGCAGCACGAGCGGGGTGACGGACGTGGCGCCCGTCCCGGCGATCGCCCGGACCGTCTCACGCAACTGCTCCGGGGAGTCGCTGAGGTACGGCAGCACCGGCGCCATCAGGACGCCCGAGGGGATGCCGTGCTCGTTGAGGGTGCGGCAGACCTCCAGCCGCTTCGCCGGCGACGGCGTGCCCGGCTCCACGGTGCGCCACAGCTCCCGGTCGACGAACCCCACGGAGACCGCGGTCGACACGTCGGTGACCTGCGAGGCCTGCACCAGGAGGTCCAGGTCGCGCAGGATCAGCGACCCCTTGGTGAGGATCGAGAAGGGGTTGGCGTGGTCGCGCAGCGCCGCCAGGATGCCGGGCATGAGCCGGTAGCGGCCCTCCGCGCGCTGGTAGCAGTCGACGTTGGTGCCCATGGCGATGTGCTCACCGCGCCAGCGGGGCGAGGCCAGCTCGCGGCGGAGCAGCTCCGGCGCGTTGACCTTCACGACGATCTGGGAGTCGAAGTCCAGGCCGCTGTCGAGGTCCAGGTAGGTGTGCGTCTTGCGGGCGAAGCAGTACACGCAGGCGTGGCTGCAGCCGCGGTAGGGGTTGATCGTCCACTCGAACGGCATCCGTGACGCGCCGGGCACGCGGTTGACGATCGTGCGGGCGCGCACCTCGTGGAAGGTGATCCCGCGGAACTCGGGGGTGTCGAACGTACGGGTCACGGCGTCCACGCCGAAGAGCGCGGGTGTGGTCGCCGCCGTGTCGCGGCTCAGGTTGTCCCACCTCATGCCGCCTCCTTCGTTGCTCTCCTCCCGAGAATAGAACATCTGAGCGAATAGCGTCGAGGGGGATCCATGGGATTCCCGGGTTTCACCGTGCGTGAGTGGTCGTGACGGAGGGCCCCGGGCGGCTGCGACGCCGCCCGGGGCCCGGCCGGACCCTCCGCCGTCACCGCGGACGCAGGCTCAGGACGAGGTCGCGCGGCAGGCCGTGGGTGTCGTGGAGGTAGCGGAGGTCGTCCTCGTCCAGCGGACCCCGGAACCGGGGGCGGGCCAGTACCTGACGGCCACGCTCCAGGAGTCCCAGGAACCGCCGTTCCTCCTCCAGCAGCACCCGGCGCGGTTCGTCCGGGTCCACGGACTGGCGGAAGTGGTCCAGGGTGTGCCGGACGAGCTCCTGCGGGAGGTCGCCGAGACCGCGGGACGGATCGTCCCGCCACAAGGTGGTGAGGACCCGCCGCACCAGTCGGCGCAGCACGTAGCCGCGGCCGGTGTGGGACGGGCGCACCCCGTCCCCGATGACCACCACGGCCGACCGCAGGTGGTCGCAGACCAGGCGCAGCGACGGCTCGTCCAGCGGCCACAGGGACGGGACGAGACGGCGCCACGGGGTGAAGACGTCGCACTCGAACACCGACGTCCGGCCCTGCAGCAGCGAGGCCAGCCGTTCCAGGCCGAGGCCGGTGTCGACGTTGCGCCGGGGGAGCGGCACAAGGGAGCCGTCCTCGAGACGGCGGTGGCGCATCATCACGTGGTTCCAGACCTCCACCCAGCGGTCGTCACCCGTGGGGGTGGACCGCGGCGGGGTGTCACCGGTCCACAGGAAGATCTCCGAGTCGGGGCCGCACGGGCCGGTCGGGCCGTTGGACCACCAGTTCTCCTCGCTCGTGAGCTCCACGGGGACGCCGTGCCTCTCCCACGACTCCAGGGAGGCGGTGTCCGGGTTGGTACGGTCGTCGCCGCCGAACACCGTGACGTGCAGCCGTCCCGGGTCGATGCCGAATCCCTCGGTGAGCAGTCCGTAGCCCCAGTCGAGGCTCTGCGGGCCCTCGTAGTCGCCGAGGGACCAGGTGCCGAGCATCTCGAAGACCGTCAGATGGGTGGGGTCGCCGACCTCCTCCAGGTCCGTGGTGCGCAGACAGCGCTGCACGTTGACCAGCCGGCTGCCGAGCGGGTGCGGCCGCCCCTCCAGGTAGGGAGTGAGCGGATGCATGCCCGAGGTCGTGAACAGCACGGGGTCCCCGGGCGGCGGCAGCAGGGTCGACCCGGTGATCCGGCGGTGGCCGCGTTCCTCGTAGTACGAGACGAACGTGCGGACGATCTCTTCGGTGTTCACGGGGGGTGCTCCTTCGCGTGGAGAGGCGGGGAGGCACCGGGCAACGGGACCGCACGAGCACCGGGATCGGGGCGGGAACCACGAAACCACCGGCGGGCCGTTCCCGGTCGCCGGTGGTGAGGAAGGGAGGTACGTCAGGCGGCGGCAACCGGCGAGCTGGTCGCTCGCGCGGTCGCGGTGGTGCTGGGGCCGGTGACGTTCATGCCGTCGACGATAACGCGCCGCGTCGCGCCGGGCACGTGATTTACGGCGTCATCGCCGGTCGGCCCCGGAGCCGTCGCCAGGAGGCGCACCACCGGGAGGGCGGCCCGATTTCGCGGGCACGCGGCCGTGGTGATTGGCTTGTCGGCGACGGCACACGGATCCACGGAGGACGGCGATGGCACAGGTCGAGGCCACCACGCAGCGCGAGATCGCGGCGAGCCCGGAGAGCGTCTTCGCGGCGCTCGCCGACTACTCGGGCACGCGGCAGCGACTGCTTCCCGAGCAGTACAGCGAGTACGAGGTGCGCGAGGGCGGCAGCGGCGCCGGCACCCTCGTGCACTGGAGGCTGCAGGCGACCGAGAAGCGCGTCCGGGACTGCCTTCTCGCGGTGACCGAGCCGACCCCGGGGCAGCTGGTCGAGAGCGACCGCAACTCCACCATGGTCACCACCTGGACGGTCACCCCGGCCGGCGAGGGCCGCGCCAAGGCGGTCGTCACCAGCACCTGGACCGGCGCCGGCGGCATCGGCGGCTTCTTCGAGCGCACCTTCGCGCCCAAGGGCCTCAACCGCATCCACGACGCGGTGCTCGCGCGGCTCGCCGCGGAGACGGAGAAGTAACAGACGGCACAAAGGAGACGGCCGGGGCCGGTTGACGTCCGGCCGCCTCCTTTGACGTGCCGGATGCCGTGCCCGGCATGCCGGACTGTCGCCCGGCGGGCGCACGCCGGTGGGCACGTCACTTGAAAGGGTGGATCTGCCGCACTCCGGCGCATCCCCGGCGCCCCTGATCGTTGTCGCAGGGCAGGCGCGACGAGGGGAGCGGTAGCAGATGGGCGGCACCACCGGGACGACCCTGTCCGAGGAGACCGGCACCCGCGCGGACGCGACCGGCGCCGGCACGGGCCCCGAGGACCGACCCGCCGCCGCGCTCCGGGAGCAGGACGCGCCCGTCCCCGGACTGAGCCCCCGCAGGGTGCGACTGGTCTTCCTCGGGCTCATGCTGACCCTGCTGCTGGCCGCCCTCGACCAGATGATCGTGGCGACCGCGCTCCCCAAGATCGTCGGCGAACTGCACGGCCTGGACAAGATGTCCTGGGCCGTGACTGCCTACCTGCTCGCCTCCACCGTGGGGCTGCCGATCTACGGCAAGCTCGGCGACCTCTTCGGGCGCAAGAGCGTCTTCCAGTTCGCGATCGTCGTCTTCGTCGTCGGATCCGCCCTCGCGGGCTGGTCGCGCTCCATGGACGAGCTGATCGCCTTCCGCGCCGTCCAGGGCGTCGGCGGCGGCGGGCTGATGATCGGCGTCCAGGCGATCATCGCGGACATCGTCCCGCCCCGGGAACGCGGCCGCTACATGGGCCTGATCGGCGCCTCCTTCGGCCTGGCCTCCGTGGCCGGCCCGCTGCTCGGCGGCTTCTTCACCGACCACGCCTCCTGGCGCTGGTGCTTCTACATCAACGTGCCCTTCGGTCTTTTGACCCTTGCCGTCATCGCCGTCGTGCTGAAACTGCCGCGTCCGACCGTGCGCCCCCGGCTGGACGTGCTGGGCGCGCTGCTGCTGGCCGCCGGCTCCACCTGCGTGGTGCTGCTGACCAGTTGGGGCGGCACGACGTACGCCTGGCGCTCGGACGTGATCGTCGGGCTGGGCGCGGCGACGCTCGTCTGCGCCGTGCTGTTCGTGGTGGTGGAACGGTTCGCCGTCGAACCGGTCATCCCGCTGCGGCTCTTCCGCGACGGCGTCTTCACGGTCTCCGCCCTGATCGGGGCCGTCGTCGGTGTCGGCCTCTTCGGCGCCGCCAGCTACCTCCCGACCTTCCTGCAGATGGTCAACGGCGTCAGCGCCACCGAGTCCGGGCTGCTGATGCTGCCCATGATGCTCGGCGTCGTCCTGGCCTCCGTGGTCTCCGGCCACATGATCAGCCGTACCGGGCGCTACCGGGTCTTCCCGCTGCTCGGCGGGGCGCTCTCGGTGGCCGGAATGTGGCTGCTGTCGCTGCTGGAGCGGGACACCCCACGCGTGGAGTACAGCGTCTACATGGGCGTGCTGGGGCTCGGCATCGGGCTCGTCCTGCCGGTGCTGATCCTCGCCGTGCAGAACTCCGTGCGGCCCGCCGACCTCGGCACCGCCACCAGCGCCAACAACTTCTTCCGGCAGATCGGCGGCTCGGTCGGGGCGGCCGTCTTCGGCACCCTGTTCGCCAACCGGCTCGCGGACGGGCTCGCCGACCGGCTGCCGGGCGGCGGCGACCTGCCGGACCCCCAGTCCATCACCCCGCACATGGTGCATGCGATGCCGGCGCCGCTGCGCGACGCCTATGTGAGCGCGTACGCGGAGGCCATGCCGCGCATCTTCCTCTACCTGGTGCCGGTGCTCGCCCTCGGCTTCCTGCTCGCCTTCTTGCTCAAGGAGAAACCCCTGGTGACCCAGCACGTCCCCACCGCCCGCAAGGCCGAGACCGTCGGCGTCCCGGTGTGCGGCACCGTCCAGCACGCCGACGGCAGCACCGTGGGCCGGGCGGCGCTCACCCTCATCGATGTGACCGGCCGCCAGATCGGGCGCGGAGCCACGGGCGAGGACGGGCGCTACGCGCTGAGCACCCCGGGCAGCGGCAGCTACGTGCTGATCGCCGCCGCCGGGGGCCACCAGCCCCAGGCCGTCAGCGTGACCGTCGGGGAGCGCCCGGTCGAGCTCGACGTGGTGCTCGGCGGCGCCGGACGGCTGGCGGGCACCGTGCGCACCGCCGACGGCACGCCCGTACGGGAGGCCACCGTCACCCTCACCGACTCCCGCGGCGACGTGGTGGCCACCACCCGCACGGGGAGGGACGGCGACTACGTCCTGAGCGACCTCGTCGCGGGGGAGTACACGCTCGCCGCCAACGCCCCCGCCTACCGGCCCGCGGCGCTGCCGGTGTCGGTGCACGCGGCCCGGGAGACCCGGCAGGACGTCGAACTCGCGGGCGGCGCGCTGCTGCGCGGCACCGTGCGCGGTCCGGGCGGCAGCCCGGTGGAGGACGCCCGGGTCACCCTGCTGGACGCGGCGGGCAACGTCCAGGACACCGTGACGACCGGCCCGGACGGCGTCTTCCGCTTCGTCGACCTGGCGGCGGGCGAGTACACGGTCGTGGCCTCGGGATACCCGCCGGTGGCCACCGTGCTGCGGCTCAGCGGCGGCGAGCGCACCGAACGCGACGTGCACCTGGGACACGAGGACTGACCTTCCTCTGACGGCCCTTCAGCGCCTGTGCGTGCGCCCGCGCATGCTCCGGCGCATCCACGGCCGGGCGCGGGCGCACACCGGATTCGTCCAATGCCCTACGCGGCACCCGGTGTCGGCCGTACCGTGGTTGCGGAGCCGCAGATCTTGCGCCGGGGGCCGGCCACCTCCGGGCCTCGGTCGGGATCCGGGCGCCGCAGGGGAAGGAGCCGGACGCGTCATGCAACGTCGCACTCCACCGGGGGAGGGGAGCCGCGCCGCGCTGCCGGAGCAGCGGACCGTGCTCACCGGACGCATCCCCCTCGCCGTGGTCGTGGTCGACGGCGACGGGCACGTCTCGCACTGGAGCACCGGCGCGCGGAAGCTCTTCGGGCGCACCCGGGAGGAGGCCGTCGGCCGCGCGGCCGTCGATCTGCTGCCCGTCTCCGGCGCGCTCGGCGAGGAGCCCGGCCCGGACGACCCCGGGTCGCCGGACGGAGCCGGCCTCGACGCCACGCTGAGCGGGGCGACCTCCTACCCGACCGCCGGACGCGCCCGGCTCAACCAGGGGCCCGACCCCGACCCGGCAGGCGTCCCGGCCGACGTGCTGTGGTGGGCCTACCCGCTGGTCGGTCCCGGCTCCGAGCGCCTGCTGGTGCTGGCCGCCGACGCCGCCCTGGTGCACGGCGAGGACGACTCCCCGCCCGGGGAGTCCGAGCGGATCGCGCCCGGTTTCGCGCTGCACACCGAGTTCCCCGGCGCGGACGGGCTCGCCAAGCGCCTCCCCGAGATCCTGCCGAGCATGAGCGTCGCCGAGAGCGGGCGGATCGTCTCCCAGGTGCTGGAACTCGGCTACCCCGTGCTGGAGATCAGCCGGCACGACCGGGTGCCCGTCACCCCCGACTGGGGTGTGCCCCGGCGGGAGGAGCGCAGGGCCCGCAGGCAGCGCGCGGCCCGTGAGGCCGCCGCCGCGCCGCACGCCCCCGCGCCGGAGGAGCTCGAGCCCGACCTGGAGTACGCCGCCGTCCGCGAGCGCCTGGAGTTCCTCAACGAGGTCAGCGGGCGCATCGGCAGCTCCCTGGACCTGACCCGTACGATCCGCGAGGTCAGCGCGGCCGTCGTCCCCCGCTTCACCGACGTCGCGGGCACCTATTTGCGCGAACAGGTACTGGCGGGCGAGGGCTTCCCCGACGGGCCGCCCGACGTCACCACCATGTGGTACCGGGCCGCCCTGGAGCACACCGACGAGCCCGGCCGCTGGGACGACGTCGTACCGGTCGGCGAGTCCATGCCGTTCCCCGAGCACACCCCGTTCTTCCAGTGCATGACGAGCGGACGGCCGGTGCTGGTGCCCAGGATCACCGAACCCATGGGTGAGGCGATCGCCTCGCAGTTCGAGAAGCGCGACATCCGTCCGCTGATCACCGGGCGGTCGATGCTCGTGGTGCCGCTGAAGGCGCGCGACGTCGTCCTCGGCTTCATGATCCTGCTGCGGCACGGCGAGCGTCCGCCGTTCAACGACATGGACCGCGTCACGGGCGCCGAACTCGCCGCCCGCGCAGGGCTCGTCCTGGACAACGCCCGGATGTACACCTACCAGGAGAACGTCGCCGACACGCTGCAGGACAGCATGCTGCCGCAGATCACCCCGCGCATGCCGGGGTGCGACGTGGCGACCCGCTACCTGCCCGGCACCCGGCTGGGTCGCGTCGGCGGCGACTGGTTCGACACCATCAAGCTGCCGGGCTCCCGGCTCGCCCTCGTCGTCGGCGACGTCATGGGGCACGGGCTCAACGCGGCCGCCATGATGGGCCAGTTACGCACCGCCGTGCAGACCATGGCCGCGCTGGACATGCCGCCGGCGCAGCTGCTGCGCAACCTCGACGACCTGGCGCAGCGCCTGGGCGAGCACTACCTCGCCACGTGCCTGTACGCCGTGTACGACCCGATCCGGTCCGAGCTGCACATCGCCAACGCGGGGCACATCCCGCCCGTGCTGGTGCGCGCGGAGGACGGCCGCAGCGTACTGCTCGACGTGCCGACGGGCGCGCCCATCGGCATCGGGGGCGTGCCCTTCGAGACGGTCCAGGTGGGCGTCCGCCCCGGTGACCGGCTCGTGCTGTGCACGGACGGGCTGGTCGAGGTGCGCGGGCAGGACATCGGGGCCGGTCTCGCGGCGCTGTGCGAGAGCGCGGCGCACCCCGCGGCCTCCATGGACGACGCCTGCGACACGATCATCCGCGCCCTCAACCCGCCGGGCGGCCGCAAGGACGACGTGGCCCTGCTGATGGCACGGCTCAACGGCATCCCCCGTGAGGACGTCGTCAGCTGGCAGCTCGCCCTCGACCCCCGCGAGGTGGGCAGGGCCCGCGTGCTCACCCGGGGCGCGCTGGAGCGCTGGGGACTGGACGAGGCAGCGGAGGCGGCCGAGCTGATGGTCGGCGAGGTGGTCACCAACGCCGTCCGGCACGCGCACTCCCGGCACGTCGAGCTGCGCCTGGTCCGCACCGACGCGCTGCTGTGCGAGGTCTCGGACGACGACCACGCGGTGCCCGTCCTGGTGGGCGCCGGGCCCGAGGACGAGTCGGGGCGGGGCCTGCGGATCGTGAGCCGGCTCGCCCGGAGGTGGGGCGCGAGCCGCACGGCTCAGGGCAAGACGGTCTGGTTCGAGCAGGCCCTGCCGTGGCGGCCGGCCGCGGGACGCGGCAGTGGGATCCCGGCGGGACCTCGAACGTAGCGAACACCAGGTCACGACTTCCACCCGCAGGCTTGCCCGCGCCGGGCACCGCCTGTAGCACGGACCCTGACGGGGCTTCGGCCGCGCGGCCGGACCGGTCCGCGGCGACGGACACGTGGACCTGGGGAGATCGCATGGACGTCACCGGCACGAATCTGCAGGCGTGGGAGGGCTTCTGGCAGGACGCCCCCGGAGAACCGGGGGCGGCGTTCTGGGACGCGGAGGCGGAGGTCACCGCGGCGGCCCACCTCCCATTCTTCGAGGCGCACTTCGACCCGTCGCTGCCCGTCGTCGACCTCGGCTGCGGCAACGGCACCCAGACCCGCTTCCTTGCGGGGCGGTACGGCCGGGCCGTCGGGGTGGACCTCGCGGCGGCCGCGATCGGCCACGCGCGGCACCAGGACCCGGGCGGCGTCGCGGAGTACCGGCAGCTCGACGCGGCCGACCCCGAGGCGGTCCGGCGGCTGGCGGAGGAGCTGGGCGAGGTGAACGTGTACATGCGCGGAGTGCTCCACCAGTGTCCGCCCGAGGAACGCGCACCGGTGGTCGAGGGCATCGCGGTGCTGACGGGCGGGCGCGGCCGGGTGTTCGCCGACGAACTCGCGGCGTCCGCGAAGGACGTGCTGACGGGACTCGCGCAGCGGACGGGCGGGCCGCCCGCCAAGCTCGCGGCGATCTTCACGCACGGGATCGCGCCGGCCGAGATGTCCGACGGGACGGTCGCGGAGCTCTTCCGCGAGGCGGGGATGGAGGTGCTCGCGCGCGGTGAGGTCCCGCTCGTGACGACGGAGCGGCGGGCGGACGGTTCGCGGTTCGAGGTGCCGACGAACTGGCTGGTGGCAGGGGGTGCGCGCTGACCGCCACCGGTCTGGGCCACTGAAGTTTTCCACAGGCGGGGCGGGGGCCTGGTGCGGGGCGGTGACTTTGCGTAACGTTCCATGCCATGAAGATCCTGATCAGCGCGGACATGGAGGGCGCCACCGGGGTGACCTGGCCCGGTGACGTCCTGCCCGGCACGGAGGGCTGGCAGCGGTTCCGGCACCTGTTCACGTCCGACGTGAACGCCGCGATCGCCGGCTTCTTCGACGGCGGCGCCGACGAGGTCCTGGTCAACGAGGCCCACTGGTCGATGCGGAACCTGCTGCTGGAGCAGCTGGACGAGCGGGCCGAGATGGTCACCGGACGCCACAAGGACCTCTCCATGGTCGAGGGCGTGCAGCACGGCGACGTGGACGGCATCGCCTTCGTCGGGTTCCACACGGGCGCGGGGACGGAAGGGGTGCTCGCCCACACCTACCTCCCCAACTCCATCACCGGTGTGTGGGTCGACGGCGGCCCGCCCGCGAGCGAGGGACGGCTGAACGCGCTGGTGGCCGCCGAGTACGGGGTGCCCGTCGTGCTGGTCACGGGGGACGACCGGACCGGCGTCGACGCCCGGGACTACGCGCCGGCCGCGCGCACGGTCGCCGTCAAGGACTACGTGTCGCGGTACGCGGCCGTGTGCCGGCCGCCGGCCCGCACGGCCGCGGACATCCGCGCCGCCGCGAAGGACGCCGCGTCGCTCGCGGTGCGCCACGAGCCCGTGCGGGGCGGGCCGTTCACGATCGAGGTCGAGTTCGACGCGGCGCACCTGGCGGGAGCCGCCGCGATCGTGCCCGGTGTGGAGCGCACGGGCGAGCGCCGCGTCTCGTACACCTCACCGACCATGTACGAGGGGATCCGCTGCTACAAGGCCGTGACCACCCTCGTCTCGGCAGCTGTGGAGGAGCAGTATGGCTGACACCCGGGCACTGGACGAGGCGGTCCGCTTCACCTCGGAGCTGATCCGGATCGACACCACCAACCGCGGCGGCGGGGACGGCAACGAACGTCCCGCGGCGGAACACGCCGCGGGACTTCTCGACGAGGCCGGGATCGAGGCCCGCGTCCTGGAGTCCGCGCCGGGCCGGGCCAACGTCGTGGCGCGGATCGCGGGCACCTCACCCGCCGGGGAGGGTCAGGGCGCGCTGCTGGTCCACGGTCATCTGGACGTCGTGCCCGCCCAGGCCGAGGACTGGAGCGTGCACCCCTTCTCCGGCGAGGTCCGGGACGGGGTGGTCTGGGGCCGGGGCGCGGTCGACATGAAGGGCACCGTGGCGATGGTGCTCGCCACCGTGCGGTCCTGGGCCCGGAGGGGCGTGCGTCCCGAGCGGGACATCGTGCTCGCGCTGACCGCCGACGAGGAGGACAGCGCCACCTACGGGGCGACCTACCTCGTGGAGCAGCACGCGGAACTCTTCCGCGACTGCACCGAGGGCATCAGCGAGTCCGGCGGCTTCACCTTCCACGCCGGGCCCGGGCTGCGCCTGTACCCGGTCGCGGCCGGGGAGCGCGGCACGGCCTGGCTGAAGCTCACGGCGCACGGCAGGGCGGGGCACGGCTCCAAGGTCAACCGCACCAACGCGGTGACCCGGCTCGCCGCGGCCGTCTCCCGCATCGGCGAGCACCACTGGCCGGTGCGGATCATCCCCACCGTGCGGGCGGCACTGTCCGAACTGGCCGCGCTGCACGAGGTCGAGCCCGACTTCGACGACGTCGACACCCTGCTCACCAAGCTGGGCACCGCCGCCGCCCTGGTGGAGCCGGTGATCCGCAACAGCGCCAACCCGACCGTGCTCGAGGCCGGCTACAAGGTGAACGTCATCCCCGGCACCGCGGTCGCCTACGTCGACGGCCGGGTCCTGCCCGGCGCCGACGAGGAGTTCGCGGCCACCATGGACGAACTCACCGGCCCGGACGTGGACTGGGAGTTCCACCACCGCGAGATCCCGCTGGAGGCCCCCCTCGACCGGCCGGTCTACGCCGCGATGCGGGAGGCCCTGATCCACTTCGACCCGGACGCCCACGTCGTGCCCTACGTCATGGGCGGCGGCACCGACGCCAAGCAGTTCTCGCGGCTCGGCATCACGGGGTACGGCTTCTCTCCGCTGAAGCTGCCCGAGGGCTACGACTACGCGGGGATGTACCACGGCGTCGACGAGCGGGTCCCGGTGGAGGGACTGCACTTCGGCGTCCGCGTACTCGACCGGTTCATGCTGGGCCGGCAGGACACGACCGAGGAAGCAGCCCGATGACGCGCGCCCCGATCATCGCCCCCTACGGTGCATGGGAGTCGCCGGTCGACGCCCGTACCGCCGCCTCCCACGACGGACGCCCCGAGTTCCCCGGGTTCGTCGGCGAGGAGGTGTGGTGGACCGAACCCCGTCCGGCCGAGGGCGGCCGCCGTGCCCTGGTGCGCCGTCGCGCGGACGGCACGGTCGGCAGCCCGTTGCCCGCGCCGTGGAACGTCCGCACCCGTGTCATCGAGTACGGCGGCCGGGCCTGGGCGGGCACCGACCGACCCGGCGCGGGACCGCTGATCGTCTTCTCCCACTTCCCGGACCAGCGGCTGTACGCCTACGAGCCCGACGCACCCGGCGCCTCTCCGCGGCCGCTCACCCCGCTCTCGCCGGTCGGCGACGGGCTGCGCTGGGCCGATCCGCAGATCCATCCGGACCGCGGTGAGGTGTGGTGCGTGCTGGAGGAGTTCAGCGGGGAGGGGCCGAGCGACGTACGGCGGGTCGTCGCCGCCGTCCCGCTCGACGGCTCGGCCGCCGAGGACCGCGGTGCCGTACGGGAACTCTCCGACGACTCACACGGCTTCGTGACCGCGCCGCGCCTCTCACCGGACGGCCGGCAGGCCGTGTGGATCGCCTGGGACCACCCCCGGATGCCCTGGGACGGAACGGAGCTCCAGCACGCCGCCGTCGGCCCGGACGGCACCTTCGGCCCGGCCCGGACGATCCTCGGCGGCCCCGCCGAGTCGGTCGCCCAGGCGGAGTGGACACCCGACGGCACCCTGATCGCCGCCACCGATCGTGACGGCTGGTGGAACCTGCACCGTGTCGACCCGGCCACCGGCGAGGCGGTCAACCTGCGGCCGGCGCAGGAGGAGTTCGCAGGACCCGGCTGGCAGATGGGGGCAAGGTGGTTCGCACCGCTCGCCTCCGGAACGCTGGCGGTGCTGCACGGCAAGGGCGCCCAGCGACTGGGGATACTCGACCCGGCGACCGGCGAGTTGGCCGACGTGCCGGGACCGTGGAGCGAGTGGACCGCGGCGCTGGCCACACAGGGCACCCGGGTGGTCGCCGTGGCCGCTTCGGCCCGCACGTCCTTCGAGGTCCTGGAGCTCGACACCTGTACGGGGCGGACCCGCGTCATCGGTGCCGCCCACCACGACACCGTGCCGCCGGAGTTCCTGCCCGACCCCGTGGAGCGCACCTTCACCGGGCCCGGGGGACGGGAGATCCACGCCCAGCTCTATCCGCCGGCGAACCCCTACTTCGCCGCGCCCGAGGGAGAGCTGCCGCCCTACGTGGTCTGGGTGCACGGCGGTCCCACCAGCCGGGCACCGCTCGTGCTCGACCTGGAGATCGCCTACTTCACCTCCCGGGGGATCGGCGTCGTCGAGGTCAACCACGGAGGTTCCACCGGCTACGGCCGCGCCTACCGCGAGCGGCTGCGCGAGCAGTGGGGGGTCGTCGACGTCGAGGACTGCGCCGCCGTCGCGCGGGCGCTGGCGCAGGAGGGGACGGCCGACGGGCGGCGGCTCGCGATCCGCGGCGGCAGCGCCGGCGGCTGGACGAGCGCGGCCTCCCTCACGGGTACCGACGTGTACGCCTGCGGCGTGATCAAGTACCCGCTGCTCGACCTCACCGGCTGGGCCCAGGGCGGTGAGACCCACGACTTCGAGTCCCGTTACCTCGACTCGCTCGTCGGGCCCTACGCCGAGGTCCCCGAGCGCTACCGGGAGCGCTCGCCGGTCACCCGGGCCGACCGGCTGGCCGTGCCCTTCCTGCTGCTGCAGGGGCTGGAGGACGTGATCTGCCGGCCCGTGCAGTGCGAGCGGTTCCTGGAACGGATCACGGGGCGAGGCATCCCCCACGCCTACCTCACCTTCGAGGGCGAGGGCCACGGCTTCCGCCGCGAGGACACGATGATCACCGCTCTGGAGGCCGAACTCGCCCTGTACGGGCAGGCCTTCGGCTTCACCCCGCCCGCCGTAGCACCTCTGGAGCTCACCAAGTGACACCGCTCGTCCCACTCATCCGCCCCCGCCGCCTCGTCCCCGGTGACCGGGTCGCCGTGGTCGCGCCCAGCGGACCCGTGCCCCGGGAGCGCCTGGACGCGGGGCTCGACATCCTCCGCGGCTGGGACCTCGATCCCGTGGTGGCGCCGCACGTCCTGGACCGGCACCCCACCTTCGACTACCTGGCGGGAGAGGACACGGCCCGCGCCCGCGACTTCCAGGAGGCGTGGTGCGACCCGTCGGTGGCCGCGGTGCTGTGCGCGCGCGGCGGCTACGGCACCCAGCGCATGAGCGACCTCCTGGACTGGGACGCGCTGCGGGCGGCCGGGCCCAAGACGCTCCTCGGCTTCAGCGACATCACCGCGCTGCACGAGGCGTTCGCGGTCCGGCTGGGCCTGTCCACCCTGCACGGCACCATGGTCGCGGCGCACGGCTTCCTCAAGGACGAGCCCACGCGAGCACAGTTGCGGGACACCCTCTTCGAGCCCGAGGGGGCGCGTGTCCTGGCGGCGCCGACCGCCCGGGCCCTCGTCCCCGGCACGGCTCGCGGTGTCACCGTCGGCGGGTGCCTGGCGCTGCTCGCCTCCGGTCTCGGCACGCCGGACGGGCGGCCCGGCGTGCCCGGCGGCATCCTCCTGCTGGAGGACATCGGCGAGGAGCCGTACCGGATCGACCGGATGCTGACCCAGTTGCTGCGGGCCGGCTGGCTGGACGGGGTGGCCGGCGTCGCCCTCGGTTCCTGGCGGGAGTGCGGCCCCTACGAGCAGGTGCGGGCGGTACTCCTGGACCGGCTGGGCGGGCTCGGCGTCCCGGTCGTCGAGGAACTGGGCTTCGGCCACTGCGAGACCAGCCTGACCGTGCCGCTCGGTGTCCCCGCCGTGCTGGACGCGGACGCGGGCACCCTCACGGTGGAGGCCGCAGCAACGGCCGGCTGACCCCGGGGCGGGGCCCCCGGCCTCAGGAGGGTTCGGTGGCCGAGAGCGCGGTGACGGCGACGACGCCGTCGCACTCGGCGAACACCCCGTCGTCCAGGGCGACCTGGTGCCTGCCCGCCCCGCCGGGCAGGCCCAGCACCATCGTCGGGTACTGCACCGGGGCCTCGCCCGAGTCGCAGTAGCCGTCGCCCTCGCCCTGCACCTGGTGGAACGTCAGCTTGACCCAGGCGCGACCGCCCGGCGCCAGCGTGACGGGGGCGGGCGTACCGGTGTGCCGCACCGTCAACGGCACGTTCATCTCCGGGGAGCCGTTGGCCGCCCCGGCCACCGTCGGGAAGCCCTCGAGGACGCAGGGGGCGCCCGAGGTGTTGGTGAACCCGATCACCGCCGCGCCGGTGCCCGTCCCCTGCGGACGGTCGGCGGCCTGGCGCGCCGCGGTCGCCTCCAGGTCCTCCGCGCCGCAGTGGGCCGCGGCGCCGGCCGGGGCCCCGGAACCGGTGGAGGGCGCGGAGCCCTCGGCGCCACCGGAACCCCCCGAACCCCCGGGCACCGGCGTCGTGCTGGAGACCGGGACCGTGTCCCCCGCGCTGCGGGACGGCGCGGCCGACGAGGGAGCGGACGGCGAGGGCGCCCCGCCCGCGACGTCGTCCTCCCCCTGGCACCCCGTCAGCAGCACCGCCGCCGTCGCCGCCAGTGCCACCGCGATCGCGGCCCGCCTCGTGTTCCTGCGCTCCATGACGTCCCCCCGGGTCTTCGGGCCTGCCGTGCGGTCGTGCGGCCACGCGGCCGTGCTGCCGCGGAACACGGGGCCGGGCCGGGCCCGGGTTCCGTGCGTACACGCCTGCTACGGAACGGTGACGCCACGGAGTCGTCCGGCACGCAGAGTTGACACTGCCGGCACGTGGTGGACCCCCACGGGTGCGGGCAGGAGCACAGTACGACTCGACAGGGGAGGAGAGCCGTCACATGACCAACGACCGGACCCGGAACCGCAGGAGGAACCTGCGCGCCGGAGCCGCGACACTCGCCCTGGCCGTCGCCGCGACGCTGTCCGCGTGCAGCGGTTCCGGGGGCGGCGGGCCGCACGCCGCGGAGCCACGGCCCGCCATCGCCGTCGCTCCTGCCTCCGGCGGGCGTGCCGTGCCCGTCGACCGCAAGGTGACCGTGCGGGCCACCGCCGCCCGGATCGACTCCGTACGCGTCACCGCCCCCGGCCCGGGGCCGTTGGGCGGCACGCTCGCGTCGTCCAAGGAGAACTGGACCTCGACGGGCCGGCTGGCCCCGGGGGTGACCTACGACGTCCTCGTTCGCGCCACCGCCTCCGACGGCAAGCGGCTGACGGAGCACACGACCTTCACCACCGCCGAGCCGAAGCGCACCTTCGTGGGGGAGTACCACCCCGACAAGGGCACCACGGTCGGCGTGGGCATGCCGGTGTCGATCGTCTTCAACAAGCCGATACAGGACCGGGCGGCCGTCGAGCGCAAGCTCGGCGTCAGCGCCGACCCGGCCGTGGACGGCGCCTGGAGCTGGATGAAGGACTGGAGCGGCCGCGACCGCGTCGACTTCCGTCCGCGCTCCTACTGGAAGCCCGGCACCCAGGTCACCCTGCGCATGGACCTGGACGGTGTCGACGCGGGCGGCGGTCTCTACGGCACGCAGAACCGCGTCGTCCGCTTCCGGATAGGGGAGTCGGTCGTCAGCACCGTCGACACGGCCCGCAAGACCCTCACCCTGCGCCGGGGCGGCGAGGTCCTGCGCACCCTCCCCGTCTCCACCGGCAAGCCCGGTTTCGAGACGTGGAACGGCACGATGGTCGTCCTGGAGAAGACGCCCAGCATCACCATGAACTCCAGCACCGTGCGCATCTTCGGCCCCGAGGCTTACAACCTGAAGGACGTGAAGTGGGACGTCCGGCTCACCACGTCGGGCACCTTCGCGCACGCCGCGCCCTGGAACGAGGGCAAGTTCGGCCGGGTCAACGGCAGTCACGGCTGCATAGGGCTGAGCACGGCCGACGCCAAGTGGTTCTACGAGCACGTGTCACCGGGCGACCCGGTGACCGTCGTCCACTCCACCGACACCGTCCAGGTCAACAACGGCTACGGCGCCTGGAACGCGAGCTGGGCGGACTGGCAGGCGGGAAGCGCCCTCTGAGAGCGGCCGGAGCACGAAGAGAGCCCGCGCTCACCGCGCGGGCTCACCGGCTGCAGTTCCACGACCTACGAGGTGGGACTCCCTTCGCCGGCATGGTCCGGATCAGGTGCTAGGGGTCGCTCTCCGGTCTCAAAACCTCTTCCCGGACCTTCGAGCCTCTCAGCCCGGCCGTTGAACCCGGTTCCGGTGGAAGCCGCTGCTCCCTGCTCCGGCTCCGGTGCCACCGGACTCCCTCGCTCGCCCCGTAGGCCACATCCCAATCTACTCAGGGCGCAAGCCGACCACCAGTGGTAAATCCACTCAATCAGTTATTTTCTCCGCAGACTTCCACCTCTCGCGCCCCCTGCACCCCTGCTTTCCCGTCCGCGACACGGCTGACATCGGCCGGCCGTTGTGCGATCCGTTGACGCGGCCGCGCCACGCCCCTACCGTCACTTGGCGCGCCACCCAATGAACGACAGTTCACTGTGCGAACGGAACTGATCAGATCAGGGAGTGCCCATGCGTCGCACCTTTCCCCTGCTCCTGACGGCGGCAGCGCTCCTCGCCGCCGGACTCACCGCTTGCGGCGACTCCGACGCCCCCGCAGGCAAGGGCGGCTCCTCCGGTGGCGGAGGCACGCGGAGCGTCACGGTCGGCGCCATCGCCATCGTCGACACCGCGCCCGTGTACCTCGCCCAGAGCCAGGGCTTCTTCAAGAAGCACGGCATCGACGCGAAGATCACCTCGGTGCAGGGCGGCGCCGCCAGCATCACCGGCGTGATGGGCGGCCAGTTCGCCTTCGGCTTCGCCAACACCACCTCCCTGCTCACGGCCCAGCAGCAGGGCCTCCCGCTCAAGGTCGTCGCCAACGGCGTCGCCTCCACCGGCGAGCGGGACACCGACTACAGCGCCGTCCTCGTCCCGGCCGACAGCCCTGTCAAGTCCGCCAAGGACCTGGCGGGCAGGACCGTCGCCGTCAACCAGCTGAAGAACATCGGCGACACGACCGTGCGCGCCGCCGTGCGCAAGGACGGCGGCGACGCCTCCAAGGTCGAGTTCGTCGAGATGCCCTTCCCGGACATGCCGGCCGCCCTCTCCAAGGGCCGGGTCGACGCGATCTGGGAGGTCGAGCCCTTCGTCACCCAGGCCACCGGGCAGGGCGCCCGAGCCGTCGCCTGGCCCTACGCCGACGCCGCCCCGGACCTCACCGTGGCCATGTACTTCACCACGCAGCAGACGCTCCAGAAGGACCCGGAGCTGGTGAAGGACTTCACCGCCGCCATGAACGAGGCCCTCGCCTACGCGGACGCGCACCCCGACGCCGTGCGCGAGACGCTCAAGTCGTACACCTCGATCCCCGCCGAGGCGATCGCCGCGATCAAGCTCCCCAAGTGGCCGACGGAGATCAACCGGGACTCCGTGCAGACCGTCGCCGACGACGCCCGCCAGGACGGGACGCTCACCAAGGACGCCGATCTGGCGGCCCTCCTGCCATGAGGGGACGCGACGCCGCGTACGGAGCGGCCGGCCTCGCGGTGCTGTTCGGCATCGCCGAGGCCGTCCCGCGACTCGGCTGGGTCTCCCGGGACTACCTGCCCCCGGCGAGCGAGATCGTGCGCACCCTCGGCCGTGAACTGACCACCCGCCAACTCTGGTCGGCCCTCGGCCACACCATGAGCGCCTGGGCCCTGGGCCTGGCCATCGCGTTCGTCCTCGCCGTTGTGCTCGGGACGCTCATCGACGCCGTCCCGGGCGCCCGCGCCGCCACCGCCTCAACCGTGGAGTTCCTCCGCCCCATCCCCTCCGTGGCGCTCATCCCGCTCGCCACCCTGCTCTTCGGCGCCGACCTCGGCTCCAGCCTCCTGCTGGTCGTCTACGCCGCGTTCTGGCAGGTGCTCATCCAGGTGCTGTACGGCGTCGCCGACGTCGACCCCATCGCCCGCGAGACCGCCCGCTCCTACCGGCTCGGCCACTGGACGACGCTGCGCCGGCTCGTCTGGCCCACCGCGCTCCCGTACGTCATGACCGGCCTGCGGCTCGCCGCCTCCGTCGCCTTCATCCTCGCCGTCACCGCCGAACTGGTCATCGGCAGCCCGGGACTCGGGCTGCGCATCCAACTCGCCCAGTCCGGCGGCGCCGTCGCCACCGTGTACGCCCTGATCACCCTCGCCGGGATCATCGGGGTCGTCGTCAACCTCGCGGTACGCCGTCTGGAGCGGTGGCTGCTGGCCTGGCACCCCTCCGTCCGAGGGGAGGCGCCCGCATGAGCCGTACCGCGCGCCTGATGCTGGGCGTCCTGCGGGTGCTGGGGCTGCCCGTCCTCCTCGTCCTCGGCTGGTGGGCGTGGAGCGTGTGGCGGCCCAGCTTCTACGTGCCGTCGCCGCAGCGGATCGCCGCCGTCTTCGGCGACGTGTGGTTCACCGCCCGCCTCGGCGACGACGTCCTGCCCAGCCTCGCCCGGCTCCTCGCCGGGTACGTGCTCGCCGCGCTGCTCGGCGTCGCCCTCGGTGCCGCCATCGGCCTCTCGGGCCGGCTGCGGGCCGCCACCGAACCCGCCCTGGAGTTCTTCCGGGCCATCCCGCCGCCCGTGCTCGTGCCGCTGATCATGCTGGTCGCGGGGCTCGACACCGCCATGAAGGTCCTCGTCATCGTCTCCGGCGCGATCTGGCCGGTGCTGCTCAACACCATCGAGGGCGTCCGCGCCGTGGACGAGGTGCTCTCCGACACCGCGCGGGTCTACGGGCTGCGCGGCCCCGCCCGGCTGCGGCGCCTCGTGCTGCCCGCCGCGAGCCCGCAGATCATGGCGGGACTGCGGCAGGCGCTGTCCATCGCCATCATCCTCATGGTCATCGCAGAGATGTTCGCCAGCACCTCGGGCATCGGCCACAGCGTCGTGCTGTTCCAGCGGCAGTTCCAGATCCCCGAGATGTGGAGCGGCATCGTGCTGCTCGGCCTGGTCGGCTTCCTGCTCTCGCTCGCCTTCCGCGTCGTCGAACGGCGGGTCCTGCACTGGCACCAACGGGAGACACATGCTTGAGATCACCGGACTGCGCAAGGTGTACGAGGGCCGGGGCCGCGTCGTCGAGGCGCTGCGCTGCATCGACCTCAGCGTCGAGCGCGGCGAACTCGTCTGCGTCGTCGGCCCGTCGGGGTGCGGCAAGACCACCCTGCTCAAGTGCGTCGCCGGACTCCTCACGCCCACCGCCGGCCAGGTCCGGCTCGCCGGGCGCGTCGTGGACGGGCCGCCGCCCGGCATGGCGGTGGTCTTCCAGGAGTACGGCCGCAGCCTCTTCCCCTGGCTCACGGTCAGCCAGAACGTCGAACTCCCGCTCCGCGAGAAGCGCGTGCCGCGTCCGCGCCGCACCGCCCTCGTACAGCAGGCGCTCGCCGCCGTGGGCCTGGCCGACGCCGGCTCCGCCCACCCCTGGCAGCTGTCCGGGGGCATGCAGCAGCGTGTGGCGATCGCCCGGGCCGTCGCCTACGAGCCCCAGGTCCTGCTCATGGACGAGCCGTTCGCCGCCGTGGACGCGCAGACCCGCGCCGACCTCGAGGACCTTCTCCTCGGCCTCTGGCACCGCCTCGGCATCACCACGATGCTCGTCACCCACGACATCGACGAGGCCGTCTACCTCGCCCGCCGGGTCGTCGTCCTCTCCGCCGCGCCCACGGTCGTGCAGGAGGACCTGCACGTCGACCTGCCGCACGACCGCGACCAGATCATCACCCGCTCCGACCCGCGCTTCGCCGAACTACGCGCCCACGTGTACGGGCACATCCGCGCCGCCAAGACGGATCCGGGACGGCCGCCGGCGGGCACCATGAAGGCATGAGACGGTCCACGGCCGCGCTCGGCAGCGCGGTCTTCCTCCTCGCGGCACCCGGCGTCGTGGCGGGACTCGTGCCCTGGTGGCTCACCCGCTACGCGTCCGGCGACGGCCCCTGGCCGGTACGGGCGGCCGGCGGCCTGCTGGCCCTCGCCGGCGCGGCGGTGCTCCTGCACGGCTTCGCCCGCTTCGTACGCGAGGGGCACGGCACGCCCGCGCCCGTCGCCCCCACCGAACGCCTCGTCACCGGTGGCGCGTACGCCCGGGTCCGCAACCCCATGTACCTGGCCGTCGTGGCGCTCGTCGCCGGGCAGGGACTGCTGCTCCTGCGGCCCGTCCTGCTCCTCTACGCGGCCGCCGTGTGGCTGACCGTCGCCGCGTTCGTCCGCTGGTACGAGGAGCCGACGCTGCGTGTCGCGCACGGCGAGGAGTACGAGGCGTACCGCCGGGCCGTGCCCGCGTGGCTGCCGCGGTGCGCTCAGACCCGGTCGAAGGGCTCCGCATAGCGGAACGCCCCGCTCACCGACGGGGTGTAGCTGGACAGCGGACGCACCTGGAAGTACGGCCCCCAGGCCGGGTCGGGCGGTGTGATCCGGTAGTCCGTGCTCGCCCGGAAGCCGTAGCGGCCGTAGTAGTCCGGGCTGCCCAGCAGCGCCACCAGCGGCTCCCCGAGGGCGTCCGCGGCGCCCAGAGCGGTGTGCACCAGGGCCAGTCCGACGCCCTTGCGCTGGTGCTCCGGCGCGACGCTCAGCGGGCCCAGACCGAGCACGGGCGTGTCGCCGGCGTGCGCGCGCGTGCAGACGACGTGGCCGACGACGTTCCCACCGTCGGCGTCCACGGCGACCAGGGACAGCCCGGGCAGCCACGCGTCGCTCTTGCGCAGCTCGGCCAGCAGCGTCACCTCGACGGGAACGGCACGCTCCTCCGAGGCGAACGCCTCCCCGGTGAGTGCTTGTACGGCAGGGACGTCGTCGGGGGTCTCGCGTCGAATCAGCACCCGCGCAGTCTGAACGCCCCGCCCCCACCGGGCAATCGCATTTCGGCCGCGGCCACGCCTCGGCCCGCGTCCCGGGGCCGGATACCGGTCGGGGGTACCGGCCTTCGCGGGGTGGGCGGGCGAGGCGCGCCGGCGGGTCGCGGCGGCCCTGCCCGGACGGCTGTGCGTACTGCGGTCGCCGCGGGGGCGGTGCCGTGCTGGGCGGTCAGGGGGGCAGGGGGTCGGATGGCCGAAGGCTGCGCCGACGTCGCAGGCGGACAGGGCTCAGCGTGCCGTGCACGCGTCCGCAGGGTTCGCGGTGGCGTCCGTTCCGCGCCGGGCCGGAGGACTGCCGGTGCCGGGAGGCCTCCACCCGTTGCGGCGGAATGCCTTCGGGCTGCCGCCCCGTCGGCCCGTCGGCTCACGGCTGTGGTCATCGCGGCTCCCACGCGGTGCTGACCCGGAACGGTCAGGTCAAGGTCATGGACTTCGGCATCGTCCGTGCCGTGGGCCATTCCGGCCTGACGAAGACGCAGACCGCCGCCGTGATCAGCACCGCCCGGGGCCCGCGGTGGCGTCCGTTCCGGGCCCGGCCGGAGGACTGCCGGGGCAGGAAGCCCCACCAGTTGAGGCGGAGCCCCTCCGGGTCGGCCCGCCGGCTCACGGCCGTGACCCTCGCGCCTCGCACGCCCGCCACCCTCGCCGCCGCCCGAGGCGGGCCGTGCCGGGGCCGTCGCCTCCGGCACGGGTGCGTCGCGAGGCGGTGTCAGACCGGTTCCGTGTCGGGGCGGGCCGGGACGCGGGGGCCGGGGCCGGGGAGGGTGCCGGGGAAGGGACCGCGGAGCAGCGAGGCGAGGCCGTGGGCGAGTTCCTCCCGCCAGCACAGGTAGTCGTGGCCGCCGTTGTACTCGTGGTGGGCCACCTCGTAGCCCTGGGCCAGCAGGGCGTCCCGGAGCCGGCGGACCGCGGCTGTCAGGCCCCACTCCTGCAGGCCGGCCGACAGGTGGAAGCGGACCGGTCTTCGGGCCAGCGACGCCACGCGTCCGGTGAGCCATTCCTCGGGCAGCGCCTCCGCGCGGTGCCCGGCCGGCCACCAGAAGGCGCCGGACTGCGCGAGCACGTTCCCGAAGCACTCGGGGCGCCGTAGCGCGGCGTACGCCGCGGCCAGCCCGCCGAGGCCCTGGCCGGCGACGACGGTGCGCGCCGGGTCGCCGCTGACCGGCCACCGGCGCGCCGCCCAGGGCAGTAGTTCGCGGGTGAGGAAGGCCACGAAGCCGTCGTCGCAGGTGAGTTCGCGGCGCCGGGTGTCGCTGTCCAGCGCGTCCGGCATCAGCGCGACGAGCGGCGGCAGCGCGCCGCCCGCCACGAGCCCGTCGAGCAGCGCGGAGACGTCGAGGTGCTGCTGCCACACGTCCCCGTCGAGCAGCACCACCACCGGCAGCCCGGCCAGGTCCTCGTAGCCGGTCGGCGCGTAGGCCCATACACGGCGCCAGTTGCGCAGGTGCGCGCTGCGCATGGTGTGGACGGAGACCTCGCCCACCGGCGGCCCGGCCCGGTCCCGCCAGGCGCCGAGGGGCGTGGGCGCCGCGGGAAGGGCGACCACCGAGAGCGGCTCGGTGCCCCAACGGGTGGGGAAGACGGTCCGGTTGAGCGGATCGCGCCGCGGGTGGCGGCGCAGCCCGCGCAGGTAGGCCTGCCCCTTGGGCCCCGAGGGGGCCGCGGCGGCGCCGTCGCCCTCGTCCACGCACAGCGCGTACGTGGCGCGCCAGTCGGCGCGCATCCTTATCGTCCAGTGCCACACGTCCGTGCCCGGCAGGCGCGACATCAGGTTGCCGGCCAGGTCGTCAGGGTCGAGCACCTGGTTGGGCAGGGCGAGTACGGCGCGCGTCGCGCTGTCGCCGCGCCAGAGGAAGGTGACGGCGGCGTGCCCAAGGTCGCCGTCCAGGCGTTCCACCAGGGGTGTGCCCTCGGCCTCCACGGCCCGCCAGAACTCCGCCTCGCGCTCCGGGTGGGCGGCCAGCGCCGCCAGCCGCGGACTGTGCGCGCGTTCGACGGGGGCGGGACGCGGGACGCGGGGCGCGCGCGAGGGCGTGCCGTTCGGTGGTCCCCACAGCGTGGACAGCATGATCGGCAAACCCTCCCGGACCCGTCCGACGGCAAAAGAAGGCCAAAATGACGTTCACCATATATTGAAGTCCGCGCGCGGCAGGTTCCGTGAGGTGCAAACCCCTGACGGCACGAGCCGATACGGGGTTCCATGTCCTCACCCGACCACCGGTGACAGAGAGAGGGACCTCTTGGCCACCACCGTGCGACGCACCACCCTCACCCTCCCGGTCAGCCCGCTCGGCCCGGAGAACCCCCTGCCCGCGCTCCGGCCGCCCGGGGACCCGCACGTCCTCGACCCGGCCGAGAGCGCCGAGCTGCCGCCCGGCATGGCCCGGCGCATCGCCTACGGGCAACTGCGCACCCTGCTCCCCGTACCGCGCCTCGACGGCTACACCCGCGAGCGCGTGCCCACCGAACTGGACGCGCTCGTCCTGGAGAACGACCGGCTGGGCGCCACCGTGCTGCCCGGTCTCGGCGGTCGCCTGTACGGGCTGCACCACAAGCCCACCGGACGCGAACTGCTGCACGCCGACCCCGTCCTGCAGTACGCCGAGTTCGGCCTCGCCGGCGCCTGGTTCTCCGGCGGCGTCGAATGGAACCCCGGCGCCACCGGGCACACCACGCTCAGCTGCGCCCCGCTCCACGCCGCCCGCGTGCCCGCCCCCGACGGCGGCGAGATGCTCCGCCTCTGGGAGTGGGAGCGGCTGCGCGACCTGCCCTTCCAGATCGACCTGTGGCTCCCCGAGGGCTCCGACTTCCTCTACGCGGGGGTACGCGTCCGCAATCCTCACCACCGGACCGTTCCCCTCTACTGGTGGTCCAACACCGCCGTACCCCAGACACCCGGCACCCGCGTCGTCGCACCCGCCTCCCACGCCTGGCACTTCGGCTCCTCCCGCACCCTCCAGCGGGTGCCCGTCCCCGATGCGCCCACCGCATCCGAGCACCCCGCCGACTGGTTCTACGACCTGCCCGACGGAACCCGCCCCTGGATCGCGGCGCTCGAAGCCGACGGCCGCGGCCTCGTCCAGACCTCCACCGACGCCCTCCGCGGCCGCAAGCTCTTCGTCTGGGGCCGGGGCGCGGGCGGGCGGCGCTGGCAGCGCTGGCTCGCGGGGGACGAGGGCGACGGTCCCGGCTACCTGGAGATCCAGGCCGGACTCGCCCCCACCCAGCTGGAGCACCTGCCGCTCGCCGGGGGCGCCGACGTCAGCTGGCTGGAGGCCTACGGCCCGCTGGCCGCCGCACCTGGCGCGGATCCGCACGCGGTGGCGGAACGACTGGAGGCGGCCCTGCCGCGCGAACGACTGCGCGCCGCCCACGAGGAGTGGCTCCGTGCCGCCGACACCGAGCCCAAGGACGTCCTCGCGACCGGCTCCGGCTGGGGCGCGCTGGAGGTCACCCGCGGCCGGTTCGACCTGCCCGGTACGCCCTTCGCCGCCGACACCCTGGGCGAGCGGCAGAAGCCCTGGCTGGAACTGCTGCTCGCCGGGGTCTTCCCGCGGCTCGACGGCGACACCGTCCCCGGCCCGGGGCTCGTCTCCCCGGAGTGGCGGGAACTGCTGGAGACCGCGGGGACCTACGACGGCAACGCGTGGTCCCTGCACTACCACTTGGGCCTCGCCCAGTGGCAGGCCGGCGACCGCGCGCAGGCCGTGCGCAGCTGGGAGCGGGCGGCCGCGGGGCCGCGACCGTGCCTGCCGCTGCGCTGCCTCGCCGTCGCCGACCAGGCCGACGGCAACCGGGAGCGCGCCGCGCGGCGCTACCTGGACGCCTTCCGGGCCGTCCCCACAGGCGACGCCTGGGCCACCGCCGCGGCCGCCCTGGCCCGCGAGGCCGTGCCCGCGCTCCTGGCCGCCCGCCGTCCGGACGACGCCGCGGCCGTCCTCGGCGCCCTGCCCGCGGCCACCCGGGCCCGCGGTCGCTTCCGGCTGCTGCACGCCCAAGTCCTGCTCGCCGCGGGGGACGTCGCGGGCGCGCGGGGCGTCTTCGAGGAGGGGTTCACCGTCGACGACCTCAGGGAGGGCGAGGAGTCGCTGCACACCACCTGGCGGGCCCTCACCGACGAACCGCTGCCCGGCGGGTACGACTTCCGGATGGCCCCCGCGCCCTGAAAAACCGTTCGCCCGCGGCGCGCGGCACCCCGCACAGTGGTGCGATCCACGCACCACCACGAGGGGGAACCCGATGTCGACGCTGCGCGTCACGGCCGAGAGGCTCACGGTCCACGACCACCCGAACGCGGACGCCCTGGAACTCGCCCAGGTCGGCCTCTACCGGGCGGTCGTGGCCAAGGGCAGCTACCGGACCGGCGACTTCGCGCTGTACATACCCGAGCAGTCCGTGCTGCCCGCCGGGCTCATCGCCGAACTCGGCCTGACGGGACGGCTCGCGGGCCCCGCGGCCGACCGTGTCAAGGCGGTCCGGCTGCGCGGCGAGCTGTCCCAGGGCATCGTCTGCCGCCCGGCCGCGCTCGCGGGCACGGACCTGGCGCGGGCCGCCGAGGACGGCACCGACTTCGCGGAGCGGCTCGGCATCACCAAGTGGGCGCCGCCGGTCCCGGTGTCGATGAGCGGCGACGTGGAGTCCGCGCCGGAGTTGCTGCCGTGGATCGACGTCGAGAACGTCAAGCGCCACCCCGGCGTCTTCACCGCGGGCGAGCAGGTCGCGATCACCGAGAAGCTGCACGGGACGGCCTGCTGCCTGACCTACCTCGCGGACTCGGGACGCGTGCTGGTGACCTCCAAGGGACTGGGCGCCCAGCGCTTCGCCCTGAAGGAGGCCGACCGCAACCTCTACTGGCGGGCGGTCCGCGGACACGGCCTGCCCGAGGTCGCCGCGGCCCTCGCCGGCCGGCTCGGCGCCACCCGGGTGGCGATCTTCGGCGAGGTCTACGGCGCCGGCGTCCAGGACCTCGGCTACGGCGCCGACGCGGGGCGCGACACGCCCGGCTACGCGGCCTTCGACGTCGCCGCCGAGGTCGACGGGGCCGTCCGCTGGCTCGACCCCGCCGAGGTCCTCCCGGCGGGGAGCGTGCCGCTCGTGCCCACGCTGTACGAGGGCCCGTTCGACCTGGAGGCCGTCCTGGAACTGGCGCGGGGCGCGGAGACCGTCTCCGGCCGCGGCCTGCACCTGCGCGAGGGCGTCGTGGTCCGGGCCGTCCCGGACCGTCACAGCCCCGAGCTCGGCGGTCGCGCCGTCCTGAAGGCGGTCAGCGACGCCTACCTCACCCGCAAGGGCGGCACCGAGTACGAGTGACCACCGCCGAACGCGCATGACCGTTCCCGGGCTGGGTACGCGCAGCCCCCGAGCCACCCCGTACGCAAGCAACGGAAAGGGAACGGCCATGACCGATTTCACCACCCCGAACGGTGCGCAGCCCCCGGCGCAGCGTGCCCTGCACGAGATCGCGACCGGCGGTGACAACGCGGCCGCGCTCAGCACCCTTGCCGCCAGCGACATCCTGCTGCCGGTGCCGGCCCCGCCGGAGGAGCCCGCGGGGGACGGGGCGGAGCAGGAGACGATCAGCCTGCCGGTCTTCGAGCAGGAGGACGGCACGAAGCTGGTCCCGGTCTTCACCTCGGAGGTGCGCCTGGCGCACGCCCTGCCGAACGCGCGGGGCTACCGCATCCTGCCCCTCGCGGCGCTGAGCAGCGGCTGGCCGTCGGACGACCTCACGCTCGCGATAGACGCGGGGTCGCCGGACACCCTCACCATCAAGGGCGAGGGCGTCCGGGCGCTGGCCGGCCTGTCGGGCTGACGGCCCTCCGCCCGTCCCACCCGCCACGCGGGCCGCGCCCCTGGGGAGCGCGGCCCGCGTCGCCGTGCCCGGTCAGAGCGGCCGGTAGACGGTCAGGGCCTCGTTGGCCTTGTCGATGACCAGGCCGCGCGGCGCGGGCGCCACCTCGCCGTCGAAGGCCAGGCGGGTGCCGGGCTCGATGCCGCCGATCCGCATCCGCCGCAGCAGGGCCGTGGTGGAGCCGGTCAGGGCGGCCGCGAGCAGACGGGTCCGGGCGTAGGGGCTGCCGGGGACGATGCGCACGTCGAGCTGCCCGTCGGACAGGGCACGGCGGCGCACCGGCGCCGGACCGATGCTGCGGTAGGCGCCGTTGCCCGCGAAGAGCATCCACACCGAGTGCCGCCGGCCGTTGATGTCGAGGTCGATCGGGGTGGAGGTGCGCAGCACGTGCAGTGCGGCGAGCACCCCGGCGGGCCAGCTGCCCACGCGCCGCGACCAGCGTTCGCGGTAGCGCACGAGGTCCGGGTAGACGCCGATGCTGAAGGTGTTCAGGAAGACCGTGGACCGCGCGGATCCGGCCTCCTCACCGGCGGCGTCGCCGGTCGGGGTGACCCGTGCGACGTCGACGGCGATCGCGGTGCCCTCCCGGACCGCCCGCGCCGCGTCGTCGATGTTCTCGATCGACAGGTCGAGCGCGAAGTGGTTGTACGTGCCACCGGGGGAGACCAGCAACGGGACGCCGTGCCGCAGGGCGACGGACGCGGCGAGGCTGACGCTGCCGTCCCCGCCGTGGATGCCGAGCGCGCCGCCGGCCTCCGCGGCCTGCTGGGCGGCCTTCTCCAGCATCTCGGCGAGGTCGTCGTCCTCCGAGCACTCCTCGACGACAGCCTCGGGCAGCGCGTTCCGCAGCCGTTCGGCCGGCGGGCCGAGCAGCGGCGGGGGGCCGGAGACCTCGTTGACCACCGCGTACAGCCCGCGCCCGTCCGGCAGGGCCGGTGCGTCGGCCCGGGGGGTCGGGGGCACCGCCAGCTGCCGTCCGGTCGGCACGAGGCCGCGTACGGCCAGGGCCGCGCCCGCGCCGAGCGCCATCCCGGCGGCGACGTCGCTGGGGTAGTGCACACCGGTGTAGATCCGCGAGAACGCCACCGACCAGGCGACCGGCAGCACTGCGGCCCCCCAGCGCGGCGATTCCAGGGCGACGCCGGCGGCGAACGCGGCGGCCGACGCGGCGTGGCCGGAGGGGAAGGACGTCGTGCCGGGCTGCCGCGACAGCCGGCGGATGACGGGCACGGAGTCGAGGACCGGCCGGTTGCGCCGCACCGCGCCCTTGCCGATGGTGTTGACCACCGCCGACGCCACCGCCAGCGATCCGGCGCCGCGCAGGGCGGCGCGCCGGCCGGTGCGACCGCCGACGGCCGCGATGCCGGCGGCGACCCCGAACCACAGCAGCCCGTGGTTGGCGGCCCTGCTGAGCCGCGGCAGCACCGGCTCTGCGGCCGGCCACGAACGGGTCGCCACGTTCAGGAACAGCTCCTTGTCCCAGGCGCTCAGGATCCGGCGCACAACGACTCCCTCCACGATCGATCGATTCCCGGGGCGGTACGGGTGGTGCGGGCGGTACGGGCGGTACGGGCGGTGCGGTCAGGGTCCGCGGTCCGGTGCGGCGGCGCGGCGCGCGGGGCCGGCGGAACGGCCCCGCGGCGCGCGCCGCGCCGGTGCGGTCCGTCCGCCGGTCAGGCCTCCGGGCGCATGCCCAGGGTCCGTACGACCTCCTGGACGTTGGCGTACCGCCGGTTGTCGCCGGGGAGCCCGTCCACCAGGTCGGTCAGGGGGTCCGGCGCGTGCCGGTCGCGCAGGGCGCGCAGCAGGTCGCCGCGCCGCGCGGGGAACGGCTGCCGGGTCAGGTGCCGGGCGAGCTCGAACCGCACGGCCGTGCCCTCGGGGGCGCCCGCCCAGGCCGGTCCGGTGCCGACCTCGGGGTCGTCGTCGGCGGCGGGCTCGGGGTCCTGCCACTCCTCGACCCGGGTGGAGTGCCCGGAGCGCAGCATCTCGCGCAGTTCGTGCTTCATCTCGTCGTCACGGTGGACGCTCAGACGGTCGCTTCCTCGTTGCACGGTGGCTCCTTTCCTCAGGGGTCAGGTCTCTCCATCGTCCACCCGTCTACCCGGACCGGGGATCCGATGCCCGTCGAATGACCTCATAAGCGGATGAATCCCCGCACCGGGGGTACCAAACGGGCGAGGTGACAGGAGGCGAAAGGAAGGTGCGCGCCCCATGAGCCGCTACCCCGGCGGGGTCGATCCCGCAGACCTGGACGAACGACAACTGGTGCAGGAACTGGAGTCGGTCCACCGGACCCGCCACGAGACGCTGCTCTACGGCTCCGGGGCGGCCCTCGACGCACACAACTCGCGGATGGCGGCGCTGGAGGGCGAGTACCTGCGCCGGCACCCCCAGCGGATGGTCTCCTCCGGCCGTACCCGGGCCGGGGCGAGGGCGCGGACGCTGCGGATGCCGGTCCAGGCCCAGCAGTAGCGGACGGGGCCCGCGGCACGCGCGGATCCGGGGCGCGCGGCCACCAGGCGGCCACCGTACGCCCCGCGTCCCACCCGCGGCCGCGAGCGCTACCACCGGTACCAGCGCGAGCCGCCGGAGCCGCGCCGTGCCACGAAGCCGAGCAGCCACAGCACCAGCACGACCAGGGCGACCCACCAGAGGACCTTGACGGCGAAACCCGCCCCGAACAGGACGAGGGCCAGCAGCAGGACGAGCAGCAGCGGGACCATGGGAACACCTCCTGGACTCCGGTTGCCCTCGATTCCCGGCGTCACGCGGGGGGAATCCGCCGTCCGGCGGCGCGAGCCCGCGGTGCGTGCGAGGGTGGCGGCGGAGGGCCGGGCCCTGACCCGGCCCCGCGGATCCCGCCGGTCACCCGATCCCACCGGAGGCACGGATGCAGCGGACCTCACCGCCGGTCCCGGCCGGGCACCTCGCGCGGACCGCCCCGCGGCCCGACCCCGGGCTGCCGGTTCCGGCGTACTGGGCGGATCGGTTGACCGCCGCCGTGCAGGGCGCCGGCGCCACACCGGAACCGCCCGGCGGGGGCGAGGCGGTGCGCGCGGCAGCCGCGGGCTACTGGGAGCGCCGCGGGCTCACCACGACCGCCGCCGACACCGTGGCCGCGCCGGGCGCCGAGCCGCTGCTGCTGGCGCTGTTCGCCGCGGTGGGCGGCGACGTCGTGCTCCCCCGGCCCGCCGCCGCGTGGCAGGGGCCGCTGGTGCGGATGCTGGGCCGGCGCACGACGACCGTGCAGACCCCCGCGGTCGGCGGCGGCGCCCCCGACCCGTTCGCCCTGCTGGAGGCGGTGCGCCGGGCCCGCGCGGAAGGCGCCGACCCGCGGGTGCTGCTCATGGCCGCGGCCGACGACCCCAGCGGGACCGTGACGCCCCCGGAACTGCTGCACGAAGTGTGCGAGGCGGCCGAGCAGTGCGGGCTCCTGCTGGTCTCCGACGAGACGTACGCCGACACCGTGCACCGTCCGCACGAGACCGTGCTGCTCACCCCCGCCGAGACGCTGCCCGGCCGGACGGTCGTCGTCACCGACCTGTGCGCGGCGCCGGCGTCCTGGCCCGTGGCGGTCGCCCGCTTCCCGGCGACCGCGGAGGGCGTACGACTGCGCGCCGCCGTCGTCGACCACTGCGCCGGGCTGCGCGCGGTGCTCCCGGAGCCGGTGGCCGCCGCGACCGCGTACGCGCTCTCCGAGGCCGACGACGTGCGGGAACACCTCGCCGCCGCCACGCGCCTGCACGCCGCCCTCGGAACCGCCGCCCACGAAGCGGTCACCCGCGCCGGCGCGCTCAGCCGGCCGCCCGAAGCGGGCTTCCACCTCTACGCCGACCTGGGCCCCCTGCGGCACGCCCTGTCCGCCCTGGGGGTCACCGACGCCCCGAGTCTGGAGAACGCCCTCACCGCCCGCCTGGGCCGCCCCGTCCCCGGCGGCCACCGCTTCGGCGACGACCCCGCCGCCCTCCACGTCCGCATCGACACCGGCCCCCTCCACGGCACCGACACCCCCCAGCGCCACGCCGCCCTCACCTCCCCGACCCCGCTCGAACTCCCCCACGTCGCCGCCGCGTTGGCCGACCTGGAAGCCGCGATCGCCGACCTGACCCCGGGCGCTGCCTGAGCACCCCGGGACCCGTGGACGCCGCCTGCGGGACGGCGTCATCCGCCGTTGCGCGCGGCCCGGTTGCGCATGCGTGCGTTCGCCGCAGCCTCGGTCAGCGACCTGAGGACGCCGGGCGCCGCCGGCGGGCGCGGTCCCGCGTGCACGTCTAAGCCGCACGCCACCGCGCGGCGGTGGACGCATGGCAGGCCCCCGCCGGGAGGCGGTCAGTGGCCGGGCCGCCGGCCGAAGCGGTGACGGGCGAAGCCCGGGCGGGAGGGTTCGGGGGCCGCGGGCACCGTGCGTCGCGAGGGGTCGCCGCCCGTGGGCCGGGGCTGTACGGGAACCGTGGCGCGCCGCCACTCCCGGCAACTCGGTTGCGCATGCGTGCGTTCGCCGCAGCCTCGGTCAGCGACCTGAGGACGCCGGCCGCCGCTGGGGGCCGTGGTCCCGGCGGCAGGTCCGGGGCGCACGCCAGCAACCATCGTGCGGCGCCGGGCCCGTGCGAGCCCCCGCCGGAGGCGGTCAGTGGCCGGGGTGTTCCGCCGCCGTGTCGTCGGAGGCGGAGGCGGTGGCGGAGGCGGTGGAGCCGCGGAGGCGGCGCCGGAGCTGGGGGGCGGAGGCGATGAGGAGGGTGAGGGCGACGGCGAGGAGGACGCCCTGCCAGGGCTCGGGGAAGAGGGTGCCGCCGAGGATGCCGATGAGCTGGTAGGCCGCCGCCCAGGCCAGGCAGGCGGGGACGTCGCCGCGGGCGAAGCGACGGACGGGCATCTCGGCGAGCAGGCAGGCGACCATCACCGGGATGCGACCGGCGGGTATGAGGCGGGACAGGACGAGGACGGCGACGCCGTGCTCGTCGAGCCGGCGTTGCGCGTCGGCGAGGCGCGCGGGGTCGGCACGCTCCTGCAACTGCCGCAGCCAGCGTGAGCCGTTGCGGGAGCGTACGCCGCGGTGGCCGAGCAGGTAGAGGCCCATGTCGCCGATGAAGGCGGCGCCCGAGGCGATGAGGAAGACCAGGGCCAGCGAGAAGGGGGCGGTCTGGTGGAAGGCCACGACCGCGGCGCTGCTGACGAGCGCGCCGGTGGGGACGACGGGCACCAGCGAGCCGAGCACGACCAGCAGGAAGAGCGAGGGGTAGCCGATCACCTGCCCGGTGGACTGGGAGGACGTCTGCTCCGCGAGCAGGGTGAGTCCGCTCACCTGGCGGCCTCCAGCAGCACGCTCTCGCCGTGCTCCAGCCGGTGCACCGCCACCGCGGGGGCGAGTTGCCCGGCGAGGCGGACGAACTCGTCGCCGGGGGAGTGGAATTCGTGCGGGCGGACGGCGTCCATGCCGATCGGCCAGTACGTCCCGTAGTGGATGGGCACGGCGGCGCGCGGGGCGAGCCGCGCGAGGGCCTGGGCGGCCCGGTACGCGTCGAGGTGGCCGGTGCCGAGGAACGGTCCCCAGCCGCCGACCGGCAGCAGCGCGGCGTCGCAGGGCCCGACCTCGTCGGCCATCGCGTCGAACAGCCCGGTGTCCCCGGCGAAGTACGTGCGTTCCTCGCCCACCAGCACGTAGCCCAGGGCGGGGGAGCGGCGCTGCCCGTACGGCAGGCGCCGGCCGTCGTGCGCGGCGCTCACCACGCGTACCGTCAGCGTGTCCACCTTCACCTCGTCACCGGGTACGACCTCGGTCAGCTCCAGTCGCCGGTCCGCGGCCAGCCGCCGCAGCCGGGGCACGGCGGCGGGGGCACCACGCGGCACCAGTACCCGGGTACCCCGGGAGAGCCGGGCCAGCGAGCCGGGGTGGAGGTGGTCGGCGTGCAGGTGGGAGACGACGGCGAGGTCGGCCAGGGCCGCACCCGGCGGCGGGAGCGCGCCGCGCCGTCTGCGCAGGTGGGCCAGGCGCGGGGCGAACAGCGGATCGGTGAGCACCCGCACCCCCGAGTCCCGCACGGTCACCGTCGCGTGTCCCCACCAGGTGATCTCGACCGCCACTGGCGCCTCCTCGTCTCGCCCCGAGCCTATGCTCCGGCGTGCCCGCCGTGTGCCCCCGGTGCGCCGCGGAGCGCGGGGAGGACTGTGACAGTCTGGGGGCATTCGTGTTGGGTGCCGCGGGCAGACGTGAGGAGTCGTGAGGAGGGGTGGGCGTGCTGCGTCGGTGGCGGGCCGTCGGGGGCGCGATCGTCCGCGTGCTGGTCGTGTGGGCGGTGTCGACGGCGACGATGGCCGTGCTCGCCGGGATCCTGCCGGACTTCCGCATCCAGTCGCCGACCGGCGACAGCCCCACCCGGATCGCGGTGACGGCGGCGGTCGCCGCCGGTGCCTTCGGCCTGCTGAGCGCCCTGGTCTGGCCGGTGCTCGTGCGCGCCGTGCTGCTGGTGCCCGCGCTGGTGCTGGGCCTGCTGGTGTTCTTCCTCAACGGTTCGCTGCTGCTGCTCGCGCTCCGCTTCACCCCGGACTGGCAGGGCGACATCGCGCCGGCCACGGCCGTGGTGATCGCCGCCGTGATGTCCGCGGCCTCGTCCGCGACGAGCACGACGCTCGCCATGCGCGACGACGCGGCGTACGGCCGGCGGCTCGCCCGCCTGGCGGGCCGGCGCCGGGTCGCGGGCCCCGAGGCGGCCGGCGCCGACGGCGCACGCGAGCCGGGCTTCGTCTTCGTACAGCTGGACGGCGTCGGCCACGACGTGCTGCGCGAGGCGGTGCGCCCGGTCACGCGCAAGGGGCGGCTGCGCCCGCCCGCGATGGAGACGGTCGCCGCATGGCTCGAGGGCAGCCACCGGCTGGTGCCGTGGACGACCGACTGGAGCAGCCAGACCGGCGCCAGCCAGCTGGCCATCCTGCACGGCAGCAACGAGGACGTACCGGCCTTCCGCTGGTACGAGAAGGAGACCGGGCAGGTCATGGTCTGCAACCGGCCCTCCTGCGCGGCGGAACTGGAGCGCCGCGCGGTCGCCCGCACCGGGCGGCCCGGACTGCTGGCACCGGACGGCGCGAGCCGGGGCAACCTGTTCAGCGGCGGCGCCGAGCAACTGGCGCTGGTGATGTCGGTGTCCACGCGCCGCCGGCGGTTCTCCGCCGACCGGCTCGCGATGGCCCGGCTGCGGTCCCGGGCGGTCGGCGCCCCGGAGGGCGGCGATCCCGCGGCCGTCCTCGCCCGGGTGAGCGCCACCCGCTCCCGGACCGGCTACTTCGCGTACTTCTCCGACCCGGCCAACGCCGTGCGCACCGCCGCGTCCTTCCTCGCGGAGGTCGGCCGCGAGGTCACCGAGTCGGTCTCCGCGCGGGCGCGCCACGAACGTCCCCGGGTGCGGCGCGGCGGGCTCTACCCCTTCCTGCGGGCCTTCGCGACCGTCGTCGAGCGCGACGTGGCGGTGGCGGCCGTCGTCGGCGACATGCTCGCCGGGCGCGGCGCCGTCTACGCCGACCTGGTCGCGTACGACGAGGTCGCGCACCACTCGGGGCCGCGCAGCCGGGACGCGATGCGGGTGCTGCGGCGGCTGGACCGCGCGATCCGGCTGATCGCGGACGCCTCGCGGTACGCACCGCGGCCCTACCGGATCGTGCTGCTCTCCGACCACGGCCAGAGCCACGGCGAGACCTTCGAGAGCGCGTACGGGCTGACGCTGAGGGACCTGGTGCGGGCCGGGTGCGGGCTGCCCGTGCGCCGGCGCGCGCGGGGCACGGCCAGCGGCGCGGAGGCGCGAGCGGCGGCCCGGGCGGCGCTGCACCGCCCCGAGCACGGGGGCCGCGCGGGCGAGGAGCAGGAGACGGCCGGACCGGTCACCGACCCGGTGGTGCTGGCCTCGGGGAACCTGGCGCTGATCTCCTTCCCCGACCTTCCGGGGCGCGCGGACCGGCAGGGCGTCGAGGCCCGCCACCCGGCCCTGCTGCGGACGCTGGCCGAGCACCCGGGCATCGGCTTCGTGCTGGTCCTGGACCGCGAGCGCGGGCCGCTCGTGCTCGGCGGGGACGGCGGCGAGCACGAACTGGAGACGGGCCGCGTCACCGGCCGCGACCCGCTGGCACCGTTCGGGCCGGGGGCGGCGGCCGCGGTGCTGCGCACCGCCCGCTTCCCGCACGCCGCCGACATCATGGTCAACTCCGCCTACGACCCCGTCACCCGTGCCGTGCACGCCTTCGAGGAGCAGGTGGGTTCGCACGGCGGCCTGGGCGGCGACCAGAGCCACGCCTTCCTGCTGCACCCGTTCGACCTCGACGGTCCCGATCCGCTGGAACGGCTGGTCGGCGCCGGGTCCGTGCACGAGCTGCTGGCCGGCTGGCTCGGCCGCGAGCCGGTGGTGCCTGCGCCGCGGGTCGAGGACGGCAGGGACGAGCAGCCGGTCGTCGGCTGACCCGCGCGGCGTCCGGGACTGGTGTCCGGCGCCGGTCTCCTTCGGGTGGACCGCACCGCATCCAGGCGCGCCGGCGGGGGCCCGCCACGTACGGGTGATTGACCTACGGGCTCCGCTGCTGGACGCTTGCCCGCGATCGATCGGAGACGGTGCGCGCGGGCGGGGTCCGCGGGCGGGAGAGGCTGCGATGCCGTACTACGAGGACCTGGGCCCGTACGCCTACTTCACAGAAACGATTCCGCCGGACGTCTCCGCCCGTGCCGTCGGCTGGCTGGACCCGGCCCACCCCTTCCCGCTGGCCGAGCCCTCCGAGGAGTTCGCCGACCGTCTCTTCGCGCTGTGCCGCGACCACCTGTGCGCCATCACCCACGGCTGGTACGGCTGCACCCTGTGCCGCCGCAGGCTGGTCGGGGGCGGCCGCTTCAACCCGGTGAGCGTCTCCCGCGGCGGCGAGCGCATCCTCGTGGGCCACGGCGAGGTACGGGTGGAGGGCGCCCCCGGCACCTGGCTGATCGCCCCCGACCTGGTCGTCCACTACGTCCTGGTGCACCACTACGCCCCGCCGGAGTCCTTCGTCGAGGCCGTCCTGTCCGGCCGCGTCGTCGCCGGCTGCCGGTAGGGCCCCGTCCGCTCAGGGGCTGATCGCCAGCACCACGTACGCCGCCAGCAGCGCCAGGTGCACCGCGCCCTGCAAGGGGGTGGCGCGTCCGGGTATCACCGTCAGCGTGCCCACGGCCACGGTGATCGCCAGCAGCACCATGTGCGTGGCGCCCAGCCCCAGCAGCAGCGGGCCGGACATCCAGAGCGACGCCACCGCGACCGCCGGGATGGTCAGCCCGATGCTCGCCATCGCCGAGCCGAGCGCCAGGTTGAGGCTGGTCTGGACCCGGTCGCGGGCGGCGGCCCGGACCGCGGCGATGGTCTCGGGCAGCAGCACCAGCAGGGCGATGACGACGCCGACGAAGGAGGACGGCAGCCCGGCGTACTGCACGCCCTGCTCGATCGTCGGCGACTCCACCTTGGCCAGCCCCACGACCGCGATCAGCGCCACCACCAGCAGCGCCAGGCTGAACAGCGCGGCGCGGGCGGTCGGCTGCACGGAGTCCTCCTCCGAGACGTCGATCACCTCGCCGCCCGGCTTCACCGGCAGGAAGTACGCCCGGTGCCGCACCGTCTGCGTCGCCACGAACAGGCCGTACAGCACCAGGGACGCCAGGGCGGCGAAGGTCAGCTGGGCCGTGGAGAAGCGCGGGCCCGGGGTGCTCGTGGTGAACGTCGGCAGCACCAGGCTGAGGGTGGCCAGGGTCGCCACCGTCGCCAGGGAGGCCCCCGTCCCCTCCGGGTTGAAGACCGCCACCCGCCGCCGCAGCGCCCCCACCAGCAGGCAGAGCCCCATGATGCCGTTGCAGGTGATCATGACCGCTGCGAAGACGGTGTCCCGGGCCAGGCCCGCGCTCTTGGGGCCGCCGTCCGCCGTCAGGGTGAGGATCAGGGCCACCTCGATGACGGTCACCGCCACCGCCAGCACGAGCGCCCCGTAGGGCTCGCCGACCCGGTGCGCCACCACCTCCGCGTGGTGCACGGCGGAGAGCACCGCGACCGCCAGGAAGACCGCGACGACCACGACCACGGCCACCGGGAGCACGCGTCCCCACGTCAGGGCCAGCAGGACCACCGAGAGCACCGGGACGAGGACCGTCCAGCTCAGGACGGCCACTGGGAAGCGAGCGGTCATACATCCGAGACTGACAGCTCGTCAGGATCGGCGCGACGCGGGGAACCCGGACGTGCCGCGGCTCATCGTCCGGCCGGGGGAAACGCCTGTTCGGCCCAGATGGTCTTGCCCGCGGAGGTCTGCCGGGAGCCCCAGGCCTGGCTCAGCTGCGCGACCAGCAGCAGGCCTCGGCCACCCTCGTCGTCGGACAGCGCGCGGCGCAGGTGCGGGGCGGTGCTGCTGCCGTCGGAGACCTCGCAGATCAGGGTGCGGTCGCGGATGAGCCGCAGCTGGATCGGCGGGGCCCCGTACCGGATCGCGTTGGTCACCAGCTCGCTCACCACCAGCTCGGTGACGAACACGGCCTCGTCCAGGCCCCAGGCGACCAGCCGCTCCGCCACCGCCCGCCGGGCGTCCGCGACGTGCGCGGGGTCGTCCGGCACGTCCCACACCGCGACCTGGCCGTCGTCGAGCGCCCGGGTCCGGGCGAGCAGCAGCGCGACGTCGTCCACCGGGCGGTCCGAGGGGAGGGTCTTCAGGACGGTGTCGCAGACGGCCTCGATCGTCGGGGCAGGGGCGGCCAGCGCGGAGCGCAACCGCGCCAGGCCGGCGTCCAGGTCGAAGTCCTGGCTCTTGACCAGCCCGTCCGTGAACATCGCCAGCAGGCTGCCCGCCGGCAGGTCCAGCTCGACCGCCTCGAAGGGCAGCCCTCCCACGCCCAGCGGCGGGCCCGCGGAGATCGGGACCATCTCGACGGTGCCGTCCGGGAAGCGCACCGCGGGCGCCGGGTGCCCGGCACTGGCGACGGTGCAGCGGCGGGCGATCGGGTCGTACACGGCGACCAGGCAGGTCGCCCCCAGCTCGCCGCTGGTCTCGGCGGGCGACACCTCCCGGCCCCGGCCGTCCTCGGGGTCCAGGTGCGTGACCAGGTCGTCGAGGTGGGTGAGCAGTTCGTCCGGCGCCAGGTCCACGTCCGCGAGGGTGCGCACCGCCGTGCGCAGCCGCCCCATCGTCGCCGAGGCGTGGATGCCGTGGCCCACGACGTCGCCCACGACCAGGCCCACCCTCGTGCCGGACAGCGGGATGACGTCGAACCAGTCGCCGCCGACCCCCGCCCGGGTCCCGGCGGGCAGGTAGCGCGAGGCCACCTCCACCGCGGCCTGCTCGCGCAGCCGCAGCGGCAGCAGACTGCGCTGCAGGGTCAGCGCCGTGGAGTGCTCCCGCGTGTAGCGGCGCGCATTGTCGACGCAGACCGCGGCCCGCCCGGCGAGCTCCTCGGTCAGCGTCAGGTCGTCCTCGGTGAACTGCTCCGGACGCGCCCAGCGGATGAAGACCGCCACCCCGAGGGTGATGCCGCGTGCCCGCAGGGGCACCGCCAGCACCGAATGGATGCCGTACTCGTGGACCTTGGCGTCCCGCAGGCTGTTCTGCGCCAGCCACAGCGTGAAGTCCGGGTGCCCGAGCCGGCTGAGCACGGGCCGGCCGGTGGCCAGGGCCCGGGACGGCGGGGAGAACTCCGGGTACACGTCGAGCTCGCCGAGGTCGACCGCCGCGTCCGGGGCACGGCCCGACGAGGTGCGGTGGGCGACCCGGCGCAGCTCCACCCCGCGGCCGGGCGGACCCGGCGGGGGCTCCTCGCCGTGCAGCACCGAGTCCAGCAGGTCCACGCTGGCGAAGTCGGCGAAGCGCGGCACGGCCAGCTCCGCCAGCTCGTCGGCGGTGCGCACCACGTCCAGGGTGGTGCCGAGCCGCGCGCCGGCCTCGTTCAGCAGGGCCAGCCGCCGGCGCCCCCGGAACTGCTCCGTGCTGTCGAAGGCCGCGCTCGCCAGGCCCCGGATCCGGCCCTGCGGGTCCCGCACCGGCCACATCTCGGTGCTCCACGCCCGCTCGCCGCCCGCGGCCCCGGCGGCCGCCGGGGCCTCGTAGTGCACCGGCCGGCCGGTCTGCGCGACCTGCCGCAGGTGTTCGTTGAACCCCCGGCGCCCCTCGTCGTCCAGGAGCGGGCCGGTGAAAGGGCGGCCGGTGAGCTCCGCCGCGGGGACGCCGATCATGTCGGCCGCGGTGTCGTTGACCCGGTGGTAGCGCAGGTCCGTGTCGTACGTGGCCATGGCGACGGAGGACTGCTGGAAGGCCCACAGCAGCAGTGCCGTGTCCCGGTCGACCGGCGTGGCCGTCACGACGCAGCCGGCGGGCCGGTCGTCGGCGTCCAGCGCGGGGGAGACCCGTACGTCCAGTTCGCGTTCCCGTCCGTCCCCCTGGCGCGCCCACACCCGCCCGCGCCACTCCCGGTCGACGGGGACCGCACCCGCGTCCGCACCGAACACCTCGTCGACGGGACGTCCCACCGCTTCCGGCGCCGGGCGCCCGAGCAGCCGTCGCGCCCCCGCGCTCCATCCCGTGACCACCCCCCGCGCGCTGACGGTGACCACGGCCGTGGCGGCCGGGTCATCGGGGTCACTCGTGTTCATCGTCGGCGATCACACACCCGTCGCAGTCCCTATCCCCCAGAGTGCGCGCTCCACCGGGCGCCATCAAATCGGCCGCTGCCCCTTGCCCCGCGGGCACATTCCGGCCTCCGCACGCCGGACCGCCGACGCTGTCGGTGGGTGCGGAGATACTGCCGCCATGCGCGCGAGCCGGCTGGTCTCCCTCCTCCTGCTCCTCCAGTCGCGGGGCCGGATGACCGCCGCGGAGCTGGCGGAGGAGCTGGAGGTGTCCGTACGCACGATCTACCGGGACGTGCAGTCGCTGCACGAGGCGGGCATCCCGCTGTACGGCGACGCCGGGCACGAGGGCGGCTACCGGCTCCTCGACGGCTACCGCACCCGGCTGACGGGCCTGACCGCCGACGAGACGCAGGCGTGGTTCCTGGCCGCCCTGCCCGACCCGGCGGCGCAGCTGGGGCTCGGGGAGGCCGCGGCGACGGCGCGGCTGAAGTTCAGCGCCGCGCTGCCGCCGGCGCTGCGGGAGCGGGCGGAGCGGGTGCGGGAGCGCTTCCTGCTGGACGCGCCCGGCTGGTACAGCTCCGACGAGCAGGTGCCGCACCTGCCCGTGGTGGCCGACGCCGTGTGGAACCGGCAGGTCGTGCGGGTGCGTTACCGCCGCTGGCGCGAGCCCGCCGAGACCGACCGCAGGCTCGAGCCGTACGGCCTGGTCCTCAAGGCCGGCCGCTGGTACGTGGTCGCCCACGACGGACGGGAGCCGCGGACCTACCGGGTCGACCAGATCCTCGACGTCCGCGTCCTCGACGAGACGTTCGCCCTCCCGTCCGGCTTCGACCTGCCCGCGTACTGGCGGGAGTACCTCGCCGGCTTCCACGCGCGGCTCCACCGCGACGAGGCCCTGATCCGGCTGTCACCGCGCGGCGTCCAGCGGGTGCCCGCGCTGCTGTCGCGCCCGGTGGCCCGGGCGGTGGCCGAGCACGGCGAGCGGGAACCGGACGGCTGGGTCCGCGCCCGCGTGCCCATCGAGTCGGTCGCACACGCGCACGGCGAGTTCCTCAGGCTCGGCGCGGACCTGGAAGTCCTGGCGCCGGATCCGCTGCGGGAGCTGCTGGCGGAGTCGGCACGGGCGCTGGCCGCCCTCTACGCGCCGCCGTGAGCCACACCGCCGCCCCCGCGGACGCCACCGCGCTGAGACCGGCGACCGCCGCGAAGCCGGTCGGCACCCCGGCGCGGTCGGTGACCGCCGACGTCCCGAGCATCACGGCCACGGTCGCGGCGAGCCCGTAGGCGTTCGCCGTCCCGAAGGCCCGCCCCACGCGGTCCTCGCCGACCGCCGTCATCAGCAGCGTCCGCGACGCGATGCGCGCCTGCCCGAAGACGAACGCCCCCGCCGGTACGAGCAGCAGCAGCCCCGTCACCCCGAACCGGGGCTGCAGCGCGAACAGCACCGCGCAGACGGAGAAGCCGGTGAGCGCGAGCCGCAGGTCCCCCAGCCGGGCCCCGGTCCGCCGGTACGCGGCCGCCGCCAGCAGGAAGCCGGCGCCGCCGAGCGCGTCCACGGCGCCGACGACTGCGGCGCCCCGGTGCAGCTCGGCGATGACCAGCACCGGCATCAGGGCGTTGAAGACCGTCACCACCACACTGCCCTGCGCGTACAGCGCGACCAGCGGCCCGAGCGGCCGGCGCGACGGGACCGGCCGCGTCGCGGGCACCGCCGCGGAGTCCTTCGACGCGGAGGGCCGACCCGGGCCGGGCCCGGTCGCCAGGACGAGGACCGCGGAGACCACGAAGGTGGCCGAGTTGAACACGAACAGCGGGGCGGGTCCGGCGTACTGCAGGGCGATCCCGCCCACCGCCGCGGACAGCAGCATTCCGCTCTGCAGGGCCATCTCGTAGTGGGCGTTGAAGCGCCGCAGCCGTCCCGCGGGCACCCGCTCCTTGACCAGTGCCGCGCTGACCGGCACGAAGAGCGCGGCCGTCACCGCCAGCGCGAAGTTGCTGCCGTAGACGACCACCCCGCGTGGCCAGCCCAGCGCCGTCCCGAGCGCCGGGACCAGGGCCACGACGGCGCTCAGCAGGTCGCAGCCCGCCCACAGCGCCCGCCGGTCGAAGCGGTCGGCCAGCCGGCCGAACCACGGGGACAGCACGGCCTGGGGGACGGCGACGGCGACGAAGAGCCAGCCCACGTCGAGCACCGAGCCCTGCGCCCGCACGATCAGCAGGGCGGCGGCGATCAGCTGGATGTTGTTGCCGAGGGAGGTGATGAACACGGCGGGCAGGAGGAGGCGTCGCGTATGTCCGGTGGTGGTCACGGGGACCGATGATCCGGTCCTCCGCTGACATCTGTTGTCAGGGGGACGCCGCGGGGCGCCGTTAATCGGTGGACGCGCCCGGGTCGTTCCCGACAGCATTCCGCCGATGACGCGAACCGACACCCCCACCGCATGGGACGAGCGCACCGCGCTGACGACCCTCCTCGACTACGCCCGTGACACCGCCCGCGCCAAGTGCGAGGGCGTCACCCCGGAGCACGCCCGCAGCGCCCCGCTCCTGGGTTCCCCGCTGATGACGCTCAGCGGACTGGTCAACCACCTCCGCTGGGTGGAGTACTACTGGTTCGAGGTGGTGTTCCTCGGCGGCGAGGACGAGGGCCCCTGGACGGACGAGGACCCCGACCGCGAGATGCGGATCGCCGTGGACATCCCCCTCGCCGACCTGCTGGCCGACTATGAGGCGCACACCGCCCGTTACCGCGAACTCGTCGCCGCGCACGAGCTGGACGCGGTCGCCGAGCGGTCCATCCGCGACGGCCGCCGGCCCAACCTCCGGTGGATCCTGCTGCACCTCGTCGAGGAGACCTCCCGCCACAACGGCCACCTCGACGTCCTGCGCGAACTGGCCGACGGCACCACGGGCGTGTAGCCCTGCCGGTGCCGGTGCCGCTGTCGCACCGTCTCGCTCCCTTCGGTCGCAAGGAGGCGGGCTGCGGACGGGGAGGGTGGAGGCTTGGGTTGACGGGACATCGGGCCCGCTTTCGCCGACATAGTCGGCGAAACAGAGCCCGATCTCGGAAAGCCACCTGCCGAGCCCGTTGCCTGTCGGGGAATCACCCGCAGACGCTGGTTACGGCGGGCGCGCCACCCACGAACGGTGGGCGTGGTCACCGGCCATCTGCACCCGCGGACGGCAACGAGACCTCCGCCAAGGGAGAGGCAACCCGCTCCGGCGCCTGAGCCCCCGCCGAGGACCAATCCGCACACCGCCGCGAAGGCCCGCCCCCGCCCTCCCCGTCCGCAGCCCGCCGCTTTGCGACCGAAGGGAGCGAGACGGCGGGACAGCCGAACCACCCACCCGCAGCTACGGCCGCCCCGTCGCGCCGAACTCCGCCAGCCGTGCCGCCGCCGCGTCCCAGGCGCGGCCGTCCGCGGCCGGCTCGTAGGTGCGCAGCGGCTGGGTGGCGGCGACCAGGGCGCGCATCGCCGCCAGGCCGTCCGGGCCGTCGCCGATCGTGCCGTGGGCGCGGGCCTGGACGAGGATGTTGCCCAGGGCCGTGGCCTCCGTGGGGCCCGCGACGACCGGGAGGCCGGTCGCGTCGGCGGTGAACCGGCACAGCAGTTCGTTGCGGGAGCCGCCGCCGACGAGGTGGACGCGGTGGATGTCCCGGCCGGCGAGCCCGGCCGCCTCGCGGAGGGTGCGCCGGTGGGCCAGGGCCAGGCTCTCCAGGATGCAGCGGACGACCGCGCCGTGGGACTCCGGGGGCCGCTGACCGGTCCGCAGGCAGAAGGCGTGGATCCGGGCGGGCATGTCGCCGGGTGCCAGGAACACGGGGTCGTCCGGGTCGATGAGGGCGGCGAGGGGTTCCGCGGCGGCGGCCGCGGCGAGCAGTTCCTGCAGGGGCCGCCCCTCCTGCCGCTGCTCCCACGTGCGGCGGCACTCCTCCAGGAGCCACATGCCCATGATGTTGCGCAGGTAGCGGATGGTGCCGTCGATGCCGCGCTCGTTGGTGAAGTTGGCGAGCCGCGAGGCCTCCGTGAGGACCGGGGCGTCCAGCTCCAGGCCCGCCAGCGACCAGGTGCCGCAGGAGATGTAGGCGAAGTGCGGTCCGGTGGCCGGTACGGCGGCCACCGCGGAGGCGGTGTCGTGCGAGGCCACGGTGACGACGGCGGTGCCCTCCGGCAGCCCGGTGTGGGCGGCCACGTGGGGCAGGAGGGTGCCGGCGTGGTCGCCCGGGCGCCGCAACGGCGGCAGCAGGCGCGGCTCGACGCCGAGCCGGCCGAGGATCTCCTCCGCCCAGGCGCCGGTGCGCGCGTCGAACAGGCCGGTGGTGGAGGCGTTGGTCTCCTCGGCGCCGATGGCGCCGGTGAGCCAGTGGGTGAGCAGGTCCGGGACCATCAGCAGGGTCCGCGCGGCCGCGAACTGCGCGCCCTCGCGGGCCGCCGCCAGCTGGAAGAGCGTGTTGAACGGCAGGTGCTGCAGCCCGGTGACCCCGTACAGCCGCTGCGCGCCGATGTCGTCCCTGATCCGTGCGGCGACGTGCTCCGTCCGGCCGTCGCGGTAGTGGTGGGGGTTCCCGAGCAGGGCGCCGTCCGCGTCGAGCAGCCCGTAGTCCACGGCCCAGCTGTCGATGCCGACCGACGTCACGCCGTCCCCGGCCCGGGCCGCCAGGCGCAGGCCGTCCAGGCTCTCCCGGAACAGGGCGAGCACGTCCCAGTGCAGTCCGGTGGGCAGCCGGACGGGGGTGTTGGCGAAGCGGTGCACCTCGTCGAGGACGAGGTGGTCCGGGCCCACCCGGCCGAGGATGACGCGGCCGCTGGTGGCGCCGAGGTCGATGGCGGCGAATGGCACGTGGGCCCCTCGTGTTCTGGTCGTTCGGGTCGGAGCGACGGGTGCGGTCGGTGCGGGGCGGCGCACCGCGGGGGTCGGTGGAGGTACGGGTGCGGGGGAGGCGGGCCGGGAAGTCCCCCCCCCCTTGCTTTTTGGGTCCACACCCAAAAACCCCTGCCCCCCCCGCCTCTCCCCCGGCATCCCGGGCCGGTGTT